>JBBSUN010000001.1:0-174175 GCA_038234335.1 Mycobacteriales bacterium
CCACGACCACGGGGTCGTGGTCCCGGTGGCGGTGAACGTCTCCGCGGTGCAGCTCACCAGGAGCGCGTTCACCTCCGATGTCCTCTCGGCGTTGGAGATGGCCGGGGTTCCGTCGCACGCGCTGACCTTGGAGCTCACCGACCTCGCCATCGACGACTTCGGCACCGGCTACGCGTCCTTGGTCTACCTGCGGGACCTGCCCGCCACCACTGTGAAGATCGACCGCTCCTTCGTCGAGGGCATCCCCGACGACGGTGCTGCGATGGCGATCGTTGCCGGCGTGATCGGGTTGGCCCGAGCTGGACCGGGGCACCTCCCAGCCCGACCGCGGCGCGGCCGCCAGGGACCGCGAGTCCATCGACGTCCTGACCGGAGCGCACGGGTCACCCAGGGCGGGCGAGGGGCTGAACGACGGGACCACCCCCCAGTTCCTGCCCCAGGCCCCTGGCCGCAGCCGGGGACGGACAGCACCAGAACCGCTGGGACGTGCAACCCCGGGGCTGGTGCCGGCCGCCCGCGTCGAGGGGGAACGCGCCGAGCACGAGCTGGCCACGGGCGCTCTCGGGTCGGATGGGCCACTTCTCGGGACCTTCCTCCCTGCCCGTCACCCGCCTCGGCACGACATCGTGGTGTTGTCCGCACGTGCAGCACTGCTGAGGAGAACCCCCGACGATGACGATGACGATGATGTCGCCTGCCCGCCCGGCCTCGATCGGCCTGCTGTCGGCCGGCTCCGCGGAGGTGATCGCGGCGACCGCCGGGGTGGTGGCGGAGCACGCCGAGCTGATCACCGCCCGGTTCTACCCGCGGATGCTCGCCGAGCGCCCGGAGCTGCTGCGGGTGTTCAACCTGGCCAACCAGGCCACCGGTGAGCAGAGCCGTGCCCTGGCCTCCTCCGTGGTGGCCTACGCCGTCCAGCTCATCGACCCCGACGCGCCGTCCTTCGACCACGTGATGACGCGCATCGCGGGCAAGCACGTGACCCTGGGCATCCGCCCGGAGCAGTACACGATCGTCGGCCACCACCTGCTGGCGGCGATCGGTGAGGTCCTCGGGGCCGCCGTCACACCCGCGGTGGCCGATGCCTGGGGCGAGGTCTACTGGCTGTTCGCGACGCAGCTCGTCGCCGCGGAGGCCCGGCTCTACGCCCGTGCCGGAGTCGACCCGAGCTCCCCGACCCGGCCCTACCGGGTGGTGCGGCGGATCGAGGAGACCGACGACGTGGTGTCGCTGGTCCTCGAGCCGGCCGACGGTGCCCCGGTGCCGGAGATCGAGCCGGGGCAGTACGTGTCGCTGTTCGTGGACCTGCCCGGCGGGGACCGCCAGCCCCGGCAGTACACCGTCTCCTCGACCGCTGTCGGCACCCGGCTGCAGGTCACCGTCCGCAAGGTCCGTGGTACCGGCGGGGCTCCGGACGGGCGGGTCTCGTCCCACCTGCACGACCAGGTGGAGGTGGGTGACGTGGTCGACGTCAGCGCCCCGGCGGGGGACCTGGTCGTGCCCTCCTCGGACTCGCCGCTGCTGCTGGCCACCGCCGGTGCCGGCATCACGACGGTGCTGCCGATCGTGGAGCACATCGCCCGCACCCAGCCCCAGCGTCCGGTCATCGTGGCCCACGCGGACCGCACTGCGGCCGACCACGCCCTGCGGGAGACGGTGCTGCACGCCGGTCGCCAGCTCGACGACTTCACCCGGTACACCTGGTACGAGAGCGTGGACGGCGGGGACCACCGCTCCCGGACCGGGCTCATGGACCTCACCGACGTGCCGCTGCCCGACGGGATCCACGTCTTCACCTGCGGCCCCCTGCCGTTCATGCGGCAGGTCCGCAGCACCCTGCTCGCCCGGGGTGTCCCCGCCGACCACATCCGCTACGAGGTCTTCGGCCCCGACCTCTGGGCCGCCCCCACCCCTCCCGGTGCCTGACCCGCTTCCACCGGGTGGCCGGGCTGCCCGGTGGGGCCGTGTCCCCGGGGGATTCCGGCAGCCCGGGCCCGACCCGGGTGAGGTCGCCGTGCTGGGTGAGCACGGTCTGCACGACCGCAGCGGCGGTGGCGGGTGCCGGTGCCAGTGCGGGGCACCGTTGACACCTGGTGCACACCCGACCCACGTCGCCACCATGCTCGCCGGTGCCCGCGCGGAGGCGGGCCGCACGGTGGTGGACGAGGCTGAGCTGTGGACGACCCTGCGCGACGTCATCACCGCACTCGACACCAGCCTCGGGTCCGACGGTGCCTGAGAGCGGCGCTGTCGACCCCGGTTCGGAGGGGGATGCCGTCCGCACCAACCGGGGCGGGGCACCTGGGCCGAGACCGCTCGCGGGCTGGCGACGCCGCCACGGCTGGAGGACGTCGTCGACGGTGCGGGGTTCGCGGCCGAGGAGGTGGCGAGCAGGGGGTCTGTTCCGCCGAAGTAGCCGCTGTCCGCGGCCTGGAACATGCCGCAGGAACTGGGTTACCGGCTCGGGCTGCCCGGCGGCCACCCGCGTGGCCACCCACTCGTCCGGGTCGATCACGGAGAGAGTGATGGTGCGCCAGGTGAGCTCGGAGGCGGTCGGTTCTCACACAACTTCTCACGCTGAGGATCACCTGGACGGTGCACCACTTCGGCTCGATCGTGCAACATCGCGCGGGCATTGATGGCCCGCGACGGTGGAGCGGCTGCGGGGGGTTTCAGCCCTTGAGGAGTAGTGCGGTTCCGGAGATGAGTGCGAAGGTGAGTACACCGGTGCGGAGGTACGGGCCGCCCACCCGGTGGTGGAGGTGGTGGCTGGCGAGGGCGCCGAGGCCGACGGCGGGTAGCAGCAACGCTGTGGTGCGGATCTGATCTGCGTCGATCCTGTCTGCGGTGAGGAGAACGAGCAGGGAGACGATTTCACCGGCCAGGAAGCACAGGGCAACGGTGGAGCGCAGGACCGGTGCCGCTCGGTGTTGGTAGAGCAGGACCAGAGGTGGGCCACCGACCCCGGTGGCGGTTTCGGTGACCCCGGTGACGGCTCCTGCGCTGATCTGGGCGTGGCGGCCGGGGGTGAAGGTGGGGGCGGCGAGGCTGACCAGGACGGCGAGCACGGTGGCGGCGCCGATGAGCAGGTTGAGGGCGCTCGCCGGGACCGCTACCAGGACAGCGAACCCGCCGGCGGTGCCGACCAGGCGGCCGGCGCTGACCCAGCGGGCTCCACCCCAGTCGACGGCCCTGCGTTCCCGGGTAGCGATGTAGGTGTTCAACGGAATCATCAAAGCGAGGACCGTGACGGGCAACAGGCCGGGTTGGACGATGCCGAGGGCGGGCGTCACGACCAGGGCGAAGCCCATCCCGCTGGTGCCCTGGACGAGCGCGGCGATGGCGACCACCACGGCAAGGACGGTGAACGCCAGCACGCTCACGGTGCCGCCCCGTTGGCAGCATGCGCGACCCTGTGCCGGAGGCAATTCCGTGACCGGGCAGGGACGGGGGCGTTACGACGCTCGGACTGACCTGCTGCCAGCACTTCTCGGGTCGTGAGGAGGGTGGGTGTCTGCCGCATCGCCACCAGGTCATCATGCACATCCGGAATCCTCCAAGAACGGTGCGGAGACCCCAGAGTTGTGCGACCTCGACACGACAAGGTCATCGGTCGCACTCGGCCGGTTGTGGAACGCCCGGCGGGCGGTTCAGCCTGGTGGTGGCAGGTGGGGTGGTAGGTGCGGGAGGGTCAGATGTCCTCGGGGCGGATCCCGGGCGGCAGGTCGTCCTGCCAGCTCGGCGGCGGGGGTGGTCGCAGGGCCGGGGGCAGCTGGTCGATCTGGTCGGGGGTCATGCCGGGGGTGCGGCCGCGGAACCAGTGCACTCCGTCGAGGAGGGTGGCGGGGTCGGGGTGGTGCGGCGGGTAGAGCTCCTCGACCCAGGCTTCGGCGACGAACTCGGGCCAGCGCGGAAAGATCTTTGACCACAGCCAGGAGACGGACACGACGCGTCCCCGACGTGTGGTTGGACGGACCGGGCCCGAGGCGCCCCAGCGGGGTGGGGGACCGTCGGACCGGAGGACGGTGACGACCTCGTCCGCGGTCAGCTCGGCCCGCTCCACGTGCAGCTCGCCGCGGGCTTCGCGCTCAGCCAGCCCGGCTCGCAGCTCGGCGAGCAGCGCTGCCTCCCAGGCCGGGTCGGCCCCCTCGTCGTCGCTGCTCACCACCGCATGGTCCCTCGGTGGCCTTGATCGTGTGGCTGGATCGTGTGGCTGGATCGTGTGGCTGGGTTGGAGCGATGGCGGACGGCGATGTCGCCGCGAGCCCAGCTCTCGGGGTGTGTGCTGCAGTGGTAGCCAGCTGAGCGGTCTACCGGGTCGGCTCGACCTCCCCGGAAGCTGTGTCAGTGGGCTCCGGGGTGGCGGGCGCGGTGCTCCAGGCGACGATTGTTGCGCCGATCGCGAGGATGACCAGAGCGATGGTGGTGGGGTTGACGAAGGCTGGCACGAGGTCGTCGTCCGTGTTGCACCGTTGGCTGATGGGGAAGAAGACGTCGCCGGACCGGGTGGCGGGGTCGAAGCGCGTGCCGTGCACCTGGCTGCACACGTGCTGGATGTCCCACACGAAGCGGTGGTACGTACCGATGAGGTACACCAGGACGGCCCCGACGAAGGCGAGCCACCGGGTCCGCACGGCCGCTCCCGGGTCACGCGGGGCATGGGACCGCGCGGGCGAGAAGGTGCCGGACGGGCGTGGACACCGCACGTGCCCGGCAGGTGCCATCGATGGACCGGTCGCTGCGGTGAGGTTCCGCTCGGCCCGGTTTGCAGCACACACCAACGAGCATCCCAGCCCGGCTGAGGTCGGCGACGGACCGCGCTCACGGACAGACCACCCGCGGGGCGGGGGCACGCGGCCTGGCTCCACTGACGCCGTCGAACCTCGTGGTGCTCGCTGACTCGCCTCCCGAGCAGGCAGTGCCGCAGACGGTCGATTGTGAAACGCGGGGGCCCTGGTCATGCAGTCCGGTCAGCGGCGGATCCGTCCGTGAGGGGTGCGTCGTACGGCGCTGACGAGTGGTTGTGCCATGGCGCGGGGCCGGGGTCGCGCCTGGTTTTGCCTGGTGGTGCCCGCTGCGGTCCTTGCGTTCCGGGGTGGTCGCGTCATCCGGGGAGGTCGAGGTCGCCTGTCTCGGTGTTGTGGGGGTAGGCGTCGTCGTCGAGGGCGACGGGGGTGGCTTGTTCGGCGATGTCGGTGGGGTCGGCGCCCCACCGGTCGGTCGGGGGTGTGACCACTTCGTCGGGCGCGGCGGCGTCGGGGTCGGGGTCGGGGTCGGCGGGGGTGAGCTGGTCGAGGCGGTCGTGTTCGGGGACGTGGTCGGTGCGGGTGGTCATGGCGGTCTCCCGTTCAGCTCGTAGGCGGGTGTTCTCGCGGGTCAGGTCCTTGTTCGTGGTGGTCAGGGTGGTGTTGGTGGTCTGCAGGGCGAGGACGTGGGTGACGCCGGCGAGGTTGACCCCGGCGGCGGTGAGGGCCCCGATGCGCCCGAGGAGGGTGAGGTCGTCCTGGCTGTACCGGCGGGTGCCACCGGTGGTGCGCTCGGGGTCCACGAGTCCATGACGCTCGTACAGGCGGAGGGTGGGTACCGCCACGCCGGTGAGCTCGGCGGCGGTGGTGATGCCGTAGACGCCGCGGTCGGTGCGCTCGGACGTCGCCACGAGCACCTTCTTCCGAAATCGGGTTTGGGGTCTTGCCCGACGGTAGCAGCAATGGTACAAAATCTGCATCCGACGAAGCAGATCGTCGGGTACCCACTGTCGGAGCGCGACGTCGTTCGCGCGGAGAGTTCTGTGGAGGTGGTTCGAGATGTTGGTGCGCACCGATCCGTTCCGTGAGCTGGACCGGCTCACCCAGCAGGTGCTGGGCACGGCAGCACGCCCGGCCGGGATGCCGATGGACGCGTGGCGGGAGAACGACACGTTCGTCATCGAGCTCGACCTGCCCGGGGTCGATCCCGGCTCGGTCGACCTGGACGTGGAGCGCAACGTGCTGACGGTCCGCGCCGAGCGGGGCCCGAGGGCCAGCGACGCCCTCGAGCGGGCGGTCGCCGAGCGCCCGCGTGGTGTGTTCAGCCGTCAGCTCATCCTCGGGGATGCCCTGGACACCGAGCGCATCAGCGCCGAGTACCGGGCGGGGGTGCTGCGCCTGACGATCCCGGTGGCCGAGCGCGCGAAGCCCCGCAAGATCAGCATCAGCAGCGACGCCCACGACCAGCACGTCATCAACGCCTGACCGGGGGTGGTGGCGATGAGCTCCACCGTGGTCGGTGGCGTCCCCACCTGGGAGGCGAACCAGGACGACCAGGTCCTGGAGGTGGCCGAGGAGATGCTCGATGACTGGGTCCGCACCGAGTTCGACCGGATCGTGGCCGTCGAGTGGCCACGCTGGCGAACACCACCGGTTCGCACGGGGGTGGGTGCGCAGTCGCCCGCCGGGGACCACCGGTGGTCGCCTCCGCCGGGGGCGGGCGGCGCACACCGACGCCACGACCGGGGTCCTGCCCGACGAGCCCCCCGCCGGCAGCGGTCACCCCCGGCCACCGGACAGGCCGTGCTGCACCCGGCGCGAGGAGGTGGTGGTCCGTTCCTGAGCCGATGACATCAACGACGAGGTGCCCAGCCCCACAGCGGGGCACCTCGTCTTTCGGTTTCCCGCCCTTGCGCGAGCGTCGCTAGCAGACTCAACCGCCCAGCGAGCAGTGACACGTTCGCTCGTTCCTGGCACACCGCGGTGACCCCGCCGTGACTCGCCCTCGTGAAGTGGTGAGCGCAGTGAGCCGGGAGCGGACGAAGCACCGGCGGGCGCCCGCGCCGGGGTGCAGCAGGGTCCCGTGTGCAGCTCTCGGGCGAGCCGGGCCGGGACGGTGCAGAACTCGCGTCCGAAAGCTGTGTGTCGTCCGATGAGGGTGCGTCGGGTCGTGGGACGAGTCGCCCCGACGTGTGAGCCCCTGTGCGGCGGCGGCAGCTGACCGTCGGCTCCCGTCGGCAACCTTGCGCCCCGCTCGGGCGGCTCCACCGGCGACCCACCCTCAGCGCCGCTCGCAGCGCCGGCCGGCAGTGCTGCGAGGTGCTCCGGTCGGCCGGACGCGTCCTGCCGTCCACCGACCCCTGGTGCACACCCGGGCCCGGCTGCTGAGCGTCCCCCGCCTCCGGTGGTGACCGCCGCCGCCGGTCACCTCATGTGGGAGAGGGTGGCGGTGAGGCCGGCGTGCAGCGTCGGTCGTGCAGGTCGTCGGTGAGCACGCCCGCGAGGACCTGCAGCCGGGCGCGGGGCGCGGCAGTCGGCCGCGGGGCCTGGTCGACGGCCCCGGGGTGGCGACGGCCTTCGGCTCGAGGTCGGCTCACCCGAGCGCGGCGCGCAGCGCCCGGGCCGCGGCGTGCGGATCGGGTGCGGCGGTGATGGCCCGGACCACCACCACCCGCCGGGCCCCGGCGGCGCGCACCTCGGGCAGGCGGTCCTGGTCGATGCCCCCGATCGCGAACCACGGGCGGGCCGGGTCGGCGGCCGCGGTGGTGCGCACCAGGTCCAGGCCCGCGGCGGGGCGGCCGGGCTTGGTCGGGGTCGGCCAGCACGGGCCGGTGCAGAAGTAGTCGACCCCGTCCTCGACGTCGGCTGCGGCCGCCTGCCCGGCGTCGTGGGTGGAGCGCCCGATCAGCACGTCCGGGCCGAGGACCCGCCGGGCGTGCGCCACCGGCAGGTCGTCCTGGCCGAGGTGCAGCACGTCGGCCCCGGCGGCCAGGGCGACGTCAGCGCGGTCGTTCACCGCGAGCAGGGCCCCGTGCCGCGCGCACGCCGCGGCCAGCACCGCGAGCGCGGCCAGCTCACCGAGCGCCTCGAGGGTTCCGAAGCGTCGCTCACCGACGGAGCCCTTGTCGCGCAGCTGGACCACGTCGACGCCGCCGGAGAGGGCGGCGTCCGCGAAGTCCGCGAGGTCGTCGGTGTCCCGGCGTGCGTCGGTGCACAGGTAGAGGCGGGCAGCGGCGAGGCGATCCCGGTCCGGCACGGGCGCGACGCTAGCGCTACGGTCACCGGCAGTTCAGCACGGGAGTCCCTGTCGGGGGCTGAGAGGGAGCGAACGAGCTCCGACCGTCGAACCTGATCCGGGTCATGCCGGCGCAGGGAGTTGGAGGTGGCAGTGCCGTCGGTGGACGTGGTGGGTGCCGGAGCCGTGGGGCTCGCCGTGGCCTGGCGGGCCGCGCAGGCCGGCTGGACGGTCACCGTGCACGACCCCACCCCCTCCCGCGGTGCGTCCTGGGTGGCCGGCGGGATGCTCGCCCCTCTCACCGAGGGGTGGCCGGGACAGCAGGACGCGCTCGTGCTCGGAGTCGCCTCGCTGCGGCGGTGGCCCGCGTTCGCCGCCGAGCTCGGGGTGGAGCTGGCCACCGCCGGCACCGTCGTGCTCGGGGTGGACACCGCCGACGTCGAGGAGCTGGAGACGCTGCGCGAGTGGCTCACCGCGCACGGCCGCGAGGTCACCCGCCTCACCCGGCGGCAGCTGCGCGCGCTGGAGCCGGCGCTGACCCCGACGTCGGCGCTCGAGGTCCCCGGCGACTGGTCGGTGGACAACCGGGCCCTGCTCGCCGCGCTGGCAGCGCGGGTCCCGGTGCGCACCGCGGCCGTGCGCGACCTGGCCGAGCTGACCGGTGACCAGGTGGTGCTGTGCGCGGGCGCGGCGAGCGCAGCGCTGCACCCGGGGCTGCCGGTGCGGCCGGTCAGGGGGGAGATCCTGCGCCTGCACGTCCGTCCCGGCTGCCTGCCCCCGCCCACCCGCACCGTCCGGGCGGTGGTGCACGGCCGGCACGTGTACCTCGTCCCGCGGGTCGGGGGGCTCGTCGTCGGCGCCACCACCGCGGAGGTCGGCGACGACCGCGAGGTCACCGTCGGCGGGGTGCGCGACCTGCTCGCGGACGCGGAGGCCGTGCTGCCGGGGATCGCCGAGTACGGGCTGGTCTCCGCCGACGCGGGCCTGCGCCCGGGCACCCCCGACGACGTGCCGCTCCTCGGCCGCCTCGACGAGCGGACCGTCGTGGCCACCGGGCACGGCCGCAACGGGCTGCTGCTGGCCCCGCTCACCGCCGACGCCGTGCTCGCCGAGCTCGACGGGTCACCACTGGAGGAGGTCGCGCCCGCGCGACCGGGGAGGTTCACGTGAGGGTTGAGCTGAACGGCACGGACCGCGACGTCGAGGACGGGAGCACGGTGGCCGACCTCGTCGTGGTGGTCGGGGCCCCACCGACCGGGATCGCCGTCGCGGTCGACGGTGCGGTCGTGCCCCGCTCGCAGTGGACGAGGACGGTGCCCGACGGTGCCGTCGTGGAGGTCCTCACGGCGGTGCAGGGTGGTTGACGGGGTGGCTGAGGAGACGCTGACCGTGGCCGGGCGCCGCTTCGGCTCCCGGCTCGTCATGGGTACCGGCGGCGCCACCAACCTGGCCGTGCTGGAGCGGGCCCTGGTGGCCTCGGGCACCGAGCTGACCACGGTGGCCCTGCGCCGGGTGGATGCCGGTGGCGGCACCGGGGTCCTCGCGCTGCTGGCGCGCCTGGGGATCGCGGTCCTGCCGAACACCGCCGGCTGCCGCAGCGCCGCCGAGGCGGTGCTCACCGCGCGCCTGGCCCGTGAGGCGCTCGAGACCAGCTGGATCAAGCTCGAGGTGGTGGCCGACGAGCGCACCCTGCTGCCCGACGTGGTCGAGCTGCTGGACGCCGCCGAGCAGCTCGTCGACGACGGGTTCACCGTGCTGCCGTACACCACGGACGACCCCGTCGTCGCCCGCCACCTCGAGGCCGTGGGCTGCGCCGCGGTGATGCCGCTGGGCTCGCCGATCGGCACCGGGCTGGGCATCCGCAACCCGCACAACATCGAGATGATCACGGCGGCGGCCGGGGTGCCGGTGATTCTCGACGCCGGCATCGGCACGGCCAGCGACGCCACCCTGGCCATGGAGCTGGGCTGCGACGCCGTGCTGCTGGCCACCGCCGTCACCCGGGCCCGGGAGCCCGAACGCATGGCCCGGGCGATGGCCTCCGCCGTCAGCGCGGGGTTCGACGCACGTCGCGCCGGACGCATCCCGCAGCGGTTCTGGGCGCAGGCCTCCTCCCCGGGGTTGGACACGTGATCGTCCGGGCCCTGACCATCGCCGGCAGCGACCCCAGCGGTGGGGCCGGCATCCAGGGCGACCTCAAGACGTTCAGCGCGCTGGGCGCCTACGGGATGACCGTCATCACCGCGCTGACCGCGCAGAACACCCGGGGCGTGCAGGGGGTGCACCCGGTGCCGCCGGAGCACGTGGCCGCCCAGCTCGCGAGCGTGCTCGACGACGTGGCCGTGGACGCGGTGAAGATCGGCATGCTCGGCGACGCGGCGACGGTGGCGGTGGTCGCGGACGTGCTGCGGCGTCGGCGACCGCCCGTCGTCGTGCTGGACCCGGTGATGGTCGCGACGTCCGGGGACCGGCTGCTCTCCCCGGACGCGGTCGCGGTGCTGCGCACCGAGCTGCTGCCCCTGGTGGACCTGGTGACGCCGAACCTGCCCGAGGCCGCGGACCTGCTGGGGCGCCCCGAGGCCACCGACGAGGCCGGGATGGCTGAGCAGGCCCGCGCCCTGGCTGCCCTCGGCCCGCGCGTGCTGCTGAAGGGGGGCCACCTCGCGGGGGAGGAGTCCGTCGACCTGCTGGTGCTCGACGGGGTCACCCACCGGCTCACCGCGCCCCGGGTGCACACCCGCAACACGCACGGCACCGGGTGCGCGCTCAGCGCCGCGATCGCCGCCCTCGTCCCGCAGCGCACCGGGTGGCTCGAGGCGGTGGGCGGGGCGAAGGCGTGGCTGACGCAGGCGCTGCGCCGCGCCGACGAGCTCGAGGTCGGGGGAGGTCACGGCCCGCCGCACCACTTCCACCTCCAGTGGCCCGATCCCGCGGCGGGGGGCCACCGGTGACCGCGGTCGAGCCGTCGACCACCCTGCGCTCGCGGGAGTCCCGCACCCTCGGCACCGCCGCCCAGCTGGGGCTGTGGACGAACCTCGGCATCTCCCTGCTGCTCCCGGTGGCGGCCACGTTCCTGCTCGCGCCCGGGACGTCGATCGCCTGGGCGCTGGTCGCCGTGGTCGTCGGGGCCGCGATCGGCAGCACCCTGCTCGGGCTGTCCGCGGCGGCCGGTGCCCGCTCCGGCGCCCCGGCCATGGTGCTGCTGCGCGGGCTGCTCGGGGCGCGGCTCTCCGCCCTGCCGACGGTGGCGAACCTGCTGCAGTGCGTCGGCTGGGCCACCTTCGAGATCTACGTCATCGCCGACGTCGCGACCCGGCTGACCGGTGCTCCGCGGTGGGTGTTCGTCCTCGTGGCGGGGGTGCTGGCCACGGCGATGGCGCTGTGGCCGCTGCGCGTGGTCCGGGTCCTCAGCCGCTACGCCGTGTGGCTGGCCCTGGCCTCGGTGGTGTACCTGCTGGTGGCGGTGCTGCGCGGACCGCTGCCCCCGCTGACCGACGGCGGCCCGGGCGCGTTCTGGTCCAACGTGGACCTCGTCGTCGCCCTGCCCGTGTCCTGGGTGCCGCTGGCCGCGGACTACGCGCGCCACTCCCGCTCCGGGCGCGCCTCGTTCCTGGGGGCCGGGTTCGGCTACGGCAGCGCGACGGTCGCGTGCTTCGCCCTCGGGGTGCTCGCCGTCGCGGCGTACGGCGTGAGCCCGGGGTTCGACGTGATCGGCGCGCTGCTCGTGCTCCCCGCGGCCGGGGTGGCCGTGGTCATCCTCGTCGTCGACGAGCTCGACGAGGCGTTCGCCAACCTGTACTCGACCGCGGTGAGCACCCAGAACCTGCGCCCGGGGTGGGACCGGCGCCACCTCGTCGTCGGGGTGGGGCTGCTGGCCACGGCGCTCGCCCTCGGGGTCGACGCGTACAGCTACGAGCCGTTCCTGTTCCTGCTCGGCGCGGTGTTCACCCCGCTCGCCGCGACGGTGCTCGTGGCGTTCTTCGTGCTGCGCCTGCGGTGGGACACGAGCTCGGCGGCCCCGTCGCGCGCGGTCCTGCTGGTGCCCTGGGTGCTGGGGTTCGCCGCCTACCAGGTGACGGTGCCGACGGCGCTCACCGGCTGGGCAGCCGGGTGGACCACGGGGTGGACGGCGCTGCAGTCCGCGCTGGGCGTGCCCACCGGGTGGTCGGCGTCGCTGGTCTCCCTCGTCGTCGCCGGGGTGGCGACCCTCGCCGCGCGTCCGCTGGTGCGCCGCTGACCGACCTGCCGGGTCAGGCGCGCTCGACGTCGTCGGCCTGCGGGCCGCGGTCGCTCTGCCGGATCCCGAACCGCACGCGCTCGCCGGGGACCAGGGGCTCGCCGTCGGCGATGACGGAGACGTGGACGAACAGGTCGGCCCCACCCGCGTCCGGGGTGATGAAGCCGAAGCCGCGGTCGCCGTCGTAGCGGGCCACCGTGCCGTCGCCGCTGCGGGTGTTCGGCTGGCTCCGTGCCGGGGCGCGGCTCGGGCGGCCCGAGCTGGACGGGGCGGGGGACGCCGTGGCTGCGACGGGTGCACCGGGGGCCACGAACGTCACCTCGCGCGCCTGCCGGCCCTGCTCCATGGTCACCGTGGAGAACTCGACCCGGTCGCCGGCGGCCGGCACGTACTCCGGGTCCTCCAGCGCGCGGGTGTGCAGGAAGACGTCACCCTTGCCGTCGTCGGCGGTGATGAAGCCGAACGACTTCTCCTCGTTGAACCACTCGACCGTGCCGTCGGCCTCGTCGTCGCGGGCGGCGGCGGGCGCCCCGCGCAGGCCGGCCTCGTGGCTCAGCGGCACGAGGTGCTGGGCCTGCGGCCCCTTCTCCCCGGCCTCGACGACGAACGCGACGCGCTGCCCGCCCGCGAGCACGCCCCCGGTGACGATCGAGGACGAGTGCACGAAGACCTCGGCGCCCCCGCCGTCGGGGGAGGCGAAGCCGTAGCCCTTGGCCGGCTCGTACCAGGAGACGGTGGCCAGCACCCCGATCGTCGCCCCGCTCGCCACGTCGCCGGTCACCGCCACGGCCAGGGCCTGGGGGCCACGGGGTCCCTCGCCGACGTCGAAGGAGACGGCCTGGCCCTCCCGCAGCACCCGCTCCCCGGCCACCGGGCGCACCTCGGAGACGTGCACGAACACGTCCGCGCTGCCGTCGTCGGGCGCGAGGAAGCCGAAGCCCCGCTCGAGGTCGAAGAAGCGGACGGTTCCCTGCTGCACTGCGTTCTCCTGGTCTCGCGGTCGGCTCCCCGGGACCAGTCTTCCAGCCGGGAGGGCCCGGTCCCTACCGCGCGTGGGCGCCCTTGGCGTGGGCGGCCCCGTGGGTGGTCGGGGTGGCGCCGGACTCGTGCCGGCCGTGGGTGACCATCTCCTCCGGGCTGTGGGGGGCGGCACCCTCCTCCTCGCTGGCGGCGGCGGAGGCGCCGTCGGGCTCGGGTGCCCCGCCGTTGCTGATCTCGAAGTCCTTGGCCCGGATGAGGAACAGGCACGCGATCCCGGCGACGAAGGCGATCACGGTGGCGATGAGGATGATGTGGTCGAGCGCGTCGACGTAGCTGGTGGTGGCCGCGTCGCGGACCTGCTGGCGCAGGTTCTCCGGTGCCGCCGAGACGACGCGGCCGATCTGGCCGCCCGTGACGCCCGCGGCGATCTGCTCGGACCGGTCGGCGGCCGGGGTGCCGGCGAGCGCCGCGGTGATGCCCGAGGCGACCCGGTTGGCGAAGATCGAGCCCAGGGCTGCGATGCCGGTGGCCACGCCCACCTGGCGGAAGGTCGAGTTGATGCCCGACGCCATGCCCGCCCGGTCCCGGCTGACCACGCCCACCGCGGTCGAGGCCAGCGGCGGGTTGATCATGCCGATGCCGACGCCCGCCACCGTGAGGCCGGGGATGAGCACCGTCCAGGAGGAACCCGGGTCGATCTGCAGCAGCAGGGCCAGGCCGGTCCCGAGGACGAGGAAGCCGGGGCCGATGAGCCACTTGGTGGGTACCGAGCTGCTGAGCTTGCCGGCGACGGTGGCGGCGACGAACGAGGCCCCGGAGAGGAAGAGGAACCGCACCCCCGCACCGACGGCGGAGTAGCCGAGCACGTTCTGCACGTAGATGACCAGGTAGGCCAGCAGCGAGAAGATCGATGCCGAGACGCCGAAGGCGGCGATGGAGCCCCCGAGGAACGTGGGCTTGCGGAGCAGTCCGAGGTCGAACATCGGGTCGGGCCGACGCAGCTCCAGCACGACGAAGACGGCCATGAGCAGCACCGACCCGGCGAGGCTCGCGACGACGGTCCCGTCTCCGAAGCTCTGCTGCCCGGCCTCGATGAGGCCGTAGACCAGCAGGGCCAGCGACGCGGAGAAGGTGACGAAGCCCCACCAGTCGGGCCGGCCCGCGCGGGGGTCGTGCGACTCGGTGACCTTGGAGTACGTCACGGCGAGGGCGACCGCGCAGACGGGGATGTTGACGAAGAAGATCCACCGCCAGGACAGACCGCTGGTCAGGGCCCCGCCCAGCACCGGGCCGATGGCCACGGCGACCCCGGTGGTCGCACCGAAGGCCCCGAAGGCGACGCCGCGCTCGCGCCCGCTGAAGGCGCTGGAGAGCAGGGCGAGCGCGGTGGCGAACATCGCGGCGCCGCCGATGCCCTGGGCCGCGCGGGCGAGGGACAGGAAGACGATGTTCGGCGCCAGCCCGCAGAGCACGGAGCCGACCAGGAACAGCACGGTGCCGACCTGGAACACCTTCTTGCGGCCGTAGAGGTCGGCCAGCGAGCCCGCGGTGAGCAGCAGGGCGGCCAGGCTCAGCGCGTAGGCGTCGATCACCCACTGCAGACCGGCCAGGGAGGCGCTGAACTGCGTCTGGATCGCCGGCAGCGCGACGTTCACGATGGTGATGTCCAGCAGCAGGATGAAGACTCCGGTGCAGACGGCGACAAGGGTCCACCACTTGGCGGCCATGGGGTGCTCCTCGGCTGGGAAGATCGTCAACGGGGTAATCATCACAAGCGTAACGATTACCTGCGGTACCGTACGCCGGGGTGGCGGGACGTCAAGCGGAGGCGAGGAGGTCACGGTGGAGCAGGAGCGCTACGAGCTGTTGCCCGCGCTCGCCCGGGTGCCCGGCCACCTGTTGTGGCGCGCCCGGGCCCGCAAGCACGCGATCCTCAGGGACGACCGGCCCGGTGCGGTGGACCTGCACGGGATCGCGGCGCTCACGGCACTGCAGGGCGGCCGGGTCCTGAGCCAGCAGGACCTCGCGCGGACGACCGGGGTCAGCCGCACCACGATCGCGGCCACCGTCCGCGTGCTCGCGGCGGCGGGACTCGTCGAGCGGGTGCGCAACCCCGAGGACCGGCGGGCGTTCTCCCTGAGCCGCACGCCGGCCGGTGACGAGGTGGTCGCTGCGTGGGTCTCGCGCGCCTGGGCGCACGAGCCGGAGCTCACCGCCGGGCTGAGCGCCGCCGAGCGCGACGAGCTCGCCCGGCTGCTGCGCACGGTGGTGGGTGACGAGGTCGACGAGGACGTGCTGCCGGAGCTGCTGGACAGCGTCGGCTTCCTCGTCGGCCGGGCGCACACCGCACTGCACCGGGACTTCGGGGCCGCGCTGGAGCCGCTCGCGATCGAGCCGCGCCACGTCGGGGTGCTGAACGTGCTCGCCGCGACCGGCCCCATCACCCAGTCCGAGCTCTCCCGCTGGACCGGGGTCAGCGGCCCCACCGTGGTGCAGATGGTGGACGACCTGGAAGCCCGGGGCCTGCTCGAGCGGCGCCGTTCACCGCAGGATCGTCGTGCGCACCTGCTGCACCTGCTGCCCGGGGCCACGGCGGTGCTGTCCGCGGCCCGGCAGCTGGCCGCGGAGCAGGACTCCCGCCGCTTCGGGACGCTCAGCCCGCCCGAGCACGAGCGCCTGCTCACCCTGCTCGCCGCGTACGTGACGGCCTAGGTGTACCGGCGAGCTCGTGCGTGACACCTCGACCCGGGGCGCGAGGTTTCCACCACAGCGGTGAAGGCGCACGACCTCTGGCCGGTCGAGACGCGAGCGTCGCCACGGTGACGGGTGCTGCCTGATCGCGACGGGCGGTGCGGTGGGGACGGCGGTGCGCACGCACTACGGTGGCGGGGTGCGCCAGTCGGGCAACGGTGGGGGCGACGAGTCGGCCCCCGGTCGCCGTCGGGAGCTGATCCGCACCCAGGTGCTGCAGGAGGGCTTCGCGCGCATCGACGACCTGGCCGAGCAGCTCGGGGTCAGCCTGATGACTGTGCACCGGGACCTCGACGCGCTCTCGACGCAAGGCTGGCTGAGCAAGATCCGCGGCGGGGCCACCGCCAACCCGTCCGCCCTCGTGCAGGCGGGGGTTCGGGAGCGCAGCAGCGCCCTGCACGCCGAGAAGGCGGCCATCTGCGCCCGTGCCGCCGAGCTGCTCGGCCCGGGGCAGACCGTCTTCCTCGACGACAGCACCACCGCGCTGCCCCTGCTGCCGCACGTCGCGGCGGCCGCCCCGATCACCGTGGTGACCAACTTCCTGCCTGTGCTGGCAGCGCTGGCGGGCGCCCCGGGGGTGGACGTCGTGCTGCTCGGCGGGCGCTACCAGCACCTGCAGGAGGCGTGCTTCGGGCTGCACACCACCGAGGCGATCGAGCGGCTGCACGCCGACGTGCTGTTCATGTCCACCACGGCGGTGTACGGCGGCTCCTGCTACCACCGCTCCGAGTCGACCGTGCAGGTCAAGCGGGCCTTCATGCGGTGCGCGGCCCGCACCGTCCTGCTCGTCGACCACGCCAAGTTCGGCCGCCCCGCCCCGCACCTGCTGGGACCGCTGGCGGAGTTCTCGCTCGTCGTCACCGACTCCCGGACCGACCCGGAGGACCTGCGGCTGGCCCAGGAGTCCGGCGCGAACGTCGCGATCGCCGCCGTCAGCAGCTGAGGACGCCGACGAAGGCTGTGAAGTGTGACCTGGCGCACCGTGTGAAGTGATGTTAGTTTTCACATCTCATCGCACCGATCTTCAGGAGGCACTGTGGCCCCCACCACGCCGCTCACCGTGCTCTGCGCCGGCGACCGCTTCATCTCTGCCGAGACCCTGGCCGCCGCGGCGCGCGACGCCCTGGGCGGGGACTCCGGCCGGGACGTCGTCACCGTGCTGCACACCTCGGACTGGCCCGACGTGCCGTTCCGCTCCGTGGACGGGGTCCGCGAGGCTGCCGGCGAGGTCGACGAGCTCGTCGACCTCGTCGCCGGCGTGGACGTGCTGCTGACGCACCTGGCCCCGGTGACCGCCGCGGTGCTCGAGGCCGGCACCGCACTCCGCCTGGTCGGCAGCGTGCGCGGCGGTCCGGTGAACATCGACGTCGCGGCGGCCACCCGGGCCGGCGTGCCCGTGGCGTACCTGCCCGGGCGCAACCTCGGCGCGGTCGCGGAGTTCGTCGTCGCCGCCATGATCACCGCGCCGCGCGGGCTCGTCGCGGCGGCGCACGACCTGCGGGAGGGACGCTGGGACGCCGGCGCGTTCCGGTTCGAGCGGACCGGCACCGAGCTGCGGGTCAGCACCGTCGGCCTGGTCGGGCTCGGCGCCGTGGGCGCGCGGGTGGCCGAGCTGGTCGGTGCCTTCGGCGCCACGGTGCTCGCCCACGACCCCTATGCCGACCCGGCCCGGGTCCCCGCCGGTGTCCGCCTCGTCGAGCTCGACGAGCTGTTCGCCGCCAGCGACGTGGTCAGCGTGCACGCCCGGCTCACCGACGAGACCCGCGCGATGTTCGGCGCCGCCGCCTTCGCCGCGATGAAGCCGGGGGTGTGCTTCGTCAACACCGCCCGGGGCGAGCTGGTGGTGGAGGCGGCCCTGGCGGACGCCCTCGCCGCCGGCCAGGTCGGCTCGGCCGCGCTGGACGTGTGGCACCCCGAGCCCCCGGCGCCCGGCAGCCCGCTGCTCACCGACGCCCGCGTCCTGGCCACCCCCCACCTGGCCGGGGCCTCGCGGCAGGTGGCGCTGGAGTCCGCCGCCAAGGTGGCGCGCGCGGCGGCCGGGTTCCTGCGTGACGGGACCCTGGCGCACTGCGCCAACCCGGAGTCGCTCATCCCCGCCCAGGCGGGCTGAGCCGTGGGTCTGCTGGGTATCGATGCCGGCACGTCGGTGGTGAAGGCGGTGCTGTTCGACGACGACTGGTCCGTCGTGCGCACCGCGGAGGCTCCCGTCGTGGTGGACCGGCCCCACCCGGGCTGGGCCGAGCAGGACCCGGGCGCCGTGGTCGCCGCGGCGCACGACGTGGTCCGCCGCGCCACCACCGGCCCGGGCCCCGAGGTCGACGTGCTCGCCGTGACCGGGCAGGGCGACGGCTGCTGGCTGGTCGACCCCGCCGGGGCGCCCGTCCGTCCGGCCATGCTCTGGAACGACGCCCGCGCCGCCGACGTGGTGCAGCGCTGGGACGACGAGGGGCTGCTGGAGCGGGCGTTCCGGCGGACCGGCTCCTACGGCTTCGCCGGGCTGGCCCACGCCCAGCTGGCCTGGCTCGCGGAGCACGAGCCGGACGTGGTGGCGCGGGCGCACACGCTGCTGAGCTGCGGCAGCGTGCTGCACGCCGCGCTCACCGGTCGGCGGGTGCTGGACGTCTCCGAGGCCAGCAACCCGTTCCTGGCCGCGGACGGATCCGGCTACGACGAGCAGCTGCTGGGCGAGCTCGGCCTCGCCTGGACCCGCCCCCTGCTGCCGGAGGTGGTGCGCGACGGTGACCGGCTCGGGACCCTGCTGCCGGACGCCGCGCAGGCGATGGGCCTGCGAGCGGGCATCCCCGCGGTGCTGGCGCCCTACGACGTGGTGACCACCGGGTTCGGGATGGGCGCCCTGACGCCGACCTCCGCGATGACCGTGCTCGGCACCACCCTGGCCGTGGGGATCGCCTCGCCGGACGCGGCCACCGACCGTGCCCCCAGCGGGTCTGCGCTGGACCTCGGCGCCGACGACGGCTGGATGCTGCTCTACGCCACGCTGGCGGGGACGGAGGTCCTGGAGTGGGCGCGAGCCCTGCTCGGCCTGCCCGATGCCGCCGCCGTGGTGCGCCTGGCGGCCGGGTCCACCCCCGGCCCGGGGACCCCCCTGGTGCTGCCCTACCTCTCCCCGGCGGGGGAGCGCACGCCGTTCCGGGACCCGCGCGCCCGGGGTGCGGTGCTCGGCCTCGAGCTCACCCACACCCCGGCCGACGTGGCCCGGGGCGTGCTGGAGGGGCTGACCCTCGCGGTCGCCGACTGCATCGACGCCTCCGGGGCGCACCCGCAGCGGCTGGTGCTCAGCGGGGGCGGCTCGCGCAGCGACGCGTGGTGCCAGCTGCTGGCCGACGCCTGCGGTCTGGAGGTGGAGCGTGGGGCCGGCGACCAGGTGGGAGCCCTCGGGGCGGCCATGGTCGGTGCGGTGTGCACCGGCCGCTACCCCGACATCGCCGCGGCGACGACCGCCGCCGTGCGCCCCGGCCGCCTGTTCTCCCCCGCCGAGGACGAGGTGCGACGGCTGGCGACGGCTGCGCAGCGCTACCGCGCGGCCCGCGCGGCTGGCGCGCACCGCGCCTGAGGTCACGGTTCGGTGTCGCACCCTCCATATCTCAGAATTTCTGTTAGAACTAACATCAACGGTGTGACGGACGTCGCACAAGACCCCGCTCACCGAGCAGTCGAGGAGGCGCGAGATGACGTTCGCAGCAGCGACCGCGGCCGAGCCCGTCTGGATCGGGCTCGATCTCGGCACCCAGGGCGTCCGGGCCGTCGCCGTCACCGCCACCGGGACCGTCGCCGGCACCGCGGCGGCCCCGCTGGTCCGCGACCACCGGGCCGACGAGCGCCACGAGCAGGACCCCGAGGAGTGGTGGCGCGTGGCGTGCGCGGTGCTCGGTGCGCTGGTGGCGGACCTCGCCGGTGCGCCGGTGCAGGCGCTGGCGATCAGCTCCACCAGCGGCACCGTGCTCACCTGCGACACCGACGGGCGCCCGCTGGGCAGCGCGCTGATGTACGACGACACCCGGGCGGCCAGCGAGGCCGAGCAGGTGCAGCGGGCCGGCGCCGACCGGTGGGAGCGCCTGGGCTACCGGGTCCAGCCCAGCTGGGCGCTGCCCAAGGTGGCCTGGCTGCAGCGGGCCGGTGCCCTGCCCCGTGGGGTGCACGTCGCCCACCAGGCCGACTCCATCGCCGCCCGCCTGGTCGGTCACCGCACCGCGACCGACACCAGCCACGCCCTGAAGACCGGCTACGACCTGCTCGAGCGCGCCTGGCCCACCGACGTGGTCGTCGAGCTGGGCGTCGACCCGGACTGCCTGCCCGAGGTGGTGCTGCCCGGCGCCGGTCTGGGCGAGGTCGGCGCGGCGGCGTCGGAGGCGACCGGCCTCCCCGTCGGGACCCCGGTCCGCGCCGGGATGACCGACGGCTGTGCGGCCCAGGTCGCGACCGGCGCCCTGAGCCCCGGCTCCTGGAGCTCCGCGCTCGGCACCACGCTCGTGGTGAAGGGCGCCACCCGCGAGCTGCTGCGCGATCCCAGCGGGGCGGTCTACAGCCATCTCAACCCCGACGGTGGCTGGCTGCCCGGTGGCGCGTCCAGCACGGGGGCCGGGATCGTGGCGACGGCGTTCGCCGGCGCCGACCTCGACGCGCTCACCCGTCGTGCCGCGGCCCACGACCCCGCACCCGGCACCACCTACCCGCTGACCGGGCACGGTGAGCGCTTCCCGTTCGTCGCCCCCGGGGCCCGCGGCTTCTCCACCCTGGACTCCGACGACGACGCGGTGCGCTTCGCCGGCGTGCTGCAGGGCGTGGCCCTGCTGGAGCGGCTCTGCTACGACGTGCTCCGCGGGCTCGGGGCTGACACGTCCGGACCGGTCGCGCTCTCCGGTGGGGCCACGCGGAACCGGTGGTGGAACCAGCTGCGGACCGACGTGCTGCGGCGCGAGACCCTGCTGCCCGCCTCGGCCGAGGCCGCCGTCGGGGCCGCCGTCCTCGCAGCGGCGGCGCCCGGTGAGCTGGCGAGCACCGCGTCCCGGATGGTGTGCATCGCCGCGCGCCTGGAGCCGGACGCCGCCCGCGGGGACCGGTACGAGGAGCCCTACGCCGCCCTCGTCGCCGTGCTCGGTGAGCGGGGCTGGCTCGACGCCCGGCTGGCTCCGGCGTGACCCGCCCGTCCGCCGGGCCGACCCGGCTCGTCCTCGCCCGCCACGGCCAGACGGTGTGGCACGCGGAGAACCGCTACGCGGGGGCGACCAGCGACGTGGACCTCACCGAGCGGGGACGGGCGCAGGCGCAGCTGCTCGCCCGGTGGGCGGTGACGGAGCGGCCCGACGCGCTCGCCTGCTCGCCGGTGCGTCGCGCGCGGGAAACGGCGCGACCGGCCGAGCGAGCGCTCGGGCTGGACGCCGTGGTCCTCGACGACCTGCGCGAGGTCGGCTTCGGGGTGGCGGAGGGCCGCACCCTGGCCGAGCTGGCCGACCAGGACGGTGGCGCCGAGCTGGTGCGGTCCTTCCGGGCCGATCCCGTGGCGCACCCGTTCCCTGGGGCCGAGGCACCGGAGCGTGCCGCGCAGCGGGGGGCGGAGGTGCTGCTGCACGTCGCCGCGAAGCACTCCGGAGCCACCGTCCTGGTGGTCGCGCACAACACCCTGCTCCGTCTCGCGCTGTGCCGGCTGCTCGGCATCGAGGTGCGCCGCTACCGGGCCGTCTTCCCGCGCCTGGACAACGGCACCCTCACCCGGCTCGAGGTCACGTCGTCGGGCGAGACCTCGCTGCTCTCGTTCAACGTCCCCCTCGACCCCCAACCCCCCGCACCCCGACCGACCCCGCTGCACGACCACCCGACCCCGTCCGCGGACGGATCCCTGAGGAGAGCTCCATGACGACGAAGTCCCTGGCCCGCCTGCTCGCTGCCGTCTCCGTGGCCGCGCTGGGCCTCACCGCGTGTGCCACCAACAGCAGCCCGGGCACGACGAGCTCCGACGCCGCGGGCGGCGGTTCGCTGGACGGCGCCAAGGTCGCCTTCCTCATGCCCGACCAGGCCTCCACCCGGTACGAGGAGCACGACCGCCCCGGCTACGAGAGCAAGATCAAGGAGCTCTGCACCAGCTGCGAGGTGCTCTACAACAACGCGGACGGCGACGCCGCCAAGCAGCAGCAGCAGTTCAACAGCGCGTTGACCCAGGGCGCCAAGGTGATCGTCCTCGACCCGGTGGACTCCGCCGCCGCGGCGGGACTGGTGCAGACCGCGCACAGCCAGGGCGTCAAGGTCATCGCCTACGACCGTCCGATCCCCACGACGCCGGCAGACTTCTACGTCTCCTACGACAACGAGAAGATCGGCTCGCTGATCTCGCAGTCCCTCGTCGAGCAGCTCAAGAAGGACGGGGTCGACCCTGCCACCGGCGGTCTGCTCGAGGTCAACGGGTCGCCCACCGACGCCGCCGCCGGGCTGATCAAGAAGGGCATCCACACCGGCATCGAGAGCGGTCAGTACAAGACCCTCGCCGAGTACGACACCCCCGACTGGGACCCGGCCCAGGCCCAGAACTGGGTCAGCGGCCAGATCTCGCGCTTCAACGACCAGATCCTGGGCGTGGTCGCAGCCAACGACGGCACCGGCGGCGGCGCGATCGCCGCGTTCAAGGCGGCGGGCACCACCCCCGTCCCGCCGGTGACCGGGAACGACGCGACCCAGGCCGGTCTGCAGCTGATCATCTCCGGCGACCAGTTCAACACGATCTCCAAGCCCAGCGAGGTCGTCGCCGGAGCGGCGGCGGAGGCGTCCGTCTCGTTCTTGAAGAACGAGACGCCGAAGTCCGACACCACCCTGTTCGACACCCCCAGCCAGCTGTTCGTCCCCGTGGTGATCACGAAGGACAACATCAAGGCCGAGATCTTCGACAAGGGCATCGCCAAGGCCACCGACATCTGCACGGGTGTCTACGCCACCGCCTGCACCGCGCTCGGCATCAGCTGAGCCTCGGCACGACGACCTGAGAGGACCGCTCATGACAACCGCCACCGCTGCCGGCCGCACCGGGCCGACCGCCCCGTCCGGCGACCCGGTGCTGAGCCTGCGGGGCATCTGCAAGTCCTTCGGCTCCGTGGACGCGCTGACCGACATCGACCTCGACGTGCGAGCCGGGGAGGTGGTGGCCGTCGTCGGTGACAACGGTGCCGGCAAGTCGACCCTGGTCAAGGTGCTCGCCGGGGTGCACGGCCCGACGAGCGGGGAGATCCACCTCAAGGGTCAACAGGTCCAGATGACGGACCCGAGCGCCGCCATCGAGCGGGGCATCGCCACGGTGTTCCAGGACCTCGCGCTGTGCGAGAACCTGGACGTGGTGCAGAACCTGTTCCTGGGCCGGGAGCTCAAGGCGCTGCGCCTGGACGAGGTGGCCATGGAGGTTCGCTCCTGGGAGCTCATGAACCAGCTCTCAGCGCGGATCCCCACGGTGCGCATCCCGGTCAGCTCGCTGTCGGGCGGCCAGCGCCAGACGGTGGCGATCGCGCGCTCCCTGCTCGGCGACCCCAGCCTGGTGGTGCTCGACGAACCGACCGCCGCGCTGGGCGTCGCGCAGACCGCGGAGGTGCTCGACCTCATCGAGCGCCTGCGCGAGCGCGGCCTCGGGGTGGTCATGATCAGCCACAACATGGAGGACGTGCGGGCGGTCGCCGACCGCGTCGTCGTCCTCCGGCTGGGACGCAACAACGGCGTGTTCGAGGTGGCCACGGTCGGCTCGGACGAGATCGTCGCCGCCATCACCGGCGCGTCGGACAATGCGGTGACCCGGCGGTCCTCCCGCCGCGCCGCCCGTACCGACGCCGACCCCACCGACAGCAGGACCACGGCCCCGACCAACCCCCGGGCCGCGACGGCCCAGGGGACGACGACCCACGAGCAGGAGGCGGACCGATGACGCAGGTGCAGGAGACACAGGGGCCGCGCACCGCGCTGGACCGCCAGGACGAGCGGCTGCGGACCGAGGCCGGGTTCGGCGGAGCGGTGCGGGCCTTCCGGTCACGGGTCGGCTCCGGCGACCTCGGTGCGCTGCCCGTCGTCGTGGGGCTCGTCCTGATCGCCGTGATCTTCCAGTCGCTGAACTCGCTGTTCCTCTCCAGCCGCAACCTGGTCAACCTGACCCTGGAGGCGTCCTCGGTGGGGGTGATCGCGCTCGGGATCGTCTGCGTGCTGCTGGTGGGCGAGATCGACCTGTCGGTGGGCTCGGTGAGCGGGTTGTCGGCGGCCATCACGGCCGTGCTGTTCGTCCAGCGGGGCTACCCGTTGTGGCTGGCCGTCATCATCACCCTGGCCGTGGGAGCCGTGGTCGGGCTGCTCTACGGGGTGATGTTCACCCGCTTCGGCATGCCGAGCTTCGTGGCCACCCTGGCCGGCCTGCTCGGGTTCCTGGGGCTGCAGCTGTCCGTCCTCGGCGCCTCGACCTCGATCAACATCCCGTTCGACTCCGGGCTGGTCCGGTTCGCCCAGCAGTCGTTCCTGCCCCGGTGGCTGGCCTACGTGCTGGCGGCGCTGGTGGGGGTGGCGGTCCTGGCGACGGGGTACGAGCGGGTCCGGGCCCGGCGCGCCGCCGGGTTGTCCGCCCGCTCCACGACCTCCCTGCTGGTCCAGGCCGGACTGGTGCTCGTCGCGCTGGAGCTCGTGGTCTGGTACCTCAACCAGACTCGGGGCGTGGCGTGGATGTTCGTGCTGTTCGCCGTCCTGGTGGTCGTGATG
The DNA here is from genome assembly GCA_038234335.1 of Mycobacteriales bacterium. GTDB lineage: Bacteria > Actinomycetota > Actinomycetes > Mycobacteriales > Mycobacteriaceae > Rhodococcus_D. The sequence continues at coordinate 24,680 of JBBSUN010000001.1, forward strand.
AACTACCTGTTCACGCGGACGCGGTGGGGCCGCTCGGTGTTCGCCGTGGGCGGCAACGTCGAGGCGGCGCGGCGGACCGGCATCAACGTGCGCCGGGTGTACCTGTCGGTGTTCGTGGCGTGCTCCACGCTCGCGGCGCTCGGGGGCATCCTCGCCGCGGCCCGGCTGGGCTCGGCCAACAGCGCCAGCGGCACCGCGGACGTCAACCTCAACGCGATCGCCGCGGCGGTCATCGGGGGCACGAGCCTGTTCGGCGGACGCGGCAGCGCCTACTCCGCGCTGCTGGGCGTCCTGGTCATCTCCGCCATCTCCAGCGGGCTGACCCTGCTGAACCTGTCGTCCTCGATCCGCTTCATCATCACCGGGCTGGTGCTGGCCCTCGCGGTCGCGGTCGACGCCCTGGCCCGCAAGTCCCGGGCGTCGTCCGGGCGGGCCTGAGTCGGGCGGGTCCGGGCGCCGGGGAGCCACGGTGCAGCCGTGGCCCCCGCCCGCCCGCCCCCCGCGCGCCCCGGTGGGCCGGGGGCGGGGTGCGTCCCGGGTGCCGATCGTCGTGGTGCTGCTCGTGCTCGGCGTGCTGCTGGCCGACTGCTCGTCCAGCACCCGCTTCGTGCCCGCCCCGCTCGCGCAGCGTCTCGCCGCCGCGCTGCACGAGCTCCGGACCGACGGCGTCCAGCTCGAGCCCGCTCCGCTCCCCCCGACCTACTACGACACGGTCAGCGACCACCCGTCGTGCGTCGGTGCGGGTGATGTCGTCAGCGTGCTGCGCCGCGCGGAGACCGGGGGCACCGGCCTCACCGTGCTGCGCGACCAGCGCCCCGGCGCGGTGCCCGTCACCGTGGCGCTCACCGTCGTAGCGGCTCCGCTGGCGGGCGTCGAACCGTTCCTCGCCGCGTGCTCCGACCACCGCATCACGAGCGGGACCCTCGGCCCCGCCTCGGTGCGGGTCCGGGCAGAGCCGGGTGGCGGGCCCGAGCTCCGGCTGCCCACCGAGACCCGCAGCCCGCGGTCGTCCGGCCCCCCGCAGGTCACCCGGACCCTGCTGGCCCGCGCCGGCGGCGCGGGACTGCTCGTGGTGCTCGGCCCCGCCCCCGACCTGCCGCCCGCCCTGGTCGACGCCGTCCGCGCCGCGGCGCTCGGTGTCCTCGCTCGTGGGTGACCCCGGCAACCGGGAGCGGGGTCACCGTCACCGTCACCGCGGCCTCGGCCCCCGACCTGCTGACGCCCCGTCCGGGTGATCCGGCCGCGGCCGTGGTCACCAGGACGACGGACGCTGCCCGACCACCGGAGAGACGGGGTTCACTCCCGCGCGCGGTCCTCCGCGAGCTCGTCGACGACCATGAGGTCCGCACGCGCGAGCCCCTCCTGGTGGGCCAGTCGGCCCACCCGGTGGGCGATCACGGGTGCGGTGACCAGCTGGAACAGCCCGGCCAGCAGCAGCATCCCGCCGTCGAGCCCGCCGCGGAGCAGCAGCGCCGAGCCCGCCAGGACGAGGAGCAGGCCCAGCGTCTGCGGCTTGGTGGAGGCGTGCATCCGGGCCAGGGTGTCGGGCAGCCGCAGCACCCCCACCGCGGCGGTGAGCGCCAGGAGCGAGCCCACCACGAGCAGCACCGAGCCCACGACGTCGAACACCGTGCCCCACCCCGTGCTCACGAGCGGTCCCGCACCCGGAAGCGCGCCACGCTCACCGAGCCGACGAAGCCGACCAGGGTGAGCGTGAGGACGGCGGGGATCGGGGTGGAGTTGCCGCTGAGCCCGGCGAACGCGGCCAGGCTGCAGATGGCCACCGCGATGACGAGGTCCACGGCGACCAGGCGGTCGAGGCTGCTCGGCCCGCGCACCACCCGCACCAGCGCGAGCGCCGCGGCACCGGTCAGCAGCACGCCCACCACCCACGCGACGACGGTCAGTCCTGTGCCCATGCGCCCACCTGCTCCTCGTCCTGCTCGTCCTCGACCACCTTGACCGGGGCCTCGAACGCCCCGATGAGCAGGTCCTCCAGCTCGCCGACGTGCCGCTGGAAGCGCTCCAGATCCGCCGGGCCGCGGACGTCCAGCACGTGGGTGTGGATGACCCGGCGGCGCTGGTCCACCTCGAGCACCATCGAGCCGGGCACCAGGGTGAGGATGTCCACCAGCAGGGCGAGCACCAGGTTGGAGCGGATCTGCAGGTGGCTGCGCACGACGGCCGAGCGCGGTGGGGGACCGGGCCGCACCGCGAGCACCAGCACCTGGACGCTGGAGACGACGAGGTCGCTGAACACCGCCCAGACCAGGCGCAGCAGCGTCGGCAGGTGCACCCGACCCTCCGTGCGCACGGTCGGCAGCGGCAGCAGCACCCGGATCGCCACGGCCACGCCGAGGCCGGCGAGCACGTTGGCCCACGAGAGGTCGCCCCACAGCAGCACCCACACCGCGGCCAGCCACGCCACGACGCCGAGCTCGTGAACCTGGGTGCGGGTCACCGGGCCGCCCCCGGATCGACGAGGACGGCCACGAGGTAGCTGGTGCGGTCGTTCAGCGACGTGGCCGCACGCTCGGTGACCCCCACCAGCGGGCCGGCGAACACGGTCAGCGCGATGCTCACCGCCACCATCCCGGCGGTGGGCACCAGCATCCCGAGCGGGATGGGCCCGACGAGGGTGCGCTGGGCGACGGCGGTGTCGGCGGCGCCCTCGACGACGGCGACCGGGCCGGAGTCGGCCAGCTCCCCCTCGGGAGCGTCGTCGCGGGGGCGCCAGAACGCCTTGGTCCACACCCGGGCGACGACGTAGAGGGTGAGCAGGCTGGTCACGACGCTGCCCCCGACGAGCAGCCACGCCAGCACGCTGCCGTCGGCCACGCCCGCCTGGAGCAGCGCGACCTTGCCGAGGAAGCCCGAGAACGGGGGGATCCCGCCCAGGTTCAGCGCGGGCAGCAGGAACAGCACGCCGAGCAGCGGGCTCGTCGCCGCCAGCCCCCCCAGGCGCCGCAGCGACGCGGAGCCACCCTGGCGCTCGATGATGCCGACGACGAGGAACAGGGCGGTCTGCACCACGATGTGGTGGACGACGTAGTAGATGGCGCCGGCCAGCCCGGCCTGGGTGGACAGCGCGATGCCGAAGATCATGTACCCGATGTGGCTGACCAGGGTGAAGCTGAGCAGCCGCTTGACGTCGTTCTGCGCGATCGCACCGCCGATCCCCACGAGCATGGTGGCCAGCGCGGCCACCAGCAGCACGTTGTCGAGCGACCCGTAGGGGAACAGCAGCGTGTGGGTCCGGATGATCGCGTAGACGCCGACCTTGGTCAGCAGCCCCGCGAACACGGCGGTCACCGGGGCCGGCGCGGTGGGGTAGCTGTCGGGCAGCCACGCCGAGAGCGGGAACACGGCGGCCTTGAGCGCGAAGGCGACCAGCAGCACCGCGAACAGGGCGGTGCGGGTGCCGGCGGGCACGTCCTCCAGCCGCACCGCGACCCGGGCCATGTTCAGGCTGCCGGTGGCGCCGTAGACGAGGGCGATGCCGATGAGGAACACCAGCGAGGAGGTCAGGTTCACCACCACGTAGGAGACGCCGGCCCGGATGCGGTCCTCGCTGCCGCCCACGGTGAGCAGCACGTAGCTGCTGACCAGGAGCACCTCGAAGCCCACGTAGAGGTTGAACAGGTCGCCGGCGAGGAAGGCCTGGGAGACGCCGGCGGCGAGGACGAGGTAGGTCGGCTGGAAGATCGAGACGGGTTGGCGCTCGTCGCCGTCGCGGATGCCCTGACCGATCGCGAACAGCAGCACCGCGAGCAGCACGGTCGCCGCCACGAGGACCATGAGGGCGGCCAGGCGGTCGACCACGATGGCGATGCCCAGGCTGGGCAGCCACCCGCCGACCTGGACCACGGTGGTGCCGTCGGCGTCGACGAGCAGCAGCAGCGCCAGCGCCACCCCGACCAGCCCGGTGAGCACGCCGACGCTGACCACCCGCTGCGCGCGCGGGCGGGCGCCGAGGACCAGCGTGGTCGCCGCGCCGAGCAGCGGGACCACCACGGGCAGCGGGGCGAGGACGGACGCGGCGCTCACGGGTGTCGCCCCCGTCCCGGTCCGGTCGACCGCGACGTCGGCTTGGCGCCGAGGTCGCTGGGGCCGTAGGCGTCGCCGCCCGGGCCGGGGGCCCCGGTGACCGGGTCGTCGGAGCGGTCGCGGTCGGGGGCGTCGGCCACCGCGCGGCCCAGGACCTTGGCGTCCTCGGGGTCGTCGATGATCGAGTCCCGGGCGTGCAGGGTGTAGGCGCGGTAGGCCAGGGCGAGGACGAAGGCGGCCAGGCCCATGGTGATGACGATCGCGGTGAGGATCATCGCCTGGGCCAGCGGGTCGGCGAACCCGTCCGGGCCGAAGCGCTTGACGAAGACCGGGTCGCCGGCGGCCCCGCCCGCGGTGAGCAGCAGCAGGTTGACCGCGTTGCCCATGAGCAGCACGCCCAGCAGCACCCGGGTGACGCTGCGCTCGACCAGCAGGTACACCCCGCAGGAGAACATGGCGCCGACGACGACGAGCAGGCCCAGGTTGGCGCTCACCGGCGGGCCCCTTCCCGGACGGTGGGGCTGAACTCGGTGGCGTCGGCCACGCCCTCGTTCTGCGCGACCGGGTCCAGGCCCGCGCCGAGGCTGCGCAGCACGTCGAGCACGAGCCCGACGACCACCAGGTACACGCCGGTGTCGAAGAACAGCGCGGTCACCAGCTTCACCTGGCCGAGCACGGGCAGGTCGACCTCGAACAGGGCCGAGCTGAGCACCGGGGCGCCGAGGGCCAACGACGCGGCGGCGGTGCCCGCCGAGAGCAGCAGCCCGAGCCCGAGGACGGTGCCCGCGTCCACGCCCAGGGCCTCGCCGAGCTCGTAGCGCCCGCCGGCCAGGTAGCGCACGACCAGGGCGAGCCCGGCCACCAGCCCGCCGGCGAAACCGCCGCCGGGGGCGTTGTGGCCGGCGAAGAGCAGGTAGATCGACACCACCATGATCGTGGGGAAGATCAGCCGCGCGGTGACCTCGAGGGCCAGGGAGCGGTGCTCGCGCGTCTCCAGCCCGCCGCCGCGCAGCCAGTTCGTCTCCTCCGGCTCGCCCGCGTCGGCCCCGGCGTCGGCGATGAGCCCGTCGGCCACGGCGTCGGCGACCCGCGGGGCCGAGCCGGTGCGCCGGTGGCGGAAGACCAGGCTGGCCACGCCGGTGGCCGCCACCACGAGCACCGAGATCTCGCCGAGGGTGTCCCAGGCGCGGAGGTCGACGAGGATCACGTTCACCGTGTTGGCGCCGTGGCCCAGGTCGTAGGCCGCCTGCGGCAGCGCCACCGCGTCGCCGATCGCGGTGCGCGCGCTGATCGCGTACGCCCCCAGCACGGTCACCGCGGTGCCGACTGCCCCGGCGGCGACCGCCCGGATCCCGCGGTGGCGCAGGAACCCCCGCTGCGAGAGCTCCTGGTCCACGTCGGTGGGCAGCTTGCGCAGCACGAGCACGAAGACCACCAGCGTCAGCGTCTCCACCAGCAGCTGGGTCAGCGCGAGGTCCGGCGCCCCGTGCAGGGCGAAGATGACCGCCATCGCGTACCCGGTGACCCCGACGAGCAGCACCCCGGTGAGCCGGTTGGGCGTCCGGGTGGCGGCGAGGGCGGCGACCACGGCGAGCACCGCGGCGACGGCCTGCCCGGGCGAGTCGAAGCCGCGCAGCCGCAGCTCCGGGCGCGGCCCCAGCGCCAGGAACACCGCGGGCAGGACGGTCAGCGTGGTGAGGATGGTGGCCAGGTTGATCGGCAGGGAGCCTCGCTGGGTGGTGCCGGTGAGCCCCTGGGAGACGCGGTCGGCCCCGCGCAGCGTGGCGTCGTAGGCGCGGTCGGCGTTGCCCAGCGCCGCCGGCGCGGCGTCCTGCAGCGCGACGACGCCGTCGCGGGCCCGGAACAGCAGGATCCCGCCGACGACCACGACGACGGAGAGCCCCAGCGCCGGGGTCAGCCCGTGCCACAGCGCCAGGTGGTACGGCGCGTCCTCCCCCTCGGGCAGCGCGCGGGCGTAGGCGCTCAGCGCCGTGTCCAGCGGCGAGTACAGGAACCCGCCGACCAGGCCCAGGGTGGCCAGTAGCACCGGCGGGGCCAGCAGCAGCGGGCTGGGTGCGTGCATCCCGGCGACGGCCGCGCTGGGCTCGCGACCCCCGAACGCGCCCCACACGAAGCGCAGGCTGTAGGCCGCGGTGAAGATCGAGCCGACGACGAGCCCGGCCAGGGTGACCAGGGACGCCGCCTGGTCGGGCAGGCCCCCACCGGCCAGCGCTCCGCCCACCGTGCCACCGTGCAGCAGCGACTCGAACGCGGCCTCCTTGCCGACGAAGCCGAGGAACGGGGGGATGCCGGCCATGCTCAGCGCGGCCGCGCCCGCCGCGACCGCGAGCACGGGGCTGCGGCGGCCGAGGCCGGAGAGCTCGCGCAGGTCGCGGGTGCCGGTGGCGTGGTCGACCGCGCCGACGGAGAGGAACAGGGTGGACTTGAACAGGCCGTGGGCGAGCACCATCGTCATGCCCGCCAGGGCCAGGTCGCGGGTGCCCGAGCCGACCAGGGTCATGAGGAAGCCGAGCTGGCTCACGGTGCCGAAGGCCAGCACCAGCTTGAGGTCGGTCTCGCGCAGCGCCCGCCAGCCGGCCACGAGCATGCTCGTCACCCCCAGGGTCAGCACTGTCCAGCGCCACGGGCCCGCGTCGGCGAAGCCGGGGGCCAGCCGCGCGACCAGGTAGACCCCGGCCTTCACCATCGCCGCGGCGTGCAGGTAGGCGCTGACCGGGGTGGGGGCGGCCATGGCGCCGGGCAGCCAGAAGTGGAACGGGATGATGGCGGACTTGCTCAGCGCGCCGACCAGCAGCAGGACCACGGCCACGCCGGGCAGCCAGCCCCGGGGGGCGTCGGCGATGACGTCGGAGAGCAGGTAGCTGCCGCTGACCCGACCGAGGATGACGATCCCCACGAGCATGGCCAGGCCGCCCGCCGTGGTCACCAGCAGCGCCTGGGTGGCGTTGCGCCGGCTGGTCGCCTGGCTGCCGTAGTGCCCCACCAGCAGGAAGCTCAGGACGGTGGTGATCTCCCAGAACACGTACAGCAGCAGCATGTTGTCGCTGAGCACGAGGCCGAACATGGCCCCGGCGAAGGCCACCATCTCCAGCGCGAACAGGCCCAGCCTGGGCTCGTCGTCGGTGAAGTAGCGCGCGCAGTAGGCGAGGACCAGGGCACCCACGCCGGTGACCAGGCAGGCCAGGATCGTGGCCAGCGGGTCCAGCACGAGGGAGAAGTCGAGGTTGACGCCGGCCACCCACGCCACGTCCACCCGCAGCGTCTGCCCCGCGTGGGCGAGGGTCCACACGAGGCCGCCGAGCGGGACCAGCGCGAGGAGGCCGAAGGCGTTGCGACCCAGGTGCCGGACGAGCACGGGGGCGAGCAGCGCCGCCGCGGCGTGCGCGAGCAGGACGGCGATCACGGTGGAGGACGCGCTCCGTCTCTCGGGCAGGGGGCGGGGTGCTGCACCCAGTCTAGGTTCTCCCCGCCGCCGGGGCCGCCACGCGCGGTGCTCAGCCCCGGGTGCGCCGGGGCCGGTCCGGTGCGCGGCGCACCCGGGGCGGCCGGAGCCCGAGCCGCCGGGCCGACGGGCGGGCCCGGGGCACCCGCGTGGGGTGCCGCGGCACCGCCCGGGCGAGCGCCTCCCGGTGGCGCCGTGCCGCCAGGGGCAGGTGCCCCAGGTAGACGAAGGTGAGCAGCGAGACGGAGACGTAGGGGAACACGATCAGCCCGGCGATGACCGCCCCCACGAGCACGAGGAACGGCCCGGCCAGGCTGCGCCGCACCCGGATGGCCCCGACCGAGAGCGTGGGCAGGCGGCTGATGACCAGCCCCGCCGTCGCGAGCATCCACACCGAGACCAGGGCGGGGTCCGCCCACCACCCGTCACCGAGCTGCAGGGTCACCGCCAGCGGCAGCAGGGCCACCATCGCCCCCGAGGGACTGGGCACCCCGGTGAAGAACTCCGCGGTCGGCGACGAGTCCTCGTCCGCCGCGCCCGGCTTGGACCCGCTGTCGTCGAGCAGGGTGTTGAACCGGGCCAGGCGCAGCACGGTGCACACCACGAAGATCAGCGACACCACCCAGCCACCGCGGCTGCCCTGCAGCAGCGTCAGGTACAGCACGAGCGCGGGGGCCACGCCGAAGGAGATGGCGTCGGCCAGGGAGTCCAGCTCGGCCCCGATGCGGCTGCTGACGTCGAGCAGGCGCGCGATGCGGCCGTCCACCGCGTCGAGCACGGCCGCGGCGAGGACGAGGAAGTAGGCGCTGCCGAGCTCCCCGTCGAGGGCGAACCGGATCGCGGAGAGTCCCAGGCAGACGGCCAGCACCGTCACGGCGCTGGGGAGCAAGCTCGCCGCGCCGGTGCGCCCGTCCTCGGCTGCACGCCCGTCCCCGGCCGGGGCCGAACCGCGAGCCGGGACCGGACGGGGGCTCACGCGGGCAGCTCGGCCAGCACGGTCTCCGCCCCCACGGTGCGCTGGCCGGGTTCCACCAGCAGCCGCGACCCGGCGGGCAGGTAGGTGTCCACCCGGGATCCGAAGCGGATCAGGCCGTAGGTGGCGCCGCGGGTGGTCGTGTCCCCGGCCCGCAGGTCGCACACGATGCGGCGGGCGAGCAGCCCCGCGATCTGCACCACGGCCAGGTCCGCCCCGCCGTCGGTGCGCAGGTGCACGGCGGTGCGCTCGTTGTCGGTGCTCGCCGCGGGGAGGTCGGCGGAGAGGAACCGGCCGGGGGTGTGGACCACGGTCACCACGGCCGCGGTGACGGGACTGCGCTGGACGTGGGCGTCGAGCAGGGAGAGGAAGACGCTGACCCGGGGGACGGCCACGGCGGGCAGGCCCAGCTCGGGCGGCGGGACCGCGTCGTCGACCAGCGCGACGACGCCATCGGCGGGGGCGACGACCACGCCGGGACGGGTGGGCGGGACGCGGCCGGGCTCGCGGAAGAACGCGGCGCAGGCCAGCGCCGCCACCGTGCCGGTGCGGCGGAGCAGGCGGGAGCGGTGTCCGAGCAGGGCGAGCGCCGCCGGGCCCAGCACGAACGGCCGACCCGCGGGGTGCAGCGGGGGGACGGCGTCACGGACGAGACCGACGGCGTGCCGCAGACCGGTGGCGTCGGCGGGCTGCGATGGGCGGCGGGCCACGAGGCTCCTCGGGCGCAAGAGTCAGGGACAGGAACGGGCGCGCCCCAACGTAGTGGGTCGCGCCCGTTCCCGGACTCCTCCCGGACTCCTGACAGCCCTACGAGCGCCCGCGGACCGCCTTGACCACGAACAGCAGCAGCGCGGCACCGGCGATGGCGACGAGGAACGTGAAGATGAGGCCGCCGCCGTTCACGTCCACGCCGAACAGCTGGAGGATGAAGCCGCCGATGAGGGCGCCGACGACACCGACGACGACGTTGAGCACGATGCCCTGCTCGGCGTCGGTGCCCATGAACTTGCTGGCGATCCAGCCGGCGAGGCCGCCGATGATGAGGTACCCGATGAAGCCCACAGCAGTGGTCACGACAGTGCTCCTTCCGTCTGCTCCCGGTGAGGTGCGGGAGCCGGTGGAGTATCGATCACGTCGTTCGCGGGTGCCGATTCAATCGAGGACCCAGGCGTCCAGGGTGTCCCCGGCGTCCAGGTGGGTGGTGTCCTCGTCGAGGTCGAGCAGGCAGTCCGAGGCCGCCAACCAGCGCAGGAAGTGCGACGCCGGGGGGCCGATCGGGGCGACGGTGCCGCGCGCCTCGTCGAGCACGCCGCGGCGGAACTGGCGTCGCCCCGCGGGCGAGTCGAGCGCCTCGGTGATCCGGGCCCGCACCCGCCGGCGCCGGGTGCTGGTGTGGCCTCCGGCGGCCCGCAGGGCGGGGCGCAGGAACACCTCGAAGCTCACCAGCGCGCTGACCGGGTTGCCCGGCAGGGTCACCACGGCGGTGCCCTCGACCCGCCCGGACCCCTGCGGCATGCCGGGCTGCATCGCCACCTTGACGAAGTCCACGCCGTGGCCGGTGAACGCGTCCTTCACCACCTCGTACGCCCCGGCGCTGACCCCGCCGGAGGTGATGAGCAGGTCCACCTCGCCCAACCTCACCGCCAGCGCGGCCCGCAGCTCCGCGACGTCGTCGGAGACGAAGCGCAGCTGCTCGGCCTCGCCCCCGGCGGCGCGGACCGCGGTGGCCAGCATGATGCCGTTGGACTCGTGGATCTGGCCGTGCCGCAGCTCCTGCCCGGCCGCGACGAGCTCGGAGCCGGTGGAGAGCACCAGCACCCGCACCCGCCGGTGCACGGCCACCTCGGGGATGCCGAGCGCGGCGAGCAGCCCGAGCTGCGCGGCCCCGAGCGTGCTGCCAGCGACCAGGACGGTCTCGCCGACGGCCACGTCCTCCCCGGCGCGGCGGACGTGGGTGCCCGCGCCGCGCGGCTCGTGCACGGCGACGGTGCCCGGGACGGCCCCGCTGCCCCCGTCCGTCGCCTCCACCTGCACGATGGCGTCCGCCCCGTCGGGCACCGGGGCCCCGGTCATGATCCGGTGTGCGGTCCCCGGCTGCAGCGGGGGGCCGTCCACCCGTCCGGCGGGGACGTCCTCCGCGACGGGCAGCGTCACGGGTGCCCCCGCCGACGCCGCGGCCACGTCGGCGGCCCGCACCGCGTAGCCGTCCATGGCGGAGTTGTCGAAGGCCGGCAGCGCGCGCGGCGCCACCACGTCGACAGCCAGGACGAGCCCGGCGGCCCCCTCCAGCGGGACGGTCACCACCGGCGTCGGGGGCAGCAGTGCCGCGACGACGTCCTGGTGCTCTCTCACGGTGCGCACCCCGCTGATACTGCCTTCTCGGTGCGGTCCGTGACGCCGAGAGGGCAGCGAGGACCCGGTCTAGGGTCGACTCCGTGGGCGAGCAGCGCAGCGACCTGGTGGGGCGGCGCCTGGGCCACTACCGGGTGGACGGCGTCATCGGTCAGGGCGGCATGTCGACGCTGTACCGCGCCACCGACGTGCGCCTGGGCCGCACGGTCGCGCTGAAGATCATGTCCGACGCGCTCGCCGGGGACGCCGAGTTCCGCGAGCGCTTCGTCGACGAGGCCCGCAACACCTCCGCCGTCGACCACCCGCACGTCGTCCCGCTCTACGACTTCGGCGACGTCGACGGGATGCTCTTCCTGGCCGTGCGCTACGTGGCGGGCCCCGACCTGGCGAGCGTGCTCGCCGACGGTCCGCTGGCCCCGCGCCGGGCGCTGCTGCTGCTGGGGCAGGTGGCCGAGGCGCTGGACGTGCTGCACGGGCGCAAGCTGGTCCACCTGGACGTGAAGCCGGCCAACGTCCTGCTCACCCGGCGTGAGGGCACCGGGGGTGAGCACGCGTACCTGGCCGACTTCGGGCTGACCCGTCGGGGCGACGCCGGGCACCGCACCCGGGGCGGGGACTTCCTCGGCTCCCCGACCTACGCGGCCCCGGAGCACCTGCGCGGTGACGCCGTCGACGCCCGCACCGACGTCTACTCCCTGACCTGCGTGCTGTTCGCCTGCCTCACCGGGCACGCCCCGTTCACCGGCACCGTCGAGGAGGTCATCCACGGCCACCTCGGTGGGGCCGTGCCGGCGGTCTCGGCCGAGGTGGTCCTGCCCGCGCGCATCGACTCGGTGGTCCGCCGCGGCACCGCCGCCGACCCGCAGGAGCGCCCGCGCACCTGCCGGGAGCTGGTCGAGCTGGCCCAGCAGGCCCTCGCCGGGACCACCCGGCCCGAGGAGCCGCCGGTGCGCCGCGCGCCCGGGTCCACCTCGGGGTCCGCCTCCGGGCCGCACCCGTCGGGTCCGGTGGGTCCGCGCCCGTCGCTGCCACCGGCCGGACCACCGGCCACGGCCCACCCGGACGTGGCGTCGATGCGCCTGCGCGACCCGCTGCCCGCGCGGAGCACCTCGGCCTTCACCACCCCGCCCGCGCAGGGTCGGGCGTGGGCGGTGCCCGCGCTGCTGCTGGTGGCCCTCGTCCTCGTCGTCGCCATCGTGGTGCTGCTGCTCTGACACCCCGGTGCGAGCCCTGCGGGACCCGGGGAGGACGTTGCACTCGACGGGGGTGAGTGCTAGAAAAGGACTTGGCACTCACCACCCGTGAGTGCCAGGTCGGGACGGTGAGACCGGGCACGAGCACAGCCCTGGTCGTCCGTCGCGGGCATCGGACCTGGCCAGCACCGTGTGCACCCCGGTGGCACCCCAACGGACGTGCCACCCCCAATCCCGGAGGATCACGCCGCAATGGCCAAGATGATCGCGTTCGACGAAGAGGCCCGCCGCGGCCTCGAGCGGGGCATGAACACCCTCGCCGACGCCGTGAAGGTGACGCTCGGCCCCAAGGGCCGCAACGTCGTCCTGGAGAAGAAGTGGGGCGCCCCCACGATCACCAACGACGGCGTCTCCATCGCCAAGGAGATCGAGCTCGAGGACCCGTGGGAGAAGATCGGGGCCGAGCTGGTGAAGGAGGTCGCCAAGAAGACCGACGACGTCGCCGGTGACGGCACCACCACCGCCACCGTGCTCGCCCAGGCCCTCGTCCGCGAGGGGCTGCGCAACGTCGCGGCCGGCGCCAACCCGATGGCCCTGAAGAAGGGCATCGAGAAGGCCGTCGAGGCCGTGACCGCCAAGCTCATGGAGACCGCCAGGGAGGTGGAGACCAAGGAGCAGATCGCCGCCACCGCGGGCATCTCCGCCGGCGACCCCTCCATCGGCGAGCTCATCGCCGAGGCGATGGACAAGGTCGGCAAGGAAGGCGTCATCACCGTCGAGGAGAGCAACACCTTCGGCCTCGAGCTCGAGCTCACCGAGGGCATGCGCTTCGACAAGGGCTACATCTCGCCCTACTTCGCCACCGACACCGAGCGCATGGAGTCGTCCCTGGACGACCCGTACATCCTGCTCGTGGCCTCGAAGATCTCCACGGTCAAGGACCTGCTCCCGCTGCTGGAGAAGGTCATGCAGTCGGGCAAGCCGCTGGTGATCATCTCCGAGGACGTCGAGGGCGAGGCTCTCGCGACCCTGGTGGTCAACAAGATCCGTGGCACCTTCAAGTCGGTCGCCGTGAAGGCCCCCGGCTTCGGTGACCGTCGCAAGGCGATGCTGGCCGACATGGCCATCCTCACCGGCGGCGAGGTCATCTCCGAGGAGGTCGGCCTCAAGCTCGAGACCGCCGACATCTCCCTGCTCGGCACCGCCCGTCGCGTCGTCGTCACCAAGGACGAGACCACGATCGTCGAGGGTGCCGGCGACCCCGACGCCATCGCCGGCCGGGTCAACCAGATCCGCGCGGAGATCGAGAACAGCGACTCCGACTACGACCGCGAGAAGCTGCAGGAGCGCCTGGCCAAGCTGGCCGGCGGGGTTGCGGTCATCAAGGCCGGTGCGGCCACCGAGGTGGAGCTCAAGGAGCGCAAGCACCGCATCGAGGACGCGGTGCGCAACGCCAAGGCGGCCGTCGAGGAGGGGATCGTCGCCGGTGGTGGCGTGGCCCTCATCCAGGCCTCCTCCGCCTTCGAGAACCTGCACCTGGAGGGTGACGAGGCCACGGGCGCCAACATCGTGCGCGTCGCGCTCGAGGCCCCGCTCAAGCAGATCGCCATCAACGCGGGCCTCGAGGGTGGTGTGGTCGCGGAGAAGGTGCGCAACCTCCCCACCGGCCAGGGCCTCAACGCCGCGACCGGCGAGTACGTCGACATGCTCGAGGCCGGCATCAACGACCCGGTGAAGGTCACCCGCTCGGCGCTGCAGAACGCGGCGTCCATCGCGGCCCTGTTCCTCACCACCGAGGCCGTCGTCGCCGACAAGCCCGAGAAGGCCCCCGCCGGTGGCGGCGGCGGTGGCGACATGGGCGGCATGGGCGGCATGGACTTCTGAGTCCAGCTCCCCGCTCCACCTGACCCACCCGGCCGGGCCGGTCCACCCTCGTGGTGGACCGGCCCGTTCGTCGTGGCGGGGGTCACGTCCCGCCCGGGTCAGCCGGTGTGCGCGCACCGCCCGTCGTGGCGCGGTGGCGGCGGGGGTCCCGGCAGACTGCACTAGTGCCGACACCCGAGCCGAGCAGACCGTCCGTCGTCGTGGGGCCGGTGCTGTTCGACCTCGACGGAACCCTCGCCGACACCATCCCGCTCATCGTCGCCTCCTACCAGCACGCCTTCCGCGCCGTGCTCGGTGAGGAGGTCGCCGAGGCCCGGGCCCGCACCTGGGTCGGGCGGTCGTTGCTGGAGGTCCTGCTCGAGATCTCACCCGAGCACGGCCACGAGCTGGACCGGGTGTACCGCGAGTGGAACCTCGCCCACACGTCCGCCCTCATCCGCCGCTACCCCGGGGCGGACGAGCTGCTCACCACCCTGGCCGCCGCGGGGGTGCCCGCGGCGGTCGCCACGTCCAAGCGGCGGGACACGGCGCGCACCGCCCTGGACGCCGTCGGGCTCGGGGGGCGGCTGGAGGTCGTCGCGGCGCTCGAGGACACCGCTCGTCACAAGCCTGCGCCCGACCCGCTGCTGCACGCCGCTGCGGCCCTGCAGGTCGACCCGGCCCGGTGCGTCTACGTGGGGGACGCGGTGGTGGACGTGCAGGCGGCGCACGCCGCCGGGATGACCGCGGTGGCCGTGACGTGGGGCGCGGGGGAGCGTGACGACCTGCGGGCGGCGCGACCGGCCGCGGTGGTGGAGACCTTCGCCGAGCTCACCGCGGTGCTGCTCGAACGGACGGGCACCGGGTAGGACGACGCACGGGAAGCGCCCGTGGTCGTGGTGACCACGGGCGCCTCCCGATCGAGCTGGTGCAGCGGTGGGGCCTACTTCTGGTGGGGCGCCACGTAGGTCCCGGCCTCCGGCGCCTCGAAGAGGGTCGTGACGTAGCTGCCCGCGGTGCGCCACCTCGGCGGGATCGAGGCTGTCCGGGCGCTCAGCCCGCGAGCAGGGCGGCCGCCCCCAGCTCGGACAGCAGGGCGGACATCTGGGCCCGCGACAGACCCCGTCCGGCGTGGGGCGTGGAGTTCAGCAGGCCGAACACCGCCTGCACCCGGGCCCGCGCCACCGGTTCGTCGAGGTCGGTCCGCACCGCGCGGAGCTGCGCCACCCACAGCTCCACGTAGGCGCGCTGGAGCCGGCGCACCCGGGTCCGGTCCTCCGGCGAGGTCGAGGCGAGGTCCCGGTCCTGCACGCGGATGAGCTCGGGCTCGGAGAGGGCGAACTCGGCGTGGAAGGCGAGCAGGGCGTCGAGGCCGCCGTCGGTCCGCGCCCGCCCCCCGTCGAGCAGGCGCCCGCTGATCCCGACGAGGACCTCGCCGAGCACGGCCTGCTTGCTGGCGAAGTGCCGGTACAGCGCCGGTCCGCTCACCCCGGCGGCGGCACCCAGGTCGTTGATGCTGACCCCGTGGTAGCCGCGCTCGGCCATGAGCACCGCCGCGACGTGCAGCAGCTGTTCGCGCCGAGGTGTCGTCACGGCCGGAGGTTAGCAGTCGCTAACTACGCCGCCCTGCTCACGAGGCATCGTGCATCCAGCGTGCCGTGAGCTCGAGCCCCTCGTCGAGCCCGCGCGCGCGGAACCCCAGCGCCCGCGCCGCGTCGTCGACCACCCGGTAGCCGCCGAGGTGCCCGTAGACCTCCGAGCGCTCGGCGAACGGTGGCGGGTCGCGCAGCGTCGAGCCCTGCGGCTGCGGGCACACCCGGTGCGGGCTGCCGACGAGCGCGCAGTACGTGTCGAGCAGGCGGGGGAACGACGCGACCTCGCCGCACAGCACGTACCGCTGCCCGGCCGTCCCGCGCTCGAAGGCGGCGAGCTCGCCGGCGGCCACGTCGTCGGCGAGGACCCAGCCCACCCGGGTGTCGACGACGTCGCCGACCTCGCCGCGCGCGGCCGCGGCGAGCAGCGTGTTGTAGCTCCGCGGGCCCCTGGGGGAGGGCCCGTAGACGCTCACGACGGTGGCGACCACCGCGTCGAGCCCCTCGCGCACGGCCTCCAGCACGAGCGCCTCCGCCTCGGCCTTGCTCGTCGAGTAGGTGTCGGTCAGCGCGGTGCCCCCGGCGGCGGACTCGTCGACGAGCGCGCCCGGGCCGGCGGGATCGGGCACGCAGACGGCGGCGCTGGTCGAGGTGTGGACGAGCCGGCGCACCCCGGCGCGACGGCAGGCGTCCACGACCCGGGCGGTGCCGCCGACGTTGAGCTCGCGGGCGCGAGCGTCGGGCACGCCGACCGCGGCGGCGAGGTGGAACACCCCCTCGCACCCGTCGGCCGCCCGGACGAGCGCGTCGGGGTCGTCCAGGTCGGCCACGGCGAGCTCGACCCCCGCGGGCAGGACGCCCGCGCGGGCCGGGTCGCGGACGAGCGCGCGGACCTGGTGACCCCGGGCGTGCAGGTGGGCGGCGACGGCCGAGCCGACGAACCCGGTCGCACCGGTGACGAGGAGCACCACGCGATGGTGCCACGCGTCCCCTGGCAAGGTGCCCTGCGTGAGCGACACCTTGCCGACCCTGTCCGACGACGTCACCACCGTGCTGGCCGTGGCCGCCCACCCCGACGACCTGGAGTACGGCGCGGCGTCCGTCGTCGCTCGGTGGACCGGGCGGGGCGCTGCCGTCTCGTACCTGCTGCTCACCTCGGGGGAGGCGGGCATCGAGACCCTCGACCCGGCCGAGTGCGGTCCGCTGCGCGAGGGTGAGCAGCGGCGTGCGGCCGCGCAGGTCGGGGTCACCGACGTGGCCTTCGCGGGCCTGCCCGACGGGGTGCTGGAGGCCGGGCTCGCTGTGCGCCGCGAGATCGCCCGGGCGGTCCGCCGGGTCCGGCCCGACGTCGTGCTCGCCCCGGCCAGCCAGGCCTGGGGCGGGGTCCCCGACCAGGCCGACCACCGCGCGCTCGCGGCCGTGCTGCTGGACGGGGTCCGCGACGCGGGCAACCGGTGGGTCCACCGCGAGATCACCGATGAGCCCTGGGGCGGGGTTCGCACGATCGTGCTCGCCGGCGACGCGGATCCCACCCACGTCGTCGACGTCACCGACACCCTCGACGCCGGGATGGCGGCGCTGCGTGCGCACCAGACGTACTGGGCGGTGCTCGGCGAGGACCCGGAGGAGGGGCTGCGGGCCGCGGCCGCCGAGGTCGGGCACCGGCACGGGGTGGGTGCGGCGCTGGCGGTGCGCCGGGTGGTGCTGCAGCCGGAGGGGTGATTCAGGCCCCGAGGGGGTTGATCCACCGCAGCTCGGTGAAGCGGGCGAAGTCGGGGTCGGCGGAGCAGATCGCGACGCCGTGCTCGAGCGCGAGTGCGGCGAGGTGTGCGTCGGGAATGGCCGTTGAGCGCCGCGGTCAACCACGTCCGGGACGGTTCGTGGAAGGGGCTCGCGTCGTCCTCCGCGTGCAGCAACAGGTTCGCGTCAACGATCACGAGCGGCCGGCGCCGTGGTCGTCCTCGTCGAGGAGCTCCAGCACGGCAGCGACGTCGGTGATGTCCACCCGCGCGCGTCCGGTGGACGTCTGCTGGACGAAGGTCCTGGCGCGCAGCGGCGCCACGACGACCCGGCGCACCAGCTCGTTGACCGCGGCGCTCACCCCGGACCGGAGCTCGTGTCGCACCAGCTCGCGGCGCCCCTCCCGCCCCACGTTAGCGAGTGCTAACGTCGCCCCGGTGACCCAGACGACGGACGCACCCGCGCCGGTGCTGCCCACCCGCGTGGATCCCGGCTCGCCCCAGGGCCAGGCCAACGCCGCCGCGATGGGTGCGCTCGTCACCGACCTCCGGGCCCGGCTCGCGACGGCGGCCCTCGGCGGCCCGGAGCGCAGCCGCCAGCGGCACCTCGACCGCGGCAAGCTCCTCCCGCGGGACCGGGTGGACACCCTGCTCGACCGCGGCAGCCCCTTCCTGGAGCTCAGCCCCCTGGCCGCCGGCGGCATGTACGACGATGACGCTCCGGGCGCCGGGATCATCACCGGCGTGGGCCGGGTCGCCGGGCGCGAGTGCGTCGTGGTGGCCAACGACGCCACCGTCAAGGGCGGCACCTACTACCCCATGACGGTGAAGAAGCACCTGCGCGCGCAGGAGGTGGCCCTGCACAACCACCTGCCGTGCCTGTACCTGGTGGACTCCGGCGGCGCGTTCCTGCCCCGGCAGGACGAGGTGTTCCCCGACCGCGAGCACTTCGGCCGCATCTTCTTCAACCAGGCGACCATGAGCGGCCGCGGGATCCCGCAGGTCGCCAGCGTGATGGGCAGCTGCACCGCGGGCGGGGCGTACGTCCCGGCGATGAGCGACGAGGCCGTCATCGTCCGCGACCAGGGCACCATCTTCCTGGGCGGTCCGCCGCTGGTGAAGGCCGCGACCGGCGAGGTCGTCTCCGCCGAGGACCTGGGCGGCGGCCTGCTGCACTCCCGGACCTCCGGGGTCACCGACCACCTCGCCGACGACGACACCCATGCCCTGCAGATCGTGCGGTCGATCGTGGCCACCCTCGCACCGCGCACCCCCGTGCCCTGGGACCGCGCGCCCGTCGAGGCGCCGGTGCACGACCCCGCCGAGCTCGGCGCGGTGGTCCCCGCGGACGTCCGCACCCCCTACGACGTGCGCGAGGTCATCGGGCGCCTCGTCGACGGCAGCCGGTTCCACGAGTTCAAGGCCGAGTACGGCACCACCCTGGTCACCGGGTTCGCGCACCTGCACGGGCACCCCGTGGGCATCGTCGCCAACAACGGGGTGCTGTTCTCCGAGTCGGCCATGAAGGGCGCGCACTTCATCGAGCTGTGCGACCAGCGCAAGATCCCGCTGCTGTTCCTGCAGAACATCACCGGGTTCATGGTCGGCCGCGAGTACGAGGCCGGGGGCATCGCCAAGCACGGCGCCAAGATGGTCACCGCGGTGGCCTGCGCCCGCGTCCCCAAGCTCACCGTCGTCATCGGCGGCAGCTTCGGCGCCGGCAACTACTCCATGTGCGGCCGCGCGTACTCGCCCCGGTTCCTGTGGATGTGGCCCAACGCGCGCATCTCCGTCATGGGCGGCGAGCAGGCCGCCCAGGTCCTCGGCAGCGTGGGGGATGTCGACGCGCAGGCCATCCGGGACCAGTACGAGGACCAGGGCAACCCCTACTACTCCACCGCGCGGATCTGGGACGACGGCGTGATCGACCCCGCCGACACCCGCACCGTCCTCGGTCTCGCCCTGGGCGCCGCCGCCAACGCACCGCTGGAGCCCGTGGGCTACGGCGTCTTCCGGATGTGAGCGGCATGTCCCTGTTCAGCACCGTGCTGGTCGCCAACCGCGGCGAGATCGCCTGCCGCGTCCAGCGGACCCTGCACGAGCTCGGCATCGCCTCCGTCGCGATCCACACCGACGCCGACGCGGCTGCCCGGCACGTCCGCGAGGCCGACGTGGCTGTCCGCATCGGCAGCTACCTCTCGATCGACGACGTGCTCGCCGCGGTGGCCGCCACCGGGGCGGAGGCCGTGCACCCCGGCTACGGGTTCCTGGCCGAGAACGCCGCCTTCGCGAAGGCCTGCGAGGACGCCGGTGTGGTGTTCATCGGACCGTCGTCCGCGGCCATCGAGCTCATGGGCGACAAGATCAGCGCCAAGGCCACCGTGAGCGCCGCCGGGGTCCCCGTCGTGCCCGGCAGGTCGGCGCCGGACATGACCGACGACGACCTGGTGGCCGCCGCCGCCGAGGTGGGCTACCCCGTCCTGGTGAAGCCCTCGGCGGGCGGCGGTGGCAAGGGCATGCACCTGGTGCACGAGGCGGGCGACCTCCCGGCGGCGCTGGTCTCCGCCCGGCGCGAGGCGCTGAGCTCCTTCGGCGACGACACCTTGTTCCTCGAGCGCTACGTGCTCACCCCGCGCCACATCGAGGTCCAGGTGCTCGCCGACGGGCACGGGAACGTGGTGCACCTGGGGGAGCGCGAGTGCTCCCTGCAGCGCCGGCACCAGAAGGTGATCGAGGAGGCACCGTCCCCGCTGCTGGACGAGCCGACCCGCGCCCGCATCGGGGCCGCAGCCTGCGAGACCGCTCGATCCTGCGGCTACTCCGGCGCGGGCACGGTCGAGTTCATCGTGGCTGCGGCCGCGCCGGACGAGTTCTTCTTCATGGAGATGAACACGCGCCTGCAGGTGGAGCACCCCGTCACCGAGCTCGTCACCGGGGTGGACCTGGTGGCCGAGCAGGTCCGGGTGGCCGCGGGCGGGGCGCTCTCCCTCACCCAGGACGACGTGGTCCTGACCGGGCACGCCGTCGAGGCCCGCGTCTACGCCGAGGACCCGGCCCGGGACTTCCTGCCCACCGGGGGCACCACGCTGCTGGTCCGCGAGCCCCACGGTCCCGGGGTGCGGGTGGACTCCGGGCTCGTCGAGGGCATCGACACCGGCTCCGCCTACGACCCCATGCTGGCCAAGGTGATCGCCCACGGGCCGGACCGGGCCACCGCGCTGGCCCGCCTCGACCGCGCGCTCGCCGGCACCGCCGTGCTCGGCGTCGCCACCAACGTGGCGTTCCTGCGGCGGCTCATCGGGAACGACGACGTGCGGGCCGGACGGCTCGACACCGGGCTCATCGAGCGCGAGCTGGCCTCGCTCACCGCCGCCGAGCCGACCGACGAGGTGCTCGCCGCTTTCGCGCTGCACGCACGGATGCACCAGGAGCACCGTGGAGCAGACGACGTCTGGGCGGCCCCGAGCGGCTGGCGCGCCGGTGAGCACGTCCCGCTGCGGTGGTCGACCACCCTCGGCGACGTGGAGCTCCGTGGTGATGAGGTGCGGGTGGGGGAGCGGACGCTCACCGGCTCGGTCGTCGGCGCCGGCCCGGGGGAGCTGCTGCTGACCCTGGACGGGCGCACCCGGCGCTGGCTGGTCGCGGTGGAGGGCTCAGTGGTGGAGGGCCCAGCGGTGGGCGGTGCCACCACCTGGCTCGGGCACGACGGGGCGGGCTGGGCGGTCACCGAGCTCGCCGCCGATCGCTCCCGCGCCGCGGCCGCGGGGGGTGCGGAGCTGCGCAGCCCCATGCCCGGAGTGGTCATCGCGGTCCACGTCGCGCTGGGCGACACCGTGACCGCGGGGCAGTCGCTGCTCGTGGTCGAGGCGATGAAGATGGAGCACGGCATCACGGCCCCGCACGCCGGAGTGGTGTCGAGCCTGGACGTCCGGGCCGGGCAGCAGGTGAAGGTCGACGCGCTGCTCGCCACCGTCGACGCCGCAGAGGATGACGCGAGTGCCTAGCTACGGCGTGACCCCGACGACGGGCCTGCCCGAGCACGTGCGCGTGTACGAGGTGGGCGCCCGCGACGGGCTGCAGAACGAGAAGACCCTGGTGCCCACCGCGGTCAAGGTCGAGCTCGTGCAGCGCCTCGTCGCCGCCGGGCACACCGCGGTGGAGACCACGAGCTTCGTGCGCCCGGAGTGGGTGCCGCAGCTCGCCGACGCCGCCGAGCTGCTCGAGGCCCTGGGCCCGGTTCCGGACGGGGTGCGGATGCCCGTCCTGGTGCCCAACCGGCGCGGGCTCGACCGGGCGCTGGCCGCCGGGGTCCGCGAGGTGGCGGTGTTCGCCAGCGCCACCGAGACCTTCGCCCGGCGCAACCTCAACCGCAGCCTCGACGAGAGCCTGGCCGCGCTCACCGAGGTGGCCACCGCGGCCCGCGCGGAGGGCCTGGCCGTCCGCGGCTACGTCTCCATGTGCTTCGGCGACCCGTGGGAGGGGGCGGTGGAGCCGTCCGTCGTCGCCCGGGTGGCCACCGTCCTGCACGACGCCGGCGCGAGCGAGATCAGCCTCGGCGACACCATCGGCGTGGCCACCCCGGGCTCCGTCGTCGCCGTGCTCGACGCGCTGACCGTCCCCGTCGACGCCGTGGCCGTGCACTTCCACGACACCTACGGCCAGGCGCTGGCCAACACCCTCGTCGCGCTGCAGCACGGCGTCACCTGCGTCGACTCCTCCGCGGGTGGCCTCGGGGGCTGCCCCTACGCGGAGTCGGCCACCGGCAACCTCGCCACCGAGGACCTGCTGTGGCAGCTGCACCACCTCGGCATCTCCACCGGCGTCGACCTCGACGCCATGGTGGCCACGTCGGCGTGGATGGCCACCCAGCTCGGCCGCCCCAGCCCGTCACGCGTGGTCAACGCGCTGTCGCCCACCACCTCAACACCGCAGGAGTCCTGATGCTCGACACCCGGCTCACCGATGAGCAGACCCTGCTCGTCGACACCGTCCGCGAGTTCACCCGGGAGGTCGTCGCCCCGGTCTCCTACCAGCACGACCACGACCACACGTTCCCGTACGAGGTGGTGAAGCAGATGGGGGAGATGGGGCTGTTCGGGCTGCCGTTCCCCGAGGAGGTCGGCGGCATGGGGGGTGACTACTTCACCCTGTGCCTCGCCCTGGAGGAGCTGGCCAAGGTCGACCAGTCGGTGGCCATGACGCTGGAGGCCGGGGTCAGCCTCGGCGCGATGCCCGTCCACCGCTTCGGCACCGAGGCGCAGCAGGCGCAGTGGTTGCCGCAGCTGGTCACCGGGGAGGCGTTGGGCGCGTTCGGGCTCACCGAGCCGCAGGCCGGCTCCGACGCCGGGGGCACCCGGACCACCGCCGTGCTCGACGGCGACAGCTGGGTCATCAACGGCCGCAAGCAGTTCATCACCAACTCGGGGACGGACATCACGAAGCTGGTCACCGTTACCGCGGTCACCGGCCAGCAGGGTGACCGACCGGAGATCAGCTCGTTCCTGGTCCCCGTGCCCACGCCCGGGTTCACCGCGGAGAAGGCGTACGACAAGGTCGGCTGGAACGCCTCCGACACGCACCCGCTGACCCTGGACGACGTCCGCGTGCCCGCGGAGAACCTGCTCGGCGAGCGTGGCCGTGGCTACGCCGGCTTCCTGCGGATCCTCGACGAGGGCCGCATCGCCATCGCCGCGGTCGGCACCGGCGTGGCCCAGGGGTGCGTGGACGAGAGCGTCAAGTACGCCAAGGAGCGCGAGGCGTTCGGGCGTCCCATCGGGACCAACCAGTCGATCGCCTTCACCATCGCCCGGATGCAGGCCCGCGCCCACACCGCCCGCACCGCCTACTACGACGCCGCCGCGCGCATGCTCGCCGGCCTGCCGTTCAAGACCGAGGCCTCCATCGCCAAGATGGTCGCCGGCGAGGCTGCGATGGACAACGCCCGCGACGCCTGCCAGGTGCACGGCGGGTACGGCTTCATGAACGAGTACGTCGTGGCCCGGCACTACCGGGACTCCAAGATCCTGGAGATCGGCGAGGGCACCACCGAGGTGCAGCTGATGCTGATCGCCAGGGCGCTGGGCCTCTAGGTGTACTGACGACGGACTCCGGTGGCGGCGTGGTGGCGTGAGGTGGGCAAGACCTCCGAGTGAAGTGCGAGCGGTCGAGAAACGCCCTTCACCGGAGTCCTTCACGTCCCAGGCTCGGTGCGTCGTGGGGGATTGGCGGTGGCTGCGCTACCGCCAGGCCGGGGAGGCCGGCACGGAAGACCGGTCCCCCCGGCACGGCGGTGCGCAGCGGGACCCGTCGATCTGCTCGCTGCTGCGCGGTGAGCTCGGCGGAACGCTCAGGAGGGGTGGGCCGTCGTCCAGGCCCGGAACGGCGCGGTCGGGTCCTCGGAGGGGCCCTGGGTGGTGGGCAGCGCGCGGTCGGCGGGGTCCTTCGTGTACTCGTCGTAGAAGGTCGCGAGGCTCATGTACCGGTTGCCGTCCTCGTAGTGCGCACCCTCCTGCTCCCGGGTCGCGGCGAAGTACACCTGTTCCGGGGCGGCGTAGTACAGGGCGCCGAGGCACATCGGGCACGGAGACGCGGTCACGTACACGTCGCAGCCCGCGAGATCGCTCCGGCCCTGCGAAGCGAGCTCCCGGATAGCCATGATCTCTGCGTGCGCGGTGGGGTCACCGGCCTGAGCCACCTGGTTCGCCGCCTCGATCAAGACCTCGCCTGAGGTGGCGTCGACGACGATGCAGGCAAACGGCTTGCCTCCCGCCTCGACGTTGGCCAAGGCCAGGGTCAGGGTGCGCTGCAGCAGGGACTCATCCACAGCTGCGACCCTAGGTGATGGCCGCGGCACGGGTCGGCCGTGTCGGTGCCCAGGTGACGCCAGCGCGGTGTTGTTAGGCCACAGTTGGGTCTCGAAGACCACACCGGCCACTTGAGTGCGTCCCCGATGCACTAGGAATTGCGACGACACCGTTGTCGATGCGCTGCCAGGGAGTTCCATGCTCGAGGTCACGGACCTGCACGTCACCTACGGGGGTGCAGTGCGAGCGCTGCAGGGCGTCACCCTCACCCTGCCCGAGGGCAAGGTGGCCGCCCTGCTCGGCAGCAACGGCGCGGGCAAGTCGACGTTGTTGAGGACCATCTCGGGCACCCTCCGGATGCACCGTGGGGCGGTCACGAGCGGCACCGTGGAGCTGGACGGCCGGTCGCTGCTCAAGCGGGACGCCGCCGCCATCGTGACGTCCGGTGTCGTGCAGGTCCCCGAGGGCCGCCGCATCTTCGGCCGGATGACCGTCGAGGAGAACCTGCGCGCGGGGTCGGTGGGCAACGCCTCGCGCTCGTCCCGGGGGCGCCTGCAGAACGAGGTGTTCGAGATGTTCCCGGTGCTCGCCGACCGGCGGACCGGGCGAGCCGGGCTGCTGTCCGGGGGCGAGCAGCAGATGCTCGCCATCGGGCGTGCGCTGATGGCCGAGCCCCAGGTCCTGCTGATGGACGAGCCGTCCCTCGGTCTGGCACCCCGCATCATCGGTCAGATCGGCCGGGTGATCAGCGACATCAACTCCCGTGGTGTCTCGGTGCTCCTGGTGGAGCAGAACGCCACGATGGCTCTCGACGTGGCCGACCTGGCCTACGTGCTCGACCTCGGCCGGGTCTCGCTGTCGGGTTCGGCCGACGAGCTGGCGGGGACCGACGCTGTTCGGCGCCTCTACCTCGGGGAGTCCGCCGCCGACTCCACCGGGGTGGATGGCCTACCGGTGGCCGCGGGGGCTGCCGCACCCGGCTCCGCGCCGCGTGGGCTGAGCCGGTGGGTCTCGTGAACGACTCTGCCGCCGCGACCGAGCGGGCCGTCCCGGCGCTGCGCGTGCAGGGCCTCACCGTGCGGTTCGCCGGGGTGACGGCGCTGAACAACGTCTCCTTCACCGTCGAGCCCGGCTCCGTCCACGCCGTGATCGGCCCGAACGGGGCCGGGAAGTCGACCTGCTTCAACGTCATCTCCGGTGTCTACTCAGCCACCGAGGGCAGCGTCGCGCTCGGGGAGCGCACCATCACGGGGTTGCGACCGCACCGGATCGCGAACCTCGGTGTGGGACGTGCGTTCCAGAACATCGCGCTCTCCAAGACGCAGACGGTGCACGAGAACCTCATGCTGGGCCGTCACCACCTCACCAGGGCGGGCTTCCTGTCCACCGGCACCGCTTTTCGCACCGCGACGAAGGAGCGGGCCCGCCACGCCACGCGGATCGAGGAGATCGCGGACTTCCTGGGGCTGCACGAGGTGCTGCGCCAACCCGCCGGGCTGCTGTCCTACGGCGACCAGAAGCGGGTGGAGATGGGTCGGGCGCTGGCGATGGAGCCGAACATCCTGCTGCTGGACGAGCCGGTGGCCGGGATGAACGCCGACGAGTCGGCCCAGATGGCCACGGCCATCGCCAGCGTGCGGGACACCCTGGGCGTCTCGGTGCTGCTGGTGGAGCACGACATGGGTCTCGTCATGACCATCTCCGACCGTGTCACGGTGCTGGACTTCGGCCGGCTCATCGCCGACGGATCCCCTGCGGAGGTGCAGAACGACCCGGAGGTGATCCGGGCCTACCTCGGCACCAGTGACGACGACACCCCGGACACCCCGGACACCCCAGACCACCGCGACACCACGGAGGCCACCTCATGACCAAGTTCGTCGAGCTGTTGATCCAGGGAGTCTCGCTCGGCTTCATCTACGCCCTCATCGCGCTCGGGTTCGTCGTGATCTACCGGGCGACCGAGGTGGTGAACTTCGCCCACGGCTCGCTCCTGCTGCTGGGCGGGTACGTCGTGGCGGTGAGCAGCCAGCGGTTCGGCTTCGCCCTGGCCCTGGTCTTCGGCATAGGTGCCGCCGCCGTGGCGGCCCTGTTCGTCGAGCTGGTGCTCGTCCGAAAGCTCCGTGGCCGTGACGCGAACTCGCTGGCCATCCTCACCATCGGTGTCGACATCATCCTGCTGACCGAGCTCACCCGACGGATCGGGTCCCAGGTGCTCAGCACGAACGCACCGTGGGGGAGCAACCTCTACACGATCGCGGGATTCACCGTTCCGCAGTCCCGTGTCGCGGCCATCGCCGTCGCGATCGTGCTGCTGGCCGCCTTCTTCGCAGCATCGAAGTACACCAGCTGGGGGGTCGCCACCCGGGCGGCCGCCGAGGACAGCGAAGCCGCCGCCCTGATGGGCATCCGGCTCGGCCGTGTCTCGACGATGTCCTGGGTGATCGCGGGCGCCCTCGCCGCCGTGGCCGCGGTCTTCCTCGTGTCGTTCCCCACCCCCGGACTCACCAACACCACCGGGTTGATCGCGTTCCGGGCCTTCCCGGCCGCCATCCTCGGCGGGCTCGACTCCACCACGGGTGCTCTGGTCGGTGGCATCGTGGTGGGTCTCGCGGAGACGATGACGTCGGGCTACGAGGACAAGCTGCCCTTCCTCGGTGGCGGGTTCGGCTCCGTGATGCCGTACATCGTGATGATCGCAGTGCTGCTCTGGCGCCCGTCCGGGCTCTTCGGGACCAAGGACATCGCCCGTGTCTAGCGACATCGAGGTCGCACCGGCCGCTCGCGCCGGCTCACGCGGGAGCAGGGCGTCCTCGCCCGCGCTCCGTGGTCGGCTCAGCGTGCCAACCCTGCTGCGGGTGCTCGTGGTGCTCGTGGTGGCGGTGCTGCCCCTGTACCTGACCACCTCGCTGCTGCAGACCGGCCTGTTCTGCATGTCGGCGATCATCGGCGCCATCGGGCTGAACCTGCTCACCGGCAACACCGGTCAGCTGTCCCTGGCGCACGCCTTCTTCCTCGCGGTCGGCGCCTACGGCTACGCCTTCTTCGCCGGTACGGCCCCGGAGATCGCGGGGGGCAGCGGAGCCTCGGGGCTCGCGCTGCCGACCGTGGTCGCCGCCGTCCTCGCCGTGCTCCTGACCGGCGCGCTCGGGTTGTTGTTCAGCCCCGTCTCGAGCCGCCTGCGCGGCATCTACCTCGGCATCGCGTCGCTGGCGCTGGTCTTCGTCGGCCAGCACGTGCTCTTCAACGCCGAGAGCTTCACGGGCGGGTTCAACGGACGCAGCATTCCGACCTTCAACCTGTTCGGCTTCGTGTTCGACGCGACCGACCCCCAGCTCTACATCCTGAACGTGCCGTTCGGCCGGTTCGAGCGGCTGTGGTACCTCGGCCTCGTCCTGGTCGTGCTGTCCTACGTCTTTGCCAAGAACCTTCTTCGCGGACGTCCGGGCTGGGCCATGCAGATGGTCCGCGACAACGAGATCGCCGCCGCGGTCATGGGGGTCGACGTCCGGCGCTACAAGGCCTCGGCGTTCGTCCTGTCCTCGATGTACGCGGGGCTGGCCGGTGTCTTGTTCGGACTGACGTTCTCGCGCATCGTGCCCGACACGTTCGGCGTCGACCTGTCGATCCAGTTCCTGGCCATGATCATCATCGGGGGCCTGGGAACCGTCGGCGGAGCGGCCCTCGGGGCGGTGCTGGTCGTGGCGCTCCCGCAGGTCCTGAGCCAGTACGGGTCGAGCCTGCCGTTCCTGGCCGCACCCGGGTCCGGCGGTGTGGACGCAGGCAGCTTCGCCCGCTACGTCTACGGCATCGCCATCGTCGGCTTCCTGATCTTCGAGGCGGGTGGTTTGGCCGCCATCGGCCGGCGCATCGCGGAGGCGGTGGGCCGACGCGGACGTCCCACACCTACGCCCGCCGTCCCGGCCCCGGCCTCCGCTGCGCCGGACGTGCCGGCCAGCAGTCCCTGACCAACCCTGACCAACCCCCTGATCCCCATCGATCCTGCCCCGGGCCATCCGGCACGGGCCCCGCACAGTGGAGGAACACATGTTCAGAGCACGAGGCCGCGCGGCCGTCGCCGTGTTGGCGATCGCGTTGACGGCTACCGCATGCAGCACCAAGGCCGTTGATTCCTCCTCCGGCGGTGGCGGGGGCGCCTCGGGAGAGGTGAAGACCGGTACCGGTGTCACCGCGGACACGATCACCGTCGGCCAGCTCACCGACCTCTCGGGAGTGTTCGCGGCCCTCGGCAAGAGCATCACCCAGGCCGAGCAGCTGTACTTCGACCAGCTCAACACCGCGGGCGGTGTCTGCAACCGCAAGATCGAGGTGGTCAGCAAGGACCACGGGTACAACGTGCAGAACGCCGTCACGCTCTACCAGCAGATGAAGGACCAGGTGCTCGGGTTCCCCCAGGTGCTGGGCTCGCCCATCAACGCGGCGCTGCTCGACCAGTACACCTCGGACAAGCCGATCGCCATCCCGTCCGCCTGGGCGTCGACGCTCCTGTCCAACCAGCAGATCATGATCGTGGGTTCCACCTACGACTACGAGATGATCAACGGCATCGACTACCTGCTCGAGAAGAAGCTGATCAAGAAGGGTGACAAGATCGGCCACATCTACTTCGAGGGCGAGTACGGGGCGGACGCGCTGCTGGGCAGCACGTTCGCGGCCGAGAAGAACGGGCTGACGATCGTCGAGAAGAAGGTCAAGCCGACCGACACCGACCTCACCGCCCAGGTGACGGACCTGAAGAACCAGGGCGTCACCGCGATCGCGCTCACCGTTTCGCCCACCTCTGCGGCGTCGGTGGCGGCCGTGGACGCAGGCATCGGCCTCAACGTCCCGATCATCGCGAACAACCCGAACTTCTCCCCGGGCCTGCTGAAGACGGCGGCCGCTCCCGCCCTGGAGAAGCTGTTCTACGGCGTGGCTTCCTGGCAGCAGCCCAACGGCACCGACCCCGGCACCGAGAAGTTCGTGGCCGACTACAAGGCGAAGTACCCCGACTCCCAGCTCGACGGGGGCCTCACCTGGGGCTACGGCGCGGCGACCGCTTTCACCGAGGTGCTGAAGAAGGCCTGCGACAACAAGGACCTCACCCGGGACGGCATGAACACGGCCTTCCGTTCGCTGAACAACGTCGAGACCGGGGTGGTCGCCCCGCTGGACTACTCCAAGCCCGGCGCCGCACCCAGCTCGAAGGCGTACATCTTCCGGCCCGACGCCACCGTGCCCGGTGGGCTCAAGGAGGTCAGCGACGGCCTCTACGAGGGTCCGACCGCCGGCGGCTACACCGCGCCCGCACTGAAGTGAGCTAGCACCTGCACCTGCACCTGCACCTGCACCTGCACTCGGCAACGGGGCGGTCGTCCATCCGGACGGCCGCCCCGTTCGTCGTGCAGGATCGACGGCGTGGACGCGATCGGGGTGCTGCTGGCCGCCGGGGCGGGCACGCGCTACGGCCACCCCAAGGCGCTCGTCCCGGGATGGGTGGCCACGGCCGTGACCGCGCTGGCCGAAGGCGGGTGCGCCGAGGTGCTGGTGGTGCTCGGGGCCCGGGCGGAGCGCGCGCGCCCGCTGGTGCCCGCGGGCGTGCGCGTGGTGGTGGCCCACGACTGGACCGACGGGATGAGTGCGTCGCTGCGGGCGGGTCTGCGGGCGGCACGGGCGGGCGACGCCGACCGGGCCGTGCTGCACCTGGTGGACACCCCGGACGTGGGTGCCGACGTGGTGGCGCGGGTGCTGGGCACCGGCGCACCGCTGGCGCGGGCGGTGTTCGGCGGGCGGGGCGGGCACCCGGTGCTGCTCGGGCGCGAGCACTGGGCGGGCGTGCTGGCGGCGGCCACGGGCGACCACGGGGCGCGGGACTTCCTGCGCAGCAGGACGGACGTGCTGGCGGTGGAGTGCGGGGACCTCGCCACGGGCGTCGACATCGACACTCCCGACATCGACACTCCCGACGTCGACACTCCCGAGCCCGACGGCCCCTGACCCGAGCCCGGCCTCCCGCCCCCACTCTGACGGCGGGCGACCTGCGCGCTGGGTAGGCCCCGGTGCGCGGGTGGCCCGGTGCCCGGATGGCCCCGCCCGGGGTCAGGAGGTCGAGCCCAGCCACTCCTGCAGCAGGGCCAGGGTCTCGCCCGGCCGCTCCTCGACCAGGAAGTGGCCGGCGTCCACGCTCGCCCCGGTCACGTCCGCGGCGTACCCGCGCCACACGTCGAGCACGTCGGAGCGGCCGACCAGCCCCCGGGTGCCCCACAGCGCCAGCAGCGGCTGGCCGAGCAACCGCCCGGCGTCGGCCTCGTCGTGCACCTGGTCGATGCTGGACGCGGCCCGGTAGTCCTCGCACACCGAGTGCACCGCCCCCGGCAGCTGGAAGCACCGCTCGTACTCGGCCATCGCCTCGGGGCTGAACACCCCCGAACCCCCGGCCAGCGCCCCACCGAGGGTCAGCCGCAGGAAGGCCAGCGGGTCAGCACCGATGAGCGTCTCGGGCAGCGGCTCCGGCTGGGTGAGGAAGAACCAGTGGTAGTACGCCTGGGCCACGGTGCGGTCGACGGTGGCCAGCACGTGCCGGGTGGGCAGCACGTCCAGCACCGCGAGCCGCTGCACGACGTCGGGGTGGTCCAGCGCCATCCGGTGGGCAGTGCGGGCACCGCGGTCGTGCCCGATCACGGTGAACCGCTCGTGACCCAGCGCGGCCATCACCTGCACCTGGTCGGCGGCCATGGCCCGGAAGGAGTGCTCGGCGTGGTCGGTGCCGGGGGCGGTGGCCGGCCGCGTGGAGTCGCCGTAACCGCGCAGGTCGGCGGCCACCACCGTGTGCTCGGTGGCGAGCTCGCCCAGCACCCCGTCCCACATGGCGCGGCTCTGCGGATAGCCGTGCAGCAGGAGGACCGGTGGACCCGAGCCGGCGCTCACCGCGGAGATGGTGGCGCCGGCCGTGGGGACCCGGTGGTGCTCGAGGGTCACAGCGCGGCCGTGAGCTCCAGCGCCACGCCGTCGGGATCGCGGAACTCCAGGATCGCGATGCCGGCGTCGGTGAGCTCCTTGACGCCGTCGTGGGCCACGCCGAGCCCGTCCAGGGTGGTGGCCGCAGCATCGAGCGCCGCCCGGTCGGCCACCGCGAAGCTCAGGTGGTCCAGGCCCACCCGGTCGGAGTCGAAGGTGTCACCGGCGGCCGCCATCGGACGCAGCCCCAGCAGACCACCGGGGAAGGAGTAGACGCAGCCGCCGAAGACCCACCACAGGGCGTCCTGGGTGGCTCGGTCGGCGTCCTCGGGCACCGCGACGGCGACGTCGAAGCCGAAGACCTCGTCGTAGAACGCCTTGGACACCGCGAAATCGGTGACGGTGATGCGGACGTGGTGGTAGTCGGTGATGCCGGCGATGGGCACGGTAGCTCCTTGCGCGAGGGGACGGGTGAGCACGTTCGCACCTGACCGTGCCAGATCCGCGCGGTGATCGTGCGGGGCGGACTGGACCGGGCGCGCCCGCGCGCCCAGCTCGACCCGGGCGGCCCGCACGTCGTCGTCGCGTCGCTCGGCGCCCTCGTGACGCGCGGGACATCTCCGCCGGACCGGGCCGGGCCCCGCCGAACGGCCGGTCCCCACCTGCCCGATGGTGGCTCCGGTCACACCGGGCCTAGTCTCGCGCCGTGCACATCACCTCCCCGGACGACCTCGCGGCCGCGCTGCGCACCACGGGCTACCTGCCCGACGACGGGGTCGCCACGGCCGCCTACCTCGCCCTGGCCATGGGCCGGCCGCTGTTCTGCGAGGGCGAGCCGGGCACCGGCAAGACCGCGCTCGCGGAGGCCCTCGCGCAGGCCCTGGGGCTGCCCATCGTCCGGCTCCAGTGCCACGAAGGCATCGACGCCTCCCAGGCGCTGTACGACTGGGACTTCCCCCGCCAGCTGCTGCACCTGCGCGCGCTGGAGAGCACCGGCGCGGGCGTCGAGCTGGCCGAGGGCGAGCTCTACTCCGAGCGCTTCCTGCTCGCCCGCCCCCTGCTGCAGGCCCTGCGCCTGGCCCCCTGCGTGCTGCTGGTCGACGAGATCGACCGCGCCGACGACGAGTTCGAGGCGTTCCTGCTGCAAGTGCTCTCCGAGCACCGTGTCTCCATCCCGGAGCTCGGGGAGATCGCCGCCGCCGTCCCACCGTTGACGATCCTGACCTCCAACCGCACCCGGGAGGTGCACGACGCCCTCAAGCGCCGCTGTCTCTACCACTGGCTCGACCACCCCACCCTGGAGCACGAGGTGGCCATCGTGCTCGAGCGGCTGCCCCAGGTGGGGGAGACACTGGCCCGTCAGGTGGCGACGGCCACCCGGGCGCTGCGCGGGGCGGACCTGCTGAAGCCGCCCGGGGTGGCCGAGACCCTCGACTGGGCGCAGGCCCTGGTCGCGCTCGGGCGCACCGAGCTCGACGTGGCCGCCGCCGCGGCCACCCTCGGCGCGGTGCTGAAGTACCGGGAGGACGGCGACAAGGTCACCCAGCTGGGACTCGACGGGTTGCTGTTCCGGTGAACCCGGAGCCGGCGGCGGAGGTCCTGCGCGCACACCTGGGTTTCGTCCGGGTGCTGCGCGCCGCGGGCGTCCGGGCCGACCCGAGCCGGGGGCGTGCGTTCCTGGAGGCCGTGGCCACCCTCGGGTCCGAGGCCGCCCCGGCCGGCCCGGTGCAGACGTACTGGGCCGGCCGGGTCACCCTGTGCGCCCAGCCCGACGACCTGCCCCGCTACGACGCGGCCTTCTCCGCGTACTTCGCCGGCACCGCGAAGCGCAGCCCGGTCACGGCCCCCGCCTCGGTGCCCAGCCCCAGCCTGCAGGCATCCCTCATCGGGGCGTCCCCGTCACGGGGTGCCGACGACCGCACGCCGCAGCACCTGACCACTGCCGCGAGCGCAGAGGAGACGCTGCGGCACAAGGACTTCAGCGAGCTCAGCCCGGCCGAGCGCGAGCACCTGCGCACCCTGCTCGCCACCCTGCGCTACCGGCCGGCGACGCGGCGGGCGGTGCGACGACGCCGCTCGCACCGCGGACCCGTCGATGCCCGCGCCACCGTGCGCGCGATGCTGGCCGCCGGTGGTGAGCTGACCCGTCCCGCGCACCACCGGCGCACGCAGCGGCCCCGGCGGCTGGTGCTGCTGGTCGACGTCTCGGGCTCCATGTCGCCCTACGCGGATGCCCTGCTGCGCTTCGCGCACGTGCTCACCGCGGCCGCTCCGGGCACCGTCGAGACGTTCACCCTGGGCACCCGGCTGACCCGGCTCACGCGGGCGCTGGGCCACCGCGACCCCGAGGTCGCCCAGCGCGCGGTCGCCGCGACCGTGCCCGACTACGCGGGTGGCACCCGGCTGGGGGAGACCCTGCAGGTGTTCCTCGACCGGTGGGGCAGGCGCGGGCTGGCCCGCGGTGCCGTCGTCGTCGTGTTCTCCGACGGCTGGGAGCGCGGCGACGCGACCCTGCTCGGCGAGCAGACCGCTCGCCTCGCCCGCCTGGCGCGCGCGGTCATCTGGTCCAACCCGCACGCCGGGCGGGCCGGCTACGCGCCGGTGCAGTCGGGGATCGTGGCTGCGCTGCCGTCGCTGGACAGGTTGCTCTCGGGACACTCGTTGACCGCGCTGGAGGAGCTCGTGGAGGTGGTGGCAGATGCGTGACGTGCTGAACGACGCCGTGCACTGGTGGGCCCGGGACACCCCGGTCGCCGTGGCCACCGTCGTCGGGACCTGGCAGTCCTCGCCCCGCCAGCCGGGGGCCTCGATGCTGCTCGGCGGCGACGGTGCGGTCGTCGGCAGCGTGAGCGGGGGCTGCGTGGAGGGCGCGGTGTACGCCCTCGCGCAGCAGGTCGTCGCCGACGGGGTGCCGGTGCTGCAGCGCTACGGCGTCTCCGACGACGACGCCTTCGCCGTCGGGCTCACCTGCGGCGGCATCCTGGACGTCTTCGTCGAGAAGGTCGACCCCACCACCTTCCCCGAGCTGGGGGCGGTCGCCGAGGCCGTCGCGCAGGGCCGCCCGGTCGCGGTGGCCACCACCACCGCGCACCCCGACCCCGCCCGCGTCGGGCAGCGACGGGTGCTGCTCGCCGAGACCGCCAGCGGCACCCTCGGCTCGGTGCGCGCCGACGCCGCCGTCACCGACGACGCCCGCGGCCTGCTCGCGGCCGGGCGCAACGGCACCCTGCGCTACGGCCCGGACGGGGAGCGTCTCGGCGACGGCATGGAGGTCTTCGTCGCCAGCTACGCGCCCGCCGCTCGGATGATCGTGTTCGGCGCCATCGACTTCGCGGCCGCCGCCGCGCGGATGGGCCACTTCCTCGGCTACCACGTCACGGTCTGCGACGCCCGCGCCGTGTTCGCCACCCCGAAGCGCTTCCCCGACGCCGACGAGGTCGTCGTCGACTGGCCCCACCGCTACCTGCTGGCCGAGCGCGACGCGGGGCGCCTGGACGAGCGGACGGTGCTCTGCGTGCTGACCCACGACGCCAAGTTCGACGTGCCGCTGCTCGAGCTGGCGCTGGGCGACGAGGGCTGGGACGCGCGACCGGCCTACGTCGGGGCGATGGGCAGCCGCCGCACCCACGACGACCGCGAGGAGCGGCTGCGCGAGCGTGGCGTGACCGACACGCAGCTCGGCCGCCTGCACAGCCCGATCGGACTCGACCTGGGGGCCCGGACCCCGGAGGAGACCGCCGTGAGCATCGCCGCGGAGATCATCGCCGGGCGCTGGGGCGGCGGCGGGCGGCAGCTCACGGGGCTGGACGGCGCGATCCACCGCCCCACCACGTGAGCTCTGGTGCTCCCAGGCCTTCCGGAAGCACCAACGCTCTCGTCTTGGCGAGCGGGCGGGCGGACGCTAGCGGTTGGGCGAGGGCTGGTCCTGCTTGGTCAGCCCGATGAGCTTGCCGGAGATCCGGGTGCGGCTCAGCTTGTCCAGGGTGTCGGCCGAGAGGTCCGCGGGCAGCTCGACGAGGCTGTGGTCGGCCTGGATGTCGATGTGGCCGAAGTCGGCGCGGCCGAGGCCACCCTCGTTGGCGATCGCCCCGACGATGGCCCCGGGCTGCACCTTGTGCCGGCGCCCCACACTGATCCGGTAGGTGGCCTTGGTGCCGTCACCGGCGTCGCGGGGACGTCCCGAGCGCTCCCGGGCCGGCTTGTCGTCGCGGAACGAGCGCTCCGGGCGCTCCGGGCGGTCGGGGCGCTCGCGGCGCGGCGGGGCGGGGGGCTCCGGCTTCAGCAGGAACGCGCCGTCCTGGCTGAGCACGGCCAGCGCCGCGGCCACGTCCAGCTCGGGCACGTCGTGGGCCTGCACGTAGTCGTTCACCAGGCGGCGGAACAGGTCGAGCTCGGGGTGGCCCAGGCTCTCGGTGATCGAGTCGGCCAGCTTGGACACGCGCTGGGCGTTGACGTCGTCCACCGACGGCAGCGACATCTCCTCCAGCGTCGCCCGCGTGGCCCGCTCGATGGAGCGCAGCAGGTGCCGCTCGCGCGGGGTGACGAACAACAGCGCGTCGCCGGTGCGGCCCGCCCGGCCGGTGCGGCCGATGCGGTGCACGTAGGACTCGGTGTCGGTAGGGATGTCGTAGTTCACGACGTGGCTGATGCGCTCGACGTCGAGGCCGCGGGCGGCGACGTCGGTGGCGACGAGGATGTCCAGCGTGCCGCTGCGCAGCTGGCCGATGGTCCGCTCGCGCTGGGTCTGCGGCACGTCGCCGTTGATGGCCGCGGCCGAGTACCCCCGCGCGCGCAGCTTCTCGGCGAGCTCCTCGGTGGCCTGCTTGGTCCGGACGAAGACGATCATCGCCTCGAACGTCTCGACCTCGAGGATCCGGGTCAGGGCGTCGAGCTTGCGCGGGTAGGAGGTCTGCAGGAAGCGCTGCCGCGTCGTCGCCTTGGTCACCGTCTTGTTGCGGATGGTGACCTCGACCGCGTCGGTCAGGTACTTCTTCGAGATCCGCCGGATCTGCGGGGGCATGGTGGCCGAGAACAGCGCCACCTGCTTGTCGTCGGGGGTGTCGGCGAGGATCGTCTCGACGTCGTCGGCAAAGCCCATGTTCAGCATCTCGTCGGCCTCGTCCAGGACGAGGAACCGGAGCCGGGAGAGGTCGAGGGTGCCCTTGCTGAGGTGGTCGATCACCCGGCCCGGGGTGCCCACGACGACGTGCGCACCCCGGCGCAGCCCCGCCAGCTGCCCGCCGTAGGCCTGTCCGCCGTAGATCGGCAGCACCTGCAGGCCGGGCAGGTGCTTGGCGTAGGTGCTGAACGCCTCGGCGACCTGGATGGCGAGCTCGCGGGTGGGGGCCAGCACGAGGGCCTGCGGCACCCGCTCGGCGATGTCGATGCGCGAGAGCACGGGGACGGCGAAGGCCGCGGTCTTGCCGGTGCCGGTCTGCGCGAGCCCGACCACGTGGCGCCCGGACAGCAGCGGTGGGATGGTCTGGGCCTGGATCGGCGAGGGGATCTCGTAGCCGACGTCCTCGAGCGCGCGCAGCACCCGCTCGTCGATGCTGGTGCCGTCGGGCCCGCCCAGCTCGGCGAAGGTCAGCTGGTGCTCGGGCTCGGCCTCGGACCCGGCGTCGGGCCCGGTGGGCTGTGTGTCGTGCTCAGGGGTGCTCATCGGGGGTTGATCCTACGAGCCCGGCGAGCATCGTGGTCCCGCCCGTGCGCAGCAGCTCCAGCAGGTCCAGCTCCGCATCGTCCAGCCACTGCTCGTAGGCGGCCAGCGCCACCCCCAGCAGCACCCACGCGACGGTCCGCGGCAGGTGGTCGCCGGCCCGGGTCCCGGTCCGGGTGGCCACGTGGGTGGCGACGACGACGCGCCAGCCGGCGTACTTCAGCGTCGAGTGGGCCTGCAGTGCCGGGACGCCGAGCAGCAGGGCCATCCGCTGGCGGTGGAAGCCCGACTCCTGCGGCGGGAAGGTGTTGAAGTCGACCAGCGCCCGGACCAGCCCGTCGGCCAGCGGGGTCCCCTCCGGCAGCGTGGCCAGGAAGTTCCGCATCCGGTTGAGCTGCTCGTCGAAGTCGCCCCACGGGACGTCGTTCTTGGAGTCGAAGTAGCGGAACAGGGTGCGCCGGGAGATGCCGGCCGCGGCGGCCAGCTCGTCCACCCCGGTGGCCTCGAACCCGTTGCGGGCGAACAGCTCGAGCCCGACGTGGCCGATGTGCGCGCGCGAGGTGGATGGCCGCCGACCGGCCCGGACGGGCAGCTCCGATGGGTCCACGCGCGGCCCCCTTCCCCTCTGGCACTCGGTGCCATTATGGTCGGGATCACATGACCGGGGTCACGCCGGTCCGCCGACGAGGAGATCGCCATGCCCGAGCAGAACACCCCCGAGCCCGCCGCCGACCTGGTCGAGGAGTCCCTCGTCGAGGAGGTCTCCATCGACGGCATGTGCGGCGTCTACTGACATGAGCACCGCCGAGGTGGTGGAGACGAGCGCGTCCGTGCCGGGCTCGCGCGGGGTTCTCGACACGGCCTGGCAGGTGCACCCGAAGGTGGCGGTGCGACCCGAGCCGTTCGGTGCGCTCCTCTACCACTTCGGCACCCGTCGCCTGTCGTTCCTGAAGAACCGCACCGTGGTCGCCATCGTCAACGCCCTCCCCGACCACCCGGACGCCCGCTCGGCGTGCCTGGCCGCCGGCGTCGCCGAGGCCTCGCTGCCCGCCTACGAGAAGGCCCTCGCCACGCTCGCGGGCTCCGACATGATCATCTCCAGAGAGGTCGCCGCATGACTGCCGTGCTCGAGCCGCGCCGCATCGAGTCCACCCGGGCCGACCCCGTGCGGGTCCCCAAGCTGATCGACCAGTTCGAGCTGGGCCTCGACGCGCCGATCTGCCTGACCTGGGAGCTCACCTACGCCTGCAACCTCGCGTGCGTGCACTGCCTCAGCGCCTCGGGCCGACGCGACCCGCGCGAGCTCAGCACCGACCAGGCCAAGGCCGTCATCGACGAGCTGCAGCGGATGCAGGTGTTCTACGTCAACATCGGCGGCGGCGAGCCCACCGTCCGCAGCGACTTCTGGGAGCTGGTCGACTACGCCACCGCCCACCAGGTGGGCGTGAAGTTCTCCACCAACGGCGTGAAGATCACCCCCGCCGTGGCCCAGCGCCTGGCGGGCAGCGACTACGTGGACGTGCAGATCTCCCTGGACGGGGCCACCGCCGAGGTCAACGACGCCGTCCGGGGCGCCGGCAGCTTCGACATGGCCTGCCGCGCGCTGCAGAACCTGGCCGACGCCGGGTTCCGCGACGCCAAGATCTCCGTCGTCTGCACCCGCTACAACATCAGCCAGCTCGACGAGTTCAAGGCCCTCGCGGACCGCTTCGGCGCGACCCTGCGGCTGACCCGGCTGCGCCCGGCCGGCCGGGGCGCGGACGTGTGGAACGAGCTGCACCCGACCATGCCGCAGCAGCGCGAGCTCTACGACTGGCTCGTCGCCCACGGCGAGGGCGTGCTCACCGGGGACTCCTTCTTCCACCTCGCCGCGTTCGGGGACGCCCTGCCGGGGCTGAACCTCTGCGGCGCCGGACGGGTCGTCTGCCTCATCGACCCGATCGGCGACGTCTACGCCTGCCCGTTCGCCATCCACGACGCGTTCCTCGCCGGGAACCTGCTCAACCCCGGCGGTTTCCAGGAGGTGTGGCAGCACTCGGAGCTGTTCACCGAGCTGCGCAGCCCGCAGACCGGCGGTGCGTGCACCAAGTGCCAGCACTTCGACTCCTGCCGCGGCGGGTGCATGGCGGCCAAGTTCTTCACCGGCCTGCCGCTGGACGGACCCGACCCGGAGTGCGTGCAGGGCTACGGCGAGCTGGCCCTGGCGCAGGTCGACACGACGTCCAACCCGAAGCCGACGGGCGACCACTCCCACGGCGGTCCGGTGCGCGGGCAGTCGACCACGCTGGGGATCCCGCTCATGCCCGCCGCACGGCCGGTCAGCATGTGCGACGAGAGCCCGCTCGCCGGGGCGGTGCTCTGATGGCGCTGCTGGGGTTCGCGGGCAACCCGTGGTTCGAGACCGTGGCCGAGGCGCAGCGCCGCGCCAAGAAGCGGCTGCCGCGCAGCGTGTACATGGCGCTGGTCGCCGGTTCCGAGCGCGGCACCACCGTCGACGACAACACCGCCGCCTACGGCGAGCTCGGCTTCGCCCCGCACGTCGCCGGGTTGCAGGGCGAGCGCGACCTGTCCACGTCGATCATGGGTCAGCCGCTGAGCATGCCCGTGATGATCTCCCCGACCGGCGTGCAGGCGGTGCACCCCGACGGCGAGGTCGCCGTGGCCCGGGCCGCGGCCGCCCGCGGGATCACCATGGGCCTGTCCAGCTTCGCGTCGAAGTCCGTGGAGGAGGTGTGCGCGGCCAGCCCGCAGACCTTCTTCCAGATGTACTGGGTGGGCAGCCGCGACGTGCTCGTCCAGCGCATGGAGCGGGCCCGGGCGGCCGGCGCCGTCGGGCTCATCATGACCCTGGACTGGTCGTTCTCCCAGGGCCGCGACTGGGGCAGCCCGCCCATCCCGGAGAAGGTCGACCTCAAGGCCGCGATCAAGTTCGGCCCCGAGGTCGCGCTGCGCCCCAAGTGGCTGTGGGACTTCGCGAAGACAGGGGCCATCCCCGACCTGACCACGCCGAACCTCACCCCGCCCGGCGGCGACGCGCCCACGTTCTTCGGCGCGTACGGCGAGTGGATGGGCACCCCGTTGCCGACGTGGGAGGACGTCGCGTGGCTGCGCGAGCAGTGGGGCGGGCCGTTCATGCTCAAGGGCGTCATGCGGGTGGACGACGCCCACAAGGCCGTCGACGCCGGGGTCACCGCCATCTCCGTCTCCAACCACGGTGGCAACAACCTCGACGGCACCCCCGCCCCGATCCGGGCCCTGGCCGCGGTCGCCGAGGCGGTGGGGCACGAGGTGGAGATCGTCACCGACGGCGGCATCCGGCGCGGCTCCGACGTGGTCAAGGCGCTCTCGCTGGGCGCCAAGGCCGCGATGATCGGGCGTGCGTACCTCTGGGGCCTGTCGGCGAACGGCCAGGCCGGGGTCGAGAACGTGCTGGACATCCTGCGCAGCGGCATCGACTCCGCGGTGCTCGGCCTGGGGCAGCGCTCGGTGCAGGACCTGAGCGCGGCCGACGTGGTGGTGCCCCCGGGCTTCCCGCGGGTGCTCGGCACCCCGGACACCGAGCGCGTCACCGAGGCTGCGCAGGGCGCCGTCTGAGCGAGCTGGGCTTCGCCACGCTCGCGCAGGCGCAGGCGCGTGCGCGGCGGGTGCTGCCCCGCTCGGTGCACGGTGCGCTCGTCGCCGGCTCCGAGCGGGGACTCACCGCGGCCGACAACGTCGCGGCGTACGGCGAGCTGGGCCTCGTGACCCGCCTCGGAGGACCAGCGGGATCTCGGGAGCTCGCGACCACACAGCTCGCGACCACGCTGATGGGTCAGCCGCTGAGCATGCCGGTGCTGATCTCGCCGACCGGGGTGCAGGCCGTGCACCCGGAGGGGGAGCTCGCGGTGGCCCGGGCCGCGCGGGCGGCTGGCATTCCCATGTCGTTGTCCTGCTTCGCCTCGAGACCGGTGGAGGAGATCTGCGCGGCCCACCCGGGCACGTTCGCCCAGCTGCACTGGATCGGCACCCGGGCCGAGCTCGCGGCGAGCGTGGAGCGGGCCCGTGCGGCGGGGGCGGTGGGGCTGATCCTGACCCTGGACTGGTCGTTCTCCGAGGGGCGCGACTGGGGGAGTCCGGCCATCCCCGAGCGGGTCGACCTGCGCGCGGCGGTACGCTTCGGGCCGCAGTGCCTGCGCCGGCCCCGGTGGTTGGGGCGCTACGTCCGCTCCGGTGCGCTGCCTACCTTGCGCACCCCGAACCTGCTGCGGCCCGACGGCACCGGGGTGCACGGCTTCTTCACCGCCTACCAGCAGTGGCGGAGCACCCCGCTGCCCACGTGGGAGGACGTCGCGTGGCTGCGCGAGCAGTGGGGCGGGCCCTTCATGCTCAAGGGCGTGATGCGGGTGGACGACGCGCACCGGGCCGTCGCGGCCGGGGTCACCGCGATCTCGGTGTCCAACCACGGCGGCAACAACCTCGACGGCACCCCGGGTGCGGTCCGCGCGCTGCCGGCCGTCGTGGAGGCGGTCGGCCACGAGGTGGAGGTCGTCACCGACGGTGGCGTCCGGCACGGTGCCGACGTGGTGAAGGCGGTGTCCCTCGGCGCCCGCGCCGTGATGGTCGGCCGGGCCCCGCTCTGGGGCCTCGCGGTGCACGGCCGGGTCGGGGTGGCGCGCGTGCTGGACGTGCTGCGCGGGGGGGTCGACTCCGCGCTGCGGGAGCTGGGCCGGCGCTCGGTGCACGAGCTGACGGCCTCCGACGTGCTCGTGCCGCCGGGGTTCGCGCGGGTGCTGGGCGCGTCCGCCGACCTCGACCGTCGCGGTGGGGTCACCGCGCCACTTGCATAACGCTTTGGTCAAGGTCGGCAGGGCCGCGTTCCGGAGGTTCGCGAGGTATCCGGGCGGTGGTCGACCTGCCTCCCGCGGGTGACGTCGGCGTGACCGGGGCTGCAGGAAGACCATGCAGGACAAGCGGATCCGAAGGCGTCTTGCCCGCTGGTGCCCGGATGTGCAGGGGCAGGCCCGGCCGGGTCGCACCGGAGCGCGCGCGGCACGGGGGCGGGGGGTGCCGCGGTTGACGCTGCCCGTCCCACGTGGTGACCTCGTCACCACAGCACAACACGATGCGCCTGTCGTGCGCCCTGCCCCGCGCGACACGGACCCTCAATCCGGTGCGTGCGAGCCGGGCGACGTCCACCGTCCCCGACCGTAGGAGCTCTGTGAACTTCTTCGACTACTTGTCGCGGAACTACGACAACTTGTTTCAACTCTCGCTGGAGCACATCCAGCTCGTCGTGATCTCGATGTTGATCGGCACCGCCGTCGGCGTCCCGCTCGGGGTCCTCGCGCACCGCAGCAGCACGCTGCGCCCGCCCATCGTGTCCACCGTGTCGGTGTTCCTCACCATCCCGTCGCTGGCGCTGCTGACGGTGTTCGTCCCGATCTTCGGGCTCGGCTCCGCCCCCGCCATCGTCGGGCTCACGCTGTACTCGCTGCTGCCCATCGTCAGCAACACCATCGCCGGTCTCGCCTCGGTCGATCCCGCCATCGTCAAGGCGTCCCGAGGCATGGGCGTGGGTTCGCTGCAGCGGCTCGTGCAGATCGAGCTGCCCCTCGCCTGGCCGGTGATCCTCACCGGCATCCGGGTCTCCACCCAGGTCATCATCGGCATCGCTGCCATCGCGGTGCTCGTGGGCGGCCCCGGGCTGGGCAACGAGATCTTCCGCGGCATCCGCTCGCTCGGCGCGACCGGTGCCCAGAACCTGGTCTTCGGCGGCACCCTCGCCGTCGTCGTGCTCGCCCTGCTGTTCGACGGGCTGTTCGTGATCATCAACCGACTCACCACCTCGCGAGGTCTCCGATGACAACCACCGATGCCGCCACGACGAAGACCGACGCCGGCGCGTTCGCGCCCGAGACGATGATCGAGCTCCAGGAGCTGACCAAGACGTTCCCCGGGCAGTCCGCGCCCGCCGTGGACCGGCTCAGCCTCAAGGTGCCGCGCGGCGAGATCGTCGTCTTCGTCGGTCCGTCCGGCTGCGGCAAGACCACGTCGATGGAGCTGGTGAACCGGCTGATCGAGCCCACCTCGGGGAAGATCATCCTCGAGGGGGAGGACGTCACCTCCGCGAACCCCGACGAGCTGCGCCGCCGCATCGGCTACGTCATCCAGGAGACGGGCCTGTTCCCGCACCGGACCATCGCCCAGAACATCACCACCGTGCCCAAGATGCTCGGCTGGAAGAAGGACAGGCTCGGCGAGCGGGTCGACGAGCTGCTGTCGCTGGTCGGCATGGACCCCGACCAGTACCGCGGGCGCTACCCCAAGGAGCTCTCCGGCGGCCAGCGCCAGCGGGTGGGGGTGGCCCGTGCGATGGCCGC
Source organism: Mycobacteriales bacterium (assembly GCA_038234335.1). Taxonomy (GTDB): domain Bacteria; phylum Actinomycetota; class Actinomycetes; order Mycobacteriales; family Mycobacteriaceae; genus Rhodococcus_D. Next base: position 67,680 of record JBBSUN010000001.1, read on the forward strand.
CGATCCGCCGGTGATGCTGATGGACGAGCCCTTCGGCGCCATCGACCCGATCACCCGGGAGCGGCTGCAGAACGAGTTCCTGCGCCTGCAGCAGACCATCCAGAAGACCATCATCTTCGTCACCCACGACATCGACGAGGCGATCAAGATGGGCGACCGGATCGTCGTCCTCCGCGACCAGTCGCACATCGCCCAGTTCGACACCCCGGCGGAGATCCTCACCAACCCGACCGACGACTACGTGTCGGACTTCATCGGTGCCGGGGCCTCGCTGAAGCGGCTCAACCTCACCCGCATCCGCGACATCGAGATGACCGACGACTGCCCCACCGGCCTCATGACCGAGGCCCCCACCGAGCTGCTCGGCCGGCTCCGGGCCTCCGACTGGTCGGCGATGCTGCTGCTGGACGCCAACCGGCGCCCCGTTCGGTGGGTCAGCGCCCTGGACCTGCGCCGCTCCGATGGCATCCGGGGCACGATCGGGCTCCGGGCCACCGCGCTGGTCGAGCCGCACGCCACCCTGTCGGACGCGCTGAACGAGCTCGTCACCTCCAGCGGAGGCGTCGCCATCGTCGTCGACGGCACCGGCGCGTACCAGGGCATGGTCGACCTGGAGACGATCATGACCTCGGTGCGCTCGTTGCGCGAGGAGCAGTCGCGGTTCTACATGGCGGCGAAGCACGCCCAGGACGACCTCGGATGACGGCGACGACCACCGATGCCGGTCCCGACGCCGCGGAGGGCGTGACCAGCTCGACCCGGCAGAAGGGCAGCACCGCGCTGTTCTGGTTCGGGATGCCGGTGTTCCTGGTGATCACCTGGGTGCTCACCTACGTCGTGGACCACCGGATCGAGCTCGACAGCATCGAGGCCCGCGTCCTGAACTACGACGTGCTGAGCCAGCGCCTCGTGGAGCACCTGCAGCTGTCGGTGGTGTCCACCATCATCGTGATCCTCCTGGCGATCCCGCTCGGGATCCTGGCCACGCGACCGCTCGCCCGCCGGGCCGTTCCCGCGATCCTCGGGGTGGCCAACATCGGCCAGGGCGTGCCGTCGTACGGGCTGCTGGCCATCTTCGCCATCCTCATCGCGACGGGCTTCTGGCCGGTGGTGTTCGGGCTCGTCGCCTACTCGGCCCTGCCCATCCTGCGCAACACCATGGTGGGGCTGGACCAGGTGGACCGGAGCCTGGTCAAGGCCTCCCGCGGCATGGGGATGTCGGCGCTGCAGGTGCTGTTCAAGGTGGAGCTGCCGCTGGCCGTGCCGGTCATGATCGCGGGCATCCGCACCGCCCTGATCATCAACGTCGGCACGGCCACCCTGGCCACCTTCTTCGGCGCCGGTGGTCTCGGGTTCGTGATCTTCAGCGGCATCGGCCTGAACCGGAACCCGGTGCTCTACACCGGCGTGATCATGGCCGCCAGCCTGGCGCTCCTGGTCGACTACCTGGGCAAGGTGGCCGGCCGCGTGCTCTCTCCCAAGGGCCTCTAGACCTCCAGACCTCCAAACGGGGTGTCGCACCACCCGGTGCTCGACACCCGGACACCACGTACGACGAGAGGACGATTCGTGAACAGACGACTCACCACGGCGGTGGGCGCGGGACTCGCGCTCGCGCTCACCCTCACCGCCTGCGGCGGTGGCTCCAGCTCCGGCGCGAGCGGCGGCGAGAACGCCGGCACGCTGGACGGCGCCAACATCACCGTCGGGTCCAAGGACTTCGACGAGCAGCTCGTGCTCGGCAACATCACCAAGCTCGCCCTCGCCAACGCCGGCGCGACCGTGACCGACCAGATCAACCTCGGTGGCACCAACGTGGCCCGCGAGGCGCTGACCTCGGGCCAGATCGACACCTACTGGGAGTACAACGGCACCGCCTGGATCAGCTTCTTCGGCAACACCAAGCCGATCCCGGACCGCCAGGAGCAGTACCAGGCCGTGGCCGACCAGGATCTCAAGGAGAACAACCTGGTCTGGCTGAAGCCGGCGGAGTTCAACAACACCTACGCGCTCGCCTTCTCGACCGCTGCCGCCGACCAGCTGGGCAACCCCAAGACGCTCTCCGACCTGGCCACGCTGATCAAGGAGAAGCCGAACGAGGCAAGCCTGTGCGTGGAGACCGAGTTCAACTCCCGCGACGACGGCCTGCCGGGCATGGAGAAGGCCTACGGCTTCAAGTTCCCGGAGAGCCAGGTGACGGTCCTGGACACCGCGCTGGTGTACACCGCCGCCGCCAAGCAGGACCCCTGCAACTTCGGTGAGGTGTTCACCAGCGACGGCCGCGTCGTCGGGCTCGATCTGACCGTGCTCGAGGACGACAAGGGCTTCTTCCCGCTCTACAACCCGAGCCCGGTGTTCACCAAGGCGATCTACGACCAGTACGGCCCGCAGCTGGACGCCATCTTCAACCCGATCTCTGCGGCCCTCACCCAGGACGCGATCAACAAGATGAACGCGGCCGTCTCCGTGGACCTGCAGCGTCCCGAGGACGTGGCGAAGGACTGGCTGACCGAGAACGGTTTCATCTAGGGCTGTTCCGGCCGCTCACGCGGCAGGGCTGTTCCGGCCGCACACGTGCGGCCACCGGGTGCCCGCAGGGGCGCGACCTCCTCGAGGTCGCGCCCCTGCCGCGTGTCCGGGGTACGTCGCCGGAACGGGTGATCGACCAGGTCCCCCGAGCTGCCGACACCTGGTTCGTGGAGCAGCTGGAGGTGCGCCGGTGGACCCGGTACGGGTACGACCGCAGCTACGTGGGCACGGCGTCGGGTCGGTCGTTCGGGTACCGCGACAACCGGACCGGGGCGGTGATCGTCGAGGACGAGGCGTTCCGGTCGGTCGTGGCGGGTCGGGGCGGCCGGGGAGCAGGCCGTCGCTGCGCAGCTCGCCGAGCTGGACCCGGCGTGGTGCTGCCTGCACGCCGTCCCGGTGGGTTCCCGGGGCTCCGACATCGACCACGTGCTCGTCGGGCCCGCCGGCGTGTTCACGATCAACACGAAGCACCACCCCTCCGGCGCGGTGCGGGTCCACGGCGACACCGTGCTGCTGAACCGGTACCCGGTGCCCTACGTGCGGAACAGCCGGTACGAGGCGACGCGGGCAGGCCGTCGGCTCGGGGCGGCACTGATGGGGTCACCGCCACCGGTGACCGGACTCGTCGTCCTCGTGGGGTGCACCGGGGGGTTCGTGGTCGACCACCAGCCCCTCGACGGACGGGTCGTCCTCCTGGGGCGGCGGGAGCTGGTCGCCTGGTTGCGGGCACAGCCGGCGCGGCTGAGCGAGCGCGAGGTCGCGCGGCTGCACGCAGTGGCGCGCCGTGCCGACACCTGGCACGGCTGACGCACCGGACCGGCCGCGCTCACGCCCGCTCAGAACGGCGGGGGCTCGTCGTGCTCGAGCAGCAGACACGTGGGGACGAGGACCGCGGGGTTCGGCGGACCCGGGGGTCTGGGTCGCTGCCGCCGGTCGTGCTCCCGGACCAGCGCATCGACGGCGTCGTCGAAGTCCTCGTCCGTCCAGGTGTCCGCGGCGGGCGCCCCGGGCAGCGGCCGCTCGACCGGGGCGACGAGCGGGGGAGGTGCCGCGGCCGGCAGCACCGGGGCCCGGCTCGGAGGCATCCCGGTCGGCACCGAGTGCAGCCGCTGCCCGTGCAGGCCCTGCCAGTGCAGGGTGGCGTCGGGATCCATGACCGCCGACCAGGTCGTCGCAGTCTTCAGCCCGTGGTGGCGCCGACACACACAGGCGAGGTTCGCCGGCGACGTCTCCCCGCCCCGGGCGTGGGGCACCACGTGGTCGAGGTCGCAGCCGGCAGCGGGCACGGTGCACCCGGGGAAGCGGCAGTGCCCGTCCCGCGCCCGCACGGCGGCGGCCAGGCGCGGGGACGGTCGGTAGCGCCCCTGTGTCGGCAGCACGGGGAGTCCGTCGAGGGCCAGCAGGCGCTGCCACCGGGCGTCCTGCGCCAAGGCTCGCACCGAGTCCGCGTCGATCACGCCGTGGCCCACGAGCACCCCGGGCAGGTCGGTCGCGCCTGCGAGCACGGACGCGTCGACGACCACCTGGACCAGGGGCGGGCAACGGTGGTGGGTCGTCGGCGTCGCCGAGGTGGGGCACACGGGTGAGCCGCACGCGCAGGCGAGACCCCGGTGCCCGCGGGCCAGGGCCAGCAGGGCGTCGGCCCGACGCTGCGCGAGCGTCCGCGGGTCCTCGCCGCACACGCCCAGGGCCAGCTCCCGCAGCCGCGCGTCGAGCGTGACGCCCTCGGCGGCCGGGAGCAGTCCCCACACCGAGCTCATCCCGTCCGCGCCCGGTCGGACCTGCACGGTGCGGTCCGCCACGGCCCGCCGACGTCGCTCGACGAGCGCGGCCGGGTCGTGCTCCGCGACCGCCCGGTCCACGGCCAGCTGCACCTGGCCGCGGGTGGTGCACCGTCCCTCGGCCAGCACGGCGTCGAGCACCTGGCGCTCCACCGCCCGCAGCACGACGGGATCGGTGACCGACTCCGTCCGGTCGACGACCACCCGCACCCGGGACAGGTCGAGCAACCCGGCGGCCAGGGCCCGGCGCACGCCGGGCAGGCGGGTCTCGAGCACCTCGCCCAGGTGGGCCAGGGCGTGCGCCGCGCCGGTGGACACCGACAGGGTGGTGGCGACGTCGACGACGCCGTGCTCCCGTCCTTCCGACACGAGCAGTGCGGCCAGGTGGAGCTTCTGGGCGACCGCGGCGCCCTCTGCTCGCCCCGCGGCAGCGAGGGCGTCGAGGGTGGACGAGTGATCGATCACGCGTTCGAATGTACCAGGATGATGCAGCCGTGTCACGGGGTTCCCGGAGTGCGTCCGGCGGCCGGTCGCGCACGCTGGATCGTGCGGACGGGTGTCCCCGGACCGGGTGATCCACTTGTCCCGCACCGACGACGACACCTGTGACGTGGACGACCTGACGGTACGGCGCTGGACCCGCTACGGGCTCGATCGCAGCTACGTGCGCACCTCGAGCGGATCGTCGATCGGCTACCGGGACAACAGGACCGGGCAGGTCGTCGTCGACGACGAGTCGTTCCGGGCGTCCGTCGAGCAGATCCTGGCGGGCTCCCCGGTGTTCGTCCCGGCCCAGCGGCGCACTCCTGGGCAGACCTGCCCGCCGGCACCCACGTCCGTCCCGGCCCGTGCGAACGACCTGGCCGGCAACCGGCCCGGCGCGACCGCGCTCGCGGCGGCGGAGGCCCTGCGGGCCGCGACGCCCGTGTGGTCGGTCCTCGCCCGCACCCTGGGGGTCCGCAACGACGAGCGGGCGTGGCGGGTCGGCGCGGCCGGGGCGGAGCGGGTGGCCGCGGAGCTGACCGGGCTGGGGCCCCGCTGGCGCGTCCTGCACGCGGTCCCGGTCGGCAACGGCGGCCACGTCGTCGACCACGTGCTGCTCGGACCGGGTGGGGTGTTCACGATCGCCACCCAGCACCACCCGGACGCCGCCGTCTGGGCCGACCGCGACACGCTGATGGTGGACGGCGAGCGCCGGCCCCAGGTCCGCGACAGCCGCGCCGGGTCGACCCGGGCCTGCCGCCTGCTGTCGGCGGTGTCTCGCGTGACCGTGCCTCCGGTGGTCGGTCTCGTCGTCGTCGTGTGTGCACCCGGCGGGCTCAGCGTGAGCCGTCAGCCCGGTGACGCTCGGGTGCGCGTGCTGGAGGTCACCGAGCTGGCGGGTTGGCTGCGGCAGCGGCCCACGCTGCTCACCGACGCCGAGGTGGTGCACCTGCACGACGTCGCGCGCCGGGCCGACACGTGGACCGACGGGCCCGTCGGCGCTACTCGCGGGCCAGCCAGACGACACCCAGCGCCGGCACCTGGAGCCGTCCCTGCTCGAGGCGGAGCGCGTCGGAGCTGAGGACGACGTCGCCGAGGCCCAGCCCGGCGAGCGCCTCCAGCTCGACGCCAGCCGTTCCCGTGCCCACGTTGGCCAGCCCCACCAGGCGCCCGCCGCGGGGGTCCTCGCGGGACCAGGCCAGCACCCGGGTGTCGTCGACGTCCAGCACGGTGGTGGGCAGGCCCGCGCGCAGGGCGGAGACCCCCTTGCGGGCCCGGGTCACGTGCCGGGTCCAGGTGAACGTGCGCCCGGGCACCGTGCTCGGGTCGTGGCGCAGCGCGAGCGCGTCGTCGTCCAGGAACGGCCGGTGCATCCACCGGTTGTCCGCGGCCAGCGCGGGGTCGTCGAGGTAGCCGGTGTCGTTGTCCTGGGCCAGCTCGTCCCCGGAGTAGACCAGGGGCAGGCCACCCCAGCCGTGGACGACCGCGGTGAGCAGCGCGAGGCGGCGCTCGGCGGCGGCCAGCTCGTCTGGGGTGCTCGCGGAGTGGATCCCGCACAGCGCCGCCGCGGAGCCGGAGATCCGAGCATCGCCGGTCTCGGGGTTCTCCTGGAACAGCGCGCCGCGGGCGAACGAGCCCGGGAAGGTGCCGGAGTAGAACTCGTTGAGGAAGCGCCGGTGGGAGGCGGCGTCCACGCCGACGGCAGCTGCATCCTGGTCGCTCACCGCCCAGCCGATGTCGTCGTGGCAGCGGCTGTAGGTCACCCACGACGTCGACGGCGGGATCGGCGCCATCCGCGTCAGCGCCCGTCGGGCCAGCAGGGCGTCGGCGGTGGCCAGGGAAGACCACAGCAGCACCATGAGCTGGTTGTGGTACGCCAGCTCGCACTCGGGCCGGAAGCGGGGCCGGCCGTCCCGGGTGTGCGCGCCGAGGTAGGCGACGAGGTCGTCCGGGGCCACGATCGCCTCGGCCAGGAACACCGCCGCCGGGGCCGCGGTGGTCACCGCCGCGTGCAGCGCCTGCAGGATCGCGTGCGCCTCCGGCTCGTTCTGCCCGTTCCCGCCCAGGCGCTTGTGCAGGAACGGCACCGCGTCCATCCGGAACACCTCGACGCCCTGCTCGGCCACGAACAGCACCTCGCGCAGGACGGCGAGGAACACCTCGGGGTTGGCCCAGCGCAGGTCCCACTGGTACGGCCAGAACGTGGTCCACACCCAGCCGCCGGTGCCGCCCAGTGCCTCGGGCACCCAGGAGAAGCTGCCCGGCGCCCGGTCGGGGAAGACGGAGGCGATGGTGGCGTCGAAGGCGTCCGGGACCGTCCGGTCGGGGTACGCGGTGTAGAAGTCCGCGAACGCCGGGTCGCCGGCGAGCCACCCCTGCGCCCAGGTGTGCTCCCGGGCGGTGTGGTTCAGCACCAGGTCCAGGCACAGGCTGATGCCGCGCCCGCGCAGCTCGGTCGCCACTGCCCGCAGGTCCGCGAGGGTGCCCAGGCGGGGGTCCACGTCGCGGAAGTCGGCCACCGCGTAGCCGCCGTCGTTCTCCCCCTCGCGCGGGCGCAGCAGTGGCATGAGGTGCAGGTAGGTCACGCCCAGCTCGCCCAGGTGCTCCAGCCGCTCCGGGAGCGCGGCGAGGGTCCCGGCGAGGCGGTCGGTGTAGGCCACGTAGCCCTGCTGGGTCTCGCGCTGGAACCACTCGGGGTCGATCTCGCGGCGGTGGTCCAGCAGCGCCAGCTCGCCGGGCCGGGCCGCGGCCGCCTCCAGCGCGACGTCGAGCACGCGGGCGCACAGCGCGTCGGCCCGGTCCCCGTACAGCAGGCCCAGCGCCTCGTGGAGGTCGGGCGCCCGACGCGCGGCGCGGGCCAGGAACACCTCCGGCGCGTCGAGGACCTGGGCGGCGCGCCGGCCCAGGTCCGGGGCCAGGACGGTCAGCAGCGGGTCGACCACGGCGGTGATCTCACCACGCCGGTCGGGTCCGCCGGGATGGCAGGGTGGCCGCGTGCACACCGTCGCCGAGCTGACGTCGCCGCGCGTCCCGGTGCGACCGCTGCTCGTCGTCGGGGTGGGCTCGGTGGAGCAGCACGGCCCCCACCTGCCGCTGGACACCGACACCCGGATCGCCGACGCCGCGGCCCGCGCCCTCGCCGCGGCCACCCCCGGTGCCGTCCTGGGACCGACCGTGCCCTACGGGGCGTCCGGGGAGCACGAGGGCTTCCCGGGGACGGTCAGCATCGGCGTCCCCGCGCTGGAGCAGCTGCTGCTCGAGCTGGGCCGCTCCTGCTCGGCGTGGACGGGGCGGCTGCTGCTGGTCAACGGCCACGGCGGCAACGCCCGGGCCGTGGCGGGAGCGGTGGCGCGGCTGCGGCTCGAGGGTCGGGACGCGGCGTGGCTGCCGTGCGCGTTCCCGGGCTCCGACGCCCACGCCGGTCGCACCGAGACCTCGCTGCTGCTGCACCTCGACCCGTCCGTGGTCCGCACCGCCGATGCCGCCGCCGGGCGCACCGAGCCCGTCGCGCAGCTCATGACCGAGCTGCGGCGGGGCGGGGTCGCCGCGGTGAGCCCCAACGGCGTGCTGGGCGACCCCACCGGGGCCACCGCCGAGGAGGGGCGCCGGCTGCTCGCCGAGTGGGGTGGTCGCGCTCTCGCGGCGGTAGCCGCGTGGTCGGTCGGCGAGCACGGGCGGATCGGGTGAGCAGCGCGCCCGTCCTGCCCGACGGCTTCGTCGTCGAGCTCGACCGCGCGGTGCGGCACCTCGACGGGGGGCGGGCGCTGCTCGGGGGCTCCCCGCCCACGCTGCTGCGCCTGGCCCCCCGGGCGCGGACGCTGCTGCGGACCGGTCAGCTCACGGTGGCAGGACCCGCCGCCGCGGCGCTCGCCCGGACGCTGCTCGACGCCGGGGTCGCGCACCCCCGTCCGTCCGAGGGGGCGGCCCCGGACGTCACCGTGGTGGTCCCGGTGCGCGACAACCCCGACGGCCTCGCGCGGCTGCTGGCGAACCTGGACCGGACCGCGCCGGGGGTGGCGGTGGTGGTCGTCGACGACGGCTCCGCCGTGCCGCTGGAGGTGCCCGGCGGGGTGCGCCTGGTGCGGCACGCACGCTCCCGCGGACCGGCGGCCGCGCGCAACTCCGGCCTCGCCGAGGTGGACACCCCGGCGGTGGTGTTCCTGGACTCCGACGTGGTGCCCCGCGCCGGGTGGCTCGCCCCGCTGCTCGCCCACCTGCAGGACCCCGCCGTGGCCCTGGTGGCCCCCCGGATCACCGCCGACCCCGGGATCGGGACCGGCTGGGTGGCCCGGTACGAGACGGTGCGCAGCTCGCTGGACCTGGGCCCGCGGGAGGCGCCGGTGCAGCCCCGCAACCGGGTGGCCTACGTCCCCAGCGCCGCGGTGCTGCTGCGGGTGGCGGCGGTGCGCGCGCTGCCCGGGTGGTCCGGCTTCGACGAGAGCATGCTCGTCGCGGAGGACGTCGACCTGTGCTGGCGCCTGTACGCCCACGGCGGGCGGCTGCGCTACGAGCCGGCGGCGTGCGTCGACCACGCCCACCGCACCCGGACCCGGCCGTGGCTGGGCCGCAAGCTGTTCTACGGCACCGGGGCGGCCGCGCTGGCCCGCCGCCACCCCGGGCAGGTGCCCCCGGTGGCGCTCGCACCCTGGACGGCGGCGGCCTGCACCCTGGCCCTGACCGGCACCCGGCCCGGGCTCGTGGCCGCCGCCGGGGTCACCGCGGCCGCCACCGTGCGCCTGGCCCGGCGGCTGCCCGGGCTCTCCCACCCCGGTCGCACCGCCGTGGGCCTCGCCCCGCAGGGGCTGTGGGGGGCGGGCCGGCAGCTGGCGTCGGCGGCCTGGCGGCACTGGTGGCCGGCCGCGGCAGTGCTGGGGCTGGTGAGCCGCCGGGCACGGCGCACCCTGCTGCTGCTCGGGCTCGCGGAGGGCCTGGGGGACTGGGCGGTGCACCGGGGCCCGGGCGGCCCGGGCCCGGTGGTGCACCTGCTGTGCAAGCGCGCCGACGACCTCGCCTACGGGACGGGGCTCTGGCTCGGCTGCGTGCGCCAGCGGAGCGCGTCCGCCCTGGTGCCGCGCCTGCGGGGGTGAGGGTGCCGCCGTCGACCGGTCCCGACGGCGCCCCGCCCCGGCCGACGGTTGATCTTGCACGCTGCTGGCCCCCGAGATGTGGGTGTGCTGGGTCACAACGTGGGCGCTACGCTCGGCTCGTGACGTCGGTCACGCGGGAGCCCCTGCTGACCGGACTTCTCTTCCCTGGAGGCTCGATGACGCGCGTCAGCATGACCGTCGACGGTGTGAGCTACACCGACGAGGTCGAACCCCGCACCCTGCTCGTGCACCACCTGCGCGAGCGCCTCGGCAAGGTCGGCACCGTGGTCGGGTGCGACACCAGCAACTGCGGTGCCTGCACCGTCGCCCTCGACGGCCAGAGCGTGAAGTCGTGCTCGGTGCTCGCCGTGCAGGCCGACGGCTCCGACGTCACCACCGTCGAGGGCCTGGCCCGCGACGGCGAGCTCCACCCGGTGCAGCAGGCGTTCCACGAGAACCACGGCCTGCAGTGCGGCTTCTGCACCCCGGGGATGATCATGGCGTCGATCGACCTGCTCGGCGAGAACCCCGACCCGACCGACGCGGAGGTCCGCCACGGTCTCGAGGGCAACCTCTGCCGCTGCACGGGCTACCAGAACATCGTGAAGTCGGTCCAGGCCGCCGCGGCGGCCATGAAGCCGGGCGCGCACGCCGGCGCCCCGAGCACCTCATCCTCCAACTCCACGGCAGGGCAGTGATGACGACGACGACCGAAGCCCCCAGCACCACCACCGCCGAGATCGGCAAGGCGCGGCTGCGCAAGGAGGACGCGCGCCTCATCACCGGCCGCACCCGCTGGACCGACAACATCACCCTGCCCGGCATGGTCCACCTCGCCATGCTCCGCAGCCCCTTCGCCCACGCCACGATCACGAACATCGACGTCGAGGCCGCAAAGTCGATGCCCGGCGTGGTCGCGGTCTACACCGGCGCCGACTTCAAGGACACCCAGGGCAGCCTCCCGTGCGCGTGGGCCATCACCCCGGACATGAAGTCCCCGGCCCACCCGTCGATCGCCGTCGACACGGTGAACTTCGCCGGCGAGATCGTCGCCATCGTCGTCGGACGCACCCAGACCGAGGCGATCGACGCCCTCGAGGGCATCGACGTCGACTACGACGAGCTGCCCGTGGTGCTGGACATGGAGGCCGCCCTCGCCGAGGGCGCCGACCTCGTCCACCCCGACCTGGGGACGAACAAGAACGCGCTGTGGGTCTTCGACTCGGGCGAGGCGGGCACCGGCACGCCGATCCAGGAGGCGCTCGATGCCGCGGAGGTGACGGTCACCCGCCGCTTCCGCCAGCAGCGCCTCATCCCCGCCTTCATGGAGCCGCGCTCGGTGGTCTGCGACCCGACGACCGAGCAGCTCACCCTGTGGTCGGCCACCCAGGTCCCGCACATCGTGCGCACCATGATGGCGCTGACCCTGGGCATCCCCGAGCACAAGCTCCGCGTCATCGCCCCCGACGTGGGCGGTGGCTTCGGCGGCAAGCTCCAGTTCACCCCGGAGGAGCTGCTCACCGTCCTCGTGGCCCAGAAGCTGGGCAAGCCGGTCAAGGCCACCGAGTCGCGCTCGGAGTCCCTGCTCGCCGGCCACCACGGCCGCGACCAGATCCAGGACATCACCATCACCGCGACCCGCGACGGGAAGATGACCGGGCTCAAGGTCGAGCTCATGGCCGACATGGGCGCCTACCTCGGCCTGGTCACCCCGGGCGTGCCCGTGCTCGGCGCCTTCATGTTCAACTCCATCTACAAGATCCCCGCCTACCACTTCGCGTGCACCAACGTCTTCACCAACAAGACCTGGACCGACGCCTACCGCGGCGCCGGGCGCCCCGAGGCCACCTTCGGCATCGAGCGGATCGTCGACGAGCTGGCCGTCGAGCTCGGCATGGAGCCGATGGAGCTGCGGAAGAAGAACTGGATCACCCACGAGGAGTTCCCCTTCACCACCGTGGCGGGCCTGACCTACGACACGGGCAACTACGAGGCCGCAACCGACAAGGCGATGGCGCTGTTCGACTACGACGGCCTGCGGGCCGAGCAAGCCGAGCGGCGCGCCAACGGCGACGTGAAGCAGCTCGGCATCGGCATCTCGACGTTCACCGAGATGTGCGGTCTCGCCCCGTCGCGGGTGCTCGGCTCGCTGAACTACGGCGCCGGTGGCTGGGAGCACGCGGCCATCCGCATGCTGCCCACCGGCAAGGTCGAGGTCGTCACCGGGGCCACCCCGCACGGGCAGGGCCACGAGACGGCGTTCAGCCAGATCGTGGCCGACAAGCTCGGCGTCGCGTTCGAGGACGTCGAGGTGCTGCACGGCGACACCCAGATCTCGCCCAAGGGTCTGGACACCTACGGCTCGCGCTCGCTCGTGGTCGGCGGCATCGCCATCGTCCAGGCCGCCGACAAGGTCATCGAAAAGGCCAAGCCCATCGCGGCCCACCTGCTCGAGTGCTCCGTCGACGACCTGGAGTTCACCGGCGGCCGGTTCAGCGTGAAGGGCACCGAGGCGGGGGTGGCCATCGGCGACATCGCGCTGGCCGTGTTCGCCGCGCACAACCTGCCCGACGGGGTGGAGCCGAGCCTGGACTCCCAGGCCACCTTCGACCCGGAGAACTTCAACTACCCACACGGCACGCACCTGTGCGCCGTCGAGGTGGACACCGAGACCGGCTTCACCAAGATCCTCAACTACACCTGCGTCGACGACATCGGGGTGGTGGTGAACCCGCTCATCGTCGAGGGCCAGATCCACGGCGGGCTCGCCCAGGGCATCGCGCAGGCCCTGTACGAGGAGGGCGTCTACGACGAGGCCGGCACCCTGCTCACCGGCACCCTGGCCGACTACCTGGTGCCCTCCGCGGTCGATCTGCCGCACTTCAACGTCGACCAGACGACCACCCCGGCGACGTCGAACCCGCTGGGGGTCAAGGGCGTCGGCGAGGCCGGCACCATCGCCTCGACCCCGGCCGTGGTGAACTCCGTCCTCGACGCCGTCCGGCACCTCGGGGTCACCGACATCGAGATGCCCTGCTCGCCGCAGCGCGTCTGGCGGGCCCTGCAGGAGGCGCGGGGCGAGCTCTCCGCGGGCGGCCCCGAGGGCCGGAACACTCCCGAGGCCGGCGGCGGCCTCGGCTCCACCCAGACGACCGACGCCACCGCTGGAGGCCAGGCATGATCCCCGCCGCGTTCGACTACGTCGCCCCGACCACCGTCGCGGAGGCCCTGCAGGCCCTCGCCGACGGGGGGGAGGACGCGAAGCTGCTCGGGGGCGGGCAGAGCTTCCTGCCCGTCCTCCGGCTGCGCCTGGCCGCGCCCACGGTCGTCGTCGACCTCAGCAAGGTCGCCGAGCTGCGGGGCATCACCGTCGAGGGTGACGAGCTCGTCGTCGGGGCCATGACGACGCACCACGACGTGCTCACCTCGGCCGACGTCGCCGAGCACGCCGCGCTGCTGGCGCTGACCACGGCCACCGTCGCCGACCCGTCGATCCGGCACCGCGGGACCCTCGGCGGGGCGCTGAGCCACGCCGATCCCGCGGGTGACCTGGGCGCACCCATCCTGGCCCTGGAGGCGACGATGGTCATCGCCTCCCCGGGCGGGGCGACCCGCACGGTTGCGGCGGCGGACTTCTTCACCGACTACTTCACCACCGCGGTGGAGCCCGGCGAGCTGCTCACCCAGATCCGCATCCCGAAGCACACCGGGTGGGGCGCGCAGTACGAGAAGTTCAACCGGGTGGCGCAGGCGTGGTCCATCGTGGCCGTCGCCGCCGCGCTGAAGATCGACGGCGGCACGGTCAGCGAGGCGCGCGTCGCGCTGACCAACATGGGCTCCACGCCGCTGCGGGCGCACGGGGTCGAGGCCGCGCTCGTCGGGCAGGCGGCCACGGTGGAGAGCTTCCGGGCCGCCGCCGAGCACGCTGCCGAGGGCACGTCCCCGGGCAGCGACATCGGGGCCGACGCCGAGTACCGGACGCACCTGGCCGGTGTCCTCACCCGCCGGGCGCTCGCCACGGCAGCCGGGGTCGCCTGATGGACCTCGAGAACACCTTCGTCGTGGACGCGCCGATCGCGGACGTGTGGAGCGCGTTCCTCGAACCCGACCGGGTGGCGCCGTGCTTCCCCGGTGCCAAGCTCACCGAGAGCGACGACACGTCGTTCACGGGCACGGTCAAGGTCAAGCTGGGTCCGATCGCGATGCTCTACAAGGGCACCGGGACCTACGTGGAGACCGACGAGGCCGCCCGCACCGCGGTGATCAAGGCCAACGGCAAGGACTCCCGAGGCAACGGCCAGGCCAACGCCACCGTGACCATGTCGCTGGCCGAGACCACGGCGACCTCCACCACCGTGGTCGTGGCCACCGACCTGTCCATCACGGGCAAGCCGGCCCAGCTCGGCCGCGGGATCATCACCGAGGTTGCCGGCAAGATCATCGGCCAGTTCGCGGACTGCCTCGGTCAGCGTCTCGGGGCCGAGTCGGCCGCCGCGGGGGACGAGCCCGACGCGAACCCGGTCGGGGAGGCCGCGTTCGACGGCACGACGGAGGAGGCGGCCGCGGCCGAGCTCACCGCCGCGGGTGCCCTGGACGCGGTGGCGGCCGACGACGACACGGTGACCCAGGAGGGTCCGGTCGGGGGCGAGTCGTCGCCGTCCGGGGCCGAGCGGACCCCGACGCCGGCGTCGACCACCCCGCAGCTGGCGACCCCGAAGCCCCGGCCGAAGGTGGACTACCCGCCCACCCCGGACGCGATCGACCTGCTCGACTCCGGCGGCTCCGCGGTGGCCAAGCGGGTCGCGCCGGTCGCGGCCGGGGCCGTCCTCGGTGGCCTCCTGGTCTGGCTGGTCACCCGCCGACGACGGTAGCCCCGTCCGGCTGGAGCCGAGCGGGCCTCCTGTGCGTCTCCAGGTTCTCCCTGGCAGGCAGGAGGCCCGCGTTCCGTGCGGTGGCTCCGGCCCGCAGCGTTGGCGGCGGTTGACGCGACGGCAACGATCACGCAAGGGTGGTGCTCCGGAGGCGAGGGACGCAGGCCCGAGGGACAGGGGATCTCGAGGCGGCGGGTCGGTCCGGGCCGTCCCCCCACCGGCGTGAGGAGTGGTGTGGTGGCGGAGCTGTTCATCGGTGGAGCGTGGCGCGGTTCCGCCGACGGCGAGACCCGGGAGATCCGCTGCCCGGCCGACGGCACGCTGGTGGCGACGGTCGCCGAGGCCGGCCCCGATGACGCCGACGCCGCGGTGCGCGCCGCACGTCACGCCTTCGACGGCGGCGAGTGGTCATCCACCTCGTCGCTGGACCGCGCGCGGATCCTGCACACCGTGGCCGACCTGCTCGAGCGCGACAAGGAGGAGGTCGCCCGGCTCGAATCGGGGGACACCGGCAAGCGGATCGTGGAGTCCCGCCTCGACGTCGACGACGTCGTCGCGGTGTTCCGCCACTACGCAGGGCTGACCGGGGCGACCGGTCGGGTCGTCGACACCGGTCAGGCCGGCATCGCCAGCCGGGTGGTGCACGAGCCGGTGGGGGTCTGCGTCCTGATCACGCCGTGGAACTACCCGCTGCTGCAGACCGCGTGGAAGGTGGCGCCCGCGCTCGCGGCGGGCAACACGTTCGTGCTCAAGCCGAGCGAGCTCACCCCGTCCACGGGAACGTGGCTGATGCGTGCCCTCACCGAGGCCGGCGTGCCGCCCGGGGTGGCCAACCTGGTGCTCGGCGCCGGGGCGCGGGTCGGGCCGACGCTCACCGAGCACCGGTGCGTCGACCTCGTCTCGTTCACCGGCGGCGTGTCGACGGGCAAGCAGGTCATGGCCGCGGCCGCGGGAACGGTGAAGCGGGTCGCGCTCGAGCTCGGCGGCAAGAACCCCAACATCGTGTTCGCCGACGCCGACCGCGAGGCCGCGCTGGACAACGCGTTGACCGCGATCTTCCTGCACTCGGGTCAGGTCTGCTCCGCCGGCGCCCGCCTGGTGGTGCAGGCATCGATCCACGACGAGTTCGTGGACGAGCTGGTGCGCCGGGCCGCGACGATCCGGCTGGGTGGCCCCTTCGACGACGCCGCCGAGACCGGCCCGCTGATCAGCGCGGCGCACCGGGACAAGGTGGCGGCGTACGTCGCCGCCGGCATCTCCGAGGGCGCCGAGCTGCGGGTGGGTGGTGCCCGGCCGGACGACCCCGCACTGGCCGACGGCTTCTACTACCCGCCGACCGTCCTGGACCGCTGCACCTCCGCGATGAGCGTGGTGCACGAGGAGTCGTTCGGGCCGGTCCTCACGGTGGAGACGTTCGACGGTGCCAGCGACGCCGAGCTCGAGGACGCCGCGGTCGCCATCGCGAACGACAGCACCTACGGACTGGCCGGTGCGGTGTGGACCTCGAACGCCGGGCGCGCCGAACGGGTCGCCGCGCGGCTCCGGATGGGCACCGTGTGGATCAACGACTTCCATCCCTACGTGCCGCAGGCCGAGTGGGGCGGCTACAAGCAGTCCGGGGTCGGCCGCGAGCTCGGCCTGGCCGGCCTCGACGAGTACCGCGAGACCAAGCACATCTGGCACAACACGTCCCCGGCGCCGTCCGGGTGGTTCAGCGGACAGGAGAGGACCTGATGACCAAGACCTACGACATCATCATCGTCGGTGGCGGTTCGGCCGGCTCGGCGCTCGCGAACCGGCTGAGCGCGGACCCCTCGACCAGCGTCCTCGTCCTCGAGGCCGGCCGCTCGGACTTCCGGTTCGACCCGTTCATCCACATGCCGGCCGCCCTGCCGTTCCCGATCGGCAGCCGGTTCTACGACTGGCGCTACCAGTCCGAGCCGGAGCCCCACATGGGGGACCGACGGGTCTACCACGCCCGCGGCAAGGTTCTCGGGGGCTCCAGCAGCATCAACGGGATGATCTTCCAGCGCGGCAACCCGCTCGACTACGAGCGCTGGGCGGCCGACGACGGCATGCAGGAGTGGGACTACGCGCACTGCCTGCCGTACTTCAAGCGGATGGAGACCTGCCTGGCCGGGGCCGACGAGTGGCGGGGCGGCAGCGGTCCGCTGGTGCTCGAGCGTGGTCCGGCGACGAACCCGCTGTTCGGCGCCTTCCTCGAGGCGACCGAGCAGGCCGGCCACCCCCGGACCGACGACGTCAACGGCTACCGGCAGGAGGGCTTCGCGAAGTTCGACCGCAACGTCCACCGGGGTCGTCGCCTCAGCGCGGCGCGGGCGTACCTGCACCCGGTGATGGGCAGGGCGAACCTCACCGTGGAGACCCTGGCCCACGTCACCGGGCTGACGATGGACGGGACCCGGGTGGTGGGGGTCGACTACCTCCGCGCGGGTCGCCTGCGGCGCAGCGCCACCGCGGGTGAGGTGATCCTGTGTGGGGGGGCGATCAACACGCCTCAGCTGTTGCAGCTCGCCGGCATCGGCGCGGCCGACGACCTGAGCGCACTCGGGATCGCCCCGGTCGTCGACCTGCCGGGGGTGGGGGCGAACCTGCAGGACCACCTCGAGGTCTACATCCAGTACGCGAGCAAGCAGCCCGTCTCGATCGCGCCGTGGCTCAAGCACCGGCACAAGCCGCGGATCGGCGCGGAGTGGATGTTCCTGCGCCGGGGCGTCGGCGCCAGCAACCACTTCGAGGCGGGTGGTTTCCTGCGGAGCAACGACCAGGTCGACTACCCCAACCTGATGTTCCACTTCCTGCCGATCGCCATCCGCTACGACGGGTCGCGGCCCGCGAGCGAGCACGGCTACCAGGTGCACATCGGTCCGATGTACTCCGACAGCCGCGGCACGGTGAAGATCACCTCGACCGACCCCACGGCGCACCCCGCCCTGCGGTTCAACTACCTGTCCACCGAGACCGACCGGCAGGAGTGGATCGAGATGGTGCGGATCGCCCGCGACATCCTCACCCAGCCCGCCTTCGCCCCGTTCAACGACGGCGAGATCTCGCCCGGGCCGGGCGTCGAGACCGACCAGCAGATCCTGGACTGGGTGGCCGCCGACGCGGAGACCGCCCTGCACCCGTCCTGCACCGCGAAGATGGGCACCGACGAGATGGGCGTGCTCGACCCCGCCACCATGCGGGTGCGCGGGGTGCGCGGGTTGCGCGTCGTCGACGCGTCCTCGATGCCCTACATCCCCAACGGCAACATCTACGCCCCGGTGATGATGCTGGCCGAGAAGGCCGCCGACCTGATCGCCGGGAACGAGCCGCTCGCCCCGGCGAGCGACGTGCCGTTCTACCGGTACCGGGAGGGCGCACCGCTCCACCCACCGGGTGACCCCCGCAACGAGGCCTCCCACGCACCCCAGGAGACGCCATGACGAGCACCGTGTCCGAGAAGCGCGAGACGTCGGGGCGCAGGTTCGCCTTCCTCACCGACGGGCCACCGGTGCGCATGCCGGTGCTCGTCGCGTCGCTGTTCGGTGTCCTGGCCATGGCGATCTGGGCCATCGTGGCGCCCACGCAGGCGGAGTCGGTCATCGGTGACGGTGTGGCGTGGGTGGTGGGTGCCTTCGGGTGGTTCTACATCCTCCTCACCACCTCCGTGCTCGTGTTCGTGATCTATCTCGCGGCCTCGCGCTACGGCTCGATCAAGCTCGGCCCGGACCACTCCAAGCCGGAGTTCTCGACCTTCGCGTGGGCATCGATGCTGTTCGCCGCCGGCATCGGGACCGACGTCATGTTCTTCGCCGTGGCCGAGCCGGTCACCCAGTACATGCAGCCGCCGACCGGCGACCCGCAGACCCTGGAGGCCGCGCGCAACGCGACCGTGTGGACGTTGTTCCACTACGGGATCTCCGGTTGGGGCCTCTACGCCCTGATGGGCCTCGCGCTCGGCTACTTCACCTACCGGTTGAACATGCCACTGGCCGTGCGGTCTGCGCTGTACCCCATCTTCGGTCGAAGGATCGACGGCGTGCTGGGCCACACCGTCGACACCGCCGCCGTGCTCGGGACGATCTTCGGCGTCGCCACCAGCCTCGGCATCGGGGTGGTGTTCCTCAACGAGGGCCTCAACGTCCTGTTCGGGACCCCGGTCGGCCTCGGAGCGCAGATCGCGCTGGTCGCGCTCGCGGTCGTGATGGCGGCGATCTCGGCGACCACCGGCGTCGACCGGGGCATCCGCTACCTCTCCCAGCTCAACGTGATCCTGGCCCTGGCGCTGGCCGGCTGGGTGCTGATCACCGGTCGCACCGGGTTCATCCTCAACGCCGTCGTGATGAACGTGGGCGACTACGTCCAGACCTTCGCGAGCCGGACCATGGAGACCTTCGCCTTCTCCGACGGGGTCACCGAGTGGATGTCGTTGTGGACGCTGTTCTTCTGGGCGTGGTGGGTCGCGTGGGCCTCGTTCGTCGGACTGTTCCTGGCCAGGATCTCGCGGGGTCGGACCATCCGTCAGTTCGTCGCCGGGACGATGATCATCCCGTTCACCTACATCGTCATGTGGATCTCGATCTTCGGCAACGCCGCCCTGGACAAGATCCGTGGCGGTGACACCAGCTTCGCGAACACCGCGCTCGACTCGCCCGAGGCCGGCTTCTACAGCCTGCTCGAGGACTACCCGCTCTCGGGGATCGTGATCGCGCTCTCGGTCTTCGTCGGGCTGCTGTTCTACGTCACCTCAGCCGACTCCGGCGCCCTGGTGATGGCGAACCTGTCCTCGAAGCTCCGCGGGGCGCAGGACGACGCCGCGCCGTGGCTGCGGATCGTGTGGGCCGCGACGACCGGGCTGCTGACCATCGCGGTGCTGGCGGTGGGAGGCATCTACGCGCTGCAGAACGCCACCGTCATCTTCGGGCTGCCGTTCGCGTTCGTGATCGTCCTCGTCATGATCGGACTGATGAAGGCGCTGCGCAAGGAGGGCCGACGGGTGGACTCCGGGGCGCACTCCCTACCGACGATGTTGTCCGCGCGCGGTGCTGAGGTCGAGGACGACGCCACCGACGACGAGCACGTGCCCTCGTGGAAGGTCCGGTTGGCCCGCGCGGTGAAGTTCGTCGACGTGGACGAGGCGACCGCGTACCTCGAGTCGGTCGTGCGGCCCGCGCTCGACGACGTCGCCGGCGAGCTCGAGACCAAGGGCGTCCCCGCCGAGGTCTCCGCCGGCGTGGGGGAGGCGCCCGAGGAGTCCGAGGGCGGGGGCCTGGCGTGGGTCCAGCTCGGCAGCGCCGGCGCGGACCCCTTCGTCTACCGGGTCCAGGTCTGCGAGTCCTCGGTCCCGACCTACGGCGGGCGCATGCTCGGCAACCGCGACCGGTACGCGCGGCTGGAGGTCCACACCATCGACGGCGGCCAGGACTACGACGTCATGGGCTACTCGACGGCGCAGGTCATCCACGACTGCCTCGACTCCTACGAGCGATACCTGGAGTTCCTGCGCCTGGCCTGACACCGTCCCCTGCGGTCGGGCGGCCACCACGGTCGCCATCGTGGGCCCCGGGGCGCACGGTCAGTCGACCTCGGGGATCGCCGGGCCGAGGATGTCGTCGGCGTCGATGATCCGGTACGCGTAGCCCTGCTCGGCGAGGAAGCGCTGCCGGTGCGCGGCGTAGTCGGCGTCCAGGGTGTCCCGGGCGACGACGGAGTAGAAGTGCGCCTGGCCGCCGTCGTGCTTGGGCCGCAGCAGCCGTCCCAGCCGCTGGGCCTCCTCCTGGCGCGAGCCGAAGGTGCCGCTGACCTGGACGGCGACCGAGGCCTCCGGCAGGTCGATGGAGAAGTTGGCCACCTTGCTCACCACGAGCACGCCGATCTCACCGGTGCGGAACGCGTCGTACAGCTTCTCGCGCTCCTTGTTCGACGTCGAGCCCTGGATCACCGGGGCGTCCAGCGCGGCCCCGAGCTCGTCGAGCTGGTCGAGGTACGCGCCGATGACCAGGGTGGGCGCGCCCGGGTGCTGCTCGAGGATGCCCTGCACCACCGGCATCTTCGTCCGGGCCGTGGAGCACAGCTTGTAGCGCTCCTCCGGCTCGGCCGTCGCGTAGGCCAGGCGCTCGGCGTCGGTCAGCGTGACCCGCACCTCGACGCAGTCCGCGGGCGCGATCCAGCCCTGGGCCTCGATGTCCTTCCACGGGGCGTCGTAGCGCTTCGGCCCGATCAGCGAGAAGACGTCACCCTCGCGGCCGTCCTCGCGCACCAGGGTGGCCGTCAGCCCGAGACGGCGACGGCTCTGCAGGTCCGCCGTAATGCGGAAGACCGGCGCCGGCAGCAGGTGCACCTCGTCGTAGATGACCAGGCCCCAGTCGCGGGAGTCGAACAGCTCCAGGTGTCGGTACTCGCCCTTGGACTTGCGGGTGACCACCTGGTACGTCGCGATCGTGACGGGACGGATCTCCTTGCGCTCGCCGGAGTACTCGCCGATCTCCTCCTCGGTCAGCGACGTCCGTGCGATGAGCTCGCGCTTCCACTGCCGACCGGCGACGGTGTTGGTCACCAGGATGAGCGTCGTCGCCTTGGCCTTGGCCATCGCCGCCGCGCCCACCATCGTCTTGCCCGCCCCGCAGGGCAGGACGACGACGCCCGAGCCGCCGGCCCAGAAGGAGTCCGCCGCCATCTGCTGGTAGTCGCGCAGCTCCCAGGCGGGGGACCCGTCGTGCGCCTCGGTGGCCAGGGAGATCTCGTGCGCCTCGCCGTCGACGTAGCCCGCCAGGTCCTCCGCCGGCCAGCCGACCTTGAGCAGCTGCTGCTTGAGGTGCCCGCGCTCCGAGGCGTGCACGACGATGGTGTCGTCGTCGACCCGCGTCCCCAGCATCGGTCGGATCTTCTTGTGCCGCAGGATCTCCTCGAGCACCGCCCGGTCCAGGCTGATGAGCACGAGCCCGTGGGCAGGGTGCTTGGCCAGCTGCAGGCGCCCGTAGCGGCCCATCGTGTCGACGATGTCCACGAGCAGCGGCTGCGGCACGGCGTAGCGGGAGAACCGGACCAGGGCGTCGACGACCTGCTCCGCGTCGTGGCCGGCGGCGCGGGCGTTCCACAGCGCCAGCGGGGTGATCCGGTAGGTGTGGATGTGCTCGGGTGCGCGCTCGAGCTCCGCGAACGGGGCGATGGCCTGGCGGGCGGCGCCGGCGTCGGCGTGGTCCACCTCGAGCAGCAGGGTCTTGTCGGACTGGACGATGAGGGGTCCGTCGGTCACGCGGGGGTCTCCTTCACGAGCGGGTGCGACCCGCCATCATCCTCGCTCCCGGTCGTGGGGGCACCACGGTGGGGCGGCCGAGCACCGTGACGGGCCCAACCGGGTGACGTCCTGCGGGTTCGGGTCCGTGGCCGACCGTCCGAGCCCTACCCTGCCGGCAGGTCCGCGCAGGATGGACCCGAGCGCGAGGACGAGACCATGACGACACCCTCTCCCGGCCAGGACCCACAGCTCCCCCCGGCGGGGTGGACCCCGCCTCCGGCGGGCCCCCAGCCCGGCGATCACCCGGGTCGGCCGCAGCCGTGGGGGTACCCGGGGCAGCCCCACCAGGGTGGGTACCCGAACCCGCCCGGTGGCTACCCGTACCCGCCCGGCGGCTACCCGTACCCGCCCGGCGGGTGGGCACCGCCGCCACCGCCGACCCGGGGCCGCAACGCCCTGGTCCTGGGTGGCTCGCTGCTCGCCGTCCTGCTGCTCGTCGGCGGGATGTTCGCCCTGTTCGGACCCGGCTCCGGCGGGTCGCCGAGCACCGCCTCCCCGGTGACGCCCACCGGGACCGCGACCGGCGACGCGGGCGGCAGCGTCAGCGTGGCCGTCGCGATCGGGGGGTGCGTCCACCTGGGCGGCACCTTCCAGAACGCCACGGTCGTCACCGAGGACTGCGGCAGCACGGAGTCCAACTACAAGGTCGTCGGGAAGGCGCCCGACGAGGCGCAGTGCGTCGGCGACGCCGACGCCTCCTACTACGAGACGGAGCGGTTCGGCGGCTCCCAGGCCGGCGCCCTGTGCCTCGACGTCGACTGGCAGGAGGGCGACTGCTTCACCCTGCCCACCACCGACGACGGCGACCCCGCCCGGGTCGACTGCGCCGAGGCCTCGCCCGGGGACGTGCAGGTGCGGCAGACGCTCCAGGGCACCACCGACCAGAGCGGCTGCCCGGAGGGTGGCGTCGTCTACGACACCCGGGACTTCGTCGTCTGCCTGGCCGCACCCCGGACCAGCTAGCCCCCCGGGCCGGGTGAACGGCTCAGCCGTCAGTGGGGGCGACGCTGGTGATGCGGTGCAGGGCGAAGCGGCGCACCGCGCCGGTGCCGGGGTCGAAGGCCTCCAGCACGCCGCCGCCGACCCCCACCGGCTCGACGATCCGCTGGCTGGCCACGCCCTGGGCGTCGACGTAGCCGATCCAGGTGCTGCTCCGCTCCCGGGCCGCCCGCTGCAGCACCGCCATGGTGGCGACCCCGCTGGCCCGGGTGCCGTCGCTGACCAGCCGCCCGGCGGTGCTCGCCGCGGCGGCCCGGTCCCCGGCCCGCAGGCCGCGGACGACGGCCTCGCGCTGCTCCGGGCTCGGGGCGCCCGGCCGGGTGGCGGCGCGGCGCGGCGCCCGCAGCACCACCCTCGCCCCGGGGGCGACGAGGTCGACGACGGCGCCGGTGGCGTCCTCCCCGGCGGGGGCGAACCCGGCACGACGCAGCGCGGCGAGCAGCTCAGCCAGCGGGACCGGGCTGATCGCCACGGTGGGGGCGATCGCCCGCAGCCCCAGCTCGCCGGCCACGGGTGAGGCGAGCACCTCGGTGAGCAGGGCCTCGTCGTCGCAGCGCAGGAACGACGCGGTCCGGCCCGCCCGCAGCCGCCCGTGCCGGCGGGCCACGTCGTCGACCAGGTAGGTCAGGGCCTGCGGCACCGGGGTGCGCGAGGCCCGGGCGAACAGCCCGTGCAGCTCGGCGGCGCTGCGCCCGGAGTCCAGGGCGCGGCGCACGCTCCCCGGCGACACCCGGTACACGGTGGCGGCCCCGGCCGACTCCACGTCGGCCACCAGGGCGATCTCCCGCTCCAGCTCCGGCTCCAGCGGCCCGGGGGCGACGACGGTGAGGTCGGCCTGGACCAGCACGTGGTCGACCGGCGCGGGCAGGGCCGTGGCCATCGCCGCCGGCGCCGTCGAGGGTGCCTCCAGCAGCGCCCGTCCTGGCGTGCTCAGCGCGCCGCGGGCCACCACCCCCAGCGCGGTGGCCTCGGACAGGGTCCAGCGCACGAGGTCGGCGCGCCCGCGCCCGCCCCAGCGGGGTGCGCGCCAGGTGAGCACCTCCTCCACCCCGGCCGGCTCCAGCGCCGCGACCTTGCCGCGGGGGGCGCGGGCACCGGCGAGGACGTCGAGCACCCGGCGGCGGTCGGCGGGGGCGGCGGGACGGCGCAGCTCCTCGGCCAGGGCGGCCAGCGGCTTGTCCTTGTCGTCGCGGCGCCCGACCAGGCCGGGCAGGCGCGGCAGCTCCCACCACCCCCGGGCCAGGGTGAACCAGCGCAGCGCCGGCTCCCCGGGACGCCAGGCGTCCACCGCGGTCGTCGGGGTCCAGGCGGGCTCCACGGCCTCGTCGGAGGCGATGAGGCCCGCCCCGGCGAGCAGCTCCAGGACCAGGCCGACGCGGGCCTCCTCGACGTCGGTGATCTTGACCAGCCGGCGCACCTCCCGCACGCCCATGCCCCCGGAGCGCAAGACCGGGGCGGGGGAGCGCTCCAGGGCACCCAGCAGCAGCTCGGCGTGGCGCAGCAGCTCCAGCGCCTCCCCGGCGGCTGCGGCGTCCACCTCCGCGACCGTCGGGCGGGTGCTGGTCGGGGTGGGCTCGACGGTGGCGAGGTACCCCATCGGGCTCGACCCGCGCAGCGCGGTGGCCACCTGGCTGGGCAGCTCCACGGTGCCCTCGTCGACCTTGAGCAGCAGCCCGGCGGCGAGCAGGCGGGGAACGGGCCGCTCGGGCGGGGTGCCGGTGGCGGCGTCGCGGGTGCGGCCCAGCGGGGAGCCCTGGGCCAGTGCCGCCAGCAGGTTCCGGCTCGGCTCGTCGAGGGCGGCGAGCAGGGCGGGCACGTCGACCTCCAGCAGCGCGGGGTTGGGCCGGCCCAGCTTGCCCGCGGTGCGGCCGACCACCTCGCGCGCCGACGGCGCCACGCGCAGCCCGTCGACGTGGGCGTCCGGTCCCCACAGCAGGCCGCGGGCACGCAGGTCGGCCAGCGCCGGGTCGAGGACGCCGCCGGGGTCGATCCCGGGACCGAGCAGCTCCACGAGGTCGGCGGGGTCCACCGCGTCGGCATCGGCCCCGGCGAGGACCAGGGCCTCCAGCACGGCCAGGCGCAGCACGTCGAGCTCGTCGGCGGCGCGGGCCACCGACGCGCGCAGCGCGGTGCGGGTGGCGAGGACGCCGGTGTCGGCCGGCGGGGGCATGGCCAGGTCGGGGCGCAGCGCGAGCAGCTGCTCCAGCTCGGCGTCGGTGCGCCGGCCCAGCCAGGCGGCGAGGCTGTCGGGTGCGGGCATCGCCGCACAACCTAGCCGGGACACCGCGGGTGGACCTGCGGCATGATGGTTGCCATGGCCACCTCGGACGGCAGCAAGCGCAGGAGCAAGCACTGGGTCGACCCCACGTGGCCGACGGCGGAGGACGGGAGCCACCCGGTGACCGAGCTCGCCTCGCCGGTCGCGGGCGGGTTGTCCCCGTTCGGCGACCTCGAGTTCCCCCTGGCCGAGGTGCCGTACGTGCACCCCACGACGGTGATCAACCGCTCCGGCGTGCCCTCCCCAGGAGCCACCGGACGTTCGTGACCCGGGGCTAGGGTCGTTGACGCCCGCCACCCAGCGCTCCCGGAGGTCTCCGTCATGCCCGTGCCCGGTCCCGGTTACTCGATCACGATCCGGGTCGAGGCCCCGGCGACGTCCAGCTCGGCCGGCGACCTGGTCAGCGCGGTCGGCTCCCAGGGTGGCGTCGTCACCGCCTTCGACGTCACCGAGAGCCGCACCACCTCGATCGTGGTGGACATCTCGGCCAACGCGACGTCGGAGGACCACGCCAAGGAGATCACCGAACACCTCGACTCCCTCGAGGGCGTGCACGTCCGCAAGGTCTCCGACCGGACCTTCCTCATCCACCTCGGCGGCAAGATCGAGGTCAGCTCCAAGGTCGCGCTGCGCACCCGCGACGACCTCTCCCGCGCCTACACCCCGGGCGTCGCCCGGGTCTGCCAGGCCATCGCGGCCAACCCCGAGGACGCGCGCCGGCTCACCATCAAGCGCAACACCGTCGCCGTGGTCACCGACGGCTCCGCCGTGCTGGGCCTGGGCAACATCGGCCCCGCCGCGGCCCTGCCGGTGATGGAGGGCAAGGCGGCGCTGTTCAAGAAGTTCGCGAACGTCGACGCGTGGCCGGTGTGCCTGGACACCCAGGACACCGAGGAGATCATCCGCACCGTGCAGCTCATCGCGCCGGTGTACGGCGGCATCAACCTCGAGGACATCGCCGCGCCCCGCTGCTTCGAGATCGAGGCGCGGCTGCGGGAGATGCTCGACATCCCCGTCTTCCACGACGACCAGCACGGCACCGCCGTCGTCGTCCTGGCCGCGCTGCGCAACGCGCTGCGAGTGGTGGGCAAGGACATGCACGACGTCCGGGTGGTCGTCTGCGGCGTGGGTGCGGCCGGCAGCGCGATCATCCGGCTGATGCTGCCGCTGGAGCCGGCGCACATCACCGCCGTGGACGTCGCGGGCATCGTGTGCGCCGACCGGGAGGGCATGGACCCCAACCTCGCCTGGATCGCCGAGCACACCAACGCCGACGGCCAGTCCGGCACGGTCGCCGACGCCCTCGTCGGGGCGGACGTGTTCATCGGGGTGAGCGCGCCCGGGCTGTTCGGTGCCGCCGAGGTCGAGACCATGGCCGCGGACGCCATCGTGTTCGCCCTGGCCAACCCCGACCCGGAGATCGACCCGGCACTGGCCCAGCAGCACGCGGCGATCGTCGCCACCGGCCGCAGCGACTACCCCAACCAGATCAACAACGTGCTCGCCTTCCCCGGCATCTTCCGGGGTCTGCTCGACGCCGGGGCCCGCGACATCACCGACGGCATGATGGTGGCGGCCTCCGCCGCGATCGCCGACGTGGTCGCCGAGCCGAACGTGAGCTTCATCATCCCCAGCGTGTTCGACACCTCCGTGGCGCCCGCCGTGGCCGCCGCGGTGCGCCAGGCCGCCGAGGAGGGGCTCTCGGTCCGGCAGGCCGCCGCCGAGGCCGAGGCCGACGCCGGCGCCGATGCCTGACGGCGCGACCGGCGGGCGCGAGCTGTCGCACACCGACGCCGACGGGTCGGCTCGGATGGTCGACGTCACCGACAAGGACGTCACCGCGCGCACCGCGACGGCGGCCGGCACCTTCCGCACCACCGCCGAGGTGGTCGGGCTGATCAGCACCGGGGGACTGCCCAAGGGGGACGCGCTGGCCACCGCCCGCATCGCCGGGATCATGGCCGCCAAGCGCACCCCCGACCTGGTGCCGATGTGCCACCCGCTGGCCGTCACCGGCGTCACCCTGGAGCTGGTGCCCGTCGACGACCGCGTCGAGGTCCGCGCCACCGTGCGCACCACCGGGCGCACCGGGGTGGAGATGGAGGCGCTCACCGCCGTCGCCGTCGCCGGGCTGACCCTGCACGACATGGTGAAGGCGGTGGACCCGTCGGCGAGGATGGACGCGGTCCGCGTCGTCGCCAAGTCCGGCGGCACGAGCGGGGAGTGGGAGCAGGCATGAGCACAGCAGCGGTGGTCGTGGCGTCCAACCGGGCGTCCGCGGGCGTGTACGAGGACCGGACCGGTCCGGTGATCGTGGCGTGGCTGCGCGAGCGCGGGCACGAGGTGGGCGAGCCCCAGGTGGTCGCAGACGGGGAGCCGGTGGCCGACGCGCTGCTCGCCGCGATCAAGGCCGGGGTCGACCTGGTGCTCACCACCGGGGGCACCGGCATCACCCCGACCGACCTGACCCCCCAGGTGACCCGTCCGCTGCTGGACTACGAGATCCCCGGGATCGCCGACGCCGTCCGCGCGGCCGGGTCGGACGCGGTGCCCACGGCGATCCTCTCCCGTGGGGTCGCCGGGGTCGCGGGGCGCACCCTCGTGGTGAACCTGCCCGGCTCCACGGGTGGGGTGCGCGACGGGCTCGCCGTGCTCGAGCCGGTCCTCGCCCACGCCCTGGACCAGCTGCGCGGTGGCGACCACGAGCGGGGCGACCACCCGTGAGCCCCCGGGTGGTGCGGGCGACCGTGACGCAGGAGGTGCTCAGCGTCGCCGAGCACGAGGCGCTCGTCGCCGACGACGCGGCCGGGGCCACCGTGAGCTTCGCGGGCGTGGTGCGCGACCACGACGACGGCCGTGGGGTGCGCTCGCTGGACTACTCCGCCCACCCCAGCGCCGCCGCCCTGGTGGCTGAGGTGGCCGCTGACGTCGCCGCACGGGTCGACGGGGTCCGGGCCCTGGCCGTGAGCCACCGGGTCGGTCCGCTCGCGATCGGGGACGTCGCGCTGGCCTGTGCCGTCTCCGCCGACCACCGCCGGGCCGCCTTCGAGACCTGCGCGCTGCTGGTGGACGAGGTGAAGGCACGGATCCCCGTGTGGAAGCACCAGCGTTTCGCCGACGGCACCGACGAGTGGGTCGGCTCGGCCTGAGCGTCGGCAGCAGAGCGGCCCCGCCACCAGCAGGTGACGGGGCCGCGCGCGGGAGCGGTGCTCAGAGGGTGATGGTCTGACCCGGGAAGATCAGGTTCGGGTTGGAGATGGAGCTCGTGTTGTTCGCGTACAGGGTGCGCCAGCCACCGGAGACCTGGTTGGCGTTGGCGATCTTGGCCAGGGTGTCGCCCGAGCGGACGGTGTACTGCTCGCCGGTCGCCGTCGACGACGCGGGGGCGGAGGCCTCCGGCGCGGCGTGCTCGTGGGCGGCGGCCTTGGGCGCCGCAGCCTTCGGGGCGGCAGCCTCGGGAGCGGAGTGCTCGTGGGCGGCAGCCTTCGGGGCGGCAGCCTTGGGTGCAGCCTGCCGGGCGGCGGGCGCGCTGGAGGTGTCGGCGGCGCCGAGCCCCTTCCCGCACACGGGCCACGCGCCCTTGCCCTGACCGGCGAGGGTCTTCTCGGCGATGGCGATCTGCTGGCTCTTGGTGGCCAGGTCCGCGCGGGAGGCGTAGGCGGTACCGCCGAAGCCCGCCCAGGTGGACTGCGAGAACTGGACGCCGCCGTAGTAGCCGTTGCCGGTGTTGATCGACCAGTTGCCGCCGGACTCGCACTGGGCGACGGTGTCCCACTGGCTGGCGGTGGCGGCCTGGGCGGGGGCGGCCGCGATGGCGAGGGGGGCGCCGAGGGCGACGCCGGCGACGACGGCGCGGCCGACGTAGCGGCGGGTGTTGCTGGGCTTGCGGTGACGGCCGGTGGAGTTCATGGGTCTGTTGTTTCCTCTCCGCGCGCCTGCGAGGTGAGCTGTCGGGTTCGGGCCGAGAGGCGGCCCGGTCGCAGCGGGGGCTGCGACTTCACCCCGAGGACGAGCGAGCTCGTCCGGGAACGTTGGGTTCCCCGTCCCTGCCCCAGGTGGTCAATGGGGGACACCGGTTGATCCCGCGGGGCAGGGTTAGGCGCTGCGGGCTGGTGTGTGCGACCCGGTGTTTCGGGCCGGGCGCGACGGTACGTCGATGTCGGCCGGAGGTCACGCGGACGTCGCTGTCCGATCACGGCGAGGTAACGCTAGCCGATCGCCGGGCGATCAACGTGTCGTCGCAGGTCAGCACAGGTGCGCGAGGTGCGTGGGCGACACGCCGGCCGATCGCCAGTGTGAGATAGATCACCGGCCAGCGGTGAAGCGGCGGTGAGCGGGTCGAGGTGTGGGGTTGCGTCAGCCGCCCGCGAACGGGGGCAGCACGTCGATCGTCGCGCCGTCGCGCAGCCGGTCGGTGGTGTCGCGGACGACCACCTCGTCGTGCAGGAACGAGCAGCGCGCCAGCACGGTCGCCAGCGCGGGCCGCTCCGTCCCGAGCCGGGCCACCAGCCCCGCCACGGAGGTGTCGGCGGCCACGGTCACGCGCTCCTCGTCGTGCCCCGCGGCCGCCCGCGCGGCGGCGAAGAAGCGGATCGTGACGGTCAGGTCGGCGCTCATCCGCCGATCGCGCTCATCGGGCGGGAGGGCTGCAGGAAGCTGGGGTCGTTGATGCCGTGGCCGGGTAGCTTGGGCCACATCGCGTCCTGCCACCGCTGCGCGACCGCCTCGTCGTCCGCCCCGCCGCGCAGCAGCCCCCGCAGGTCGGTCTCGCCGGTGGCGAACAGGCAGTTGCGGATCTGGCCGTCGGCGGTGAGCCGGGTGCGGTCGCAGTCACCGCAGAACGGTCGGGTGACCGAGGCGATGACGCCGACCGTGGCCGGCCCGCCGTCGACCAGCCAGCGCTCCGCCGGGGCCGCACCCCTGGCCTCCGCGACCGGGGTCAGGGTGAACCGGGTGCGCAGCGAGGCCAGGATGTCCTCCGCGGTGATCATGGTGTCGCGGTCCCAGCCGTGCTGGGCGTCCAGCGGCATCTGCTCGATGATCCGCAGCTCGTAGCCCCGGGCGGCACAGAACTCGAGCAGCCGTGGGGCCTCGTCGGAGTTCAGCCCGGCCTGCAGCACCGCGTTCACCTTCACCGGCAGGATGCCGGCGTCGGCCGCGGCCGCCATGCCGGCGACCACGTCGGGGAGCCGGTCGCGGCGGGTGATGGTGGCGAAGCGCTCCCGGTCGACGGTGTCCAGGGAGACGTTCACGCGGTCCAGCCCGGCCGCGCGCAGCGCCACCGCCTTGTGCCGCAGGCCGAGCCCGTTGGTGGTCAGCGAGATCTCCGGGCGCGGCTCCAGCGCGGCGGCGTCGGCGATGATCTCGACCAGGTCGCGCCGCAGCAGCGGCTCCCCCCCGGTGAAGCGGACCTCCTGCACCCCGAGCTGGGTCACCCCGATGCGGACGAGCCGCCCGATCTCCGCCCGCGTCAGCAGCTCGGTGTCGGCCATCCAGTCCAGGCCCTCGGCCGGCATGCAGTAGGTGCAGCGCAGGTTGCACTTGTCGGTCAGCGAGATCCGCAGGTCCGTCGCGGTGCGGCCGTGGGCGTCGACCAGCCCCGGGACGTCCGGGCGCGCCGGATCCCGGGCGTCGCTCGACGGCGTGCTCGGGATACCCAGGGTGACCGGACTCATGGCGCCAATCCTACGGAGGGTGGACGGGAGGGGCGGCGGCGCTCAGGACGCGTGGCGGCCGATCTCCTGGCGGGCCACGGTGCGCAGGTGCACCGCGTCGGGGCCGTCGGCGAGGCGCAGCGTGCGTGCGCCGGCGTAGAACGAGGCGAGCGGGAAGTCGTCGCTGACGCCCCCACCGCCGTGCACCTGGATGGCGCGGTCGATGATGCCGCAAGCCATCCGGGGCGCGATGACCTTGATCGCCGCGATCTCGGTGGCCGCCCCGCGGGAACCGTGCTGGTCGATCATCCAGGCCGTCTTCAGCACCAGCAGCCGGGCCTGCTCCACCTCGATGCGGCTCTCGGCGATGAGCTCGCGCACCACGCCCTGCTCGGCCAGGGGCTTGCCGAACGCGACGCGCTCGTTGGCCCGGCGCACCATGAGGTCGATCGCGCGCTCGGCCATGCCGATCAGGCGCATGCAGTGGTGGATGCGGCCCGGACCCAGCCGCGCCTGGGCGATGGCGAACCCGCCGCCCTCCTCGCCCAGGAGGTTGCTCGCGGGCACCCGCACGTCGGTGAAGCGCAGCTCGGAGTGCCCGTGCTGGTCCTGGTAGCCGAAGACGGGCAGGTGGCGGACGATCTCCAGCCCCGGGGTGTCGCGCGGAACCAGGATCATCGACTGCTGGGTGTGCCGGGAGGCGTCCGGATCGGTCTTGCCCATGACGATGAAGATCTGGCAGCGGGGGTCGGCGGAGCCGGAGATCCACCACTTGCGACCGTTGATGACGTAGTCGTCGCCGTCGCGCCGGATGGAGGTCTGGATGTTGGTGGCGTCGGAGGAGGCCACGTCGGGCTCGGTCATCGCGAAGGCGGAGCGGATCTCGCCCTCCAGCAGCGGGGTGAGCCACTGCTCCTGCTGCGCGGGGGTGCCGAACAGGTGCAGCGTCTCCATGTTGCCGGTGTCCGGGGCGCCGCAGTTGATCGCCTCGGGAGCGATGTCGGGCGACCAGCCGGTGATCTCCGCGACCTGGGCGTAGTCGACGTTGCTCAGTCCGGAGACCGAGGGAAGGAAGAGGTTCCACAGACCCCGCTCGCGGGCCTGCACCTTGAGCTCCTCGACCACCGGGGGCAACGCGTGCTCGTCCGGGCCCCCCCGACGCTCGGCGCGGAAGGCTTCGTAGCCGGCCTCGGCCGGGATGATCGCCTCGTCCAGGAACGTGCGCATGGTCCGGGTGAGCTCGGCGGCCTGGGCAGAGGGTGCGAAGTCCATCTCCGGACTGTGCCACTCCCGTCGTGACCCCGGCCATCCCGGGGGCGACCATCCGTCTCGCTGTCAGCAGGTGCGGATCAGAGGTCTTGCTCGTTCCGCACCTGCGGCCCTACTGTCCTGGTTGTGCCTGCCTCCCGCGTCCGGATCCGCGAGGCGGCCGACCTGCTCGGCGTCAGCGACGACACGGTGCGCCGGTGGGTGGACTCCGGGACGCTCTCGGTGACCCTCGACGACGGCGGTCGCAAGGTGCTCGACGGCGCCGAGCTCGCCGAGCTGGCGCGCACGCGGTCGGTGGCCCCGCCCGACCCGTCGGGGGTTGGTCGCTCCGCCCGCAACCACTTCGTCGGGCTGGTGACCCGGGTGGTCGCCGACGGGGTGATGGCGCAGGTGGAGCTGCAGTGCGGCCCGCACCGCGTCGTCTCGCTGCTCTCCAGCGAGGCCGTGGCCGAGCTCGACCTGCAGCCGGGCCGGGTGGCCGTGGCCGTCATCAAGGCGACCTCGGTGGTCGTGGAGACCCCGGGGGGTGCTGCATGAGGACGATCGTGACGACGGCAGGAGTGGTGGGGGTGGCGGCGCTCCTGCTGACCGGGTGCGGCTCGGGTGCGACCGCCGGCAGCCCCGACCCGTCGTCGTCCTCGGGGCTGGACGGCGACCTCACCGTCTTCGCCGCCGCGTCCCTCACGGCGACGTTCACCCAGCTCGGCACCGAGTTCGAGGCCGCCCACCCGGGCACGACGGTCCGGTTCAGCTTCGCCGGCTCCGCGGACCTGGCCACCCAGATCACCTCGGGTGCCCCCGCCGACGTCTTCGCCTCCGCGGCGACGAAGAACATGGACGACGTGGTGAGCGCCGGTGACGCCGCCGGCGACCCGGTCGGCTTCGCGACGAACGTGCTCGAGATCGCCACGCCGGCCGGCAACCCGAGGGGCATCACCAGCCTGGCCGACCTGGCGAACCCGGACCTGAAGACGGTGGTGTGCGCACCCCAGGTGCCCTGCGGGGGAGCGACCGAGAAGGTCGAGGCGGCCGCCGAGATCACCATCCCCGCCGTCAGCGAGGAGTCGTCGGTGACCGACGTGCTCGGCAAGGTCACCTCGGGCGAGGCCGACGCGGGGCTGGTCTACGTCACCGACGTGACGGGCGCGGGTGGCGGGGTCACCGGGGTCGCCTTCCCGGAGTCCGCGGGCGCGGTGAACACCTACCCGATCGTCGCGCTGCAGCGCACGAGGGCGCCCGGGACGGCAGCGGCCTTCCTGGCCTTCGTGACCGGCGCCGACGGGCAGCAGGTCCTCTCCGACGCGGGATTCGGCGCCCCCTGAGCACGCGGGGCGGGCCTCGATCCGCATCCTTCGTCGCCCTGCCGCGGTGGCTGCTCGCGCCGGCCGCAGCCGGCGTGGTGCTGGTGCTGCTGCCGCTGGTCGCGATCGTCAGCCGGGTCCGGTGGTCGAGCTTCCTGGCCCTGGTCACCTCGCCGTCGTCGCTGACCGCGCTCGAGCTGAGCCTGCGCACCTCGGCCGTCGCCACGCTGCTGTGCGTCCTGCTCGGCGTGCCCATGGCGCTCGTGCTGGCGCGCAGCGAGTTCCGGGGTCAGCGGCTGCTGCGCTCGCTGGTGCTGCTGCCGCTGGTGCTGCCGCCGGTGGTCGGGGGCATCGCCCTGCTCTACACGTTCGGCCGGCGCGGGCTGCTGGGCGAGCAGCTCGACGCGCTCGGCATCCAGATCGCCTTCTCGACGACGGCGGTGGTGCTGGCGCAGACCTTCGTCTCCCTGCCCTACCTGGTGGTGAGCCTGGAGGGTGCCGTGCGCACGGCCGGGCAGCGCCACGAGGCGGTGGCCGCGACGCTGGGGGCGCGGCCGTCGCTGGTGCTGCGACGGGTCACCCTGCCCATCGTGGCGCCCGGCCTGCTCTCCGGGGCCGTGCTCTCCTTCGCCCGCGCGCTCGGCGAGTTCGGGGCCACCCTGACCTTCGCGGGCTCGCTGGAGGGGGTGACCCGGACGCTGCCGCTGGAGATCTACCTGCAGCGCGAGACCGATCCGGACGCCGCCGTCGCGCTGTCCCTCGTGCTGGTGGTGGTGGCCGTGCTGGTCGTCGGCCTGGCCGGCGGGCGGGTGCGCCGGTGAGCGGGCTCGCCGTGCGGGTGCGCCTGGCCCGGCGCGACCTCGACGTGGCGCTGGAGGTGGGCGAGGGCGAGGTGGTGGCGCTCCTCGGCGCCAACGGCTCCGGCAAGTCCACCCTGCTCGACCTCGTCGCCGGGCTGCTCGCCCCGGACGCCGGACGGATCACGCTGGGCGACGACGTGCTGGAAGACACCGCGACGGGCACCCGGCTGCCGCCGCACCGGCGCGGGGTGGTGCTGCTCGCCCAGCAGGCGCTGCTGTTCCCGCACCTGAGTGCCGAGCAGAACGTGGCCTTCGGGCCTCGCGCGCGGGGGGCCGGGCGGGCTCGGTCCCGGGCCGAGGCCGCGCGCTGGCTGGCCGACGTGGACGCCACCCACCTCGCGCGGCGCAGGCCCCGCGAGCTCTCCGGCGGGCAGGCGCAGCGGGTCGCCGTGGCCCGGGCCCTGGCCGCGCAGCCCCGGCTGCTGCTGCTCGACGAGCCGATGGAGGCCCTCGACGTCGCGGCGGCCCCGGCGCTGCGCCAGCTGCTGCGCAGGGTCCTGCGGACGGACGGGCGATCGGCGCTGCTGGTCACCCACGACGTGCTCGACGCGCTCGTCCTGGCCGACCGGGTGGTGGTGCTGGAGCACGGTCGGGTGGTCGAGGTCGGCCCCATCCGGGAGGTGTTCGCCCGCCCGCGCAGCCCGTTCGCCGCCCGGTTGGCGGGGCTGAACCTGGTGTCCGGGACCATGGTCGGCGACACGGTGCACGCCCCGGACGGTCGGGTGGTGGCCGGGGTGCCGGCGCCCGGGTGCGCGCCGGGTGAGCCGGTGGTGGCCGTGTTCTCCCCGGCGGCGGTGGCGGTGCACCGCGAGCGGCCCGGCGGTAGTCCACGCACGGCGCTCGAGGTGGAGGTGGCCTCGGTGGAGCCGCACGGCGAGCTGGTGCGGGTGCGCTCGGCCGACTCCGGCGCCCGCGCCGGTCTCCTCGCCGACCTCACCCGGGTCTCGGCGGCGGAGCTCGACCTCGTGCCGGGGGCTCGGGTGTGGTTCGTGGTGAAGGCGGCCGAGGTGGCGGTGCACCCGGGCTGAGCCGATCGTGCGGCGTTCGGCGGCGTGGCGACCACGGACGCTTCCCGATCGGGCGGGGGGACGGGATGATGGGCGGCGTGAGCGCACCGGAGCAGCCCCCCGCCCGCTGGACCTACCTCATGGACATGGACGGCGTGCTGGTGCACGAGGACCAGCTGGTGCCCGGGGCCGATGCGTTCCTGGGCGAGCTGCGCGCGGAGGGCACGCCGTTCGTGGTGCTGACCAACAACTCCATCCGCACCCCGCGCGACCTGCGGGCGCGCCTGACCGCGACCGGGCTGGACGTGCCGGAGGAGGCCATCTGGACCTCGGCGCTGGCGACCGCGGCCTTCCTGCGCGACCAGCGTCCCGGTGGCAGCGCGTACGTCGTCGGTGAGTCGGGCCTGACCACGGCCCTGCACGACGTGGGCTACGTGCTCACCGACCAGGACCCCGACTACGTCGTCCTCGGCGAGACCCGCACGTACTCCTTCACCGCCATCACCACCGCGATCCGCCTCGTCGAGCGCGGGGCCCGGTTCATCGCCACCAACCCGGACACCACCGGGCCCTCGCGCGACGGGTCGCTGCCCGCCACCGGGGCCGTCGCGGCGCTCATCACCGCCGCCACCGGCCACGCGCCGTACTACGTGGGCAAGCCGAACGCGCTCATGATGCGCTCGGCGCTGCGCAAGATCGGCGCGCACTCGGCGTCGACGCTCATGATCGGGGACCGGATGGACACCGACGTGCTGAGCGGTCTCGAGGCCGGGCTGCGGACGATCCTGGTGCTCACCGGCATCTCCACGCCCGAGTCCGTCGAGCGCTTCCCCTACCGACCCACCCGGGTGCTGGGCTCGGTGGCCGACCTCGTCGGACGGACCCAGGACCCGTTCGGCGACACCACCACCCGTTCGTGACCGATCGTTCTTGACTGATCGTTCTCGCCGGTGCAGGGTGACGCCGTGGGACGTCCACCCGGCTTCGACCGCACCCGGGTCGTCGCGGCTGCCGCGACGGCGTTCCTCGACACCGGGTACGAGGGGACGTCGGTGGACGACCTGGTGCGCCGCACCGGGATCCACCGCGGCAGCCTCTACCAGGCCTTCGGCAGCAAGCGGGGGCTGTTCGTCACCGTGCTGCGCCAGGTCACCGCGCTGCACCAGCTCGGTACCCCCGTAGCGGCCGAGGACCTCGACCTGCTGCTGGTGGCGACGCTGGAGCTGGGCCCGCGCGACACCGAGGTCCGCGAGCTGGTCGGCGAGGCCCTGCGCCACCTCCCCGACCCGGCCCGGGTCCTCGGCTCGAGGCTGCTCACCCGTGCCCACCTGCAGGAAGGAACCACCCCGTGAACACCGTCACCCTGACCGGGTCAGTCCTCCGCGTCGAGCCCCGCGGCCTGGACCAGCTCTGGACGTTGACCCGGCGCCTGGACGTCCCGCTGGCCCACGTCCGTGGTGCGACCGTCGACCCGGGCGCGGACGCCGAGCCCAAGGGGCTGCGGCGGCCCGGCCTGCGGATTCCGGGCAAGGCTGCCGGCACCTTCTCCCGCGACGGGGTGCGGTCGTTCTGGAACATCGGCACGCACGGGTCGACCGTCGTGGTCGAGCTCAGCGGCGAGCGGTACCAGCGGCTGTACCTCAGCGTGGACGAGCCGCGGGCGCTGGTGGACACGATCAACGCCGCGCTGCAGGACTGAGCCGCCTGCTGACCACCAGAGCCGCCGCTTGCATGCAATTCGGGCTTGCCGCGAGATCTGGCCCCAACAAACGCTGGACTTGCCGACGGATTGCACACAAGATGTGCCCATGACCGAGCCGGGTGTGATGACGGCCACTCAGCGGGCGCACGCCCTGCTGCGGGCCGGGATCCTCGACGGCACCCGCCCCGCGGGCAGCCGCCTGCGGGAGGACACCCTCGCCGACGAGCTCGGCCTCAGCCGCACCCCGGTCCGGGAGGCCCTGCAGCGCCTGGGCACCGAGGGCCTCGTCGACCACCTCGCCCACCGCGGCGCACGGGTCGCCAGCTGGTCGTCCACGGAGGAGGAGGAGACCTTCGCCCTGCGCGCCGTGCTCGAGGGTCTGGGCGCGCGCCGGGCCGCGGAGCGTGCCACCGCGGCGGACGTCGCCGCGCTGCGCGAGCTGTGCACCCGGATGGAGGCGACCACCTCACCCGGGGCCCCCCGCGACCTCGACGCCCTCACCGGGCTGAACCACCGCTTCCACCACGAGCTGCTGCGCATCGCCGACAGCCCCCGGCTCGAAGCCATGGTCGACACGGTGATCCACGTGCCGGTGGTCATGCGCACGTTCCTGCGCTACTCCGACGCGGCGCTCGCCCGCAGCCAGCACCACCACCGCGAGCTCTGCGACGCCCTCGAGGTCGGCGACGGCGGGTGGGCCGAGTCGGTCATGCGCAGCCACGTGCTCGCTGCCCGCGCCCAGCTCACGACCGCGCCCCGAACGAGCGCCACTCCCGCCCCCGCAGATCGAGCACAGGAGGACACCGCATGACCTACCGACTCGGCGTCGACGTGGGCGGGACGTTCACCGACGTCCTGCTCGTCGACTCGGACAGCGGCCAGACCTGGCGGGCGAAGACCGCCTCGACCCCGGCCGACCAGTCCACCGGGGTGCTGCACGGCATCGACCTGGTGTGCACCAAGGCCGGCGTCGCCCGCGGTGACATCGCCTCCGTGCTGCACGGCACCACCGTCGCCACCAACGCGATCCTGGAGGGGGCCGGTGCCACCGTCGGGCTGGTCACCACCGACGGCTTCCGGCAGGTGCTGCAGATCGCCCGCTCCTACGTCCCGGGCGGGCTGGCCGGCTGGATCATCTGGCCCAAGCCGGAGCCCCTCGCGGCGCTGGAGAACACCGTCGAGGTCCCCGGCCGCACCGCCAGCGACGGCAGCGAGGTGACCCCGCTCGACGAGGCCGCGACCCGGACCGCCCTGCGGAGCCTGCGCGACAACGGGATCGAGGCCCTCGCCGTCAGCCTCATCAACTCCTTCGCCAACGACGCCCACGAGCGCCGCGTGGCCGAGCTCGCCGCCGAGGAGCTGCCCGGCGTCCCCGTCTCGCTGTCCTGCGACGTGCTGCCGGAGATGCGCGAGTACGAGCGCACCGTGACCACGGTCGCCAACGCCTACGTGCAGCCGCAGGTCGCCCGCTACGTCGGCTCGCTGCAGCGCGAGCTCGCGGCCAGCGGGGTCGGCGGCGCGCTGTCCGTGCTCCGCTCCGACGGGGGTCTGTCCGCGGCTGGGGTCGCGGCCGCGGACCCGGTGACCCTGCTGCTCTCCGGCCCGGCGGGCGGGGTGACCGGCGCGGTGTGGGTGGCCCAGCAGTGCGGCGTGCCCGACCTGCTCACCTTCGACATGGGCGGCACCTCCACCGACGTCGCGCTCGTGCAGGGCCTCGTGCCCCGCATCGGCCGCGAGACCAAGGTCGGCGACCTGACCGTCCGGGCGTCGTCGGTGGACGTGCGCACCGTCGGGGCCGGCGGCGGCTCCATCGCCCACGTGCCCGAGCTCACCAGGGCCCTGCGGGTGGGCCCGCAGTCCGCGGGCGCCGAGCCCGGACCCGCCGCGTACGGCAAGGGCGGCACCGAGGCCACCGTCACCGACGCCAACGTCGTGCTCGGCTACCTGCCCGCGACCCTGGCCGGCGGGGAGATCACCCTCGACGTGGCGGCGTCCCGGCGCGCGGTGCAGGCCGTCGCCGACGCCATCGGGCTGCCGAGCGCGGAGGCCGCCGCCGCCGGGATCATCGACATCGTCAACGAGAACATGCTCGGCGGGCTGCGGCTGGTCAGCGTGCAGCAGGGCTTCGACCCGCGCGAGTTCGCGCTGACCGCGTTCGGCGGGGCCGGCCCGCTGCACGCCAACGCGCTCGGGAAGCTCACCGGTGCCTGGCCCGTCGTCGTGCCGCCCTCGCCCGGGGTGCTGTGCGCGCTCGGCGACGCCACCACCTCGGTGCGCGACGAGTCCGCCCGCACCTGCCTGCGCCGCTTCGACGACCTCGACGGCGGCGAGCTCGCCCGCATCCTCGACGAGCTGCGCGCCACCACGGCGGAGCGGATCGCCGCCCAGGGCGTCCCGGTCGCGGAGCAGGAGGTGCGACTGGAGGTCGACGTCCGCTTCTTCGGGCAGGGCTTCGACATCCCCGTCACCGTCGATCCCGCCTGGCTGGCGGACCCCGCCACCGCGCTCGCCCGGGTCGCCGCCGCCTTCGACGCCGACCACCAGCGGCTGTTCAGCTTCCTCGTGCCCGCCGACCACGAGCTGGTCAACGCCCGGGCCACCGTCTCCGGCCCGCGCCCGCACGTGCAGGCCACCACCCTGCCCGACGGTGACGGCGCCCCCGTCGCGGGCCGGACCGCCCCGATCTACGTCGACGGCGCCTTCGTCGACGCCGCGATCCACGACCGGGCGACGCTGCGCGCCGGTGACGTGGTGCCCGGCCCGGCCGTCATCACCGAGATGGACTCGACGACGCTCGTGCTGCCCGGCCACCAGGCCCTGACCCACCCCTCGGGCAGCTTGCTCATCAACCCGATCCAGGAGGGCTGAACCATGGCCACGATCACCCAGACCGC
Organism: Mycobacteriales bacterium; assembly: GCA_038234335.1. Taxonomy (GTDB): domain Bacteria; phylum Actinomycetota; class Actinomycetes; order Mycobacteriales; family Mycobacteriaceae; genus Rhodococcus_D. The sequence goes on from JBBSUN010000001.1 coordinate 107,698, forward strand.
GACCGGCGAGCTCGCCCGGGTCGACGTCGACCCCGTCACCCTCGACCTCATCGAGAACGGGTTGCGCAACGCCCGCCAGGAGATGGACGAGGTGCTGTTCCGGACCGCCCTGAGCCCCGGCATCCGGGAGCAGCACGACGAGTTCCCGCTCATCGCCGACCCCAGCGGCAAGATGGTCGTGGGCCAGTTCGGGCTCTCCATCCCCGACTTCCTGGACGGCTTCGACGGCGAGATCGGCGAGGGCGACGTCCTGCTCACCTCCGACCCCTACGCGTGCGGGGCGGCGATCAGCCACGCCAACGACTGGCTCGTGGTCGTCCCGATCTTCCACACCGGCCGCCTCGTCGGCTGGAGCTCGATGTTCGGGCACATGTCCGACGTCGGGGGCAAGACGCCGTCCTCCATGCCGACCGACGCACGGACCATCTACGAGGAGGGCGTCGTCATCCCGCCCTTCAAGCTCTACCGGGCCGGCGAGCTCAACGACGACGCGCTGCGCATCATCCTCAACCAGGTGCGCGTGCCGGACTGGAACCGCGCGGACCTCAACGGCCTGGTCGCCGCGTGCCGCACCGCCGGTCGGCGGGTGGTCGAGATGTGCACCCGCTTCGGCACCGACACCTACCTCAGCGCCCTCGACGACCTCCTGGCGCGCAACTACACCGCCATGAAGGCGCTGCTGCACATGGTGTTCGAGGAGGGGCGCACCCTGAGCTTCACCGACTACATCTGCGACGACGGGGTGGGCTTCGGGCCCTACGAGCTGGTCCTGTCGCTGACCCGCACCGGCGACGTGGTGCACCTGGACTTCACGGGGTCCTCGCCGCAGGCCGTGGGCCCGATCAACTACTACATCAACGAGAACCTCATCCGGATGTTCTTCGGCATCTACATGATCACCGTGGCCGACCCGCAGATCCTGTGGAACGACGGCTTCTACCCCCTCGTCGAGGTGACCATCCCGGAGCGCTCGTTCTGGCGCCCCGAGCACCCGGCGGCGCTGAACGCCCGCAACCACGGGATCGGCCGGGTCTTCGACCTGTTCGGCGGCCTGCTCGGCCAGACCAACCCCGCGCTGCTCAACGCGGCCGGCTTCTCCTCGTCGCCGCACTTCATGTTCTCCGGGCGCTACAGCGCCGGGGACCGGGCGGGGGAGTGGTTCCAGCTCTACTCGATCGGCTTCGGCGGCATCCCGGGCCGGCCGCTCGGCGACGGGCCGGACGGGCACTCCCTGTGGCCGAGCTTCACCAACATCCCGTGCGAGTTCCTGGAGAGCTACTACCCGCTGCGCATCGAGCGCTGGGAGACCATCCCCGACTCCGGTGGCGCGGGACTGCACCGCGGGGGCAACGGCGTCGACGTCGCCTACCGCTTCCTGGAGCCGGGCACCATCACGATCCACGACGACCGCTGGTTGACCTACCCGTGGGGTGTCAACGGCGGCACCCCCGGGACGCGCGGGCGCAAGGTGCTCGAGCGCGCCGACGGGACCACGCAGGTGCTGCCCAGCAAGTGCGACGGCGTCGCCGTGGCCGCCGGGGACCTGCTGCACTTCATCACCTGGGGCGGCGGCGGGTGGGGTGACCCGCTCGAGCGCGACCCCGGGCTGGTGGCCCTGGAGGTGCGTCGGGGACTGGTCAGCGCGGCGGGGGCGGAGCGCTTCGGCGTGGTCCTGGGCGGGGCCGGCGCCACGACCACGGTCGACGAGCAGGCCACCGAGGAGCTCCGGGTGTCCCTGCGCAGCACCCGTGGCGAGCTGGCGACGTTCGACCGGGGGCCCGAGCTGGCCACCATCCTCGCGAACTGCGAGGCCGAGACCGGGCTGCCGGCGCCGACCGCGCCCGTCTGGGTGTGAGGGGATGAGCACCCCGTTCGGAGACCGGCTCGGCTGGGGCACGCGCCCCGCCCTGCTGCTCGTCGACGTGGTGCGCGCCTACCTCGTGCCCGGCAGCCCCTTCGACCTCGGCGGGCGCGGCTCCACCGCGCTCGCCGAGTGTCTCCGCCTGCTGGACGCCGCCCGCACGGGTGGGGTGCCGGTGGTGCACACCGTCGTCGGCTACACCCCCGGGATGGCCGACGCGGGACCGTTCGGGCGCAAGGTTCCCGCGCTGGAGGTGTTCGCCGACGACGCGACGCAGGGCTGGGGTGCGCTGACGCCGGAGCTGGCGCCGGAGCCGGGGGAGCTGGTGGTGCGCAAGCAGCACGCGTCGGCGTTCTTCGGCACCTCGCTGGCCGCGACGCTGACCTCGCTGGGGGTGGACACCGTGGTGGTGGCCGGGTTCTCCACGTCCGGGTGCGTCCGGGCCAGCGCCACCGACGCCTCGGCGCACGGCTTCGTCCCCGTCGTCGTCGGAGACGCCTGCGGGGACCGCACGGCGGGAGTGCACGAGGCCAACCTGCACGACCTGGACACCAAGTACGCCGACGTCGTCGCCACCGACGACGCGGCCCACCAGCTGGAAAGAGGAGCACCCCGTGGCTGACCTGCTCGCCGCCCGCCCCAACCCCCGCGCCCGGCTGCGCGAGCTGCTGGCCCAGGGCAGCGTCCTCGCTCCCGGGGCCTACGACGGGCTCAGCGCCCGGCTCGTCGAGCAGGCCGGGTTCGACGCCGTCTACATGACCGGGTTCGGCACCGCGGCGACGCTGCTCGGCCGGCCGGACGTGGGGCTGCTCGGGGGTGCGGAGATGACCGACAACGCCCGCCGCATGGCCGCCGCGGTGGACGTGCCGCTCATCGCCGACGCCGACACCGGCTACGGCAACCCGCTCAACGTCGTGCGCACCGTGCGCGAGTACGAGCAGGCGGGGGTGGCCGCCATCCAGCTGGAGGACCAGGTGGCGCCCAAGCGGTGCGGACACATGACGGGCAAGGAGGTCATCGCCACCGCGGACATGTGCGCCAAGATCGCCGCCGCGGTCGCCGCGCGCACCGACCCGGACCTGGTGGTCATCGCCCGCACCGACGTCGCCGAGACCGAGGGCACGGCCGCGGCCATCGAGCGGGCCAAGGCCTTCCGCGACGCCGGGGCCGACGTGCTGTTCGTGGAGGCGCCGCGCACCGAGGCCGACATCGAGCAGGTCGCCGGCGAGCTGGCGGACACGCCGCTGCTGTTCAACTGGGTCGAGGGCGGGCGCTCCTCGCCGATCACCCTGGACCGGGTGCGCGAGCTGGGCTTCGCGCTGGTCATCTTCCCGGTGAGCACGCTCATGGCGGCGACCGCGGCCATGCGGGGCGTGCTCGCGCAGCTGCGGGAGACCGGGTCCACCGACGGCGCCGGGCTGCACGGCTTCGAGGAGTTCCTCGACGTCATCGGCCTGCCCGACGTGCAGGCGGTGGAGCAGCGGTTCCGGTCCTGACGGAGGGTCAGCCCCGTTCGGCGGCGCGGGTCAGGAACCCCGCGACCTGGCGGACGTACTCGCCGTGCAGCTGGTCGGCCAGGGCAGCGGACGCAGCGACGATGGACTGGTCCACGGCGAGGTAGTCGTGCACGAGCACGTTGCGCAGCCCCACCGACGGGCGGAGCGGGGCCCGCAACGACCGCCAGTCCAGTGCTGGCGGCGTCATCGGGCCAGCAGCTCCAGGTCGAGGCGACGCATGGGGTCGGTCTCGATCCGTTCGCCGATCGCTGCGGTCTGGGCGTTGACGTAGTGCCCCGGGGCGCTCTCGAACAGCGCCACGCACCCGACGAGTGCCCGTTCGCGGAGGACTGCCGACGCCTGGTTCAAGTGCGCGAGGTCCAGCTGCTCCACCCCGCTCAGCCCGACGAGCTCGTTGACGAGGCCGAGGACGTCGAGGTGCGCCGCGGGCTCGCTGATCACGGCCACGTCGAGGTCGCGGGCGCCGGGCTCACCGCGTGCCGCGCTGCCGAACACCGTCAGCACCCGGACCCGGTGCCGGGCACACAGCTCGTCCAGCTCGCCCGAGCGGGCCGCGGCGACCAGCCGGGCCAGGCCGACCGCGGGGGTGTTCACCCGGCCACGGTGGCACGGCGACCCGGCCGTCGGGGTGCGCTCGTGGTCGGGCTCTCGGGCAGGAAGTCGTGGGATGGCGCTCTACCCTCGGCCGGGTACCGCTGGGGGCGAGGGAGCATGTCAACGATGTCTGCCGTGCCGTTCGCGCCGACCGCTGCCCGTGCGGCCGAGGATGGGAGGACCCTGCGCGCGGACAGACGTCCGCTGCCGGACCTGTTCCGCCACGTCGTCCTGCAGCTGGTGGACGACTACTCCTCAGTGCTCCGGGCCTCGGGCACGGTCGCCGCGTCTGCCGTGTTCGCCACCGCTCCCGCTCCGACGGGGGACGAGCGGGTGGACGCAGCGCTCGCCGGGCTCGCCGAGCACCTCGCGCGCCGCGGCTGCCCGTGTCGCGCAGGTGCCCGGGCTCAGCGCAGATCGGCTCAACGACGCCGTGAAGGGCTTCCTGCCGCCCGGGGTTCCCGCGTCCCCCGTGCTGATGGAGGTTCCCGGGCTGCGCGTCGAGGTGGTCGAGCCGCGCTCCCTCCGTGCGCTGAAGCTGCGCGCCGCGCGTGACGAGGATGTCGACGACGTGCGCTCGCTGGCCGGGCTGGTGGGCGCACGAACCGCGCAGCAGTGCGTGGACCTGCTCGAGGCGACGTTCCCGTCATCGATCCTGAACGCCCGGCTGCGGTTCTTCGCCGAGGAGGTGCTCGGCAGCGGGCTCTGACCGGAGGTCGGCCAGAGCTGTCGGACTCGGGTGCTTCGCTGCGCACACACCGCGGCGGAGGGAGCCCCGCGGTGGGCTGCTCGACCGGTGTGGTTGCTCGTGCTCCGGGCGCTGGACCGGCAGGCTGCCCGAAACGTGCGTGAGGTCGCCCGCCGGGCCGGTGAGCGCGGACGGCGGAACGCGTCGGCCGGCCCTCCTGCGCCGAGGTCAGGGTCCAGGAGCTACAAGCAACCGGTCCCTGGTGCTCGCGCCGGGCGGTGGGCACCATGGGAGCCCGAGCACGCCGACGTGTGTTCCCACCTGGAGGTTGCTGTGAGCGAGACCGCCCCGATCGCCCTCTCCTACGACCGGGGACCGGCGACCCCACCGCTGATCACCTCGACCATCGGCGCCAACCTGGCCGCCACGGCCGCGGCGTTCGGCGACCGCGAGGCGATGGTCGACGTCACCTCGGGCCGGCGCTGGAGCTACGACGAGCTGCTCACCGACGTGCGGAGCCTCGCGGCCGGGCTGCTGCGCGCCGGCCTGCAGCGCGGTGACCGGGTCGGCATCTGGGCGCCCAACTGCCCGGAGTGGACGCTGGTGCAGTACGCGACTGCGGAGATCGGCGTCGTCCTGGTGACCGTGAACCCCGCCTACCGGGTGCACGAGCTGGAGTTCGTGCTGAACCAGGCCGGCGTCCGGATGCTGGTGGCGGCGTCGGCGTTCAAGACCTCGGACTACGCGGCCATGGTCGCGGAGGTGGCGCCGCGGTGCGCCGCGCTCGCCGACGTCGTCATCCTGGGCGACGAGCGGTGGTCCGAGCTGACCGCGGGCGGCACCGACCTCGGGGCCGTCGCCGACGCTGCCTCGGGCCTGGACCCGCACGACCCGGTGAACATCCAGTACACCTCGGGCACCACGGGCTTCCCCAAGGGCGCCACGCTGAGCCACAGCAACATCCTCAACAACGGCTACCTCGTCGGCGAGCTGTGCGGGTACACCGAAGCCGACCGGGTCTGCATCCCCGTGCCGTTCTACCACTGCTTCGGCATGGTCATGGGCAACCTCGCCTGCACCACCCACGGGGCGACCATGGTGATCCCCGCCCCCGGGTTCGACCCTGCGGCGACGCTGCGCGCGGTGGCCACCGAGCGCTGCACCAGCCTCTACGGCGTCCCGACGATGTTCATCGCCGAGCTCGGCCTGACCGACTTCGCCTCCTTCGACCTCACCTCGCTGCGCACCGGGATCATGGCCGGCTCACCGTGCCCCGCCCAGGTGATGCGCGAGGTGATGTCGACGATGCACATGGACGAAGTGGGCATCGCCTACGGCATGACCGAGACCTCCCCGGTGAGCCTGCAGACCCGCACCGACGACTCGGTGGAGCGACGGGTGGAGACCGTCGGCCGGGTGGGCCCGCACCTGGAGGTGCAGGTGGTGGACCCGGTCACCGGCGAGCAGGTGCCCCGGGGCGAGATCGGCGAGCTGTGCACCCGTGGCTACTCGGTGATGCTCGGGTACTGGGAGCAGCCGGAGAAGACCGCGGAGGTGCTCGGCGGGGACGGCTGGATGCACACCGGTGACCTCGCGACCATGGACACCGACGGCTACGTGGCCATCACCGGTCGCATCAAGGACCTCGTCATCCGGGGCGGGGAGAACGTGTACCCCCGCGAGGTCGAGGAGTTCTTGTACTCGCACCCCGACATCCGCGACGCCCAGGTCATCGGGGTGCCCGACGCGCGCTACGGCGAGGAGCTCATGGTCTGGGTGCAGCTGCGCCCGGGGGCGGCCGACCTGACCGCGGAGGCCCTGCGCGCGTTCTGCGAGGGCAAGCTCGCCCACTACAAGATCCCGCGCCACGTGCACGTCGTCGACGAGTTCCCGATGACCGTGACGGGCAAGGTCCGCAAGGTGCAGATGCGGGAGGAGTCGGTGGCGCTGCTGAGCCGGGGCTGAGCACCGGGACCGCGGACGGGTCGGCGGGGCTCAGCGGGGGGTGCGGTAGTCCCGCGCCACCCCGACCGCGGCGACGACCATGCCCAGCGGCAGCAGCAGGGACAGCGCGTAGAGCAGGAACGGCGGTCCGTCGCCGGCGACCGCCGCCCACCCGAAGGCCACGCCGATCGCGAGGATGCCGAGCACGGCGAGCACCAGCGCGGCGGTGACCAGGCGGGATCGCGGGGCGGGAGCGGGGGTGCGCACGGGTGCACGGTATTCCGCTGGGCCCGCCGCGGCGCGGGTGGCTAGGTTGTGGCGCGCGTGCCCGAGCGGTGCGCACCCCCCGGGGCGGCGCCGCCGCGGGCGAGGACGACGTGAGGAACGGGTGAGCAGGATGCCGACCGGCAAGGTGAAGTGGTACGACGCGGAGAAGGGCTTCGGCTTCCTCAGCCAGGAGCAGGGCGAGGACGTCTACGTCCGCTCCTCCGCACTGCCCAGCGGCGTCGAGCGGCTCGAGCCGGGGCAGAAGGTGGAGTTCGGCATGGCGGCGGGCAAGCGCGGCCCCCAGGCGCTGCGCGTCACCGTGCTCGCGGCGCCGCCCACCGTCTCGACGGGTCGCCCCGCCGGCACCGGTGCGCGCAAGCACTCTCCCGACGAGCTGCACGGCATGGTCGAGGACATGATCACCCTGCTCGAGGCGACCGTCCAGAAGGACCTGCGGCACGGGAAGTACCCCGACCGCAAGACCTCCCAGCGCATCTCCGAGGTGGTCCGCGCGGTGGCCCGGGAGCTCGACAGCTAGCTCGGGCCGGCGCCGTCGTGCGGCGTGTACGTGTTCTGCAGCGACCACGCCGCACGGGCCACCGGGTTGCCGTCGGCGTCGGTGGCACCCGAGGGCAGCTGCACCTCCACGCCCTGGAGGAGCTCGCCCGTCCCCAGCCGCACGGTGACCGCGAGTCGCTCGTCGGCCCGGTAGTACGCCTCGCGGGTCCGCTGCGCGCCGGTGTCGTCCAGGTAGACGGTGATCAGCCGCCACGGCGCGCCGAAGATCTCCGAGGGCAGCGACAGCTGGAGCGGGTCACCCGGTGGCACGTCCAGCTCGGCCGACGACCCCGGGGGCGCGCAGGTGGTGAAGTCCAGCGAGCACAGCACGACCGGCCCGGCCACCGCCGTGTCGCCGGCCGAGTAGTACGTGATCTCGGGCAGGCTCTGCGCCGAGCAGGCGGTCACGGACGCGGCGAGCGCGGCGGCCCCCAGGACGGCGGCGCGGCGGCGGGGTGCGGTCACACCCGCGAGCGTAGGGGCCCGGCCCACGGGGGCGGTGCGCCCGGCGCCCTCGGGGGGCGTTCAGCGGGCGCGCGTGGCGGCCGGGGCCCGCCGCGGCCGCACGCCCCCGAGGCCTGGCAGCAGCGAGGCCCCCCGGCTCGTCGCCAGCGTCTGGGCCAGACCGAGCGCGGCCACCACGGCGATGATGGTGAAGCCGAGCGGGTAGCGGGCCGGCAGCAGCACCCCGAGGGTCCCGCCGAACACCCACGAGAGCTGCAGCACCGTCTCTGCGCGGCCGAAGGCGGAGGCCCTCGACGCCTCGGGCAGGTCGCGCTGCAGGGTGGCGTCCAGGGAGACCTTGGCGAGCGCGCTGCCCGCGGCGGCGACCAGGGCGGCGAGCGCCGCGGTGCCGATCCCGGGGACCGCGGCGGCGAGGGCGACCCCGGCGATGGCGGCGCCGCCGCACCACAGCACCACCGAGTCCGGGCGCCCCAGCTGCAGCCGGGCCCCGGCTGCGTTGCCGGCGAAGGCGCCGGCCCCCGCGCCCGCCCCGAGCAGGGCGAGCATCGCCAGCTGCTGCGACGCGCTCACCCCGGCGGCCTCGGTGCGCGCCTTCACCACGAAGGCGACGAACAGCGTGAGGAAGCCGGTGACCAGCCGGACGGTGCCGTTGCCCCAGAGGTTGGTGAGCACGGTGCGCCCCAGCGGCTGCCGAGGGGTGCGGGCACGGGCGGGCGCGTCCCGTGGTGCGTCAGCGGACTGGACGTACAGCAGGGTCGTGGGCACCTCCCCCTCGGTGAGCTCGACCCAGGCCGGGATCCGCAGGCACAGCCACACCCCCACCCCGCAGACGGCGGCGGTGAGGAGCAGCACGCCGGGGGAGCCCAGGACGAGGGTCACCACGGAGGCGACCGCCCCCACGCCCAGGCTGGCCAGCAGGCCGAACACGGTCAGCCGCGAGTTGGTGCGCACCAGGCTCAGCGCGGGGGGCAGCACCCGCGGGGTCACGGCGGCCTTGAGCACCCCGAAGCTCTTGCTCAGCACGAGGATCCCCAGGGCGCAGGGGTACAGCAGCCAGGTGTCGAACTCCAGGGCCATGACGATGGCGAGCACCAGGCGCAGCGCGAAGCTGCCCGCCAGTGCCCAGCGCCGCCCCTGCTGCACCCGGTCCAGCAGCGGGCCGATGACCGGGGCGACCACGGCGAACGGCGCCACCGTGATGAGCAGGTACAGGACCACGTTCTGCCGGCTCTCGGCGGTGGCGGCGGCGAAGAACAAGGTGTTGGCCAGCGCGACGGCCAGGGCGGCGTCGGCGGCGTAGTTCGTCATCACGGCGTAGGTCAGCCGGGTCAGCCCGGACTCGTCGGCCCCGTCGGCGCTGGCCGCGCGGTGGAACGAGCTGAGGCCCCGCTGCCCGATCTGCCGGCTCCGCCTCGCCGCGACCCGGGCGACGGTGATCTTGCCGGGCAGGGGTGGGACCGCCCGCCGGGCGCGCGGCGCGGCCGGGTCGTCCATCGGCACCGGTGGTGGGGGCAGCGGCGGCAGGGGGCTGCCGGGGCGGGCGTCGGGGTCCAGCGGGGGCAGGACGGTCGTGGGCTCGCTGCGGCCGTGGGCATGGGCGTGGGCGTGGCCGTGGGTGTCGTCCGGGCGGGCGAAGGTGGGCAGGGGTGGCGGGGTGGTCAACCTCGGCCGCTCGACGGGCAGCGCGAACCGGGCCGTCTCCTCGGACGTGCCCAGGGAGCCGGGCTGCTCCGGTTCGTCGTCGGCGGCCACGGGAGCGATCCTGCCGCACCCGGGGGGCTCGATCGCCGAGGAGTGGTGAAGTCCGTCAGCGCGGCACGAGCCGCACGGTGAACACGGTGGGCCACAGCTTGCCCGTGAGCAGCAGCTCGTCGGTGCCCGGCACGGCGGCGATGCCGTTGAGGACGTCGGCGTCGGGGGCGGTGGTCCGGTCCAGCAGGCCGGCGGCGTCCACCACCGCGGTGACGTGCCCGGTGGCCGGGTCGATGCGCACGATCTGGTCGGTCTGCCACACGTTGGCCAGCACCTGCCCGTCGTCGGTGCACTCCAGCTCGTTGAGCATGTCGACCGGCTCGCCGTCGAGGGTGACCTCGACGGTGCCCGTGGCCGCGAAGGTGGTGCGGTCGCGGAAGGTGAGGATGGCGCTCCCGTTGCTCATCACCAGCCTCTCGGGCTGGGCGCACAGCCCCCACCCCTCGCCGTCGTAGGCGGCCGTCCCCGTCTGCGCCAGGGTCTGCGGGTCCCGGCGGATCGCCACCCCGCTCTTCCAGGTCAGCTGCCAGAGCCGGTCCCCGGCCAGGGTCAGCCCCTCGCCGAACTGGTCCGCAGGCAGGTCCACCGAGGCCTGCACCTGCCCGGTCGCGAGGTCGGTCCGGGTGGCGCGGGAGCGCCCGAGCCGCCCGGTGCCCTCGTAGAGCTGCCCATCGCGGATCTCCAGGCCCTGGGTGAACGCGGTCGGGTCGTGGGGGGCGGTGGCGACCACCTCGGGCACGAGGACCGCCACTTCCGGGGTCGCCTCGGCGACCCGGACCGGCGAGGCCGAGCTGCAGCCGGCGAGCACCAGGGGCCCCGCGACCAGCAGCGGGAGGAGCCTGCGGACGTGCACCACCCCAGTGTGCGGCACAATCGGAGCAGTGAGCGACGCAGCGAGCCCCACCCGCACCCCCTCCGCCGTGCCGGACGTCCTGGCCGGCGCCGTCGGCCTCGCCCGCTCCGCCGCGCTCGAGGTGGCGGCCGGGTCCGCCGCCGCGCCCGTCGGCGCGCACCTGGGCGTGCACGCCGAGGACGGGCCGGACGCGGGTGCCGCCGCCACCCACCGCTTCGCCGCGGCCGTGCCCGGCTACCGCGGCTGGGAGTGGAACGTCGTGGTCGCCGCGGTGCCCGGCGACGGCGCGGCCGCGGTGCCCACGATCAGCGAGGTCGTGCTGCTCCCCGGCGACGACGCGATCACCTCGCCGGCCTGGCTGCCGTGGGAGGAGCGGGTGCGCCCGGGGGACCTCGGTCCCGGTGACCTGCTGCCGCCCCTGGTCGACGACCCGCGCCTGGTGCCCGGGTACGTCGCCAGCGACGACCCGGCCGTCGAGGAGGTGGCGCTCGAGGTGGGTCTGGGGCGTCGTCAGGTGATGAGCCGCGACGGCCGTCTCGATGCCGCCGACCGCTGGTCCTCCGGTGACGGTGGTCCCGGTGCCGACGTCGCCGTGGCGGCGACCATGAGCTGCGGCACCTGCGGGTTCTACCTGCCGCTGGCGGGCTCGCTGCGGGCCGCCTTCGGGGTGTGCGGCAACGAGATGGCCGCCGACGGGCGGGTCGTGCACGTCGAGCACGGCTGCGGTGCGCACTCCGACACCGTCGTCGTCGACGGCGCCGCGACCCCCGTCTCCGGGCTCTCCAGCGACGACGAGGAGCTCGAGGTCGCCGCGCTGCACCCTGCGTGACGGCCGCTGCTAGCCGAGACCACCCTGCCCGCGGCCGCTGCCCGAGCGCACCGCGCGGCGCTGCCAGCTGAAGATGCCGAAGCCGATGCCCCCCAGGGCCACGCCGACCACACAGGTCGCGACCACCGACCCGAGCCCGTCCCGCCCGGTGAGCACGAGGACGAGCACGACGACGGTGGCGACCAGCCAGGCCAGCGTGCCCGCGGCGATGACGGGGCGCGGGTCGGCCAGGGCGCGGGGCAGCGCCGGCAGCCCCGGCTGGTCCTCGGGCACGGTCTCGCTCACCGGGGGGACGCTACCCACCCACCGGGTCGGCGACGGGCGCCCGACACGACGTTTGAACCTTTTACCACCGCCGGTCGTCCGTGAGCTAGGTTCACGACGTGGACGACGCGCAGCTGGCCAGTGACCTGCGCCTGGCGGTCCTGCGGCTGAACCGGCGCCTGCGCGGCCAGCGCACCGATGCCCGCGTCACCCTCACCCAGGTCTCCGCGCTCTCGACGCTGCACATGTTCGGGCCGATGACGCCCGGCACCCTCGCCCAGCGCGAACGGGTGCAGCCCCCGTCGATGACCCGGATCATCTCCGGGCTCGAGCAGCTCGGGTTCCTCGACCGGGAGCCCCACCCCACCGACGGGCGGCAGGTCATCGTCTCCGTCTCCGAGCCCGGCCTGCAGTACGTGAAGGACGAGGTCAACGCCCGCGAGGCGTGGCTGGACGCGCAGCTCTCCGGGCTCGACCCCGAGGAGATCACCACGCTGCGGGCGGCGACCACCATCATCGACCGGATGGTCGGCAGCCAGGAATGAGTGACCCGGCGTGAGCCGCCCCCGGTGAGCGCCGGGACCCCGGGGGCCGTCTTCACCTCCCTGCGGACCCGCAACTACCGGCTGTGGGCGTCCGGACAGCTCGTGTCCCTGGCGGGCACGTGGATGCAGCGCGTGGCGCAGGACTGGTTGGTGCTCACCCTCACCGGCGGCGACGCCGTCGCGCTCGGCGTGGTCTCCGCCCTGCAGTTCGGTCCCACGCTGGTGCTCTCGGTGTGGGGCGGGGTGCTCGCCGACCGGTACGACAAGCGCCGCATCATCCTCGCGACCCAGGTGCTCATGGCGCTGTGCGCCCTGGCGCTGGGCGTGCTCGACCTCGGTGGCGTCGTCGCGCTGTGGCACGTCTACGTCATCGCGCTCGCCCTGGGCTGCGTCTCCGCCGTGGACGCCCCCGTCCGGCAGTCCTTCGTCGTGGAGATGGTGGGACGTGACCAGCTGACGAACGCGGTCGGGCTGAACTCGATGACGTTCAACCTCGCCCGCATCGTCGGGCCCGCAGCAGCGGGGCTGATGATCGCCGCCGTCGGCACCGGGTGGGTGTTCCTGGTCAACGTGGGCACCTTCGCGGCCGTGGTCGCGGGGCTGCTCGCCATGCGCACCGCGGAGCTGCACCGCGCACCACGCACCGCGCGCGAGCCCGGACAGGTCCGCGCGGGGGTGCGCTACGTGGCCGGGCGGGCCGACCTGCGGGTCGTCATGGTGCTGGTGGGGCTGGTGGCCACGTTCGGGCTGAACTTCCCCATCACCCTGGCCCTGCTGGCCCGCAACGTCTTCGGCCGCGGCTCGGAGTCCTACGGGCTGCTGCTGACCGCGCTGGCCGTGGGCACCCTGGTGGGGGCCACCCTGGCGGCCCGCCGCACCCGGGTCCCGCGCACCCGGGTGCTGCTCGGCTCGGCGGTGGTGTTCGGGGTGCTGGAGGTGGCGGTGGCGCTCATGCCGTCCTACGGGCTCGTGGCGGTGGTTCTGGTGCCCACCGGGATCGCCTCGCTCACCTTCACCACGACGGCGATGAGCACCGTGCAGCTGGCGGTGCCCGCGGAGGTGCGGGGCCGGGTGATGGGCGTGTTCATGCTCTGCACGCTCGGGGGCACCCCGGTGGGTGCGCCGCTGCTGGGCTGGCTGGCCAACGCCTTCGGGGGCCGGGCGCCCATCGTGTTCGGTGGGGTGGTCTCCCTGCTCGCCGGGCTGGGGTGCGCGCTGTACCTGGTGCGGCACGAGGGGCTGCGGGTCCGGCTGGACCGCTCGGCCGGGCGCCGGCTGCCCGAGATCGTCGTGCGTCGCACGCTCGCGACCGAGCCGACGCTCACCCGAGCAGCGGGCTGAACCAGCCCAGCGCGGCCGCCGCGCCCACCAGCAGCGCCGGGCCCAGCACCACCGCGACCACCACCATCACCGCCCCCGCCCCGGCCAGGCCCAGCGGGAGTCCGAGCACCCCCACCAGCTCCACGTCGCCGCCGCCCAGACCGGCCGGCGCCACGACGACGACGGTCGCCACCAGCCACGCGGCGGTGCCGAGGGCGATGACCGGTCGGGGGCCGGCCTTCCCGACCGCGGAGCTCGTACCTTCCACCACCGCGTGTCCGGGTGAGTTGCGTCGTCCACGTGGATGACAAGCAGCTGGCGAGCGACCTCCGGCTGGCCGTGCTGCGGCTGAACCGCGCCTGCGCGGGCAGCGGACGGACGCCCGGGTCACGCTGACGCAGGTCTCGGCGCTCTCCACGCTGCACACCCGCAACCAACCGGCTCCGGGCCCCGGGCCAGGTCCTCCCGCTCGTGGGGACCGGGATGCAGCGGGTCGCCCAGGACTGGCTGGTGCTCACCCTGCGCTGCACCTGGTCCGGCACGAGGGCCTGCGGCTCCGCCTGGACCGCGCGCCCGGGGTCCACCCACCCGTGCTCGTCGTCGCGCCGGCGGCCGCGTCGGTGGTGGAGCAGTCGCGGCCGCTGCGCTGAGCGGCCCGTGGCGCTGAGTGTCCTGCGGCGCTCACTGGGAGAACGCGCGCATGGCCTGCAGCGCGGCGGGGCCGAGCAGGACGATGAACAGCGTGGGCAGGATGCACAGCATGAGGGGGAAGATCACCTTCACCGGGATCTGCATCGCCTTCTCCTCGGCGCGCATCCGGCGCTTGAGCCGCATCTCCGCCGCCTGCACCTTGAGCACCTGGGAGACGGACACCCCGTACTCGTCGGCCTGCACGACGGCGCGGATGAAGGCGCGAAGGTCGGGCGCTGTGGTCCGGTCCGCCAGGGCCTGGTAGGCCACCCGGCGCGGCTGACCCACGCGGATGTCCTGGAGGGTACGGGTCAGCTCCTCGGCCAGGGGGCCGGACCCGTTCGCCCCGACCCGGGCCATGGCCGCCTCGAACCCGAGCCCGGCCTGCACGGCGATCATCATCTGGTCGAGGGTGTCCGGGAGCTCCAGGGTGATCGACGCCCGCCGCTCCTGGCCGCGGCTGTGCAGCAGCAGATCGGGCACCGCCCACACCACGAGGGCGAAGCCGCCGCCCAGGAGGACGTGGGTGGCGCTGGGGCTGGAGAGCACCCACAGCAGGGCGACGGTACCGCCCGCCGCGCCGAGCACGAGCTTCGCCGAGAGCAGTCTCGCGAGCGGCCAGGCAGGAGGGCGACCAGCCCGGCTCAGCAGGCGCTCCAGCCGCAGCACCGTGCGCCGCGTGCTGAGCAGGCCCGCCAGCGAGGCCGAACCGGCCGGGGCCGCCACCGGGGTGTTCTCGTCACCCGGCAGCTCCATGCCGCGCACGAGGTTCTCGCGCACCGCCGGCACGCTCCGTCCTCCACCGCCGACGAGCGACCAGCCGAGCAGGGGGAGGGCGGTGGCGACGCACACGGCGGCCACGAGCACGGTGATCGGCACGGCGGCTCCCTAGAACTTGATCTTGACGACGCGGCTGAGCCAGAACCCGCCCACGCACAGCAGGAGAACAGCCACCGCGAGCATCGCGATGCCCAGACCGGACTGGAGGAGCTGGCCCATGTAGGACGGGTTGGTCACGAGCAGGAAGCCGAAGATGCCGATGGGCAGGGCCATCAGCACGTAGGCGGAGAGCTTGCCCTCCGCCGCGAGCGCCTTCACCTGGCGCCGGATCTGGGTGCGCTCGCGGATGGTGGCGCTGACCCCGTCCAGCACGTCGGCGAGGTTGCCGCCCACCTCGCGGTGGATGGTGATGGCCTGCGCTACCCAGTGCAGGTCCACGCTGGCGTTGCGCGACGCTGCCTCGTCGATCGTCCGTCCGACGTCTCGGCCCACCTTGGTCTCGTTCACCACCCGGGAGAACTCCTCGGCCATGGGGGACTCGGCCTCCCGGGCCACCGCGTCGAGCGCACGCATGAGGCTGTGACCGGCGCGGAGGCTCGAAGCGATGAGCTGCAGCGCACCGTCCAGCTGGTCGGCGAACTTCGCGTGCCGGCGCCCGGCGAGGAACGGCAGCGCACGCCACCCCAGCACCAGGGCGACCACGGCGAGCAGGAGGGCGATCGGGAGCCCCCCGAGCACCACGCCGGCGGCCGCAGCCCCCAGGGTGCCCCCCAGCACGAGCACGAGGTACTGGCCCGGACCCACCGTGAGGCCGGCGGCGCCCAGCGCCTCGCTCATCTGCCTGGCCCGGCCCCGCCGACGAACCACCCCCTCGAGGGCGGTCGAGACGCGGGCGGTGGCCCCGGTGAGCGTCGACTCGGTGATCTGGCCGGGCAACGTCCGGCGGCTGGCGGGAACCCTACCGGTGGCCGGCGCGACGACGAACCACACCAGGATTCCCGCCGCGGAGTACACCGCGAGCAGGCCGACGGCGAGCACGCCGCTCACCGCCGGTAGTTCGCGGGGAGCTCGCCGCCGAAGACGAGCGGCGAGACGGTGATCCCCATGTCGCGGAACTTGTCCGCGAACCGCGGTCGGACCCCGGTGGGCACCGGCGTGCCGAGGAACCGGCCGTTCGCGTCGACCCCGGCGGCGTAGTCGAAGACGAAGGCGTCCTGCAGCGTCACGACATCGCCCTCCATGCCTTGGACCTCCGTGACGTGGGTGACCCGGCGGGTACCGTCCCGCAGCCGGGTCAGCTGCACCACGACGTCCACCGCCGAGGCGATCTGCTCCCGGATGGCGCGCAGCGGCAGGTCCATCCCCGCCATGAGCACGAGCGTCTCGAGCCGGGCGATCGCGTCACGCGGGGAGTTCGCGTGCACCGTGGACAGCGACCCGTCGTGGCCGGTGTTCATGGCCTGCAGCATGTCCAGGCTCTCGCCCCCGCGGCACTCGCCGACCACGATGCGGTCCGGCCGCATGCGCAGCGCGTTGCGCACCAGATCGCGGATGGTGACCTCCCCACGGCCCTCGACGTTCGGTGGCCGTGACTCCAGGCGCACCACGTGGTCCTGCTGCAGCTGCAGCTCCACGGAGTCCTCGATGGTGACGATGCGCTCGTCGTCGGGGATGAAGCTGCTGAGCACGTTGAGCAGCGTGGTCTTGCCGGTGCCGGTGCCCCCCGAGACGATGATGTTCAGCCGCGAGGACACACAGGCGTCGAGCAGCTCCGCCATCCCCGGGGTGAGGGTGCCGAAGGCGATGAGGTCCTTGGTCTTGAACGGGTCCTTGGCGAACTTCCGGATGGTCAGGGTGGAGCCGCTCACCGCGAGCGGGGGGATGACGGCGTTGACCCGGGAGCCGTCGGACAGGCGCGCGTCCACCAGGGGCGAGGACTCGTCGATCCGCCGCCCGACCTTGGACACGATGCGCTCGATGACGCGGCGGAGCTGCTCCTCCGAGCTGAAGGACACGTCGGTGCGCTGGAGCCGCCCACCCTTCTCGACGTAGATGCGGTCGCTGCCGTTGACCATGATCTCCGTGACCGAGTCGTCGTCGAGCAGGCGCTGCAGCGGTCCGTTGCCCAGCACGTCGTCACCGAGCTCGGTGAGCAGACGCTCCCGCTCGTCCCCGGTGAGGGGCGCGTCCTGGGCGTCCACCAGCTCGCCGAGCTGGGCCCGCACCAGGGCCGCCAGCTGGGCCTCGCTCAGCGCCGAGTCGGTCATCCGGGCGCCGATGCGTTCGTAGAGCGCCTTGGAGGTGCGGTCCTTGAGCCGGCCGAGGGCATCGGGCGGCGCCGTGGTGGAGGCCGGGGCGCTCGGGGTCGGCGGACGTCCCGTGCGGCGGCCCGCAGCCGACGGGGCCGCCGGGGAGCCGGACGTCGCGCTGGTGGCTGCCCCTTGGACGGGGATCACGGGCGCCTTCGCGGCGCGGTGGGCCGCCCGTCCGATGGGGACGAACTCCCCGGGCGGGCTGGCCGGCGGCGGGACGGTCACGGGGGTGCTGGCGACGGCGGGCGTGGCGGTACCGGCGGCGTCACTCCTGGCGCGGGCCAGACGGTCGGCGAGGGTCACCGGGCACCGAGCAGGTGGCGCACCCGGCGCTGCGGGCGCTCGGTCGTCGGGGGTGCGTAGCGGGCGACCAGCTTGGCGAGCTCCTTGGCGGCCGCGTCCCGCGACCCGGCGGCCAGCAGGGGCACGCCCCGGTTGGTGGAAAGGGGGACCTCGCGCGAGCGGGGGAGCTCGATGTCGACGGTGCAGCCGAGCATCCCCTCGATGTCCTTGACCGTCAGCCCGCTGTGGGAGTCCACGTAGTTGAGCAGCACGCTGCGGGTGGGACCGGTGAGCCCCAGCTCGTCGAGGATGTCGAGCTCCTTGCGCATGGCCCGCACGCTGGGGACGTCCATCCCGCAGAGCAGCAGCAGATCGGTGGTGTGCTCGAGGGCGCCCAGCGTGTGCTCGGTCAGCCCGGCCGAGGTGTCGACCACGACGTAGCGGAACTGGCGGGAGAGCTTCTGCAGCAGGGCCGTGACGTCCTCCCCGCTGACCTGGTCGGCCCCGGCGGGGTGCTCGGGGGCGCAGAGGGCGTAGAGCCCGGACGTGTGGGGGGTGAGGAAGGTCTTGAGCACCATGGAGTCGGCCCCCGAGCTCCCCACGGCGTCCAGCACCGAGGACTCGGGGCTGAGCTGCATGGCCGAGGCCACGTCGCCGAACTGGACGTCGAGGTCGACGATGACCGTCGATCCGGGTTCGGACTGGCCCAGCCCCACCGCGAGGTTCGTCGACACCGTCGTCTTGCCGACTCCTCCCTTGGGGGACACCACGGTGATCACCCGTGCGCGGGGGGCATCGGTCCGGCGGCGCGTCGGGACCGGGCCGGCACTGGAGCGCTGCGCCAAGGCCGAGCTTCCCGCTCGTTCCAGGGCGGCGCGCAGCGTGGCCAGATCGGCACCAGGGGGCAAGACGTCCCGGACCCCGGAACGGAGCGCCTCGAGCAGCGCCTCGGCATCGAGCTCCCCGATGAGCACCACCGACGTGTGCGGCGCGAGCTCGGCGAGCCCGGCGGCGAGGGTCAGCACACATCCTGGCGTGTCCACCGGGCCCAGGATGACGACGTCCGGAGCCTGCTCGGTCCCCAGCGCGCGCAGCAGCGTGCCCGCATCCGGGGGCAGCGGCGTGGGCAGCACGGTCAGCCCCACCTCGGGCCATGCGTCGATGGTGGCGCGGACGTGGGCCTCCACCTCGGACGAGCTGCTGACCAGGACCATCTGGTTCACGGGGTGCCCCTCTCGGGAGTGAGAGCCTTCTCCGGCGTCACGACGCGGGTGCCGGTCGACGGCGTCCCCTTGGGTTCTTCCGCCAGCCAGAGCTTGCCGAACTCCGCCCCGAAGACCAGCTGCTCAGCATCAGCGGCCGGGAGGGCGAGGGTGACCAGCAACCCGTTGGTCTGGACCGGCGTGGCCGCGGCGGCACTGACCGGGGTGCTGGCGGGGGCTGTGCCGGTGGCGGGCACGGAGTTGGTGAGGACGCTGCCCTGCACCGCCGTGACGAGCAGGCTGTTGAGCTGGAGGTGGGTCTGGCGAGCGGGCTGGGTGTCAAGGTCGTAGGAGACGAGCACGCCCACGCGATCGCCGGCGGCGACAGCGCCGCCGAGCGCCCGGGTGGGGTCGAGCGGCACGGTCACCGCGACGAGACCCGCGGGAAGAGGAGTCCCACCCTGGGTCGTCAGCGCGTCAGGACGAACAAACCGGCTGCTGAGGAGCTGCTCACCTGGCTGCAGGTCCACGTCGGCGACGGTCCCGGTGATCTGGTCGAGCTTGGTCACCGCCCCCGTTACGGCCACGTCGACCGGGACGCTGGTGACCGCGACCAGGTTGCCGAGCTGGTCGGCTGGCGTGCCACGGGGCACCACCGCGGACACGACGAGGACCTGCACCAGCTGTTGGCCGGCGGTTGCCCGAGCATCGGCCCCCCGTGCGTAGCCGACGATCAGCACCGTGCCGACCACGGCCAGCACGACAGCCGCCGCGCCGGCGATCATCCGGGATCTCATGAGATTCGCTCCTAGCCGGTCAGGCTGACGACGGTGACGCCGAAGTTGACGCCCACCGGTGTGGCTGTCGCCTGGTCGAGCGCGACGGTGTTGACGAAGGTGCCGATGATCGCGCGGCAGGACCCGGTGCAGGACGGCTGGCCCGAAATGTCGTTCTGCCAGTTGAACTCCGGGTTGCCGGAGAAGCGGTACCCGGTGATCTTGAAGGCCGCGAAACCGACGATGTGGAACTTGGATGAGCTACCGGTGCCGGTCACCGTGTCGTACATCGGGATGAGGGCGACGGCGCCGCGCAGCTCGGCCAAGGTGGGCTTGCAGGGCTCTGGGATGTTGATGCCGGTGTCGCCGGGGGCGATGGGCTGGGCGGGGTCGATGGTCGCCGGGCACGTGGCCCCGCCCTGGGCCCCGGCGAGCCAACCAAAGTTGCCCGGCGCGGCGTTCCCGGTGACGCCGTTGCAGCGGGTCGAGGAGGTGTTGTACCCGATGATGATCGGCGCCTGCGACGCTGTTGGTGCCACGAAGTTGCACTGGTGGAAGGTGAGTGGCAGGGCGGCGGTCCCCGCGGCAGGGTGGCTGCTGCACGTCGCCGTGGCAGTTGCCGCCACGGCACTACGGGTGAACTGCGACCCGAGAACGGGGGCGAGGAGATTCGCCCGACCTGGCTGCCCGTCCGCCTCGACTGCGTGGACGGTGACGGCGACGGTGGGCAGACCCGTCGTCGGGTCAGTCTGAAAAACCGGCGTGGAGGCGACCGCCGGGCCGCCGGTGTCGTTGGCGGTGGCGAGGGTCTGGGCGGTGCTGGAACCAGGGGCCACAGCCGCAGCGCTGCACCCTGTCTCCTGTGCGACGGCGAGCGCGGCAGCATCGGCGCCGTTCTGCAGCTGGCGCTTCTCGGCGTACAGGCTGCCCAGGTCCACCGAGACGGCGACGAAGCCCAGCAGCACCGTCATCATCAGCGCGACGATGACGGCGACGGCACCGTGGTCCTCGGCGAGGCGCGACCGGCTCATCCGCCGCACCGCATGACCCCGGTTCCGGTGATGGTGAGGCTGGGGAAGTACGCGGAGATGGCCGCGTACGGGTACGACACCGTTACCTGGGCGTTGTTGCCCGCAGTGCAGGTCACCGGGGTGACGGCGGTGCCCGCGGAGTTCAGGACGGTGACGGTGATCGTGGCCCCGGTGATGCTGGCCGCCGTGAGGGTGCTCGTCGCGGTCGTGGTGGCCGAGGTCGCGCTGTTGCTGATCGCGTACGTGCGCACGGCTTCTCGGGCCGCGGCCGATACGGTGTTCTGGATGTTGTAGGCCCGGCCGTACTGGATGATGCCGAGCAGGATCGGCGCGAGGACGAGGGTGAAGATGAGGGCGAACTCGACGGCCACGGCACCGCGGTCGGAGGACAGGCGCCGGGCCATCGCTCTCTCCTGGGGGTGGGTGGACGGGTGGGACGGTGGATCGCCGCGGGCCCGGGGGTGGGCCCGCGGCGAACGCCGGAGGAGGGGGCGGGTCAGGCGGGGACGACCAGCTTGCTGTTGACGTTGGTGAAGAGGTCGCTGAGCTTGGTGCCCAGCAGCACCACGGCCGCGATGATGACGACGGCGATGAGGCCGACGAGCAGGCCGTACTCCACGGCGGTGGCGCCGCGGTCCTCGGAGGTCAGGCGCTCCTTGGTGACGACGGCGAGGGCGAACAGGTGGGCGAAGAGACTCGTCATGGGGACTCCTTGGTCGCGGACCTCGGCGTGAGACCCGGTGGGCGGCAACACCATGACCATCGTCGCCGGGGCGGCGCGGGTGAAGTACACGGAGGAGTGCAAACGCGGCAGGCGACGGACGTGACGTCCGCCGCCCTGCGGTGCAGAAGATGGGCAGCAGCAGTGCGGAGAACGTGTCGCTACGTGTCCGTGGACGTGCTGGAGCACCCGGGGGCGAATCAATTCGTCCGTGCTCAGGTCACTCAGAGCAACCCGGTGAGAACCGGTTCGAACCACCCGAGCGACAACGCGGAACCGATCAGTAAGGCTGGTCCGAAGGGCAGGGCCGTCCGCCGTCCGGCCCGCCGGGTCACGAGCAGCGCCACCGCGAGCACCGCATGCAGGAGGAACGCCAGCAGGACGGCGAGCAGCACCTGCGCTGGTCCCGCGTACCCCAGGGCCAGGCCCAGCACCGCGACCAGCTTCACGTCACCCATGCCCATCCCGGCCGGAGACACCACCGCAGCCACGAGGAACAGGGCGAACAGCGCTGCAGCGGCCACCAGACTGCCCACCAGGGCGCCGGGGTCGTGATCCAGCAGGGCAGCGAGGAGCAGCAGCACCACGACGCCACCCCCGCCCACGAGCAGCAGGACGTTCGGCAGCCGCCGGTGCCGTACGTCGGTCACGACGAGGACGACGGCGAGGGCCGCGAGCCACAGCTGTGCTGGCAGGATCCACCGAACCCCGACGTGCAGGGCGATCAGCGCCCAGAGGCCGGCGGTCACCGCGGCGAGGACGACCGCGAGGCGAGGGGAGGGGCGGCTGCTCAGAATGGGGCGCCCCGCGGGTACCGCCTCGGCGATCACGGCCAGCGCCGGACCCAGTGCGGCGCCGCCCAGGACGGCTCCCACCACCCACCAGGGGTTCAGCACCGCTGCCGCGGCTCGGGCCGGGGGTGCGGTTCGGAGGGGCTCCCTGAGCCCTTCGGTTCGGTGCCGGGGCCCGTACCGGACAACTCCCAGGCGAGAAACACCAGGGGCACTGCGCTCCAG
This sequence comes from Mycobacteriales bacterium, assembly GCA_038234335.1. Classification (GTDB taxonomy): domain Bacteria; phylum Actinomycetota; class Actinomycetes; order Mycobacteriales; family Mycobacteriaceae; genus Rhodococcus_D. Next base: position 129,965 of record JBBSUN010000001.1, read on the forward strand.
GCGGCGCCCAGCGCCGACAGGGGCCACGGCACGAGCGTGGCGAGGCCATGACGGATCGGAATCGTCCAGGTGATCACGAACAGGGCGAGAAGGGCGAGGCGGGTGACCACGTCCCCACGGTGGGCAAGAGCGACGAGCACCGCGGGGAACAGGACGACCAGGTCGTAGTCCAGGACGTGCGGCGAGGCTAGCACCGTCACGACGGCGACCAGCGCCCAGAGCTGCGGGTCGGGCGGGCGGTCCCGGCGGTGCCGGGCGACCCGCACGAGCAGCGTGAGCACCAGGGCGGCGGCCAGGACGGAACCCAATAGCTGGCCAACGCTCGCCCACGTGCCGGGCAGCAGGGTCGTGAGCAGGGCGGTGACGCCCTGCATCTGCCAGGCCTGATCGAGCTGGACACCCTGCTGGTACTGGTCGCCGAAGGGCAGCAGCAGGGAGGTCCGGGTGACCGTGGCTCCGACGGCGGCCACGGAGAGTGCGGTGAGACCGATTCCGGTGGCGACGAAGGCACCCAGTGCTCTCCACCGGCCCTGGACCAGCAGCACCAGCGGCACCAGGAAGACGATCTGCGGTTTCACCAAACCCAGCGCCAGCACGGCACCGGCGGCGGTCTCCCGGCGTGCCAGGAGCAGCCTGGTCCCGGCCACCCAGATCAGGAGCAGCAGCGCGCTGTCCTGTCCGGCGCCGAGGAGGCGGAAGACCGGCGCGGACGCCGCGACCACCAGCAGGACGAGCCGCCAGCGCGCCTGGAGCCAGGGCGGTGCGAACGGCCGCGACAGCGTCGCCGAGAGCGCCAGCGCGCCCACCGAGAACACGGTCCAGACCAGCCCGCTCAGGTCGAACGGCAGGGCGGCCAGCGGCACGTACACCACAGCGACGAACGGGGGTGAGACGAACCATGCGAGCCCGTCGGTGGGTCCCACCGCGCGGCGCTGCAGCTCGCGCTGGAGACCGGGGTCGTAGAGCGACCCGCCGTGACCGTCCAGCAGTGCCCGGCCCCCCGTCCAGTGCGCCAGGTAGTCGGTCAGCACCAGGGTGGGGGCGACGGCGGCCGAGACCACGAGGGCCGTGGCGCCGAAGGCGAGGATGATCAACGAGTAGTTCCGCACCCGCTCGCGGTCGACGAGGGCGTCGATCCGGTGGGCCAGTGCCACGACGCCGTCGCACCCACGGACGGATCGTCCCCGAAGTTCGAGCACCGCTCGATCCTCGTGGAGCTCGGTGGAGGCGTCTGCGACTGTCGCGGCGCTGACGACGCTTCGTCGGTGCAGCCACGTCGACGGTCGGGTCACCGGTTCATCGTCGGTCGCCGGTCCGGTCGCCTTGACCCCGCGGGTCCGCCCCCACGGCGGTCCCGGGCGCGGTCCTCTGCAAGCCCCTCGCTGCGGTGACCCCGACGACGGTGCCGGCGTCGAGCCCGAGCGCGCCGCGCTGGCGCGGGATCCGCCGGTCCAGCTCGGCGATCCGGGAGGTGGGCCACACCGGCCGGGACATCACCCGGGGACGGTCCCGGCGACCACCGGCCACGTGTGGACGGGGGTGTTGCCGTGCATCAGCTCGGTGTACCGGGCCAGCATCGTGGCGAGCGCACCCGCGCGGTCGTGGCCCTCGATCTCCAGCGCGGCCACGGCCTCCCGCTGCCACACCGAGCCGCTGCGCCGGGCCAGGCAGCGGCCCTCGATGACGCCCAGGTAGCGCTCCCGGGCGGCGTCGGACACCCCCAGCGCGCGCAGCCCCGCGTGGGCGGCCGGCAGCAGCCGTCGCAGCACCAGCTCGTCGGGGCGCACCCAGCCCAGCTCGGGCCAGTACAGCTGCGCGTCGAAGCCGTCGCGCGCGCCGGCGTGCAGGTTCTCCTCCGCGGCGTCGAAGCTCATCTGCGTCCACACCGGGCGCTCGTCGTCGACCAGGGCCCGCAGCGCGCCGTAGTAGAAGGCGGCGTTGGCCAGGGTGTCCAGCACCGTCGGCCCGGCGGGCAGCACCCGGTTCTCGATGCGCAGGTGCGGGGTGCCGTCGACGGTGTCGTAGATCGGCCGGTTCCAGCGGTACACGGTCCCGTTGTGCATCTTCAGCTCGGCCAGCTCCGGGGTACCGCCGGCGGCGAGCACGGCCAGCGGGTCCTCGTCGCTGCACACCGGCAGCAGGGCGGGGAAGAAGCGGGAGTTCTCCTCGAACAGGTCGAAGATGCTGGTGATCCACCGCTCGCCGAACCACACCCGCGGGCGCACCCCCTGGTTCACCAGCTCGGGTGGGCGGGTGTCGGTGGCCTGCTCGAACAGCGGCACCCGGCTCTCGTGCCACAGCGCGGTGCCCGCCAGGAACGGGGAGTTCGCGGCGAGCGCGGCCTGCACCCCCGTCAGGCACTGCGCCGCGTTCCAGTGGGCGGCGAACTCCTCGGGGGCCACCTGCAGGTGCAGCTGCACCGAGGTGCACGCCGCCTCCGGCAGGATCGTCTCCGCCACCAGCTGCAGCCGCTCCGGGCGCTCGGAGCCGGGCATCGACGCGCCCGTCACGTCGAGGGTGATGTCCTCGCCCCGGGCGGCGAAGATCTGCTCGTTGAGCAGGTCGTAGCGCGGGCTCGCCGAGAACCACTGCCGCGCGAAGTGCTCGTGGGTCAGCGTGGGCAGCATGCCGACCATCACGATGCGCGCGTCCTGCCCCACCGCCCGCTCCTCGGCCGCGTTCAGCGAGGCCCGCAGGTCGTCCTCCAGGGCCAGCAGCTCGTCCCCGGCCAGCGGCCGCGGCGCCACGTTGATCTCGATGTTGAACTGCCCGAGCTCGGTCTGGAAGTCGGGGTCCTCCAGCGCGGCGAGCACCTCGGCGTTGGCCATCGCCGGCCCCTGGTCCGCCGCGACCAGGTTCAGCTCCACCTCCAGGCCGATCTGCGGCGCCCCGGCCTCGAAGCCGCCGTCGGCGAGCATGCGGGCCAGCGCCCGGGTGCCGCGGTCGACCTGCTCGCGGAACCGGGCGCGGTCGGATCGCGTGAACTCGGTGCGCTCCACCTCGGTGCCCATGGATGCACCGTTCCACACGAGCAGGGATGATGGTCCGGTGGTGCACGTGATCGAGATCGACGACCCGGCCGACCCCCGCGTCGACGACTTCCGCGACCTCAACTCCTCCGACCGCCGCCCCGACCTCCCCGGCGGCCGCGGGCTGGTCATCGCCGAGGGCGTGCTGGTGGTGCAGCGGCTGCTCGGTTCCCGGTTCCCGGTGCGCGGGCTGCTCGGGGTGCAGGCCCGCCTGGACACCCTGGCCCCGGAGATCGCCGACCTCGACGTGCCGTTCTACCTGCTCGACGCCCAGGTGATGCACGACGTCGTCGGCTTCCACCTCAACCGCGGCGTGCTGGGTGCGGCCGACCGGGCCCCGGCGCGGGAGGTCGCCGAGGTGGTGGCGGGTGCGCGGACCCTGGCGATCCTGGAGGGGGTGAACGATCCGGAGAACCTGGGGTCGATGTTCCGCAACGCCGCCGGGCTCGGGGTCGACGGCGTGCTGTTCGGCGCCCGCTGTGCTGACCCGCTCTACCGCCGCGCCGTCCGGGTCAGCATGGGCCACGTGCTGCGGGTGCCGTTCGCGACCGTGCCGGTGTGGCCTCGGGGGCTCGACGCGCTGCGCGCCAACGGCTGGCAGACCATCGCGCTCACCCCGTCGCCCGACGCGGTGCCGCTCTCGCAGGCGGTGACCGGGGAGAAGGTGGCGGTGCTGCTGGGCGCGGAGGGACCCGGGCTCACCGAGCACGCCATGCGCGCCACCGACGTGCGTGCACGCATCCCGATGGCTCCTGGCACCGACTCGCTCAACGTGTCCACCGCCGCCGCGATGGCGTTCTACGAGCGGGCTCGGTGACCGTCCGGCTCCACGTCGGCGGCGGGGTGGACGGGGTGGCGGTGCCGGACCAGGAACTCGTGGACTGGGAGACCGAGAGCCGAGCGGTCGGCGACATCGAGGGGGAGGGGCGCGCCCGGGTGGTGGCGCGGGCCCGGCAGCTCGCGCGGGCACTGGCGGCGCAGCGGGGGGAGACCGTGCTGGTCCTCGACGGCGCCGACGTGGATGCCTTCGACCCTCCCGGGCCCGTGCCCGCGGAGCCGACCCCGTGGGTGACGGGGGTGCCGCTGGCCGGGTTCACCGCGCTGCTCGTCGTCGTCGCCCTGCTCGCCCTCACCGCGGGGGTGGCACAGCTGAACGCGCTGCTCGCCGTCGTCGTGCTCCTCGTCGTGGTCGGTGGGCTGGCCCCGTCGGCGTGGCTGGCCCGGGAGCGGCCGGTCTGGCGCTGGGTGTCGCTCGGCTTCGCCGTCGGCGTGGTGCTGGTCGGGATCTGGCTGGTGCTGAGCGCCATCGCCTGACCCTCGTGCGCTCCCTGGGCGGGCGCCACCGCAACCCGGGTCACGAGGGAGGCATCGGTTCGTGCGGTGAACGCGGACAGGTCCCTGATCGAGGAGAGAACGTGCGTGTGGCGTGGCGGAATGAGGAGTGCGCCGTGCGGCGAGCTCCCCTTCCCGCCGATCCAAACCTGCTGGTCTCGGAACACGCCGGGATCGCCATGATCCTGTCCCCGCACCAGCGCTCCGTGGATGCCCAGGATGGCCGTCGGCGTGACCCTCGCGGACAGGTCGGGCGCGCGGTTCGTCGCGTCGACGTCGGCAGGCACCAGGCTCGCGCTGCTTCCCCGCTTCCCCAATCCGATCTCAGCGAGCGGGAGAGCGCCCGCACCCGCAGTGACGGGCTCGATCCGCGAGGAGGACGAGGGCTCCGCAGGGAGGAGCACCGAGGACAGGGGGGCGGGCTTCCCCGCGAACATCGAGGACAGCTCGGCGTCGAAGCGCGTGATCTCGGGCGCTGCGTCCCTGCTCCAGCTCGACCATCTCGGGGCGTCGCTGCGCGAAGGGGGGTCAGGTGAGGGAGTCCTCCCACTGCGCGTGCAGCGCCGCGAACGCGCCGCCGGCGGCGACGAGCTCGGCGGGGGTGCCGTCCTCCACGACCCGGCCACCGTCGACGACGAGGACCCGGTCGGCGATGAGCACGGTGGACAGGCGGTGGGCGATGATCACGGCCGTCCGGTCCTGCAGGACGGTCTCCAGCGCCGCCTGGACTGCGCGCTCCCCGGGCACGTCCATGCTCGAGGTGGCCTCGTCGAGCAGCAGCACGGCCGGGTCGGCGAGGAACGCGCGGGCGAAGGCGACGAGCTGGCGCTGCCCGGCCGAGAGGCGCCCACCGCGCTTGCGGACGTCGGTGTCCAGCCCGTCGGGCAGACCCGCGACGAGCGCGGTCGCCCCGACCGCCTCGATGGCCGCCTCGACCTGGGCGCGGGTGGCGGTCGGGCTGCCCAGGGCGACGTTGTCGGCCACCGACCCACCGAACAGGAACGACTCCTGGGTCACCAGCACCACCGCGCGCCGCAGGTCGGCGTCGGAGAGCTCGCGCAGGTCGACCCCGTCGAGGGTGACGGTGCCGACGGTCGGGTCGTAGAAGCGCGCGAGGAGCTTGGCGACGGTCGACTTGCCGGCCCCGGTCTCGCCGACGACCGCCACCACCTGCCCGGGGGGCACGTGCAGGTCGAGGTGGTGCAGGACGGTGCGCGTGGGCGCGGAGGAGTAGGCGAACTCGACGCCGGAGAAGCGCAGCTCGCCCGCGGGGTGCGCGCCGAGCGGCACGGGGTGCGCCACCTCGTCGACCTCCAGCGGCTCCTCCAGCACCCCGGACACCTTCTCCAGCGCGGCGGAGGCGGACTGGTAGGAGTTCAGGAACATCGCCAGCTGGTCGAGGGGGCCGTACACGCGGCGCAGGTAGAGCACGAAGGCGGTGAGCACGCCGATCTGCAGGGCGCCCGTGCCGATCCGGTGCGCGCCGTAGCCGAGGACGAGCACCAGCGACACGTTGCCGACCAGGCGCAGCCCGCCGGTGTAGCCCGCCAGCAGCCCGGCCGCGGTGGCGTTGGAGTCGCGGTAGCGACCGCCGACCTCGTCCATGATCGCGGCGTTGCGGCGCTCGCGGCGGTAGGCCTGCACCGCCCGGATGCCGTTCATGCTCTCCACGAACGCGACCACCACCTCGGCGACGGCCTTGCGGTTGGTGCGGTAGGTGTCGGTGGAGGCCGCCCGGTACCACCGGGTCAGCCCGAGGATCGGCACGAACCCGGCCAGCACGACCAGGGCCAGCGGCACGTCCAGGGAGAGCAGCACCACGGTCACGGTGACCAGCGAGAGCACCGAGAACAGCAGCTCGTCCAGGCCCTGGGCGAGCAGCTCGTCGAGCGCGTCGAGGTCGCTGGTGAGCCGGGAGATGACCTTTCCGGAGGTGTAGCGCTCGTGGAAGCTGACCGAGAGCCGCTGCACGTGGGTGAAGACCCGGGTCCGCAGCTCGAGCAGGACGTCCTGGCTGATCCGGCCCGAGAGCAGCAGGAACAGCGCCCGCAGTCCGGCCGAGGCGAGCCCCGCCGCCACGTAGACCGCGCCGATCCGGACCAGGGTGGCGTAGTCGCCGCCGATCGCGTCGGGCACGCCCGAGTCGATGGCCCCGGCGATGAGCAGCGGCCCGGCCAGGGTGGCCAGGTTCTCGGCCACCGCGAGGAGCAGCGCGACCCACGCCCACCGCCGGTGCGGGCGCAGCAGCGAGCCGAGCAGGGCCCGGGAGCGCGCGGCGAGCGCCAGGGACGACGAGCTGGTGAGGTCCTGCGCCTCGGTGTCCTCCCCGGCGACACCCCGCCAACCCTGCGTGGACGGGGGTGCCGCGGACGGGTCCGTCTCCGCGTCGGTGCTCACGGGTGCGCCTCCTGCAGCTCGGTGCTGATGACGTGCCGGTAGTCCGCGCAGGTGGCCAGCAGCTCGGAGTGGGTGCCCACCGCCGTGATGCGCCCGTCCTGCAGCAGCGCGACCCGGTCGGCCAGCGCGACGGTCGAGGGGCGGTGCGCGACGACCAGCGAGGTCACCCCGACCAGCACCTGCTGCAGCGCGCGCTCCACCTCGGCCTCGGTGTGCACGTCGAGGGCGGAGAGGGGATCGTCGAGCACCAGCACCGCCGGGCGGCCCAGGACGGCCCGGGCGAGGGCGAGGCGCTGGCGCTGCCCGCCGGACAGGCTCAGCCCCTGCTCGCCGATCCGGGTCTCGATGCCCCAGGGCAGCGCGTCGACGAACTCGGTGCAGTGGGCCACGGCGAGGGCCTCGCGCACCTGCTCGTCGCTGGCCGGCACCGGGCCCAGCGCCACGTTCTCCCGCACGCTCGCCGAGAACAGCACCGGGTCCTCGAAGGCGGTGGCCACGTGGCGGCGCAGCTCGTCGGTGGCGAGCTCGCGGACGTCGACGCCGTCGAGCCGCACCGAGCCGGACGTCACGTCGAACAGGCGGGGGACCAGGGCGGTGAGGCTGGTCTTCCCGCTGCCGGTCAGCCCCACCAGGGCCACGGTCTCGCCGGGTGCGACCTCCAGGTCGACCCCGCGCAGCACCGGGGTGTCCGCATCGGGGTAGGTGAACCAAACGTCGCGCAGGCTGAGCGCGCCCCGGACGGGGGCGTCCAGCACCCGGGGGTGGGTGGGCGGGACGACGGTGCTCGGGGTGTCGCGCACCTCCCAGTAGCGGTGGGTGGCCGACGCCGCCTTGTTGGCCTCGGCCAGCAGCCAGCCCACGGAGTCGATGGGCCACTGCAGGTAGACCACGGTGGTGACCGCGGCGACCAGCGCACCCAGGCTGAGGCTGCCCTGGGCCACGCCGTACCCGCCGAGCAGCAGGGTCGCCCCGATGGCGATCTCGGGCAGGGCGATGATCGCCGCCCACAGCACGGCGAGGATGCGGACCTTGCGCATCTCGGTGCGCCACAGGCCCCGGGACTCGACGGCGAAGCGCTCGGCGAAGCGGGGCCCCCGACCGAACGCCTTCAGCACCCGCACCCCGAGCACCGACTCCTCGACCCGGGTGGCGAGGTCACCCACCTGGTCCTGGGAGAGCCGGGCCACGCCCTTGTACCGGCCCTCGAAGATCGTGGAGAGCACGATCATGGGCACCACCAGGCCGAGTGCGACGAGGCCGAACGGCGGCCACAGGACCACGAGGATCACCGAGCCGATGCCCACGGTGGCGCCGTTCACCAGCAGGAAGATCGCGCCGAACGCCACGAAGAGCCGGATCGTCGTGAGGTCGGAGACGGCGCGGGAGAGCAGCTGGCCGCCCTGCCAGCGGTCGTGGAAGGCGACGGGCAGCCGCTGCAGGTGCTCGTACAGGTCGTCGCGCATGCGCTTCTCGAGCGTCGCGGTGGGTCGGGCGATGATGCGTCGCCGCACCCAGATGAGTCCGGCCTCGCCCAGCCCGACGAGCAGGGCCAGGGCGAGGGGGGGGCAGCAGGGCGCGCAGGCCCCGCCCGGCGGCGATCGTGTCGACGACGTGCTGGGTGATGAGCGGGATGACCAGCCCGGCCCCGGAGGCGCCGAGCGCAGCCAGGCCGGAGAGCAGCACCGGGCGGCGGACGGTGTGCACGTACGGACCCAGGCGTCGGAGGGAGGCGAGGGCCGAACGGGGCGGGGGTGCGTCGGTGGTGCTCATGCTGTTGTGCAGGCTAACCACCTGGACCGACACGTGCTCCCGATTTTCCCGCGGGGTGGTGTCGGGAGCGGGCGCTCAGCCCCGCTGGCTGCGCACGCCGAGCAGCACGTCCTCCCAGGACGGCATGCTCGGACGGTTGCGGGGGGACTTGGCGGAGGGACGTTCCGCGGCGGCGGCAACCGGGGTCTCGCCCGGGGCTTCCTCCGTGGGCTCGGCCTCGTCGAGCACCGGCTCCTGGACCAGCACCGGCTCCTGGACCAGCACGGCCTCCTCCGGGACGGCCGACACCGGCGCCGCGGTCAGGTTCCGGGCGACCGGCTCCGAGCTGATGGGCCGCAGCGGGCGGGTGGTGCTCGGGTCGAGCAGCTCGGCGGCCGCGTCGTCCAGGGCCACCGCGGTCCCGCCGTGCGCACCCGGCTGGAAGCGCCAGTGCGCGCGGTTGTCGCTGCGGCCGGTCCGCCACAGCAGCTGCACCACCCAGCGACCGTCCTCGCCACGCCAGGCGTCCCACTGCGCACCGGTCAGGTCCTGCCCGCGCAGGGTGAAGGCGTTGGCGACGGTGTGCAGCAGAGTGCCCACGGCGGGGCCGTCGGCCAGCACGGGGTGCGCGCCCTGCGCGATCTCGGCGGCCCGGGAGCGCTCCAGCAGCACGGGGTAGGCGTAGCGCTCCACCTTCTGCTCGCTGAGCCCGGCGGCCGCGGCGACCTGCTCGATGGTGGCCCCGGCCCGGATGCGGGCCTGGATCTCCCGGGGTCGCAGCTGCGCCTCGATCGCGATCTCGATCTGGCCGAGCCGGGTCAGGTCGCCCCGAGCGGCCGCCCACAGGTGCTCGTCGGCCGGCACCCGGAAGGTCTGCTCGTGCTCGACGTCCTCGCAGACGACGAACCTGCCGTCGTCGTCGAGACCGATGACTCGAAGCTCACGCACGACTGCCTCCCGGTGTGCCCCGGGCGGTCGACCCCGAGCTGGATGACACGACTGTAATTCACCCGGGGCGGTCGTGGGGCCGGACACGCGGGGCTCAGGCCAGCGCGCCCACCACGTGGTCGATGCACGCGGTCAGGGCGGAGACGTCCTCGGGGTCGATGGCCGGGAACATGCCGATCCGCAGCTGGTTGCGGCCGAGCTTGCGGTACGGCTCGGTGTCGACGATCCCGTTGGCGCGCAGCGTCTTCGCGACCAGGGCGGCGTCGATCGACTCGTCGAGGTCGATGGTCCCGACGACGAGGCTGCGGTGCGCGGGGTCGGCGACGAACGGGGTCGCGTACTCGCTGGCCGCCGCCCAGGAGTACAGCCGCGAGGAGGAGTCGGTGGTGCGCGAGACGCACCAGTCGAGCCCACCCTGGGCGTTCATCCAGTCCAGCTGCTCGGCGAACATGACCAGGGTGGCCACGGCCGGGGTGTTGTAGGTCTGGTCCTTCGTCGAGTTGTCCACCGCCGTGGTCAGCGACAGGAACTCGGGGATCCACCGGTCGCTCGCGCCGATCTCGGCGACCCGCTCCAGCGCGTCCGGGCTCATCAGCGCCACCCAGAGCCCGCCGTCGGAGGCGAAGCACTTCTGCGGGGCGAAGTAGTAGACGTCGGTGTCGCGGACGTCGACGGGCAGCCCGCCGGCGCCGGAGGTCGCGTCGATCGCGACCAGGGCACCGTCGGAGCCCGCCGGGCGCACCACCGGGGTCATCACGCCGGTCGAGGTCTCGTTGTGGGCCCAGCCGATGAGGTCGACCGAGGGGTCGCCGACCGGCTCGGCGGCGGTGCCCGGCTCGGCCTGCACGACGATCGGGTCGGCCAGGAACGGCGCGCCCTTCGCCACGGAGGCAAACTTGGAGCTGAACTCACCGTTGACGAGGTGCAGCGAGCGCTCGCGCACCAGGCCCAGCGCCGCGGCGTCCCAGAACGCGGTGGAGCCGCCGTTGCCCAGCACCACCTCGTAGCCCTCCGGCAGCGCGAACAGCTCGCGCAGGCCGCCGCGCACCCGGGCCACCACGTCCTTGACCGGCTTCTGCCGGTGGCTGGTGCCCAGGACGGAGGTGCCCGCGGCCGCGAGCGCGGCCAGCTGCTCGGGCCGGACCTTCGACGGTCCGCAGCCGAAGCGTCCGTCGGCCGGCGTGATGTGGTCGGGGAGGGTGATGGCGGGAGTGGTCACCTCGACCATCCTGCCGCACCCTCCCCTCCCGGCCGTGCTCAGGCGTGGCTGATCTGGTCCCAGCCCTCGACCGACGACGCGTCGCGCGGCTCGGGGCCGACGTAGAGCGCGGCGGGACGCACCAGCTTGCCCAGTCGCTTCTGCTCCAGGATGTGCGCGGCCCAGCCGGCGGTGCGCCCGGAGGTGAACATCGCCGGCATCATGTGCGCGGGAACCTGCGCGAAGTCCAGGACGACGGCCGCCCAGAACTCCACGTTCGTCTCGATGGGTCGGTCGGGACGGCGCTCGCGCAGCTCGGCCAGCGCCGCCTGCTCCAGCGCGGCCGCGGCCTCGTAGCGGGGGGCGTCGAGCTCGCGGCACTTCGCGCGGAGCACGCGGGCGCGGGGGTCCTCGGCCCGGTACACCCGGTGCCCGAAGCCCATGAGCTTCTCCTTGCGGTCGAGCATGCCCTTGACCAGCCCGGCGGGGTCGCCGGTCTGCTCGGTCTCGGCAATCATCGGCAGCACCCGGGCCGGCGCCCCGCCGTGCAGCGGTCCGCTCATGGCGCCGATCGCGCCGGACATGGCGGCGGCCACGTCGGCACCGGTGGAGGCGATGACCCGTGCGGTGAACGTGGAGGCGTTCATGCCGTGCTCGGCGGCGGACACCCAGTAGGCGTCGATGGCCTCGACGTGCTTCGGGTCGGGCTCGCCCTGCCAGCGGGTCATGAACCGCTCGGTGATCGAGCTGCACTCGTCGATGCGTCCCTGCGGCACGGCGGGCTGGTGGATGCCGCGGGCGGACTGGGCGACGTAGGACAGGGCCATCACCGAGGCGCGGGCGAGCTGCTCGCGCGCGGTGGGCTCGTCGATGTCCAGCAGCGGCTGGTAGCCCCAGATGGGGGCGAGCATGGCGAGGCCGGCCTGCACGTCGACGCGGACGTCGCCGGTGTGGATGGGCAGCGGGAAGGGCTCGGCGGGCGGCAGGCCGGGACCGAACTTCCCGTCGACCAGCAGCGCCCACACGTTGCCGAAGGTCACCCCGTTGCCGACGAGGTCCTCGATGTTGACGCCGCGGTAGCGCAGCGCCCCGCCGTCCTTGTCCGGCTCGGCGATCTCCGTGGTGAAGGCGAGCACGCCCTCGAGGCCGGACACGAAGTCCGCCGGTACCTCAGCCTTGGGTGCCATCGGTGTGCAGGTCCTCCTCGTCCGTGTGCGGGGTGTCCGCACGGCTGCGCGCACGCGACGACGGGGCGCAGCCGGTGTCCTGTGCCGCGCCGCCCTGCGCGAATCGGACCCCAGCCTGCCCGCACCGCACGTGCGGGTGCAACGTGCCCTCCGGCCCGGGCGGCGCGGGCGACGGCCGGGGTACCGTCGGGCCGGTGACGGCGGAGCGGGATCGCACCTCGGTGGACCTGGCGCACATGCGGGAGAGCTACACCGCGGGGACCCTCGACGAGGAGACCCTGGCGCCCACCTGGCACGAGCAGCTGGCCCGCTGGCTCACCGAGGCGGCCGCCGCCGGGGTCGCCGAGCCCAACGCGATGGTCCTGGCCACCGCGGACACCGCCGGCCGCGCGTCCAGCCGCACCGTGCTGGCCAAGGACCTCGACGAGCGCGGTCTGGTCTTCTACTCCAACCACACCTCGGCCAAGGGCCACGACCTGCGCGACACCCGGTACGCCAGCGTCACCTTCCCGTGGGTGTCCCAGCAGCGGCAGGTGCAGCTGCGCGGCGCCACCGAGCGCACCACCGGCGAGGAGACGGCGGCCTACTGGGCCACCCGCCCGCGGGGCTCGCAGCTCGGCGCCTGGGCGTCGGTGCAGTCGGCCGCCGTCACCTCGCGGCAGGCCCTGGACGACGCACTGGAGCAGACCACCCGGCGCTACGCCGACGTCGAGGCCATCCCGGTGCCGGCCCACTGGGGGGGCACCCGGATCCGGCCGCAGTCGGTCGAGTTCTGGCAGGGCCGGGACAACCGGATGCACGACCGGCTGCGCTTCCGCTTCCACCAGGCCACCCGCGCCTGGGTGCTGGAGCGGCTGCAACCCTGATCCCACCCCGGGTCGGCCGCACCGCTGCCGGGGGCACAAGATAGTTGCGGTGAGCACCCTTCTCGGACGCGTGCGCGGCGTGCTCGCCGACACCACGCCCCTGCGCACCCCCGCCTACCGACGACTCTGGGTGGCCGGGATCGTCACCGTGGTCGGCGCCCAGCTCACCGTCGTCGCCGTCCCGCTGCAGGTGTACGCGCTGACCCGGTCCTCGGCCTACGTCGGCCTGACGGGGGCGTTCGCGCTGGTGCCGCTGGTCGTGTTCGGCCTGTGGGGCGGGGCGCTGGCCGACGCGGTGGACCGCCGCACCCTGCTGCTCATCTCCACCACGGGCATCGGGGTGACGTCGGTGGCGTTCTGGGTGCAGGCCGCCGCGGGGGTGGACAGCGTGTGGCTGGTGCTCGCGCTGCTGGCGGTGCAGACGGCGTTCTTCGGCATCAACCAGCCCACCCGCAGCGCGATCATCCCGCGGCTGCTGCCGCTGGAGCAGGTGGCCGCAGCCAACGCGCTGAACATGACCGTGTTCCAGCTCGGGGCGATCGCCGGGCCCGTGCTCGCCGGGGTGGCGCTCGCGTTCACCAGCCTCGCGACGCTGTACCTGGTCGACTCCGTGCTCCTGCTGGCCACGCTGTGGGCGGTGCTGCGCCTGCCCGCGCTGCCGCCGTTCGTGGCCGGGCGACGGGCCGGGCTCGCCGAGGTGGCGGACGGGTTCCGCGTCCTCGCCGTGAACAAGGTGCTGCTGGCCTCGTTCGTCGTCGACATCATCGCGATGGTCGCGGGCATGCCGAGGGCGCTGTTCCCCGAGATGGCCGCACGCAGCTTCGGCGGCTCCGCCGAGGGTGGCGCGGCCCTGGGGCTGCTGTTCGCGGGCATCGCGATCGGGGCGCTGGCCGGTGGGGTGTTCTCCGGGAAGCTGCCCGGCGTGCGCCGGCAGGGGGTGGCCGTCATCGTGGCCATCGGCCTGTGGGGGGTGTGCATGATCGGCTTCGGGCTCGCGGCCGGGGCCGGGGTGCTGTGGCTCGCGGTGGTCTTCCTGGCCCTGGGCGGCGCGGCCGATACCGTCTCCTCGGTGTACCGCTCCACGATCCTCATCCAGGCGGCCGGCGACGAGGTGCGCGGGCGCCTGCAGGGCGTGTTCACCGTGGTGGTGGCGGGGGGTCCGCGCCTGGGCGACGTGACCCACGGGGCGGCGGCGGCGGTCGTCGGCACCACCGCGGCGGCGGCCGGGGGCGGTGTGGTCGTCGTCGTGGGCGTCGCGCTGGCCGCCGTGGTCCTGCCGGCGTTCGTCCGCTACCGGGCGGTGGTGGCCGCCACCTCGTGAACCGCGCCGCCCGGCTCAGGCCGGGGTCGGCTCCAGCCGCACCGTGGTGCGCTCGCCGATCTTGACCGCGACCACCCCGGCGAGGACGAGGACGCCGCCCGCCAGCTGCACCGGTCGCGGGAGCTCGCCGAGCAGCAGCCACGCGAACACGATGGCCGCCAGCACCTCCGAGAGCGCGACGAACGACGCCAGCCGCGAGCCCAGCCGCCGTCCCGCCGCGATGCCCGTGGTGTAGGCGATCGCCGCGGTGACCACCCCGAGCGCGGCGAGGGGCACCCACCACGCGACGGCCGTGCCCCGGTACAGCGCCGGACGGGTCGACGCGGTCATGGGCAGCACCCCGACCAGTCCCGCGAGACCCAGGACCACGGTCCCGGCGACGAGACCGCCCCCGGCCAGCGCCATCGGGGGCAGCCCGTTGCGCTCGTCGGCGGAGATGAGGAAGTAGCCCGCGGCCCCGACCATCGCGCCCAGCGCCCACGCCACCCCGGCCACGCTGACCTGCGTGCCGGAGAGCAGGTCGAGCACCAGGACCAGCCCGAGCGCGGCCAGCGCCGCCCCGGCGAGCGTCACCGGGCCGGGTCGCTGGCCCTGGCGCAACCACAGCCACACCACCACGGCGGCGGGTGCGGTGTACTCGATGAGCAGTGCTGGCCCCACCTGCATGTGGGTGACGGCGAAGAAGAAGCAGAGCTGGGCCGTGGCGACGGCCAGCACCCCGTACAGGACGACGAGCCCGGCGCTGCGCCGCAGCAGGTGCCAGCGCCCGCGCAGGGCCAGCGCCCCGAGCGGGGCCACCACCAGGGTGGCGATCGCGACCCGCACGAGGACGGCGGCACCGGGGCTCCACCCGGTGTCGAGCAGCCCGCGGGCGAGCGCGCCGGACGCACCGAAGGAGACGGCGGAGACGGCGGCGAACCCGAGCCCGCCCGCCACCCGGGACGTCGCGTGGTCCGACGTCGTGCTGTCATGCGTCACCGTCGTCATGGGTCGTGACGCTAGGACGGTTGCGGTAAGGTTTCAACATGGTTTTCGCCCATGACACGGAGGTGTCGCTGCAGGCGGCCGTCCTGCTGGTCAACAGTGCGCTGGAGCCGGACACCCTGACGACGACGGGCGAGCTGGACGCCTGGTTCGGCGAGCACGGCTACACCGGTCGCCACGACGGTGACACGGCCGAGCTCGCCGCGGTGCGGGCCCTGCGCCCCGTGCTGCGCGAGCTGCTGACCAGCGACGCCGACCGGGCGGCGAGGCTCACCAACACCCTGCTCGCGCAGGCCCGGGCCCTGCCGCAGCTGGTCCGCCACGACGGGTACGACTGGCACCTGCACGCGGTGGGGGTGACCGACCCGCTGGCCACCCGCGTGGTGGTGGAGGCGGCGATGGCGATGGTGGACGTCATCCGGGCCGGCGAGCTGTCGCGGCTGGGCACCTGTGCCGACGAGACCTGCGACGGGGTCGTGCTCGACCTCTCGCGCAACCGCTCGCGGCGCTACTGCAGCACCGCCTGCGGCAACCGAGGGGCCGTGGCCGCCTACCGGGCGCGGCAGGCGACCACGAGCTGATCGCGGCACCTCGGTGCGGGCCGGCGGTACCGGTCCCAGGTCACGAGCGCGGTGCCGCACCCCCGGCGCCGGTCTCGATGCGGGTGGGGGTCGCGATGCCGGCGGAGCCGGCGGCCCCGGCCCCGCGCTCCCCGGTGACCCTCTCGGTGCCCTTCTCGGTGCGCTGGACCCCGGCCCCGGCGCCCTCGGCCCGGGGCGTGGTGTCGCCGAGGAACGAGCTCAGCGACAGCTCGACGGTCTTCTCGCAGGTGACCTCGACGTCGGCGGAGCAGATCCGGCTCAGGTTCTGCTGACCGCCCTGCTCGACGGGGACCGCGGAGACGTTGGAGGTGCCGGGCCCGGTGGGACCCGTCGTGATCGATGCGCCCGGAGCCACGTCCTCCTGCACCGGTCGTCGAACCCTCCTCGACCACCGCGACGTCGTACGCCGAGAACGGGGTCGCCCCGGGCCGGAAGGCGGCTCCGAGCTCGGAATCCACCGCGCGCCCCCGCCCCGTCGCACCGACCGTCGGCGACACGTCGGTGCTGCCACCTGGTCGACGGGTCGCCGAGCGGCGCCGCGCGTCCACCGTGGGCGTGGTCGGCACGTGCAGCTCCGCTCCCCGGGTGGGTCTGGTGCTCGGTGGACGCGCGGCGAGCCCGGCAGGTTGCGGCCACGATGGGGGCAACCTCGGCGACCTCCAGGGCGTCTCCACCAGGAGCGGCCCGCACCGGGCGGGCGCGGTGACCGGAAGGGCGGGCGCGTGCGGAGCGGTGACGTGACACGACGTGCGCGGGCCTGGGGGACGACGGGGCTGGCGCTGGTGCTGCGGGCAGGCCACGGTCGACGGGGTGGGCCCGCCGCGCACCGCGACGACCACCACCGCCGGCGCGCCCACCGTGACCCCGGTGCCGTCGACGGCCCCGTCCGAGACCTCTGGCGCCGCCACGGGAACGGCCACCCGGACGGCAGCGGCGACGGGGACGGCAGCGGGGACGGGCGGTGCCGCGCCGGTGCCACCCGGTGCCGCATGATGGCCGCCATGAGCGAGCACGAGATCGCCGCCGCCGGCTACCACGCCGTCGTCAGCGCCACCGGCGCCGGGCTGCGCGTCCTGCGCCACGGCGGGGTCGCGCTGACGGAGACGTGGGCGCCGGGCACCACCCCCCCGCTCGCCGCCGGCCTGGTGCTGTTCCCCTGGCCCAACCGCACCCGGGACGGCGCCTTCACCTTCGACGGGGTCACCCACCAGCTGGAGCTCACCGAGCCGGAGCTGCACAACTCCAGCCACGGCCTCGTCCGCAAGCGCGACTGGGAGCTGGTGGACACCGGGGAGGCGTTCGTGGAGCAGTCGGTCGAGGTCGGGGGCGAGCCGGGGTGGCCGTTCCCGCTGCGCCACGTCGTCCGCCACGAGGTTGGCCCCGACGGGCTCACCGTCACCCACACGGTGACCAGCACCGGGTCCGGGCGGGCGCCGTTCGGGCTCGGGGTGCACACCTTCCTGCGCGCCGGGGACGCCGCCCTGGACGAGTGCACGCTGCAGGTGCCCGCCTCCCAGGTGCTGCCGGTCGAGCGGGAGCGGAACCTGCCCGACGGAGAAGTCCGCGACGTCACGGCCGAGGAGGACCTGCGCGAGCCCCGGCTCCTGGAGGGGCTGTGGTTCGACACCCCGTTCACCGGGCTGGCCCCCGACGAGGACGGTCGCGCCCGCTGCTGGCTGCGCGCCCCGGACGGCACCGCTGCCTGCCTGTGGACGTCGCCCGAGCTCGGCTGGGTGCAGGTCTTCACCGCCGACCCCCGCAACGACAAGGCCTACCCCGGTCGAGGTCGGGCCCTGGCCGTGGAGCCGATGAGCTGCCCGCCCGACGCGCTGGCCACCGGGGACGACCTCGTGGTGCTGGAGCCGGGCGCGTCGTGGACGGCGCAGTGGGGGATCAGCGGGGGGATCAGCGGGGGAGTTGTCGCGCCGTGAGGATCGTGGTGGGTGGGGAGGCACTCGTCGACCTGGTGCCGGTCAGCGACGCGCGGCTGGCCCCGCTCGCGCCGCGGCTCGGTGGCGGCCCGCTCAACGTGGCCGTGTCGCTGGGTCGGTTGGGCGTGCCGACGGCGTTCTGCTCACGGGTCTCCACCGACGGCTTCGGCGCCGCCACCGTGGCGCACCTGGAGGCCGCCGGGGTGGAGCTGGGACTGCTGCAGCGCGGTGACGAGCCGACGACGCTGGCCGTCGTGGCGCTGCAGCCCGGGGGCGCCGCGGGGTACACCTTCTACGTCCAGGGCACCGCCGACCGCCTCGTCGCCGACCCCGGCCCGCTGGGCGACGACGTTGCCGCGCTCAGCCTGGGCACCCTGGGGATGGTGCTGGAGCCCGGCGCCTCGGTGTTCGAGGCGGTGCTGCACCGCGAGCACGCCGCGGGCCGGCTCACCGTGGTGGACCCCAACATCCGGGCCGAGCTCATCGCCGACGCCGACGCCTACCGGGCGCGGTTCCGCTCCTGGTTGCCGTCGGTGGACGTGCTCAAGCTCAGCGACGACGACGCGGAGTGGCTCGGCGGCACGCCGCAGGAGTGGCTGGCCGCGGGCTGCTCGGCGGTGGTGCTGACCCGGGGTGCCGACGGGCTCGCCGTGCACACCACGGCGGGCGAGGTCCGGGTGCCCGGCGCGAGGGTGACCGTGGCCGACACCATCGGCGCCGGGGACACGGTGCACGGCGCGCTGCTGGCGTGGCTGGACCGGGAGGACGCGCTGGACCGGGCGGCGGTGCGGGCGCTGGACCGGGCGGCGTGGGCGAGCGCGCTGACCTTCGCGGCCACCGCCGCCGGGATCACCGTCTCCCGGCCCGGCGCCGACCCGCCCTGGGCCCGGGAGCTGCCGCGCTGAGGGGTTGGGCCCGGGGTAGGCCGGGGGATCAGGCCGACGCTTGGTCGGTGGGCCAGGTGCACTCGGTGACCTGCCCGCCGTGCACGGTCGCCGTCAGCACGACGGGCCCGTCGGGGCGCACGTAGAGGTCGTAGGTGCCTTCGACGAGCTCGGGGTAGACCAGCGCGTGCACGACCGTGGTGCCGACCGCGCGGGGCACGACGGCGACGTGGGGCGGCATCGACCCGTCCGCATGCCCGTGACCGTGTCCGTGCCCGGTGTCGTGGTGGTCCTCGATCCCGGTGCGGCGCGGGGTGGGGGCGGCGGTCCCGGTGGGGACGATCTCCACCTCCAGGCCCTCCATCGCGGCCGGGGTGGTCACGACGAGCGCACCGACGTCGCCACCGATGTCGAGCACCACCGGACCCTCGCCGGCGTGCGGGTTCTCCTGCGTCGTCATGGGGTCATCCTCTCCTGGTACGACGGCGCCCCGGCCCGGGTGGGCCAGGACGCCGTCGTGGTTCGGTCGGTCGAGATCAGGCTGCCGGCGTGCCGGGCAGGCTCTGGTAGCCGCCCGCCGGGTCGGCCGCGTAGGGGAAGCTCTTCAGCAGGGGCAGGTTCGTGTTCGACGTCCCGTCGGTCAGCGCCGAGGCGGCGCCGTCGGGGGTGTAGCTCGGGTCGACCAGCGGGATGGTGGCCCCGGCGATCGCCCGCAGCTCGATGGCGACGATGTCGTCCCCGAGCCGACGGCCGTTGGGGAACCCGGCCGCGTCACCGGCGATGAGCCCGATCGGGTCCGGGTTCCGGGTCGGCGGCACCGCCATGTTCAGGCGCAGCATGTCGGCCTTGGTGGGTCCGGTGTAGTTCTGGAACCCGGGCACCACCCCGGCCGGGATCCCGGTGAGCAGGATCGCGTCCAGGTCCGCGCGGGGCTTGGTGTAGGCCGCCAGGTTCGGGAACACGCCGGGGTACAGCACGGGCAGCAGCTTCTGCAGCTCGGGTGACTGCACGTACTTCGCGTAGGCGGCGTCGTCGCTGGGCCTGGTCGCGTTCCAGGCGTCCTTCTCCGTCATCGGGACGACCACCTCGTTGAACAGCGGGTTGCCCAGCCGCGAGACCTGGACCTGGTTGCCCACGTTCTTGTCCTTGCCCCTCCCGTTGCGCACGGTGCTGCGCGACCGCGACGCGTCCGCCCAGACCCCGACGACCGACCGGGCGTCCATGACGTCGGTCGGGGCGGAGGAGTCGCGGGTCAGCGACTTCTTGTCGATCTGGATCGCGATGGTGTGCACGTTCAGTCCCTGCAGACCGTTGATGCCCTGCGCCGACGGCAGCGGGATGAGGTGGGCGTTGTTGAACGGTCGCAGCCCACCCAGGTCGAAGATGCTGCCCAGGTCGGCGTAGAACGGGTCCGACCGCTGCCCCGCGAACACCTTGTGGATCCCGGGCACCCCGAGGATCGCCTGCTTCCGCAGCCGCGGGTAATCCGGGATGCTGCGGGTACCCACGTTGCACGGCGGCACGGGGACCTGCTTCGCGACGACCGACGACGTCCTGCGTCCGCGGTGGTCCTTGCCCACGATGGTCACCGTGTACGTCTGCGGACGGTTCCACGTCGGGTCGCTGATGTTCTTGATCTGGCCGGTGTTGTAGAGGAACGAGGCCGTCCGCACCGTGGTGGTGAAGCGGAACTCGATGCGCAGGTCGGCGACGCCGCTGCCGTCGCGGCAGAAGTTGAGGCCGTAGACCACGTCGTCGTCGAACTCGGAGAAGTTCGGTCCGCCGAAGGGGATCTGGAACGGGATGTAGTTGGCGATGACGGTGACGGTGTCCGGCGCGTCGGGGCTGACGAACGCGTAGACGTCGGTGTTGTCGGCGGCCGGGTCCTTGGAGATCTCGGGGGCCTCGCGGTGCGAAGACATGGGGTGCCTCTCGGGAGCTGGGGGGTGGGGGGGTGTCAGGCGCGCGCGGAGCGGGTGAGCCTCGCGACCAGGGCGTGGTCGGTGACCACCGTCTCGTGGCCGTCCACCATCACGGCGATCTCGCCGGTGCTGGCGTCGTGGACGTAGGCGACGAGCGAGCCGGTCGCGCCGTCCGCCCCCGGTGCGTCGGTGTCACCGGTGGTGACACCGGCGGCGGCCGGAGCGGCTGACGCGGTGGCGGCGCCGAGCGTGGCGGCGCCGGCGGCAGCGGCCGCACCTGCGCCGACGAAGGTCAGGAATCCCCGACGGGTGGGGTGGGACATGGGTCATCTCCAGGGCAGCAGCGCGGCCCGAGGATCTGGTGCGGGCCGGGGTGACGGGAGTCACCCAACCGTGCATCGGAGCTGATCTTGAAATGGTTCACCCGCTCGGGTGAACGACCTCGCCGCGACCACGCACGGTGACGACCGGATGGGGACGAGGTGGTGGAGCGCGCCGACCGACTAGCGTCGTGATCTCCGACGACGTGCCCTCGACGGGGCCCAGCGAGAAGAGGAACCCTCGTGACGGATCCCGAGACCGCCACCCTCACCCACCCGGGCGGCGAGCACGTCATGCCCATCGTGCGGGCCTCGGAAGGGACCAGCGGCATCGCGCTGGGCAAGCTGCTGGCCACGACGGGCCTGACCACGCTGGACCCCGGCTTCGTCAACACCGCCTCGTGCAGCTCGGCCATCACCTTCATCGACGGCGACGCCGGGGTCCTGCGCTACCGCGGGTACCCCATCGAGCAGCTGGCGCAGCGGTCGAGCTTCCTCGAGGTGAGCCACCTGCTCATCCACGGCGAGCTGCCGTCGGTGGGCGAGCTGGACACCTTCACCGACCGCATCCGCCGGCACACGCTGCTGCACGAGGACCTCAAGCGCTTCTTCGACGGGTTCCCCCGCGACGCGCACCCCATGCCGGTGCTGAGCTCGGCGGTGAGCGCGCTCAGCACCTTTTACCAGGACTCGCTGGACCCCTTCGACGACGAGCAGGTGGAGCTCTCCACCGTCCGGCTGCTGGCCAAGCTGCCGACGATCGCGGCGTACGCGTACAAGAAGTCCGTCGGGCAGCCCTTCCTGTACCCGGACAACTCCCTCTCGCTGACCGAGAACTTCCTGCGCATGACGTTCGGCTTCCCCGCCGAGCCCTACGACGTGGATCCCGAGCTGGTGAAGACCCTGGACATGCTGCTCGTGCTGCACGCCGACCACGAGCAGAACTGCTCCACGTCGACCGTCCGCATGGTCGGCAGCGCCCACGCGAACCTGTTCACGAGCGTCTCGGCCGGGATCAACGCGCTGTTCGGACCGCTGCACGGCGGGGCCAACCAGAGCGTGCTGGAGATGCTCGAGGGCATCCGTCGCGACGGCGGGGACGTGGCTGCGTTCGTGGAGCGGGTGAAGAACAAGGAGCCCGGCGTCAAGCTCATGGGCTTCGGGCACCGGGTCTACAAGAGCTACGACCCGCGGGCGGCGATCGTCGCCCGGGCGGCCAGGGACCTGCTGGCCCGGCTCGGCGGGGACGACCAGCTGCTCGACATCGCGCTCGCGCTGGAGCAGGCCGCGCTCACCGACGACTACTTCGTCGAGCGGAAGCTCTACCCGAACGTCGACTTCTACACCGGGCTCATCTACCGGGCCATGGGCTTCCCGACGCGGATGTTCACCGTGCTGTTCGCGATGGGCCGCCTGCCGGGGTGGATCGCGCACTGGCGGGAGATGATCGTCGACCCGGACACCAAGATCGGGCGGCCCCGGCAGATCTACACCGGGGAGACCGCCCGCGACTACGTGGACCTCGCGCAGCGCTGACCGACCGCACCCCCGACGCCAGGACGTGCGGTCCGGTGCTACAGCTCGCCGGTGAGGTACTGCGCGCGGCCGTGGCCGAAGGACCAGTCGGACTGGGTGTTCTCGACGATCGACACCATGACGTCGCTGGGGGCGATCCCGGCGTCGCGCTCCAGGTTGCGCACCAGCAGCTCGTAGAGCCGCACCTTCTGCTCCTGGGGTCGCGGGCTCGTGGTGACCTGGACGAGGACGAAGGCGTCGGTGCGGGCGATGCCGAGGCCGGTGTCCTCGATGCGCAGGTGGGCGGCGGGGTGGGCGTGGACGACCTGGTAGCGGTCGCCCGCCACCGTCTCCAGCGCCTCGACCTGGGCGGCGTAGGCGGCGTCGAGCAGGGCCGCGACCTGGTCGTCGGTGCGGGTGTCGGTCACGTCGAAGCGGAAGAGGGGCACGTCGGGGCCAACGCTGCGGGCACCCGGGTGCTTCCCCTACGGTCGCGGACGTGGAGGACGCTGCGTTGGATGAAGCTGCGGTGATCTGGTTCCGGCGCGACCTGCGGCTGGGAGACCTGCCCACGCTGACCGCGGCCGCCGAGCGGGCCTCGTCGGCGCTGGCGCTGTTCGTGCTCGACGACGCGCTGCTCGGCCCGTCGGGCAACAACCGGACGACGGTGCTGTACCGCACGCTGCGCGCGCTGGAGGAGGCCCTCGACGGCCGCCTGCTCGTGGTCCACGGCGACCCGGTGGACGTGGTGCCCCGGGTCGCGGCATCCGTCGGCGCGTCCAGCGTGCACGTCAGCGCCGACTACGGCCCCTACGGCACGCGCCGGGACGGCGCCGTCGAGAACGCCCTCGCGGAGGTCGAGCTGGTACGCACCGGCAGCCCGTACACGGTGGCGCCGGGCCGGGTGACCAAGGACGACGGCGAGCCGTACAAGGTGTTCACCCCCTTCCGTCGCGCGTGGGCCGAGCACGGCTGGCGCGCCCCGGCGGCGACGTCCGCGGCCACGTGCACCTGGATCGAGCCCGACGAGAAGGACGGTGGTCCGCGCCGGGTGCGGATCCCCGACGACGCCCCGCTGGGCGACGTCGAGCTGCCCGCGGTGGGGGAGGCGGCGGCGCGGGCCCGGTGGGCGGAGTTCTGCGACGTCCACGACGGCGACGTCTCGGACTACGACGACGAGCGCAACCGCCCCGACCACGACCGCACCTCGCGCATGTCGGTGCACCTCAAGTACGGGACCGTCCACCCCCGCACGATGCTCGCGGACCTGGCCGGGCGCACCGGGGCCGGCGCCACCACGTTCACCACCGAGCTGGCCTGGCGCGACTTCTACGCCGACGTGCTGCACCGCCGCCCGGACACCGCCCGCGAGCACTACGACCGCCGCTTCGACAAGATCCACTACGACGCCGGCTCGGACGCCCTGGAGCTGTTCGAGGCGTGGGCGACCGGCCGCACCGGCTTCCCCATCGTCGACGCCGGGATGCGGCAGCTGCTGGGGCAGGGCTGGGTGCACAACCGGCTGCGGATGATCGTGGCCAGCTTCCTGACCAAGGACCTGCACCTGCCCTGGACCTGGGGGGCACGGCACTTCATGCGCCACCTCGTCGACGGCGACCTGTCGTCGAACCAGCACGGCTGGCAGTGGACGGCGGGCTCGGGCACCGACGCGTCGCCGTACTTCCGGGTGTTCAACCCGACCACGCAGGGGGAGAAGTTCGACCCGCAGGGCGACTACGTCCGCCGCTGGGTCCCCGAGCTGCGCGGGGTGGCGGGCAAGGCCGTGCACACGCTGCCCGCCGGGGTCCCGGAGGGCTACGTCGCGCCGGTGGTCGACCACGCCCACGAGCGCAAGGTCGCTCTCGACCGCTACGAGGCGGTCAAGAGCGGTTGAGCTCCCACCCCGCTGCGGAGCAGCTCAGCCCCGGCCCAGGGCCTGGCGCCAGCTGACCCGCTTGCCCTGCCGCAGCACCGAGCGGGCGTAGATGCGGGCGGCCAGCACGGTCAGCGCCGCCGTCGCCGCGAGCATGAGCGCGACGGTGAGGACCACCTGCACCCACCCGGTGACCCCGGCCGCGATGCGCAGCGGCATGAGGATGGCCGAGAACGGCGGGATCCAGGAGACCACCGAGCTGACGGTGCCCGTGGGGTCGGCCACCGCCGCCTGGGCCAGGGCGAACATCGCGATGACCAGGATGGTGAGCGGGGTCGTCGTGGCCCCGATCTCCTCCTGGCGCGAGACCATGGACCCGGTGGCTGCGTACGCGACGGCGAAGAACGCGTAGCCGAGGATGAACCAGGCCAGCGTGGCCAGGAACACCCCCACCGCGGCCCCGGTGACGGTCAGCAGCCCGGTGGCGGTGGCCGCGCCGATGCCGGCGACCCCGTAGACGCCGAGCTGGACCAGCCCCACCGCCCCGATCCCGAGCACCTTGCCGGCCAGCAGCTGCACCGGGCGCAGCGTCGACAGCAGCACCTCCACCACCCGGGAGGTCTTCTCCTCGACCACCCCGGAGGCGACCGCGATCCCCGACTGCAGCAGCTGCGCGTAGAGCAGCAGCACCGCGACGTAGGCGAGCGCGACGCGCTGCGCGTCGACCGTGCGGGGCGGGTCGAGGGTCTGCTCGGTGAGCGTCGCCGTCCCGCCCGCCCGGGTCAGCACCGCCGGGTCGACGCCCTGCTGCGCGACCGCGGCGTCGACGGCGGCCTGGCGGACGACGGAGCCCAGCGCGGTGCCGAGCTGCGCGTCCAGACCGCCCTTCGTCACCGCGGTCACGGCGCCGTCGGTCCCCGGCAGCAGCGCGACGTCGAGGTCGCCGGCGCCCACCGCGGCCCGGGCGGCCTCGGCGTCGGCGAGCTCGCGGGTCTCGATCGCCGTGCCGGCGGCCTCGCCGGTGCTGCGCAGCGCGGCGGCCAGCGACCGCGTGTCGCCGACAAGGCCGACCTTGTCGGCCTCGGTCGGACCGCCGGTGAGAGCAGCGGCGAGCACGAGACCACCCACGATGAGCACGACGATGACCGCGTTGGCGATGAGGAACGCCTTGGTGCGCAGCCGGGTGCGGATCTCCCGCCCGGCGACGAGACGGAGGGCGCGGGCGGGGCTCAGGGGGGCTCGGGGGGCGCTCACGCGGCCACCACCTCTCGGAACAGGTCGCTCAGCGACGGTCGGCGGGCGGCGAAGCAGCGGACGGGCCCGGTGCGCAGGGCGGCGGCGAGCACGCTCTGGTCGTCGACGGCGGGCGCGAGCTCGAGCACCGTCCCCTCGGCATCGACGCCGACGGTGCGCACCCCGGGGAGGCCGTCGGCCCACCCGGGCGGGGCGTCGGGCACGTCGACGACGAGGCGGCGGGGGCCGTGGTCGCGCAGCTCGTCGACGGTCCCCAGCGCCTGCACCCGTCCGGCTCGCACGATGCCCACCCGGTGGCACAGCCGCTCCACCAGGTCGAGCTGGTGGCTGGAGAAGATCACCGGCACCCCCTCGGCGCACTTCTCCTGCAGCACCTCGCTCATCACGTCCACGGCCACCGGGTCCAGGCCGGAGAACGGCTCGTCGAGGACGAGCACGTCGGGGTCGTGCACCAGGGCTGCGGCCAGCTGCACCCGCTGCTGGTTGCCCAGGCTCAGTGCCCCCACGGTGTCGCCGACGCGGTGGTCGATCCCGAGGCGCTCGGTCCAGCGGGCCACCGAGGCGTCGGCGGCCGCGCGGTCGAGGCCGTGCAGCCGGGCCAGGTAGCGCAGCTGGGAGCCCACCGACATCTTCGGGTAGAGGCCCCGCTCCTCGGGCATGTAGCCGATCCGGCGGCGCACCGCGAGGTCGACCGGGGCGCCGTCGAGCAGCACCTGCCCGGCGTCGGCGTCGAGCACCCCCAGCGCGATCCGCATGGTGGTGGTCTTGCCGGCCCCGTTGGCCCCGACGAAGCCGAACAGCTCGCCCGGGGCGACGGTGAAGCTCATGTCGTCCAGCGCGACGACGTCGCCGTACCGCTTGGAGACGCCGCGCACCTCCAGCCCGGGCGCCCCCGACCCGCTCACGCGAAGTCCTCGGCGTCGAGGTCGGGGGCGTGCCAGGCCAGGTAGACGCTCGGGGTGAACCCGCCCAGCAGGATCGACACCGCCAGCAGGCACCCGGCCGGGAACCCGAGAGTGCTGGACTCCCCGGCGCGGGAGCCCAGGATCAGCAGCAGCATCGGCACCAGGCTCGAGGTGACCGCGACCTGCAGCCCCACCGACCGCGCCCGCCCGACCTGGGCGATCTCGCGCTCGTCGAGCATGCTGTCGGTGCGCTCGGTGACGTTGCCGGTGAGGATGCGCAGCAGGCTCCACGCCGCGACGACCAGGAGCGTGCCGCCTACCCAGCCCCCGGTGAAGATGATCCCCAGGACGGGGGTCGGCAGCCCGGTGAAGGCCACTGCGGCGGCGACGAGCACGAGGACGAAGCCGGCGCCCATGACGACCACGACGCCGCGCCGCCGCCGGCGGGTCCGCCACCCGGGCAACCACGCCGCGCTCCGCTCGTCGAAGGCGTGCTGACGGCGGTGGTGCCGGGCGAGGAGGTCCTCCCGCCACGATGCCCCGGGGTGCTGCTCCCACGTTCTCGTCATCGGTGGTTCCCTCCCGTGTTCCAGTGCTGGGCGCTCAACGGCGTGAACTCCTCACGCGAGAAGACGGCCTCGACCGGCAGGCCGAACACGTCGCAGATCCGGAAGGCCAGGTCGAGGCTGGGGTAGTGGTCGCCGCGCTCCAGGGCCCCGATGGTCTGGGGGTTCACCTCGACCGCGCCGGCCAGGTCGACCCGGCTCATCCGTCGCTCGGCCCGCAGCACCGCGAGGCGGTTGTGGATGGGGAGGCTGTCTCCCCGGCGGACCGGACTCATGGACAAAGTATGCGGAAAACCCAACGATCGGTCAACGTTCAGGACATACGCACGACTCAGAGCTTGTTGCAGCGGACAAGTAGATGCGTGCAGTTCGCACCACGACCAGCGGTCACCCAGTCGTGGCCGGCTGTTCACGCACCGTCAACCCCGGGGCCAGGTGCACGCCTGCGCACACGTGCACGGTGATCATCTCGACCCCCCGGCCGCACCGACCACCCCAGGAGATCCCCGTGACCCGCGACCACGCCCACCCGCACGTGCACGGCCACCCGCACCCCCACACGCACGGCCACGACGACGTGCACCCGCTGCCGCCCGCGATGGACCTCGCCGTCCCCGCCGCCGAGCTCTCGCCCGACCAGCTCGGCCGAAGGACGTTCCTGGTCCGGGCGGGCCTGCTCGGTGGTGCCGCCGCCGCGACGTCGGTCCTCGGGGCCGGCACGGCGGCAGCCGCGGCGCGCACCCCCACCCCGACCGCGACATCGTCGGTCCCGGCGCAGTACCTCTGGCTGGCCGGCGACCACCACATCCACACCGACCACAGCTCCGACGCTCAGTACCCGGTCTCCGAGCAGGTGCAGCGCTCGGCCCAGTACGGGCTCGACTGGATGGTCATCACCGACCACGGCAGCGAGGGCCACCAGAAGCTCGGCGTCGAGCAGACCGGGCCCGAGATCGAGCAGGCCCGCACCGACAACGCGCGCACCCTCGTCTTCCAGGGCTTCGAGTGGAACATCCCCTCCGCCGAGCACGGCACCGTCTTCGTCGCCCCCGGCGCCGGCGCGGTGCCGCTGCTCACGGAGTTCGAGGGCAGCTTCGACGGCCGGGTCACCGGCACGAGCAGCTCGAGCCCGGCGAACGAGGCGCTCGCCCGCACCGGGCTGGTGTTCCTCGCCGACGCCGTCGCCTCCGCCCGGATCGAGGACGCGCTGTTCCTGGCCAACCACCCGGCCCGCAACGGCATCGACTCCCCGCACGAGATCCGCGGCTGGCGCGACGCCGCCCCCACGGTGGCCGTGGGCTTCGAGGGTGCCCCCGGCCACCAGGCCGCGGCCATCCCCGGCCCGGGCCACGAGGGGAACGGGCGCGGCTACTACGCAAACTCGCCCAGTGCGAACAGCTTCCCCGGCTACCCGCTGGAGTCCTACGTCACCTACGGCGGGTTCGACTGGATGACCGCGACGGTCGGCGGCCTGTGGGACTCCCTGCTCGCCGAGGGCAAGCCCTGGTGGATCAGCGCCAACTCCGACTCGCACAAGGTCTACGGCAGCCCCTTCGCGCCCGGGCCCGGCGACGTGACCACCACGGGCACGCTGGGTGCCCCCGTGGACACCGGCAGCCCGATCACCGCCTACGGCGACTTCTGGCCCGGCTACTACTCCTCCACCGTGGTCGGCGCGACGAGCTTCTCCTACCGCTCGGTCATGGACGGCATCCGCGACGGCCGCATGTACGTCGTGCACGGCGGACTGATCGGGGCGCTCTCGTTCCAGGTCGCCGGCGGGGTCGGGCTGCCCAGCACGATGGGGGGCACCGCGCTGTACCGCAAGGGCAAGGACGTGCAGGTCCGGATCGACGTGGCCGTGGCCGACCGGCCGAACTACCACGGCGACGTCCCCAAGCTGCGCAAGGTCGACCTCGTGCTCGGCCAGGTGACCGGCCCGGTCGCCGACGCCGACACCCTCTCCACCCCGCAGACCCGCGTGGTGAAGACG
This sequence comes from Mycobacteriales bacterium, assembly GCA_038234335.1. GTDB lineage: Bacteria > Actinomycetota > Actinomycetes > Mycobacteriales > Mycobacteriaceae > Rhodococcus_D. Next base: position 158,741 of record JBBSUN010000001.1, read on the forward strand.
TTCGAGATCCCGGCCACCGCGCCGGGCGGCGTGGTCAGGCTGACGTATTCGGTGAAGAAGCCGCGCGGACCGTTCTACCTCCGGCTGCGGGGCAGCGACGGCAACCGGCTGGCGCCCGGCCTCATGGGCGCGTCGGTGGACCCGTCCGGGCCCGCCGTCGACGCCATCGGCAACGCCGACCCGTGGAAGGACCTGTGGTTCTACACGAACCCGGTCTTCGTCTTCCCGCAGGCGTGAGCGGTCACCTCGGGCTCGCCGCGGGCGGGCTCACCCGGGACGGCGTCGATGCACTGGTGGACCGTGTGCTGCGGGCGCTGGGCGGGCCCGAGGGGGTCGATCTCGTCTGCACCCCGGTGGTGCGGGCGCAGTGGACGGTGGCCCTGCGGCTGACCGGCGTTCACCCCGCGGTCGACCCCGCCGCGGTGGCCTCGGTCCTCGGCGTCGCCGCCGCCCTCGCCTCGGACGACGGGGCGTTCGGGCCGGAGCCGTGGCAGGAGGCGGCCCGGGAGGCGGCGCGGCGCCTGGCGGCCGGCGACGGGGGACGCGTCGTGCGCTTCCCCGGCCAGGGGCGGCTCGTGGGCACGGTGGGTGTGGACGACGTGCCCGGGATGAGCGCGATCGAGGAGGTGCGGGGGGTCGCGGGCACCCCGGCGGCCGGGCTCGACCTCGTCACGCGGAGCTTCGTGCGGCCCGAGCAGACGCAGGGGCGGGTGGTGCTGGTGGTCCGGCCCTGGTCCGAGCGCGAGGTCGCGCCCTTCGAGGTGCCCGTCCAGGTGGCGTGCTGCGAAGCCCACCCGGCCTGACCCTCAGCGGGCGCGGACCCGCCGGGCGGCGCCGCCCAGGGCCAGGGCGAGCGCGCCGACGGCCACCCCGGCCAGACCCCCGGTGGCGTTGGTGAGGTAGTCCAGGCCGCTGCACACCCGGCCGGGGATCCGGGTCTGCGTCAGCTCGACGACGCCGGGCAGCGCCAGCACGAGCAGAGCGGCCAGCCACGCCCGTCGAGTCGCCAGCACGAGGGCGAAGCCGAGCGGAGCCAGCAGCACCAGGTTGAGCAGGGCCTCGGGCGAGGTGGCGATCTGCCCGATCTTGGTGTCCACCTGCACCTGGGCCGCCCGCACGCAGCTGCGGACCCCGCGGGGACCGACCGCCCGCCCGGGGGTGAGCGTCAGGGCGAGCACGCCCACCCCCAGGACCAGCGCGGCGAGCGTGCTGGGGGAGCCCCACCCGGTGGCCCGCACCAGGGGTCGCCACAGCAGCAGCGCCACGGCGAGCCCCACCGCGCCGAGCAGGAACGACGCGACCGAGATGGGCGTGTACCGCAGGACCGCGAGAGCCACCCGGCGCAGCTCGACCACCCAGCCGTCGGTGCTGGACAGGCCACTGCTGGACAGACCGGCTGCGCTCAGAAGCGCACCAGCATCTTCCCGGTGTTCGCGCCGCGCATGAGGTCCACGAACGCCCCGGCCGCGGCGTCCACCCCGCCGTCGACGGTGGTGGTCTGGTAGGTGATGTCGCCGTCGCGCAACCAGCCGCCGACCTCGTCGACCAGGGCCGGGCGCAGGTGGTCGTGGTCGCTGACGATGAAGCCGCGCAGGGTCAGCCGCTTGCCGATGATCATGGCCATGTTGCGGGGCCCCGGGGTCGGCTCGGAGGCGTTGTACTGGGAGATCATCCCGCAGATGGCGATGCGCCCCTGGTTGTTCAGCGCGGAGATCGCCGCCTCCAGGTGCTCGCCGCCCACGTTGTCGAAGTAGACGTCGATGCCGTCGGGCGCCGCGGTCCGCAGCTGGCCGCGGACGTCGCCGTCCTTGTAGTTGAACGCGGCGTCGAAGCCCAGCTCGTCGGTGAGCCACGCGACCTTCTCGGCCGAGCCGGCCGAGCCGACGACCCGCGCCGCCCCCCGCTGCTTCGCGATCTGGCCGACCAGCGAGCCCACGGCCCCGGCGGCGCCGGAGACGAAGACGGTGTCGCCCGGGGCCATGGACGCGACCTCCAGCAGGCCCGCGTACGCGGTGAGGCCGGGCATGCCGAGCACGCCGAGGTAGGCCCCGGCGTCGAGGGAGGTGGTGTCGACGACCTGGACCTTGCGACCCGGGAGCACGGCGTGCTCGCGCCAGCCGAGGCCGTGCAGCACGTGTGCGCCCACCTCGACGGCCTCGGTGCGGGAGGCGACCACGACGCCGACGGCCCCGCCGTCCAGCGGGGAGCCCACCTGGAACGGGGGGACGTAGGAGGGGCGGTCGTCCATCCGGCCGCGCATGTACGGGTCCACGCTCATCACCTCGTTGCGCACGAGGACCTGGCCGTCGGCGAGCTCGGGCAGGTCGACCTGCGCCACGGTGAAGTTCTCCGGCGTCGGCCAGCCGGAGGGGCGGGAGGCGCGGTGCACCTCGCGGGTGGTGGTGGGCTGGCTCGGGGTGCTCATGGGCCCCAGTGTTCCACCCACCGGGCCGGTGGACTCAAGTAGCCGGTGGCGCCTGACGATCCCCCTCGCAGCACGGGGGCTGCACCCCGTGCGCAGAAGGACGTCGCACCCGGTGACGGCCGCGCCACCGGCGAAGGCGGGCAACGATGGACTCGGTCCTGGGCTCGATCGTCGACGCGCTGCGCGCCCGGGGCATCGACCAGAACGTCCTGGACGCCGCGCTGGAGGTCTCGCGGCCGCTACCTGCCCATGTTCTCCACCGACACGAACATCCAGGGCGGCTGAGACCTGCTCCTGCGCACCAGCACCGGCCCGGATGCTCGCTGCGTCCGGGCCGGGGGTGCCACCGCGATCCCGGTGTACCTGAGCTACCCGAAGGGTGCGGCGAACAAGTCGGCCGGTGCTGACACCCGCAACGCCGGCGCCGCCATCGAGCAGTGCGCCACCGACGGGGGTGGTGCCTACCCGGTCGCCGCACGGCCCAACGCGGCAAACGGCGCCGGCTCCCAAATCGATCTGACTTGCGGCACCGGCACCATCCAGAAGCTCAACGTCAGCCCGAACAACGTCCTCACTCACGCGCCAGCGACCGGAGGCAAGACGTACACGATCCTCACTCAGAGGAACGTCGTGCCCGACGGGGTCAGCGCTGGGGCGCGGTGGTCGGGGTGATCGGCGCCGGCAGCGAGGTCTCACCCTCGAGGTAGGCGTCCACCGCGGCGGCGCAGGCGCGCCCCTCGGCGATCGCCCACACGATGAGGCTCTGCCCGCGGCCCATGTCGCCGGCCACGAACACCCCGTCGACGTTGGTGGCCCACCCCGCGCTGCGCCCGATGAGGCCGCGGTCGGTCACGTCGACGCCGAGCTGGCGCACGAGCCCGCCCTGCTCCGGGCCGGTGAAGCCCATGGCCAGCAGGACCAGCTCGCACTCCAGGGTGAACTCGCTGCCCTCGACCTCGGTGAACTTCCCGTCCCGCATCTCCACCTCGTGCCCGCGCAGCCCGGTGAGCGCACCGTCGGCGCCGGTGAACTCCGCGGTGTTCACCGCGAACAGCCGCTCACCGTTCTCCTCGTGCGCCGAGGAGGTGCGCAGCATCATCGGGTAGGTCGGCCACGGGGTGGACTCGGCCCGCTGCGCCGGGGGCTGCGCCATGATCTCCAGCTGGTGCACGCTGACCGCGCCCTGCCGGGTGGCGGTGCCGAGGCAGTCGGCCCCGGTGTCCCCACCACCGATGACGACGACGCGCTTGCCGGCCGCCGAGATCGGGCTGTCGGGGCTGTCACCCTCCTGCACCCGGTTGGACGGCGGCAGGAACTCCATCGCCTGGTGGATGCCGGTCAGCGCACGCCCGGGGATGTCCAGGTCGCGCCAGGCGGTGGCACCCCCGGCGAGGACGACGGCGTCGAAGTCCGCGCGCAGCGCGTCGGCCGAGATCGACCCCGGCCCGTCACCCCCGACCTCGACGCCGGTGCGGAAGCGGGTGCCCTCGTCAACCATCTGCGCGATGCGGCGCTCGAGGTGGCGCTTCTCCATCTTGAACTCGGGGATGCCGTAGCGCAGCAGCCCCCCGACGCGGTCGGCCCGCTCCAGCACGGTGACGGTGTGCCCGGCGCGGGTCAGCTGCTGGGCGGCGGCGAGCCCGGCGGGGCCGGAGCCGACGACGGCCACGGTGCGGGCGGTGGTGCGGGTGGGGCGCACCGCGCGCACCCAGCCCTGCGCCCACGCGCGGTCGATGATCTCGACCTCGACCTGCTTGATCGTGACCGGGTCGGAGTTGATGCCCAGCACGCACGCGGCCTCGCACGGCGCCGGGCACAGCCGCCCGGTGAACTCCGGGAAGTTGTTGGTGGCGTGCAGGCGCTCGCTCGCGCGCTCCCAGTCGTCGATGCGGACGAGCTCGTTCCACTCCGGGATCAGGTTGCCCAGCGGGCAGCCGTGGTGGCAGAACGGGATGCCGCAGTCCATGCACCGGCTGGCCTGCCGGCGCAGCTCCTCGGGCGCGAACGGCTCGTAGACCTCGTTCCAGTCCTGGATCCGCTCCTGCACGGCGCGGCGCACCGGGAGGGTGCGGCCGACGGTGAGGAAGGCGCGCGCGTCACCCACGAGCTGCCGCCATGATCGCAGTGTCCACGTCCGTACCGTCCTTCTCCGCTGCGTCGATGGCGAGCAGCACCTTCTTGTAGTCGCGCGGCATGACCTTCACCATGCTCGCGCAGGTCGCGGACCACGCGTCCAGCAGCCGCTGCGCCACGGGCGAGCCCGTGGCGTCGCCGTGGCGGGTGACGAGCTCGTGCAGCAGCCGCTCGTCGTCGGCGTCCAGGGCCTCCAGGTCGACCATCTCCGGGTTCACCACCGCGGGGAAGGTGCCGTCGGGGTCGTGCACGTAGGCCACGCCCCCGGACATGCCGGCCGCGAAGTTGCGCCCGGTCGCTCCGAGCACGACGACGGTGCCGCCGGTCATGTACTCGCAGCCGTGGTCACCGACCCCCTCGACGACGGCGGTGGCACCGGAGTTGCGGACGGCGAACCGCTCGCCGACCAGCCCGCGGACGAACAGCTCGCCGGAGGTGGCGCCGTAGAGGAAGACGTTGCCGCCGATGGTGTTGTCCTCGGCGACGAAGCCGGGCGCGGTCTCCAGCGGCGGACGGACCACGAGGTGGCCGCCGGAGAGGCCCTTGCCCACGAAGTCGTTCGCGTCGCCGTGCAGGCGGATCGTGATGCCGGCGGGCAGGAACGCCCCGAGGCTGTTGCCCGCCGAGCCGGTGAGGGTGATGTCGATGGTGTCGGCGGGCAGGCCCGCGGCCCCGAAGGCCTTGGTGACCTCGTGGCCCAGCATCGTGCCCACCGTGCGGTTGACGTTCTTCACCGGCAGCTCGATCGACACCGCCTCGCCGGCGGTCAGCGCCGGGGCGGCCAGGGCGATGAGCTGGTTGTCCAGCGCCTTCTCCAGGCCGTGGTCCTGGCTCCGCGTGCAGCGGCGGTCCTGCTTCATGAACGCCGACTCCGGCTGGTGCAGGATCGGGCTCAAGTCGAGCTTGGACGCCTTGAGGTGGTGGTCGATGGCCTTGGCCGCGTCGATGACCTCCGCGTGCCCGACCGCCTCGGCGACGCTGCGGAAGCCCAGCGACGCCAGCAGCTCGCGGACCTCCTCGGCGATGAAGAGGAAGAAGTTCTCCACGAACTCGGGGCGGCCCGCGAACTTCGCGCGCAGCTCCGGGTTCTGGGTGGCGATGCCCACCGGGCAGGTGTCCAGGTGGCAGACCCGCATCATGATGCAGCCCGAGACGACCAGCGGGGCGGTGGCGAAGCCGAACTCCTCCGCCCCGAGCAGGGCGGCCACCATGACGTCGCGCCCGGTCTTGAGCTGGCCGTCGCACTGCACCACGATGCGGTCGCGCAGCCCGTTGAGCAGCAGCGTCTGCTGGGTCTCGGCCAGGCCGAGCTCCCAGGGGGCGCCGGCGTGCTTCAGCGAGGTGAGCGGGGTCGCCCCGGTCCCACCGTCGTGGCCGGAGATGAGGACCACGTCGGCGTGGGCCTTGCTGACCCCGGTCGCGACGGTGCCCACCCCGATCTCGGAGACCAGCTTCACGTGCACCCGCGCGTCGCGGTTGGCGTTCTTCAGGTCGTGGATGAGCTGGGCGAGGTCCTCGATGGAGTAGATGTCGTGGTGCGGCGGCGGGCTGATGAGGCCGACCCCGGGCGTGGAGTACCGGGTCTTGGCGATCCACGGGTACACCTTGTGGGCCGGCAGCTGACCGCCCTCGCCGGGCTTCGCGCCCTGGGCCATCTTGATCTGGATGTCGGTGGCGCTGGCCAGGTACTCGCTGGTCACCCCGAACCGTCCCGAGGCGACCTGCTTGATCGCCGAGTGGCGGTCGTCGCCGTTGGCGTCGGGGGTGTAGCGCTCGGCGTCCTCACCGCCCTCACCGGAGTTGGAGCGCGCGCCGAGGCGGTTCATGGCGATCGCCAGGGTCTCGTGCGCCTCCGCGGAGATCGACCCGTAGCTCATCGCGCCGGTGGAGAAGCGCTTCACGATCTCGCTCGCCGGCTCGACCTCGTCGATCCCCACGGCGGCGCGGGTGCTGCGCAGGTCGAACAGCCCGCGCAGGGAGGCGATCCGCACCGACGAGTCGTCGACCAGGCGCGTGTACTCCTTGAACACCTCGTACTGCCCGGTGCGGGTGGCGTGCTGCAGCTTGAACACCGTGTCCGGGTTGAACAGGTGGTACTCGCCCTCGCGGCGCCACTGGTACTCCCCGCCGACGGGCAGCTCGCGGTGGGCCTGCAGCTCGGGGCGGTCGGGGTAGGCCGAGCGGTGCCGGGCGGCCACGTCGGCGGCGATCTGGTCGATGCCGATCCCCCCGAGGCGGCTGGTGGTGCCGGTGAAGTGGTCGGCCACCAGCTCCTGGCTGAGCCCGACGATCTCGAAGACCTGGGCGCCGGTGTAGCTGGCGATGGTGGAGATCCCCATCTTGGACATCACCTTGAGCACGCCCTTGGACGCGGCGGTGATGTAGTTGCCGATGGCCGTGGCGAGGTTCACCCCGGGCAGCTGGCCACGGTCGATCATGTCCTCGATGGTCTCGAAGGCCATGTAGGGGTTGATCGCGGCGGCACCGAAGCCGACGAGCACCGCCATGTGGTGCACCTCGCGGGCGTCGCCGCACTCCACGACCAGGCCCACCCGGGTGCGGGTGCGCTCCCGGACGAGGTGGTGGTGCACCGCGGAGGTCAGCAGCAGCGAGGGGATCGGGGCCATCGTGGTGCTGGAGTCGCGGTCGCTCAGCACGACGATCGACGCGCCGGCCCGGATGGCCGCGGAGACCTGGGTGAGGATCTTGGCCAGGGCCAGGCGCATGCCGTCGCCCCCGTCGGCCACCGGGTACAGCCCGGAGACCACGACGGAGCCGAAGTCGGGCAGGGTGCCGTCGTCGTTGGCCTGCACGATCTTGGCGAGGTCGTCGTTGTCGATCACCGGCTTGGGCAGCACGATCTGCCGGCACGAGGCGGCCTGCGGGTCGAGCAGGTCGCACTCGGGGCCGATGCTGGCCGAGAGCGAGGTGACGAGCTCCTCCCGGATCGCGTCCAGTGGCGGGTTCGTCACCTGGGCGAACAGCTGGGAGAAGTAGTCGAACAGCAGCCGGCTGCGGTCCGACAGCACCGCGATCGGGGTGTCGGTGCCCATCGAGCCCATGGCCTCGGCCCCGGAGCGCGCCATCGCCGCGAGCAGCGTCGTGAGCTCCTCGGAGGTGTAGCCGAAGACGAGCTGGCGGCGCAGCACCGAGGTGTGGCCGTGGCGCACGTGCGGCCGGGCGGGCAGCTCCTCGAGGTGGAGCAGGCCGGCGTCGAGCCACTCCTTGTAGGGGTGCTCGGCGGCGAGCTCGGCCTTGATCTCGTCGTCGGCGACGATGCGGCCCTGCGCGGTGTCGACCAGGAACATGCGGCCCGGGCTGAGCCGGATCTTCTGCACGACCTTCGTCGGGTCGATGTCCAGCACGCCCACCTCGGAGGCCATCACGACGAGGCCGTCGTCGGTGACCCAGATGCGGCTGGGGCGCAGGCCGTTGCGGTCGAGCACGGCGCCCACGACGGTGCCGTCGGTGAAGGCCACCGAGGCGGGGCCGTCCCAGGGTTCCATGAGCGTCGAGTGGTAGGCGTAGAACGCCCGGCGCGCCGCGTCCATGCTCTCGTGCCGCTCCCACGCCTCCGGGATCATCATGAGCACGGCGTGCGGCAGGCTGCGCCCGCCCAGGTGCAGCAGCTCCAGCACCTCGTCGAAGCGCGCGGTGTCGCTCCCGCCGGGGGTGCAGACGGGGAAGATGCGGTCGAGCTTGGCGGCCGGGCCGAAGGCCTCGGTGCGCAGCAGTGACTCCCGCGCGCGCATCCAGTTCTCGTTGCCGCCGACGGTGTTGATCTCCCCGTTGTGGGCGACCAGGCGGTACGGGTGGGCCAGTGGCCAGGACGGGAAGGTGTTGGTGGAGAAGCGCGAGTGCACGAGCGCGAGCGCACTGACGCACCGGGAGTCGGTGAGGTCGGGGTAGAAGCGCTGCAGCTGCTCCTCGGTGAGCATGCCCTTGTAGACGAACGTGCGCCCCGACAGGCTCGGGAAGTACACCGTCTCGGCCGGGTTGCCGGTGCGGCTCGGGCCGCTCTGGCCGGGGCCCTCGTGCCCGAGCTCGCGCTCGATGCGCTTGCGGACGACGAACGCCCTGCGCTCCAGGTCCATCCCGGTCAGCGGGGACCCGTCGCGGTCGGTGCCGGTGAGGAAGAGCTGGCGGAAGGTCGGCATGGCGTCGCGGGCGAGCGCCCCGAGACCGGTCTCGTCGGTGGGGACCTCGCGCCAGGTGAGGACGTCCAGACCCTCGCTGCGCACCACCTCCTCGACGCGGGCCATCGCGTCGGCGCTGGCCGTGCGGCCCTGGGGCAGGAAGGCGATGCCGGTGGCGTAGGCGCCCGGGGAGGGCAGCACCACACCCTTCTCGGCCAGCACGGCGTGGAACAGCGCGTGCGGGACCTGGAGCAGGATCCCGGCGCCGTCCCCGCTGCTCTCCTCGGCGCCCGAGGCGCCGCGGTGCTCCAGGTTGACCAGCGCCGCGATGCCCTTCTCGACGATGTCGCGGCTCGCACGGCCGTGCATGTCCACGACGAAGGCCACCCCGCAGGCGTCGTGCTCGTTCGCGGGGTCGTACAGGCCCTGCACTCCAGGTCCGGAGGTCGTCTCGTCCAGCGCGTGGGGGTTCATGGGTCTCTTCCGCGACAGTGGCCGCCGTGGCGCTGGCGGACAGGGTGAACGCCTCGCGGGCACGTCGTCGGGCCGGAGCGAGGAGGGACAGCAGAGCGGGCGGTGCGTCGTCCAGTGTGAGCGGGTTGTGCCCATCGGGCGAGGCGGGAGAGCCCGTCCAGGCGGATCGCGGCGTGGTTCACACGTCGGGCGAACGATAAGTCACCGTGCGGCTGACACGAAACCGCCGATCAGCGCTCCCGGAGCTGCCCGTCGGAGACCACCCACCGCCGGGTCGCCCGCACCTGCGCCAGCATCCGCCGGTCGTGGGTGACGAGCAACAGGGTTCCGGCGTAGGCGTCCACCGCCTGCTCCAGCTGCTCGATCGCGGGCAGGTCGAGGTGATTGGTCGGCTCGTCCAGCACCAGCAGGTTCACCCCGCGGGCCTGCAGCAGGGCCAGGGCGGCCCGGGTGCGCTCGCCGGGGCTCAGCGAGGCGGCCGGGCGGCCCACGTGGTCCCCGCGCAGCCCGAACTTGGCCAGCAGGGTGCGCACGTCGGCGTCCGGCCAGTCCGGCACGGCCGCGCCGAACGCCCGGGCCAGCGGCTCCGGGCCCAGGAACAGCCCGCGGGCCTGGTCGACCTCGCCGACCTCGACGCCGGAGCCGAGCCCGGCCCGCCCCGAGTCGGGGGTGAGCCGGCCCAGCAGCAGCCCCAGCAGGGTGGACTTGCCCGCCCCGTTGGCCCCGGTGACCACGATCCGGTCGCCCACGTCGACCTGGGCGGTGACCGGGCCCAGGGTGAAGGAGCCGCGGGTGAGCACGGCGTCGGCCGCGGCGGCGGCGACGGAGCCCCCGCGCGGGGCCGGCGCGATCTCCAGCTGCAGCTGCCACTCCTTGCGCGGCTCCGCCACCACGTCGAGGCGCTCGATGCGGCGCTCGGTCTGGCGAGCCTTCGCGGCCTGCTTCTCGCTCGCGTCCTGGGCGAACTTCCGCGACATCTTGTCCGGGTCGTTGGCGTGGCTCTTGCTCTTGCCCACGCCGGCCCTCATCCAGCCGCGCTGCATCCGAGCCCGGGCCTCGAGGTCGCCCACCGTGTCGGCGTAGTCGTCGTAGGCCTGGCGCGCGTGGGCCCGCGCCACCTCCCGCTCGCGCAGGTAGGCGTCGTACCCGCCGTCGTGGACGCCCACCTGCTGCTGGGCGAGGTCGAGCTCCACCACCCGGGTCACCGTGCGGGCCAGGAACTCCCGGTCGTGACTGATGATCACCGCCGGGGTCTGCAGCTCGGCGACGAAGCGCTCCAGGCGCTCCAGCCCGTCCAGGTCGAGGTCGTTGGTCGGCTCGTCGAGCAGCAGCACGTCGTAGCGGCTCAGCAGCAGCGAGGCGAGGCCCGCGCGCGCGGCCTGCCCACCCGAGAGCGACGCCATCGCCGCGGTGAGGTCCACCCCGAGCCCGACGTCGGCGGCGACCTGCCGGGCGCGCTCGGGCAGGTCGGCCCCGCCGAGGGCGAGCCAGCGCTCCAGCGCGGGGGTGTAGCCGTCGTCGTCTCCCGTGGCCAGGGCTTCCGCGGCGGCGTCCATCGTCGTCTCTGCCTCGGTGACCCCGGTGCGGCGGCCCAGGAAGGCGAGCACGGTCTCCCCGGGGCGTCGTTCGGGTTCCTGGGGGAGCAGGCCGACGGTGGCGTCGGGCGGGCTCAGCGCGACCCGGCCCTCCTCGGGGGCGTCCAGGCCCGCGAGCAGGCGCAGCAGGGTCGACTTGCCGGCGCCGTTGACCCCGACGAGACCGACCACGTCCCCGGGGGCGACGACGAGCTCGAGCCCGGTGAACAGCACCCGCGCCCCGTGCCCGGCGGACAGGTCGACGGCGTGCAGGGTGGCGCTCACGAGCGGTGATCTTGCCAGGCTCGCCGGTGCTGCCCGCCCGCACGCTGCGGGACGGGCCGCCGTCCTCAGCGGGGCTGACGCGCCCACGCGGTGAGCGCGTCGGCCTCCATCGGCCGGGCGAACAGGAACCCCTGCGCGACGTCACAGCCGAGGTCGGTCACGATGCGCTGCTGCTCCGCGGTCTCCACCCCCTCGGCGACCGCGGTGGCCCCGACGCCGTGGGCCAGGCGCACGCAGGCGTCGACGATGGCGCGGTCGCCCTCGTCGTGGGCGACGCCGGAGACGAACAGCCGGTCCACCTTGAGCTCGTCGACGGGGAACTGCTTCAGGTAGGTGAGGCTCGCGTAGCCGGTGCCGAAGTCGTCCACCGCCACCCCCACGCCGAGGTCCTTGAGGGCGCGCAGCGCCCGCTGCGCCCCCGTCGGGTCCGTCGCCAGCGCGGTCTCGGTGATCTCGAGGGTGAGCACCGTCGGCTCGACCTCGTGGCGCTCCAGGGCGTCCCGGACCGCCGCCAGCAGCGTCGGTTCGCCGAGCTGGCGGGCCGAGAGGTTCACGGCCACGGTGCGGGCGAGGTCGCGCTCGGGGCCGGCCCGCCAGCGGGCGGCCTGCGCGAGCGCGAGGTCGAGCACCCGGACCCCCAGCGGCTGGACGAGCCCCGAGGTCTCCGCCGCGTCGATGAAGTGCTCCGGACCCAGCAGGCCCCGGACGGGGTGGTACCAGCGGACGAGCGACTCCACCCCGTCCACCCGACCGGTCCGCAGGTCGACCCGGGGCTGGTAAAGGGCGGTCAGCTCGGTGCCCGCGACCGCGCGGCGGAGCTCGGTGACCAGGCGCAGCCGCCCCGCGGCCAGGTCGGGATCGGCGCTGCGGTGCAGGTGCCACCGCCCGCCCCCGGCGCTGCGGGCGGCCTGGTTGGCCACCACGGCCCGGCGCAGCAGCTGCTCGGGTGTGTCCGTCGGGGCGTCGGCGACCGAAACCCCGACGGTGCCGGTGAGCGTCACCTCCTCGCCGTGCACGAGCGTGGGGACGGCGGTCGCGGCGAGCACCCGTTCGCAGAGCGCGTCCACCGCCGCCGCGTCGGGCACCGTCGTCGCCAGAGCCAGCTCGCTGCCGGCCAGGCGCGCGAGGGCGCCGCCGTCGGGCACCTCGTCGCGCAGCCGACCGGCCAGCCGGCGCAGCACCTGGTCGCCCGCGGCGTGGCCGAGGCTCGCGTTCACCGCGGCGAGGCCGTCGACCTCGAGCACCAGGACGGTGGCGACGCCGTCCGAGGACAGCAGCCCGGGGAGCGCGTCGACGAGGCCGCTGCGGTCGGTCAGTCCCGTCAGCGGGTCGTGGCGCCGCGGGCGGCCGGGGGTCGCCAGCAGGGCCACGAGGGACCGGGTGGTCGCGTCCGGCCCGGGTGCGACCACCGCGCTGAGCAGCACGGGCCGGCGCACGCCGTCCCCGCCCACGATCTCCACGGACACGGCGTCCACCCGCCCCCGCAGGCCGAGCTGGGGCAGGCAGTGGGTGCGGAAGAAGATCTGGTCACCGACCGGCATCAGCTCGGTGAGCAGCTGGCCGACCACGTCCGCCGCGTCGAGCCGGTGCAGGGCGAGGAACGAGTCGTTGGCCAGCTCCACCCGACCGGTGGCGGAGGTGACCAGGTAGCCGGCCGGCCCCTGCTGGAGGATCTCCCCCCACACGGCGGCGGAGGTCACCGCGCCGACGCCAGGTGCTCGAGGATGGCGGCGCCCGTCGCCTCGGGCTCGACCACGTGGGGCAGGTGCCCGACCGCCGACAGCCTCACCAGGGTGTTCCGCGGAAGGTGCTGGTGCAGGTAGGTGCCGACGTCGAAGGGCGTGAAGGGGTCGTCGGAGGCCTGCAGCAGCAGGGACGGGGCCTGCACGTCGGCCAGCAGCGCCCGGGAGTCGGTGAGGAAGGTGACCCGGGCGAGCTGCCGCCCGACCTCCGGGTCGAGGGCGGCGAGCCGGGCGGAGAACTCCGCGGCCGGGTCCGCGGGGCCGGTGCCGCTCGGGTCCACCGCCGGTGCCGCACGGTCGGAGCCCAGGTTGTGGTCCATGGAGGCGAGCAGGCCCTCGACGTCGGTGCGGCGGAACCCGCCGACGTACCCGGTCGCCTCGTCGTCGAGGTAGCAGGGGGAGGCGGCCACCAGGACGAGGCGACGGACCAGCCCGGGCCGCTGCCGCTCGACGTGCAGCGCGATCATGGCGCTGACGCTGTGCCCGACCAGGACGACGTCGCGCAGGCCCAGCTCGTCGCAGACCTCGGCGACGTCCGCGGCGTGGCCGGCGAGGTCGGCGTAGCGCCGTGGGCAGTAGGCGCCGACGTCGGACTGGCCGGAGCCCATGAGGTCCAGCAGCACCACGCGGTGCCCGGCGGTCAGCGCGGGCAGCACCGGGTCCCAGATGCGCTGGTCGCAGCCGAAGCCGTGCAGGAGCACGAGCACGGGGCCGTCGGGTCGACCGAGGGTGCGCACGTGGTGGCGCCGCAGAGGGCCGGGGGCACGGAGGTCGGTCACGGGTGAGCACCCCCTTCTTCCGGTCACCCACTGTAGGCGCAGCGTGACGCCCCTCGAACCAGATCGTGAGCCTGTGTCACGATCGTGGCATGGCCTCCCGCACCCCCCGCCAGCTCGCCGACGACCACCTCGACACCGTCGCGCGTCTCAGCCCGCTCACCGCGACCGGTCTGGGGCTACCTCACGGACCCGGTGAGCTGGACGACTACTCCCCGGCCGGGACCGCCGCGGAGGCGGACGCGATCCGGACCACCCTGGCCGCGCTCGACGGGGTGGCGCCCGAGGTGCTCACCGACCCGGCGCAGGCCCGCTGCGCGACGCTGCTGCGCGAGCGCCTGGGCTCCGAGCTCGACCAGATCGAGCACGGGGAGCCGCTGCGGGCGGTGCGGAACCTGTTCTCCCCCATGCACGAGGTCCGCACGGTGTTCGCGGTGATGCCGCGGGAGACCGCGGAGCACTGGGAGCACGTCCGCTCCCGGCTGGCCGCGGTCCCGGCCGCCTACGCCGGGTACACCGAGACGCTGAGCCAGGGCCTGGCCGACCGCATCGTCGCCGGGCCGGTGCAGGTGCGCACGGCCGTGACCCAGCTCACGAGCTGGCTCGACGACGGCTACTTCCCGTCCGTGGTCACCGACGCGCCGGCGGAGCTGCGTGCGGGCCTGGACGCGGCCGTCGCCGAGGCGGAGGGCGCCTGCCAGCAGCTGCGGTCGTTCTTCGAGACGACCTACCTGCCCGCGGTGCTGGAGGAGCCCGACACCTGCGGACGGGCCCGATACGCCCGGGCGGCGCGGCAGTGGACGGGGTCCGACGTCGACGTCGACGAGGCCTACACCTGGGCGTGGGCGGAGCTGGCCCGCATCGAGACCGACCTGTGCCGCGAGGCGGAGAAGGTCCGCCCCGGGTCCACCCCGGCGGAGGCGATGGCCTGGCTCAGCACCGAGGGCGACGCCGTCGAGGGTGAGGACGCGATCCGCGAGCGGCTGCAGCAGATGATGGACACCGCCATCGCCGAGCTGGACGGGAAGCACTTCGACCTGGCCGAGCCGGTGAAGGTGGTGGAGGCGATGATCGCCCCCGCCGGGGGAGCGGCCGCTCCGTACTACACCCGCCCGACGCTGGACTTCTCCCGCCCGGGCCGCACCTGGCTGCCCGCCATGGGCCGCACCCGGTTCCCGCTGTGGGACCTGACCAGCACCTGGTACCACGAGGGCGTCCCGGGCCACCACCTGCAGCTGGCCCAGTGGACGTACGTGACACCGCAGCTGAGCAAGTACCAGACGTCGCTGGGCTCGGTCGGTGCCAACGTCGAGGGCTGGGCCCTGTACGCCGAGCGCCTCATGGACGAGCTGGGCTACCTGCGCACCCCCGGCGACCGGATCGGCTACCTGGACGCGCAGCAGATGCGCGCGGTGCGGGTGATCATCGACATCGGGATGCACTGCGCCGTGCCGATCCCGGTCGGCGCCGGGTTCCACGAGGGTGAGGTGTGGACCCCGGAGCTGGCGCGGGAGTTCTTCGGGCTGCACTGCGGGCGCGACGAGGCGTTCCTCGACTCCGAGATCATCCGCTACCTCGGCATGCCCGGGCAGGCGATCAGCTACAAGCTCGGCGAGCGCGCGTGGCTGGCCGGCCGCGCCGCGGCGCAGGCCGAGCAGGGCGACGCCTTCGACCTCAAGCGCTGGCACATGGCGGCGCTGAGCCAGGGTTCCCTGGGTCTGGACGACCTCGTGGATGCGCTGCGCGCTTGTGCGTGATTCCTGGACCCAGGAGGCGCTTGGGCTCCAGGGGTCGTTGCAACACCTGAGCTGAGTGGGTGGTGTCGTGGCCGGTCGTGGTCGTCCGAGGTTTCCTCGGGAGTGGGAGCGGGTGTTCTGGCGTGAGGTGCGC
>JBBSUN010000002.1:0-172859 GCA_038234335.1 Mycobacteriales bacterium
CGCCGAGGCCCAGCGGCAGGCCGACGCCGCCGCTGCCGCCTCGGCGGCGGCGGCCGCCGCCCAGCGGGCGAGCCGCGCCGGCAGCGCCCGTGGCGCCGCGGCCTCCCGGGTCAGTGCGCCTGTCCCCGCGCCTGTCCCCGCGCCTGCACCGGCTCCCTCGCGCCGCTCCGGCGGTGGCTCGTCCACCGCCGGCTCCTCGGTGGCCTCGGTCCTCGCCCGTGCCCAGTCCCAGCTCGGGGTGACCTACGCCTGGGGCGGGGGCAACGCCTCGGGACCCACCCGCGGGGTGCGCGACGGCGGGGTGGCCGACAACTACGGCGACTACAACCGGGTCGGCTTCGACTGCTCCGGGCTGATGATGTACGCCTTCGCCGGGGTGGCGTCGCTCTCCCACTACTCCGGCTACCAGTACACCGCCGGCCGCCAGGTCCCCAGCTCGCAGATGCGGGCCGGCGACATGATCTTCTACGGCAACGCGGGCATCCACCACGTGGCGCTCTACCTCGGCGACGGGCTCATGATCGAGGCGCCGTACTCCGGCTCGCAGGTGCGCATCAGCTCGGTCTACTTCTCCGACATGCTGCCGTACGTCACCCGCCTGATCGGCTGAGGGCCCTCGCGCGAGCCGGTCGTGCTCACCGCCCCCACACGGGGGATCCACCAGGGTGGTGCGGCACAGTGGTGGGGTGCGCGGGGGGACCCGCGCGCACCCGCCCGCCCCGCCCGTCACGGGCCCGCACAGCACAGGAGGACCCCCCGGTGAGCGAAGGTTCGACCGCAGGCTCGACCACCGGGGCGGACGCCCGGCGTGACGCGCAGCTGCTCGAGCGGACCGCCTTCGAGGTCAAGCGGGTCATCGTCGGCCAGGACCGGCTCGTGGAGCGCCTGCTGGTGGGCCTGCTCGCCCGCGGCCACGTCCTGCTCGAGGGTGTGCCCGGCGTGGCCAAGACCCTCGCGGTGGAGACCTTCGCCCGTGCGGTCGGCGGGTCGTTCTCCCGGGTGCAGTTCACCCCCGACCTGGTCCCTGCCGACCTGCTGGGCACCCGCATCTACCGGCAGGGCCGGGAGGAGTTCGAGACCGAGCTGGGCCCGGTGGTGGCCAACTTCGTGCTCGCGGACGAGATCAACCGGGCCCCGGCCAAGGTGCAGTCGGCGCTGCTGGAGGTGATGGCCGAGCGCCACGTCACCCTCGGTGGCACCACCTACCCCATGCCCGACCCGTTCCTGGTGCTCGCCACCCAGAACCCGATCGAGAACGAGGGCGTGTACCCGCTGCCGGAGGCGCAGCGCGACCGCTTCCTGTTCAAGCTCCTCGTCGAGTACCCCTCGGTGGAGGAGGAGCGCGAGATCGTCTACCGGATGGGCGTCACCCCGCCCCGGGCCGAGCAGGTGCTCAGCTCCGCCGAGCTGGTCCGGCTGCAGGGCGTCGCCTCCACCGTGTTCGTGCACCACGCGCTGGTGGACTACGTGGTCCGGGTCGTGGCCGCCACGCGCAACCCGGCCGAGCTGGGCCTGGACGACGTGGCCGGCTGGATCACCTACGGCGCCTCCCCGCGCGCCACGCTGGGCACGGTCGCCGCGGCCCGGGCCCTGGCCCTGGTGCGGGGCCGTGACTACGTGCTGCCGCAGGACGTGGTGGACGTGCTGCCCGACGTGCTGCGCCACCGCCTCGTGCTCTCCTACGACGCGCTGGCCGACGAGGTGCCCGTCGAGCACGTGATCACCCGGCTGCTGCAAACCGTGGGCCTACCGCAGGTCAGCCCGCAGACGGTGCCGGTCGGAACCGGGTCCGCGACCCCGGGCGCCGGCTCCGGGGGGCAGCCCAGCCCGCTCCCCGCCCGGTGACCGAGCCCACCCCCCGCCCGGTGTCATCACCCACCCCCCGCCCGGTGACCGAGCCCACCCCCCGCCCGGTGTCGTCACCCACCCCCCGCGCTGGGTCATCACCCACCCCCCGCGCTGGGTCGTCACCCACCCCCCGCCCGGCCTGGGCACCGCCGTCCCTCGAGTCCGGGGACCTCCGCGACCCCCGCCTCGGCGCCGCGCTGCGCAGCCTCGAGCTGAGCGTGCGGCGGCGCCTGGACGGGCTGCTGCAGGGCAACCACCTGGGTCTGCTGCCCGGGCCGGGCCGCGAGCCGGGGGAGGTGCGCGCCTACAGCCCCGGCGACGACGTGCGCCGGATGGACTGGTCGGTCACCGCCCGCACCACCGAGGCCCACATCCGGCAGACCGTCGCCGACCGCGAGCTGGAGACGTGGGTGGCGCTGGACCTCTCGCCCAGCCTCGACTTCGGCACCGCCGCGTGCGAGAAGCGCGACCTCGCGGTGGCGGCGCTCGCCGCCATCACCCACCTCACCGCCGGCGGGGGCAACCGCATCGGTGCCGTGATCGCCACCGGCGCGACCACCGTCCGGGTCCCGGCGCTCCCCGGGGTGGTGCACGCCCAGCGACTGCTGCGGACCGCCGCGACCACCCCGCGGGCCGCCGACGGCACCCGCGGCGACCTCGGGGCCACCCTGGAGGCCCTGCGCCGCCCACCGCGCCGGCGCGGGCTGGCCGTCGTCATCAGCGACTTCCTGGGTGAGATCGACTGGGACCGCTCGCTGCGCGGGCTCGCGGTGCGCCACGACCTGCTCGCCGTGGAGGTCCTCGACCCGCGCGACGTGGAGCTGCCCGACGTGGGACGCGTCGTGCTGAGCGACCCCGAGTCCGGCCGCACCCGGGAGCTGAGCGCCACCCCCCGGTTGCGGGCCGACTTCGCCGCCGCCGCCCAGGCCCACCGTCGCGACGTCGACACCGCGCTGCGCCGCGCCGGGTGCGCCCGCCTCACCCTGCGCACCGACTCCGACTGGATCGCCGACGTGGTCCGGTTCGTCGTCTCCCGCAAGCGCGGCTGGTCCGGGGGGTCGCGCGGATGAGCCTGTCGGGCTTCGCGAACCCGCTCTGGCTGCTGCTGGCGCTCGCCGTCGTCGCCCTGCTCGTCGGGTACGTGCTCGCGCAGCGGGCGCGCCGCCGCAACACGCTGCGCTTCACCAACCTGGCCCTGCTGGAGCGGGTCGCGCCGCGGCGGCCGGGGTGGTCGCGGCACGTGCCCACCGCGCTGCTGCTGGTCGGCCTGCTCGGGCTCACCCTCGCGCTGGCCGGGCCCACTGCCGACGTGAAGATCCCGCGCAACCGGGCCACCGTCATCCTCGCCATCGACGTGTCGCTGTCCATGCAGTCCACCGACGTCAGCCCCAGCCGGTTGCAGGCCGCCCAGGAGGCGGCGAAGACCTTCGCCGACGGCCTCACCCCCGGGGTGAACCTGGGGCTGGTGGCGTTCTCCGGGACCGCCTCGGTGCTCGTCTCGCCCACCACCGACCGCGCCCCGGTGCGCAACGCGATCGACAACCTGACCCTGGCCGAGCGGACCGCCACCGGGGAGGCCATCTTCACGTCGCTGCAGGCCATCGCGACGCTCGCCGCCGTCGTCCCCGGCGGGGAGGGCCCGCCGCCCGCGCGCGTCGTCCTGCTCTCCGACGGCAAGCAGACCGTGCCCGAGAAGACCGACGACCCGCGCGGCTCCTTCACCGCCGCGACCCGGGCGAAGGACGAGGGAGTGCCGATCTCGACGATCTCCTTCGGCACCACCTTCGGCACCGTCGGGATCGACGGCCAGCAGGTGCCCGTCCCCGTCGACGACACCTCGATGAAGCAGATCGCCACCCTCTCCGGGGGCGAGGCGTTCACCGCGTCGAGCCTGCAGCAGCTCAAGGGGGTCTACGACACCCTGCGCGAGCAGATCGGCTTCGAGACCCGGCGCGGCGACGCCAGCCGTCCCTGGGTGGTGCTCGGGACGCTCGCCACCCTGCTGGGGGCGGCGAGCGCGCTGGTGCTGACGCAGAAGCTGCCCTGACCGTGCGCTGTGACCGTGGTGGGTCTACCGGTCGGGAGCGGCTAGGTTCGCGACATGGTTCAAACCCCGGTGTCGCGGTCCGTGCTGGTCACCGGGGGAAACCGGGGCATCGGGCTCGCGATCGCGCGCTCCCTGGCTGCCGACGGGCACCGCGTCGCCGTCACCCACCGCGCCTCCGGTGCCCCGGAGGGCCTGTTCGGGGTGCCCTGCGACGTCACCGACTCCGACGCCGTGGACCGCGCCTTCACCGCGGTGGAGGCCGAGCACGGCCCCGTCGAGGTGCTCGTCAGCAACGCCGGGATCACCGCCGACGGGCTGCTCATGCGGATGGACGAGGAGGCGTTCACCTCCGTCATCGACGCCAATCTCACCGCCGCCTACCGGGTGGCCAAGCGGGCGAGCCGGGGGATGCTGAAGGCACGCTTCGGACGGATGGTGTTCGTGTCCTCGGTGGTCGGGATGACCGGGGCCCCGGGGCAGGTCAACTACGCCGCCTCGAAGGCCGGCCTCGTCGGGCTCTCCCGGTCGGTGGCCCGCGAGCTCGGCTCCCGCGGCATCACCGCCAACGTGGTCGCCCCCGGCTACGTCGACACCGACATGACCGCCGACCTCACCGACGCCCGGCGCGCCCAGATCACCGGGGCCATCCCGCTCGGGCGCCAGGCTCGCCCCGAGGAGGTGGCCTCCGCGGTGCGCTGGCTCGCCTCCGACGACGCCGGCTACGTCACCGGGGCCGTCATCCCCGTCGACGGCGGCATCGGCATGGGCCACTGACCCACCCCACCGCAGAGAGCACGCCCTCTGCACGCTCCACACCCGAGCAGCGCGCAGACAGCGTGCTGTGTGCGTCGACGAACGTGAGAGGACACCACCGTGACCGGACTGCTCGAGGGCAAGCGCCTGCTCATCACCGGCGTCATCACCGACGCCTCGATCGCCTTCCACACCGCGCGGGCCGCCCAGGAGCAGGGTGCCCAGGTGGTGCTCACCGGCTTCGGCCGCATGCGGCTGGTCGAGCGCATCGCCCTGCGCCTGCCCGAGCCCGCCCCGGTGATCGAGCTCGACGTCGCCGACCCGGCGCAGCTGGACACCCTCGCCGACCGGGTCCGCGAGCACGTGGACGGCCTCGACGGCGTGGTCCACTCCATCGGCTTCGCCCCCCCGAGCTGCCTGGGTGCACCGTTCCTCGACGCCCCGTGGGAGGACGTCTCGACGGCGGTGCAGGTCTCCGCGTACTCGTTCATGTCGCTGGCGAAGGCGACCCTGCCGCTCATGGGACCGGGGTCCTCGATCGTCGGGATGGACTTCGACGCGCGCGTGGTGTGGCCGGCCTACAACTGGATGGGGGTGGCCAAGGCGGCGCTGGAGGGCGTGAACCGCTACCTCGCCCGGGAGCTGGGCCCGCACGGGATCCGCGTCAACCTCGTCGCCGCCGGCCCCATCGGCTCCATGGCCGCCAAGTCGATCCCCGGGTTCGGTGAGATCCAGGACAGCTGGGGCGAGCGGGCCCCGCTGGGCTGGGACACCACCGACCCGACGGCGGTCGCCAAGAGCGTCTGCGCGCTGCTCTCGGACTGGCTGCCCGCCACCACCGGCTCGATGGTCATGGTCGACGGGGGAGTGCACTTCCTGGGCATGTGAGCGGGCCGGGCACGGCTGCGGGAAGATCGGCGGGTGCCTGACGAGAACCCGGACATCGCCCCGACGCTCGAGAACCCCGACGCGCTGCTGCTGCTCTCCTTCGGCGGCCCCGAGGGCCCCGACGAGGTGCGCCCGTTCCTGGAGAACGTGACCCGCGGTCGCGGGGTGCCCCCGGAACGGCTCGACGAGGTGGCCCAGCACTACCTGCACTTCGGCGGGGTGAGCCCCATCAACGCGCTGAACACGCAGGTCATCGCCGACGTCGAGGCCGAGCTGGCCCGCCAGGGCATCACGCTGCCGGTGTACTTCGGCAACCGGAACTGGCACCCCCTGGCCGAGGACACCCTGGCCCGGATGCACGCAGACGGGGTGCGCCGCGCCCTGGTGTTCCCCACCTCGGCGTGGGGCGGCTACTCCGGCTGCCGGCAGTACCACGAGGACATCGCCCGCGCACGCGAGTCCGTCGGTACCGACGCCCCGGAGCTGGTGAAGCTCCGGCAGTTCTTCGACCACCCGTTGTTCGTCGCCTCGGTGGCGGACGCGGTCACCGCATCGCTGGGCACCCTGTCGCCGGCGGACCTCGTCGGCGCCCGGCTGGTGTTCACCGCGCACTCGGTGCCCGACGCCGCCGACGTCGCGGCCGGGCCGCCGGAGGAGGGCGGCCGCCGCTACTCCCGCCAGGTCGCCGAGGCCTCGCGCCTGGTCGCCGAGGCGGTGGGCGTCAGCGACTACGACCTGGTCTGGCAGTCCCGGTCCGGCCCGCCGCAGGTGCCGTGGCTGGAGCCCGACATCGTCGACCACGTCCGCGCCGTGCGGGAGGCGGGGGCCACCGCGGTGCTCGTGTGCCCGGTGGGGTTCGTCTCCGACCACCTCGAGGTGATCTGGGACCTCGACAACGAGGCGGCCGAGGCCGCCGCCGGGCTGGGGATGACCCTGGTCCGCTCGGCCACCGCCGGCACCGACCCGCGCTTCGCCGAGATGGTGGTCGAGCTGGTCCGCGAGCACGTCCGGGGGGCTCCGGCCCGGCGGCTGTCCGAGATCGGTGCGGGCGGCTGCACCCGCAACGGGGCGCCCTGCGCGGTGCGCTGCTGCGAGCCGACGCGGCGACCCGCTCGCCCGGCGGCCTAGCGGTCCTGCTCGGACCGGGCTCGGTCAACCGGCGGCGCGGTCCTCGGTGAGCACGCGGACGGTCTCCTCGACGGCCGCGCGGCGGGCGGTGCGCACCGAGGTCCACAGCGGGCGGAGCGCGTCGTCGCGGCCGGTGGCCGACCCCGCGCTCAGCGACCCGCCGGTCGCGTCGGTGGCGGCGGCGACCAGGATCGCGGCCACCTGGTCGGCGGTGTCGAGCACCCGCAGCGCCCGGGGTGGGGTGCCACCGGGCCAGTCCAGCTGCGGTCGCGCCCGCAGCGCCGCGGCGACCCGACCCCGGGATTGCCGGTCGCCCCGGGCCACGTCCAGCTCACCCAGGGCCCGCGCCGCGCTGCGCACGGCCTCGCGCAGCGCGTGCTCCGCCTCGCCGAGGCCGACGTGGTCCTGGGGCGGCGGGACCACCGGCACGCCGAAGACCCGCCAGCGCAGCGCCTCCTGCCCCTCGGCGACCGGGACCAGGCCCAGCCCCGCCTCGGGGACGAGCACCCCTTCGCCCGCCTCCAGCGCCGCGACGGAGAACGCCGAACCCACGGGCAGCCCGCGGACGTCGCCGGGTGCGGGCTGGACCAGGCGCAGCGCCCCGGTGCCGGCGGCCCGGAGGGGGCCGAAGAGGGTGGCCGGTCCCACCGTCCCGTCGTCGGGTCCGGGCAGCCCGGTGGAGCCCGCGGCAACCCGGTCGGCGGCGTGCACCCGGTGCAGCGGGGCCCAGGCCGTCAGCGCGTCGAGCACGTCGTCCGGCGCGGCGGCACCCGCCAGCCAGGCGGAGGCCCAGACGGTGAGGGTGGCGCTGGCACTCGGCACGGTCGCCGAGCATAGGACGGCGTGGCGCCGTGTGCCGCGGGGTCACCCGACCTACCGTGGCTGTCCGTGAGCTCCTACGGCGACATCTTCTCCGGGCACCCCCGACGGGTTGCGCGCGTGGTCGGCGAGCTGGCCGCCGAGCGCGACGTGGTCGTCGAGGACGCCGCCACCGGGTTCTGCGGCGCCGTCGTCGGCCTGGAGCGCAGCCACGAGGGCGACCTGGTGCGCCTGGAGGACGCCCGTGGTCGTACCCGGGTGTTCGTGCTGCGCCCGGCGGCGTTCCTCGTCGACGGCGTCCCGGTGACCCTGGTCCGGCCCACCGTCCGCGCGGCGGCCCCCGGACGGACCGCATCGGGCTCCACCGCGGTGCCCACCACCCGGGCCCGCACCGCCCTGCCCAGCCGCATCTGGGTGGAGGGCGTGCACGACGCGGCGCTGGTCGAACGGGTGTGGGGCCACGACCTGCGGGTCGAGGGTGTCGTCGTCGAGCAGCTCGAGGGTCTGGACAACCTCGCCGCCCGGCTGGCGGAGTTCGCGCCGGGGCCCGGCCGCCGCGTGGGCGTGCTCGTCGACCACCTCGTCACCGGCTCCAAGGAGTCCCGCCTGACCGGCTCGCTCGGGCCGCACGTCATGGTCACCGGCCACCCGTACGTCGACGTGTGGGAGGCCGTCCGGCCGACGAGCCTGGGCATCGCCGCGTGGCCCGCGGTGCCGCGCGGGGAGGACTGGAAGACGGGGATCTGCGCGCGGCTGGGCTGGGGCACCCCGCAGCAGGGCTGGCGTCGGGTCAGCTCGGCGGTGAGCTCGTTCCGCGACCTGGAGACCCCGATGATCGGGGCCGTGGAGCGCCTGGTCGACTTCGTGACCGAGCCCGCCTGAGCGCACCACCGCAACCGGGCGAACCGGTCATCTCCCGCAGGTCGTCCTCCCGGCACCGGACGCTCCGTTCTGGAAGGATGAGGGCTGTGGGAGCAGCGCTGGTGTGGTTCGTGGTCGCGCTGCTGCTCGTCGCCGGCGAGGTCGTGAGCGGCGACTTCTTCCTCCTCATGCTCGCCGGCGGTGCGGTCGGCGCCAGCGTCGCCGGCCTCGTCGTCGGCCCCGTGCTCCAGGCCCTGGTGTTCGCGGTCGTCTCCGTCGGGCTCGTGGTCGGGGTGCGGCCCCCGCTGAAGCGCCGGCTCGGCATCCGCCCGTCCGACGCCAGCGGGTCGGCCGCCCTGGTCGGCCAGGACGCGACCGTGCTGGAGCTGACCACCGCCCACGGTGGGCAGGTCAAGCTGGCCGGCGAGGTCTGGACGGCACGCAGCCTGGACGAGTCCGTGGTCCTGGAGCCGGGTCGGACGGTGAAGGTGATGGAGATCGACGGGGCCACCGCGGTGGTCTGGGACGGCCCGTACTAGTCGAGCAGCACAGGCCGAGCGTGACCCGGCCCCGCCTTCGGGGACCGGCCGGACGAGTCGAGGAGCAGTCGTGGACCCAATCGTGATCGTGATCATCGTGGTGGTCCTGCTGGCGGTGGTGCTCGTGGCCAAGTCGCTGGCCCTGGTGCCGCAGGCGGAGGCGGCCGTCGTGGAGCGGCTGGGCCGCTACCAGCGCACCGTCAGCGGAGAGCTGGCCTTCCTGGTGCCCTTCGTGGACAAGATCCGGGCGAAGGTGGACCTGCGCGAGCGGGTGGTGAGCTTCCCGCCGCAGCCCGTCATCACCCAGGACAACCTCACGGTGAACATCGACACCGTCGTCTACTTCCAGGTCACCAACCCGCAGTCCGCGGTGTACGAGATCAACAACTACATCGTCGGCGTCGAGCAGCTCACCACCACCACCCTGCGCAACGTGGTCGGCGGCATGACCCTGGAGGAGACGCTGACCTCGCGCGACTCCATCAACGGCCAGCTCCGCGGGGTGCTGGACGAGGCGACCGGGCGCTGGGGCCTGCGCGTGGCCCGGGTGGAGCTCAAGAGCATCGACCCGCCCCCCTCCATCCAGGAGTCGATGGAGAAGCAGATGAAGGCCGACCGCGAGAAGCGGGCGACCATCCTCACCGCCGAGGGTCAGCGCGAGAGCTCGATCAAGACGGCGGAGGGGCAGAAGCAGAGCCAGATCCTCATGGCCGAGGGCGCGAAGCAGTCGGCGATCCTCTCCGCCGAGGCCGAGCGGCAGTCGAGCATCCTGCGAGCACAGGGCGAGCGTGCGGCCCGCTACCTGCAGGCCCAGGGCCAGGCCAAGGCGATCGAGAAGGTGTTCGCCGCGATCAAGGCGGGCAAGCCGACGCCCGAGCTGCTGGCCTACCAGTACCTGCAGACGCTGCCCCAGATGGCGCAGGGCGACGCCAACAAGGTGTGGATCGTGCCCAGCGACTTCAGCTCCTCCCTGCAGGGCTTCGCCAAGATGCTGGGCGCACCCGGGGACGACGGCGTGTTCCGGTACGAGCCGAGCCCGGACGATCCCTCGACGGTCGCCGTGGACGACTCCGAGGAGGTCAAGGAGTGGTTCGACACCTCGACCGACCCCCGGATCGCCGCGGCGGTCGCCGCTGCCGAGGCGGTGGCCCGGACCGACGTCGAGGCGCCGCACGAGTCGGCGCGACGCACGGGGGCCGCTGCCGCCGAGCGTGCGGCGAAGGGTTCGCACGCCGGGTCCGGTGCCGTGCCGCCCACGGACGCGGGCCAGCCGGAGCTGCCGGCGGCGCAGCCCGCGTCGGGGTTCTCGTGGGACGCACCCGGCCAGGAGGACCCTGTCGAAGACACCAGGCAGGCGCCCCCGGCGCAGGCCTGAGCACGGGCGGGCCCAGCCCACCGGCAGCGAGAACCCGTAGGGGAGCTCGAGCGGGTGGGCGGCCCGCGCCGGCGTTGCCCACCCCGAGCGGTGGGTGGGCCAGCATCCCGCAGTCGCAGGAGTCGTCCGCGTGCCCGGCAGCTACCCGGCGCGGACGAAGCCCAGGACGATCTCCCCGAGCCGTGGGCCGGCGTCCTCCTGGACGAAGTGACCGGCGTCGGCCACCGTCGGGTGCTCCCGGCCGGCGGCACCGGGCACGCTCCGCGCCAGGATCGGCCCCATGGCGGCGGTGATGGGGTCGGCGTCGGCGAAGGCGCAGAGGAACGGCAGCTCCAGCGTCGTCAGGGTCGCCCACGCCGCCCGGTTGGCCTCCGTCGCCGGGTCGTCGGGCCGGGTCGGCACCAGCAGCGGCATCGCGCGCGGACCCGCCTTGAAGCTCTCGTCGGGGAACGGCGCGTCGTAGGCGGCGCGGTCTCCCGGCGCCAGCCCACGGGCGCACCCGCCGGCGACCAGGCGACCCACGTCGAGGACCTCGGCGGTCTCCACCGCGCGACGGAAGGACCACCACACCGGGGGCATGTCGTGGTCCCCGGTGGGCAGGCCCGTGTTCGAGGCGACGACGCGGGCGAAGCGCTCCGGGTTCTCCGCGACCAGGCGCAGCCCGAGCAGCCCGCCCCAGTCCTGCCCGAACAGGGTCACCTCGCGCAGGTCGAGCACGTCCACGAGCAGCGAGCGCACCCACCCGACGTGCCGGGCGTAGGAGTGGTCGGTGATCTCGGTGGGCTTGTCGGAGCGACCGAAGCCGATGAGGTCCGGGGCGACGACCCGGCAGCCACCGGCGGCGAGGACGTCGATCATGGTGCGGTACAGGTAGCCCCAGGTGGGCTCGCCGTGCAGCAGCAGCACCACCGGGCCGTCGGCGGGGCCGGCCTGCACCCAGGCCATCTCGGCGCTCGCTCCGTCGGGTGCGGTGACCTGCGCCCGGTGGGGCTCGTGGTCGAAGCCGGTCAGCCCGGCGAAGCGGTCCTCAGGGGTGCGCAGCAGGTCCATCCCCCGATCATGGCACTGGACCCGGAGCCGCAGGGCGGCGGTGGTGCTCAGTGCAGCAGGGCAGCGACGGTGCCCCAGCAGGCCACGGCCCACAGCACGCTGGTGAACGTCCCGATGATGAACTGCTCGCCGGCGCGGGCCTCCCGGAGCTCGGGGTAGCGGGCGAGGCCCTTCACCGCGAGCACGAGCGCGAGCCCCTCGCCGAAACCAGCCAGCAGCGTCACCGCCACCGCGGCGCGCTCGAGCACGCCGATCACGGCCCCGCCGTGCAGCAGCTCGGCCACGGGTGCGCCGGGCGGGGCGGTGCGCCGGGCGACGCGGAAGACCACGAGCACCACCGGCCCGGCTCCACCGGACGCGGCCAGCACCCCGACCACCTGGGCCAGGCCCGCCGTCGTCGCCCCGACCGGGCCGGCGCGGGCGGCGAGCAGGCCCGCGAGGGCGAGCCCCCCCACCTGCACGACGGACCACCCCCACCCGCGCACCCGGGCGGGCACCCGGGTGGGCACCGTCGCCAGCCACCGACCCCACCACCGCGCCGGCCCCGCCCCCGCCCGCGCCCGCGCGACCAGGCCGGGCAGGGCTGCGACCAGGGTGAGCAGGACCAGCACCGCGGCGCTCACGGCACGGTCCCAGCCCGGAGCAGGAGCGTGGCCGCCGCGGTCCGCCCGGCGTCCTCCACCGACCACCCGGTGGCGGCCAGGCGCTGCGAGACGGCCTGCTTGCTGATGCCGAGGGCCGCGGCCGCACCGGCCTGGGTGTGCCCGGAGCGGACGAGCTCGACGGCCTGCCAGCCCAGGGGGGTGCGCCGGGCCACGAGCAGGGCCAGCAGGTCCAGCACGGCGGCGGCGGTACGTGTCGACGCGGGGTCGGCGCCGCGGACCGCGACGCGGGTGGGGCTCGACTTGGCGGCCTCGACCGCAACCCGGGCGTGCTCGAAGGCGGGTCCGCGCCCGGCCCGGGTGCTCCGCGGCAGTGGCCGCGCCACGGTGCCGAGACCGATCCCGGTGGACCAGTGGCCCCGACGGACCAGCTCGAGGGTGGTCTCCACCACCGCGACGGGGTCGACGAGCACGGCCTGCACCTCGTCGCCCGCGGTGCGTTCGAAGGGCCGCAGCACCGGGGTCGCGGCCAGGGCCGCCAGCAGCTCGGGCACGCGGTCGCCACCGGAGCGGCTGCGGCGCTGGTCGACGGTCAGGACGAACACGGGTTCCTCCACGCGGTCAACTGTCCAGCATTGATCCGGGCAGATCAAGCACCAGGGATTGACTCGCGGGTCGCGGTGCGGCGCTCGCGCGCCAGCCCCAGCAGGCCCACCGACCCGCACACCACCGACACCACCAGCACGGTGGGGGAGCCGCCCCCGCCGGCAGCACCCCCGAGCAGCACGATCGCTGCCGTGCCCGGGACCGCTCCGACCAGGGTGGCCGCGGCGAACGGGGCCCACCGCACCGCGGAGATCCCCGCGCCGTAGTTGATCAGCCAGAACGGCACCACCGGCACCAGGCGCAGGGACACCACGGCGGGCCAGCCCCGGCGCCGCAGGTGCGCGTCCACCGCGAGCAGCGCGCGGTGGTGCACCCGCCGCACCACCGCCTCGCGGCCCACCCGGCGCACCAGCAGCAGGGCGAGCACCGCGCTCAGCGTCGTGGCCAGCAGGGCGAGGGCGAGTCCGAGGGCGGGACCGAACAGGATCCCCGCGGCGAGCGAGAACGCGGTGCGCGGGAACGGGGTGACGGTGGCGAGCACGTGCGCGCCGACGAAGGCCACCGGGAGCGCGGGGCCGAGGCCGCGCACCGGCTCGGCCAGGCGCACCAGGACGTCCGGACCGGGCAGCCCGTGGCGGGACACCAGCACCACCACCACGACCAGGACGACCGCCGCGACGAGGCCCGCGAGGACGAGCTGGACGCGGTTCCTCGGCACCTGGACCACGGTACGGCCCGGTACGGCCCGGTACGGCCCGGTACGGCCCGGGACGGCGCGGGACCGGCCGGTGGCCGATCGCGACCCGGACGGGTGCACCCGGCACCGACGGGCCCCGTGCGCTCGTGCCCGTCCTAGGATCGCGACCATGAGCACCCCCGCCGCCGAGCCGCCCGCCGACACCACCGCCGGCGCGAGGTCGACCACCGCAGCCGTGAACGACGCACCGGTGACCGACGCCCGCGCCGTGGCGGAGGAGGTCCGCGCCCGACTCGACGGTGGCCACCAGGACCCCGAGGACGTGCGTGCCGCGGCGCACATGCGGTGGCCGGAGCACCCGCTGACCATCGACGAGACGGTGGAGGCCGCCCTGCACGGCCGCGCGGCGGTGGTCGTGCACGAGGAGGAGTCCTCCGGTCAGGACGCGCTCGCCGACCCGGCGCTGCACGGTCTCGAGGCCGACGACGAGGGCCTGATCGACGGCCGCGAGCAGGACTGAGCCGCTCAGGCGGGCTTCACGGCCAGCACGGGGCAGCTGGCCTCCAGCAGGACCCGCTGGGCGGTGCTGCCCAGGAGCAGCTTGCCCACCGGGGAACGGCGCCGGATCCCCAGCACCAGCAGCTCGGCGTCGGCGGCCGCCGCCAGCAGCTCGGTGGCCGCGTTGGCGTCGGCCGTCAGCTGGCGCACGTCCACCTCCACGCCCTGCTCGACGAGCATCGCGCGCAGGGCGTCGGTGTGCTGCTCCTCGGAGATCTCCGCGGACGCCGGGGGCGGGGTGCTGAGCACGACCAGCCGCGTGGAGCGCAGCCGGGCCTCGTCGACGGCGCGACGCAGGGCGGCCTCGCCCTCCGGGGTGGGGATGTGACCGACGACGACGTGACGGACGACGAGGGGACCGACGACGACCACGGGTGGACCTCCTGCACTGGGGTGAGGACCCCTATCCTGGTCCCTCCCGGGGCAGGGGTCGTCCTCGGGTGGCAGACCCGGGATCACCTCGGGTGGCAGACCCGGGATCAGCAGCGGAGGTGGTGGCGTGGAGCAGGTCCGGCTCGGCAGCAGTGGACTCGAGGTGTCGCGGGTGTGCCTGGGGTGCATGAGCTACGGCGACCCCCGTCGAGGGGGCCACTCCTGGAGCCTCGACGAGGAGGCGTCGCGCCCGTTCGTCCGGCAGGCCCTCGAGCTGGGCATCACCTTCTTCGACACCGCGAACGTCTACTCCGCGGGGTCGTCGGAGGAGATCGTCGGCCGGGCGCTGGCCGACTTCGCGCGCCGTGAGGAGGTCGTCATCGCGACCAAGGTCAACGGGCGCATGCACGACGGGCCCAACGGGCAGGGCCTGTCCCGCGCCGCGATCATGACCGAGATCGACGCCAGCCTGCGGCGGCTGCGCACCGACCACGTCGACCTCTACCAGATCCACCGATTCGACCCGGTCACCCCGGTCGAGGAGACGATGGAGGCGCTGCACGACGTGGTGCGGGCCGGCAAGGCGCGGTACCTGGGGGCGTCGTCGATGTGGGCGTGGCAGCTGGCGAAGATGCAGACCGCGGCGCGGGTGCACGGCTGGACGCCGTTCGTCTCCATGCAGGACCACCTCAACCTGCTGCAGCGGGAGGAGGAGCGGGAGATGCTGCCGCTGTGCCGGGACTCCGGCGTCGGCGTCATCCCGTGGAGCCCGCTCGCGCGCGGGCGCCTGACGCGGCCGTGGGGCACCGACACGGTGCGCTCGGGCAGCGACGAGTTCGGCAGCACGCTCTACGACACCCGGCACGACGACGCCGACCGGTCCGTCGTGGGCCGGGTCGCCGAGATCGCCGGGGCCCGCCGCGTGTCGATGGCCCAGGTCGCGCTGGCGTGGGTGTCCCAGGTCGACGGCGTCGTCGCCCCGATCGTGGGGGCGACGAGACCCGAGCACCTCACCGACGCCGTGGCGTCGCTGGCGGTCGCGCTCTCCGCGGACGAGGTGGCGGCGCTGGAGCAGCCCTACACCCCCCGTGAGCCCGCCGGCTTCCGCTGATCGGTCGGCCCGCTCCAGGAGTGCTCAGCCGGCCACCGGGGTCATCGCGGACCGCACCCGGGCCAGGAGCGTCGGCCCCAGCTCCAACCCGCCGTGGTCCTCGTGCGCGTGCCGCGCGACCTGGGTGAGGATGTCCTGCTCGGTCCCGGTGAAGCGCCGGGTGCAGCCGGGGACGACGTCTCCGCATCGGAAGCTCTTCATCGCAACGCACTCCTCGTTCGGGGGGACATCGATCGTTCGGGGGTCACGGGTCCGGTCGAGGATCCGCGCTGCTCGACGTCGCGGCCGAGCTCGAGGCGCACAGCGCGAGCACCATGTCGTCGACACCGACCAGACCCACGACGCCACCTCGACTGTCAGTGCACACCAACGGAGCGTGACGGTGCCGGGCGTCGCGGCTCATGGCCCGGCGGGCGGCGTCGACGATCGGCGTGGTGGGGGAGACGAGCACGGCCGGCGACCACGCGCCGTCCGCGACCCGCACGGCCACGGCCTGCCCGTGCCGGTCGGTGAGGACGTCGTCGTCGGTCCGTCCACCACCGACGTCGCACGGCCGGACGAGGCTGGCCACGAGCTCCTGCAGCGAGGTCCGCAGCGCCGTGGTGCGGATGTGGTCCACCAGCGGCGGTGCGAGCTCGGCGAGCATCGTCGGTGCCGGGTGGCCCAGGGCCCAGCCCTGCCCGAGCGGGACACCGAGCCGGATCAGCGTGTCGAGCTCGGCCTCGGTCTCGATGCCCTCAGCGAGGATCCAGGCGTCCATCCGGCCGGCGAGGTCACCGAAGACCTCCACCAGCGCGGCCTTCACGGGGTCGGTGTCGATCCCGGTGATCAGGTCGCGGTCGAGCTTCACCATGTGGGGCCGCAGCGTGAGCAGCTGGCTGAGGCCGGCGTACCCGGCGCCCGCGTCGTCCATCGCCACCATCGCCCCGACCCGGCGCGCGTGGGCCAGGACGGCGGCCGCCTCGGAGCGGTGCTCGGCCCGGGTGTGCTCGGTGAGCTCGATGACGAGCCGGGTGAGGTCGGTCGCGCCGCGCAGCACGCACTCCACCTCGCGCTCCACGAGCAGGTGCGGGTCGAGGTTGACCGTGAGGAACGTGTCGGGGGGCAGCGCGGTGCGCGCCCGCACGGCGGCGCGGAGCACCCGTGCCTGCAGCACCGCGTTCACGCCCCACACCTCGGCGGCGGCGAACCAGCGGTCCGGCGGCGCCGCCCACGGCCCGCTGATCCGGGACAGCATCTCGTAGCCCGCGATCTCGCCGGAGGCCAGGTCGACGATCGGCTGGGCGTGCAGCGTCTGCAGCTCGGGCTCGTCGACGACGCGCTGCAGCGCCACCTGCCAGCGCTGATCGGTGGGCACCGGCACCTCCCGCGACGCGGCGTCGTCCGGGACGCCGGGGAGCTCGGGCCCGGCGCTGGTCACGGACGACCGGAGCATCGGAGGCGGACGCCGAGCCACCCGCGTGCGCGGGGCAGCACATCTCGGACGGTCACCACCGGCAGCGTACGACCGAGGGCTACGGGTCGGCTACTCAAGGCAAGCGTCGTTCGCACGGGTCAGGAAGCACCCACCTGGCGGCGCCCGGCACCTGCGCGGGTCCGGCGGACGGCAGGACGACGGTCACCTCGGTGCCGCCACCCCGGGGCTCGCCGATGGCGACGTGTCCGGCGTGCGCCAGGACGATCTCCCGGACGATGGAGAGCCCGAGGCCGCTGCCGCCCGCGGCCCGCGCCCGGTCCGGGTCCAGTCGCACGAATCGTTCGAGCACCCGGTCCCGCTCGTGGCTCGGGATGCCGGGGCCGTCGTCCGCGATCCGTACCCAGGACCGTCCTGCGTCGGTGCCGCACCCGAGGACGACCGTGCTCGAGGCGTGCCGCGCGGCGTTGTCCACCAGGTTCCGCACGACCCGCGTCAGCTGCTGGCCGTCCCCCCGGACCTGCAGCGGGACGATCTCGCGGACCACCCGCAGCGACGGTGACGTCGCGCGCAGCCGGATGAGCTCGTTGTCCAGGACGTCGTCGAGGTCCACGTCGGTGATGCGCAGCGGCAGCGCCCGCTCGTCCGCCCTGGCCAGCAGCAGGAGGTCGTCGACCAGGTGCTGCATCCGCTGGGTCTCGGGGAGCAGCCGGTCCCGCACGAGCTCCGGTTCGAGGAATCCGGTGCGCTCGGAGCCGAGCTCGAGGGCGGCCGACAACGTGGACAGCGGGCTGCGGAGCTCGTGCGAGGCGTCGCCGACGAAGCGCCGCTGCGCGGCGTGACCGTCCTCGATCCGTCCGAGCATCGCGTTGAGCGTGGTGGCGAGCCGGGACACCTCGTCGTGGGTGTCGGGGACGCGCAGCCGCTCCGAGAGGTCCGCGGTGGAGATGGTGTCCACCGTGGACCGCATCTGCTCGACGGTGTGCAGCGAGCGGCCGACGAGCGCGTAGGTGGACGCGCCGACGACCAGGACGAGGACGGGGAGGCCCACGGCGAGCAGGCCCAGCACGGTGTTCACGGTCTCGTCGAGGGCGTCCTGGTCCGCGGCCACCACGATGGTCGAGGGGCCTGACGGGGTGGACACCGACCGCACCACCAGTCGCAGGTGGTCGCCGTCCGCGTCCTGGACCTCGGCGTACCGCGGCGGGGCGTCGGGCGTCGCGGGGCCGGTCAGCGGCGTCGTCGGGGCGTCGGCGGAGCTGCGAACCACGGCACCGCCCCCGTCGAGCACCTGCACGTACTCGGTCGGACCGGTGGTGGCGAGCAGGGTCGACTCGAGCGCCTCGGGCCCCGAGGAGCGCAGCTGCACCGCGATCTCGTCCGACCGGGCGCGGGAGGCGCTGTCGGAGGAGTCCTCCAGCGAGCGCTGCAGGATCCACAGCAGCGCCCCCGCGGTCACCCCGAAGGCCAGGGCGGTGATGACGATGGAGACCAGGGTCGACCGCACCCGGACGCCCCAGGTGGACGGCCTCGCCCGCGGCAGCCGCACCGTCGCTCCTCCTCCGCCGGCGCGGTCGACCCCGCACCCTCCGGTCCCCATCATCGTGCCCACGGTGCCGGCGGTCCACGTTCAGCCCGCTCACAGCGGGCTCCGTGGACGGTGTGCTGCAGCGGGGCGGGACGGAGGAGGAGACGTGGTCGACACAGCGATCAGCAGGCGGGTTCGCACCGCAGCGGCGAGCGACGGCGCGGCGGGCCGGAACCGGGTCGGGGTGCGGGCATCGGTGGCCCTGGCCGCGGGAGCCGCCGCCGCGGCGCTCTCCCGGACCCTGGGCACGGGCGGGGGAACGATCGTCGGGGGTCGGCTGGCCCTGGCGCTGGACCCCGACGTCCTGCGCAAGCTCGGCACCGACCGCGCCGTCGTGCTCGTCACCGGGACCAACGGCAAGACGACCACCACCGCCATGATCACCGCGGCGTTGTGCACCCGGGGGCCCGTCGCGACCAACGGCGGCGGGTCGAACATGACCGACGGCCTCGTCGCCGGCCTCGCGGCCGAGCGGGGTGCCACCCGGGCGGTGCTCGAGGTCGACGAGCTCCACGTCCCGTCCGTGCTCGCGTCGCTGCGGCCGGAGGTGGTGGTCCTGCTGAACCTCACCCGGGACCAGCTGGACCGGACGGGCGAGGTGCACCACGTCGTCACCAGCCTGCGCGACGCCCTCGCGCGGCACGACGGTGTCCTGGTCGTGGCCAACGCCGACGACCCGGCGGTCGTCGCCGCCGTGCCGGACGGGGCACGCGCCGTCTGGGTGTCGATGGGCGGCACGTGGCGCCACGACACCGTCGTCTGCCCACGGTGCAGCGAGCTGCTCGAGCGCCGGGGCGACGAGTGGTCGTGCCCGTGCGGCCTGCGTCGTCCGGTCCCGGACTGGTCGGTCGACGCGGTGGGCTTCACCGGCCCCGGCGGGGCGCACGGCACGCTGGAGCCCGACCTGCCCGGCGCGTTCAACCGGGCCAACGCCCTCGTCGCCGTGGCGGTGGCCGACCACCACGGGGTGAGCCTGGGGCGCTCCGTCGCCGCGGTCGAGCGCCTGCAGGAGGTGTCGGGTCGCTACCGGGTGCACCGCGTCGGTGACCGGGCGGTCCGGCTGCTGCTCACGAAGAACCCGGCGGGCGCGACCGAGGTGATCACGATGATCGGGGGGACCCGCTCGGAGGTGGTCATCGTGGCCAACGCCCGCGAGGCGGACGGTCGTGACCTGTCCTGGTTGTGGGACGTGCCCTTCGAGCTGCTCGCGGGCCGGGAGGTGACCGCCTCCGGAGAGCGCGCCCTCGATCTCGCCGTCCGGTTGACCTACGCGGGGGTGCCGCACCGCGTCGTGCCCGACCCGGCTGCCGCCATCGCCTCCGCGACTGCGCCCGAGGTCGACGTCCTCGCGAGCTACAGCGCCTTCCGAGGCCTCCTGGGTCGGCTCGACCGTGCGCCGTGACGGGGCGGTGTCCCTCGCCTTCGTCTATCCGGCGCTGCTGGGCACCTACGGCGACGCCGGGAACGTCCTGGTGCTGCAGCGGCGGCTGGAGTGGCGCGGCACCGCCGTCGAGGTGGTCCCGGTCGCCGAGGGCGAGGCCGTCCCGGCGGGGTGCGACCTCTACGTCCTGGGCGGAGCGGAGGACAGCGCCGGCCGTCGGGCGGCGCAGCTGCTCGACGGCCAGCGCGGCTTCCGGCGGGCGGTGCTCGACGGCACCCCGGTGTTCGCGGTGTGCGCGGGGATGCAGCTGCTCGGCGACCGGGTCGACACGGGCGCCGGTGCCCATGCCGGCCTGGGCCTGCTGGACCTCACGACCGTCGAGGGCCACGCGCGGGCCGTCGGCGAGGTCGTGGTCCGGTCCGAGCTCGACGGGGCCGACGACGTGCTGACCGGGTTCGAGAACCACCGTGGGGCCACGATGCTCGGACCCACCGCCCGCCCCCTGGGCACGGTGGTCCGCGGCACGGGCAACGCGGGTGGGTACCCGGTCGAGGGGGTCGTGCAGGGCAGGGTCGTGGGGACCTACCTGC
The DNA here is from genome assembly GCA_038234335.1 of Mycobacteriales bacterium. Classification (GTDB taxonomy): domain Bacteria; phylum Actinomycetota; class Actinomycetes; order Mycobacteriales; family Mycobacteriaceae; genus Rhodococcus_D. The sequence goes on from JBBSUN010000002.1 coordinate 20,228, forward strand.
ACGGTCCCGTCCTGGCCCGGAACCCGGGCCTGGCCGATCTGCTGCTGGGCTGGGCGACGGGTCGTGCGCTGGCACCGCTGGACGTCCCGTCGGTGCGCGCCGCCCGCGCCGAGCGTGCGGGGGCCGACGGGGTGCGGACTGCGTGAGGGGTCCTCGGAACGTGCGTGCCGGAGCTGGCCCAGCCCCCTGGTCCGGGCGCACCGCGGTGGCGGCCGAGCGGCGCGCGGCACGTCGAACCGAGCCCGCTGATCCGCGGGCCGGGTGTTCCTGCTGCTGCCGCCGGACGGGTTCTGGCGCCGCCGGAACGCGGGACGGTCCAGCCCGGTGGTGCCTACACGGGCGGGTACCGGTGGTGGCCGGGGAAGTTGCCGTAGAGCGACTCGCCGTCGGGTCCCTGGGTGACGGCGTGCACCAGCAGCTCGCCGCCGACGAACGCGCCCTTCCACGACGCCCCGCGCCCCCCGAACGGCTCGGCCCTGTCCCCCCGCGAGCGGACCTTGTTGACCCCGACCTTGAACGCCTGCACGTGCTCGGCGAGCTCAGCTGCCTTCGCCTCGTCGTCGCAGGCGATGGAGGCGACCAGGGCGCCGTTGGAGGCGTTCATCTGCGCGAGCAGCTCGGCCTCGGTGTCCACCACCACGATGGTGTCGACGGGCCCGAAGGGTTCCTCGTGCATCAGTCGGGACGCCCCTGGCGGGGCCAACAGGGTCACGGGCGCGGCGTAGGCGGCGGTGTCCTGGCCGTCGAGGAAGCGGCCGGCCGCGAGCGAACCCCGGTACAGCGGCACCGCACCGAAGGTCAGCGCGGACCGGACCCGCTCGCGGAGCTCGGTGGCCTTGGCCGCGGTGATCAGCGGCCCGAACTCCAGCACGGGGAGGGCGTCGGTGTTCTGCGGACCGTCGACCTCGACCGCCAGGGGGTGACCGAAGCGCAGTCCCGCCACCACCGGCAGGTAGGCGGCGAGGAACGCGTCGACGAGCTCGCGCTGCACCACGAAGCGCGGGTAGGCCGTGCAGCGCTGCTTGCCGTACTCGAAGCCTTTGCGCACCTGCGCGGCCAAGCCGTCCCAGTCGGAGAACTCCCACACCCCGTACGCGTTGAGCCCTTCCTGCTCGAGCATGTGGCGCTTGCCGGTATCGACGAGCTTCGCCGCGATGGCCCCGCCGTTGGAGCGACCCCCGACGAAGGCCAGCGCCCCCAGCGACTCCGAGCGCACGAGGGCGTCGGAGAGCTCACCGCCGTCGCCGGAGACCAGGGTGACCGGCAGACCGGCGTCGTGCATGAGGGCGTGCGCCACGCTCAGGCACACCGCCCCGCCCTGGGTGGGGGTCTTGGTGATGACGGCGTTGCCCGAGAGCAGCTGGACCAGCTCGGCGTGGACGAGCACGCTCATCGGGTAGTTCCAGGAGGCGATGTTGGACACCGGACCCCGCAGCGGGGCCCGCCCGTCGGGCAGGGGTGACCCGTCGACGGCGCGAGTGAGCATCCCGTCAACCTCGTCGAGGTACCAGCGCACCCCGTCGAGAGCACGGTCGACGTCGGCGCACGCGAGGGCCCACGGCTTGCCGATCTCCCAGGCCAGCAGCAGGGCGAGGGTGTCGCGGTGGGCACTCATCGCCTCCACCGCGGCCAGCACGCGGGCCTTGCGCTCGGCCAGCGGCACCTGGCCCCACGCGCGGTGGGCGTCGGCGGCGGCAGCCACGGCCGACAGGGCGACCTGGGAGTCGAGCTTGGGCAGCCGGACCAGCACGGTGCCGTCGACGGGGCTGACGACCGGGCTCGGGGACCCCGTCGGCTGCCAGCGGCCCTCGTGGAGGTTGCGCAGCCGAGTGCCGTCGAACGCGGCGGGGGCGACGTCCACGGCACCCTGCAGCACGGCGTCCCAGCGGGCGAACTCGGGCACGTGCAGTGCGGCGTCACTCGGCATTGGTCTGCTCTTCTCGGTTCAGGCGGACGGGGCCACGAGATGGCCGAAGGTAACCGCGAACCCGCGGCGCGGCTCGTCGACCGACACCGACACCAACACCGACACCGACACCGACACCGACACCGACGCGCCGCCCGGTCCGGCCCGCACCGCAGCGCTGCGAGCGGCACGTGTCGACCTGGGTGACCGTGGCACCGATGACCAGCACCACCCGGGGGTCACCAGCGAACTCCAGGTCGGTCGACGGAACGGGTGGGACCACGCCAGCGTCGTCAGCTGCGACCGCCCGTGTCGGGCGCGGTGGCCGGGTTGCCTGACCTGACGGTTTCGTGGGCGCCGGTCGGTCGGCACCCTCGAAGGGCGGCGGAACGAGTGGGGAGCCACGCCGACCCGGCGAACGGTGGAGGGAGCCGACCACGGTGGGTTCCGCCGACCCCGGGGGCCCGGCACGCCCCGGTGGTCAGTGGGCCGCGATGCGGCGCATCCCCCACAGCGTGGCTCCGACGGCGAGGACGACGGTGCCGGCCAGGACCGAGGCCAGGGGCAGGCTCAGCGCCAGGACCACGCAGCCGGTCAGGCCCAGGGCGGGGACCCAGCGCGGTGGGCGCCGCTCGGCGACGGTGAGGGTGAGGGCGGCGGCGTTGGCGATGGCGTAGTAGACGAGCACCCCGAAGGAGGAGAAGCCGATCGCCCCCCGCAGGTCCAGGGTGGCGACCAGGATGATGACGACGGCCCCGACGGCGAGCTCGGCGCGGTGCGGGACGTGGTGGCGGGGGTGGACCGCGGCCAGGGCGGTGGGCAGGTGGTGGTCGCGGGCCATGGCCAGGGTGGTGCGGGAGACCCCGAGGACCAGGGCGAGCAGCGACCCCAGGGCCGCCACCGCGGCCCCGAGCTGGACCACCGGGGCGAGTCCTGCGAAGGACCCGGCCGCGACCGCCGCCCGCAGGGGTGCCGCGGTCGCCGACAACCCGGTCGCACCGGCGGCCAGCAGCGCGGAGACGGCGACGAGCACGTAGACGACGAGCACGATCCCCAGCGCCAGGGGGATGGCGCGGGGGATGGTGCGGGCCGGGTCGCGGACCTCCTCGCCGAGGGTGGCGATGCGGGCGTAGCCGGCGAAGGCGAAGAACAGCAACCCCGCCGCCTGCAGCACCCCACCGGTGCTGGTGCCGGGGAACGGCGACAGGTTGGCCGTGGACGCGGTGCCCCCGGCGAGGGAGGCCACGACCACCAGGGCCAGGACGGCCAGGGTGAGCACCACGATGACCCGGGTCAGCCAGGCCGACTTCTGCACCCCCCGGTAGTTCACCGCCGTCAGGACCACGACCGCGGCGACCGCGACGGGCCGCTCGTGACCGGGGGCGGCGTAGGCGGCGAAGGTCAAGGCCATCGCCGCGCAGCTCGCGGTCTTGCCCACCACGAACGACCACCCGGCCTGGTAGCCCCAGAAGTCACCCAACCGTCGTCGTCCGTAGACGTAGGTGCCGCCGGACTCCGGGTACAGCGCCGCCAACCGGGCCGAGGAGGTCGCGTTGCAGTACGCCACCACCGCGGCCACCGCCAACCCGATCAGCAGGCCCGAGCCGGCGACCTGGGCGGCGGGGGCGAAGGAGGCGAACACCCCCGCCCCGAGCATCGCCCCCAGCCCCACGACCACGGCGTCGCCCACCCCGAGGCGACGAGCCAACCCACCCCCGGGCGCCGAGCTGCTCCCCGCCACCCCGGTCCGACACGTCGCAACCCTTCGTTACGTCCACCGATATCGACCGACGATAGGGCACCGGGGTGGGCGGGGTCCACCGAGCGGGCTGCCTTGTGGTGGCGATATCGGCCTACGATGCGGCGGTGAGGTCGTTGCTGGCGGGGGCCATCCAGCTGCACGTGCTGCACCACGCCGCCGCCCACGAGGTCCACGGGGCGTGGATGACCACCGAGCTGGCCCACCACGGGCACACCGTCAGCCCCGGCACCCTGTACCCGACACTGCACCGGATGGAAGCCGCCGGCCTGCTCGTCGGACGTGACGATGTCCTGAACGGGCGGCGGGTGCGGTACTACGCCATCACCGACACCGGTCGATCCCAGCTCGCCGCCGGACGCGCCACCCTCCGCCAGCTCGCCACCGAGCTCCTCGAGCTCTGACCGCCGCCCTCGGGTGGCGGCCCCACCCTGCGGGGGTGGGCCGGCGCAGACCGCCGCAGCACCGGTTCGCGGGGTTCAGCCCGAGCCGTCGCGGAGCAGGTCGTCGGGCTGGACCAGCCCGGTGTGGGAAGGCGAGCACCACCGCTTGCACCCGGTCCCGGGAACTGGTCTTGGCCAGGACCTTGCCGACGTGGGTCTTCACCGTGGCCTCGCTGACCACCAACGCCGCCGCGATCTCGGTGTTCGACGAGCCGTGTGCCATCGCCACGAGCACTTCCCGCTCGCGGTGGGTCAGCTCATCGAGCCGGGTGTGCTCGGCGCCGTTGCGCGTGGACCGCAGCAGCGGTGCCACGTGCTGCAGCAGCCGGCGGGTGGAGCGGGCAGCGATGACGGCGTCTCCGGCGTGCACGGTTCGCACGGCGGCGAGCAGGTCCTCGGGGGCGGCGTCCTTGAGCAGGAACCCGCTGGCCCCGGCTCCGATCGCGGCCACGACGTAGTCGTCGAGGTCGAAGGTCGTCAGCACCACGACCCGGGGCGGGTCGGGCAGCGCCACCACGGCCCGGGTGGCGTCGATCCCGTCGGTGCCCGGCATCCGGACGTCCATGAGGACGACGTCGGCCCGGGTGCGGCGCAGCAGGGCGACCGCGGTGTCGCCGTCACCGGCCTCGCCCACCACGGTGAGGTCGGGCTGGGAGTCGACCACCATCCGCAGACCGGCTCGAACCATCTGCTGGTCGTCGACCAGCACCACGCGGATCACGGCAGTGCCGGGTAGGGCAGGACGCCGTGCACGCGGAACCCGCCGTCCGCGTGGGGGCCGACCTCCAGCGCGCCGCCGTGCAGCCGCACGCGCTCGCGCATCCCCCGCACACCCTGCCCACCCCCCGCTTCGTCGACCACCGCGGTGCCGCGGCCGGTGTCGAGCACCGACACCGCCAGGGCGTCGGTACCCCACTGCAGGCACACCTGGGCTCGCGCGGCGGGACCGGCGTGCTTCAGCACGTTCGTCAGCGACTCCTGGACGATGCGGTACGCCGCGAGCTGCGGTCCGGCGGCGAGCGGGTGCTCGGCGCCCTCCACGACCAGGTCGACCTGCAGCCCGGTGGCCTGCACGTCGTGGACGAGGTCGCTCACCGCGGCGACGTCCGGCTGCGGGGACAGGGTTGCGTCGTGGCCCTGCCGCAGGACGCCGAGCAGGGTGCGCATGTCGCCCAGCGCGGTCCGCCCGGTCTCGCCGATGGCGACGAGCGCGGCGAGGGCCGCGGCCGGGTCGGTGCGCCCGGCGTACCGGCCTCCGTCGGACTGGGCGACCACCACCGACAGCGAGTGCGCGACGACGTCGTGCATCTCCCGGGCGATGCGCGCCCGCTCGTCGCCGGCCGCCAGCCGCAGCTCCTGCTCACGCTCGACCTCGAGCATCCGGGCCCGTTCCAGGAGGCCCTGCGCCTGCTCCCCCCGGACCCGGTGCAGGTCGCCCACCACCCAGGCGGCGGCGACGCTCACCGCCATCAACCCGGTGGCGATGAGGAACTCCCGCGGAGCGTTCGCGGCGGAGGTCACCTGATTTCCGCCCAGCACGGCCCCCACGAGTCCGAGGGCCAGACCCACCCGCCCGGCCCGCCGACCGGAGTACGCGGCCAGCGCGTGGACCGCGACGAGGGCGGCGACGTTCAGGCGCAGGAACCCCCCGTCGAGCGCGAGCTCGGCCAGGCACGCCGCGGTGACGGCGACGGCCGCCGGAACCGGCGCCCGTCGTCGCCACGCCAGCGGTACCACGAGCCCGAGGTCCAGCAGCACATCGGTCGACGTGGAGTACGCCCGGGTGGCCAGCACGAACAGCACGACCACCGCCACGACCGTGGCGTCCACGGCGAACGGCCGGGCCTGCAGACGGTCCGCCAACGGCACGATCGGCACCCGGGGCACACCACCAACCCTAGGCACCGCAAGCGGACCCGCCCTCATCCCCAGGGATGACACCCACAGCCCGAAGACCCTGCCCGGGAACGATGCCCGATCCGGTGCGCGGACGCGACGCTGGACCTCCGACCGGGCGCACCCGGCCACCGTGACCGAGGAGCACCGGATGAACCAGACGACCACCACCCCGCACGACCGGTCGGCCAGCACCGTCCTGGGCCGCGCGCTCCTCGCGATGGTGATCGCCGCCCTCATGGGGGCCGTGACAGCCCTGAGCGCCCCGTTCCTCGACGAACAGCTGGGACGGGTGGTCAACGCGCCCTGGGAGTGGACCGCGATCGTCTTCGCCCTGGTGTGGTGGAGCCGGGCCCGCCCCTGGCCGGCGGCGGCGCTGGGCACAGTCGCGTTCCTGCTGCTCAACGTCGGGTTCGCGCTGGGAGCGGCGTTCGCCCAGGGGAACGGCTACGCCATCTCGGCCGGGAACTTCTGGGTGGTCGTCGGGTTCGTGGCGGGTCCCGTGGTCGGCGTCGGTGCCTCCTGGGTGCGGCACCGCCACGACGCACTCGCGGCCCTGGGCCTCGCGGGCCTCGCCGGGGTCGTGCTCGGCGACGGCTGGAACGGGCTCACGCTGTACCCGTTCGTCAGCCCTGGGTACTGGCTGGTGCTCATCGCCACCGGTGTCGCGGTCCTCGCCTCGACCACCGCCGCCCGCCTGCCCGGTGCCCCGGTCCGCGCCACCGCCGTGGTCGCCGCCGTGCTGCTCGCGTTGGTCTACCACCTCGCCACCGTCGCCTACGTCGGTGGACCGGGGGTCGCGGCGGGCACCGCCTGACGGAGCGGTCGCCGCGTCGCCCACCAGCACCGGTGGAACGAGGGTGAGGCCGATCCCCACGCCCTGCAGCAGCGCCACGGGCAGCCACGTCGTCAGGGAGCGCGGCTGGTCACCGGTCGTCGTCGCGTGGCGCCGATGTCACGTCGCGACACCCAGGACCAGCGCACGCAGGGCCTCGCGCGGAGCGAGCTCCTGGTCAACGCACCGGGACCTGTCCCCGTCACGCGGGGCTCAGCTCGCGGCCGGCAGCACGGTCACCTCACCGCGCAGCGTCGCGGTCGCGACCTGGAGGAAGTCGAGAACCCGGCGCTCACGCCGGCCCTTCGTGACGGCCAAGCAGGTCTCGACCGGGGTGCCGTCGGTGATGGGGAGGTACACGAGGTCGGGTCGGGAGTAGGACCGTGCGACGCTGCTCGGGACGAGCGCGATGCCCTGACCCGAGGCGATGAGCTCGAACTTCTCCTCCAGCGACGAGGTCCGCCGCGTCTGGGCGTCGAGGACGCTCTCACCCTCGAGGTCGGTCATCACCAGCGCACGGTGACGCGCGAGCGGATGGGTGGCCGGCAGGCACGCGACCTTCTGCTCGTGGCCGATCGGGACGGTCCGGAGCTGCGCGTCGTCGAAGGGACGCCGCAGGTAGGCGACGTCGGCTCGTCCATCGCGCAGCGGCGCGTCCTGCTCCCACCAGTGCAGCTTGAGCAGGTCAACCTCCACGTCGGGGTGGGCCTCGGCGTGGACCCGCAGCGCGTCGGAGACGAGCAACCCCGGGGAGAAGGCCACGACGAGGCGCTCGGTCCCCCGGTGGACCGCGAGCGTCCGACGCAGCGCACCGTCGACGGCGTCGGTGATGCCCTCGGCTTCGTCGTAGAGCTGCTTGCCAGCCGCCGTCAGCTCGACGCTCCGCGTCGTTCGCGTGAGCAAGGAGCACCCCAGCTCCTTCTCGAAGGCACGAACCTGGCGGCTCAGGACCGGCTGCGCGATGAACAGCTGCGCAGCGGCCCGACCGAAGTGCTGCTGCTCGGCGACCGCGACGAAGTACCGGAGCTTCCGTAGATCGAGATCCATACCCACACGGTACCAATCACCGTCAGGAGGTGTTGGACCGCGACGTGCTGCGCCCAGACAATTACCTCGTGGTCGCGCGCACCCCCTCCGCAGCAGCACCGGCACCCAGGTCCTCGAGGTACCGCTGCGCACCGCTCGGTCAACCGGGCGTTCGGCGGGGATGAGTCACCACCACCTGCAGCTCACCCCAGCACCGCAACAACCCACCCAAGGGAGTCATCACCATGCGCATCTTCGTCACCGGCGCATCCGGTCACCTCGGTTCCGCCCTCGTCCCCGAGCTCCTCCAGGCCGGCCACGACGTCGTCGGCCTCGTCCGCTCCGCCACCAGCGCCGCCGCACTGGAGGCCGCCGGCGCGCACGCCCGCCGTGGGGACCTGGGCGACCTCGACGGCCTGCGGAACGCCGCCCAGGTCAGCGACGCCGTCATTCACCTCGCCTTCGACCACGACGCCATGAAGGCCGGAGACATGGTGGGGGCAGCCAGCTCGGACCTGCGGGCGGTCGCCGCGCTGGCCGCGGGCCTCGACGGCAGCGACAACCCGTTGGTGACGACCTCGCCGATCATGCTGCTCGCCTTCAGCAACCTTCCCGGTCAGCCCTACACCGAGGACGACGTCCTGGCGGGCGGACCGCGCATCGACACCGAGAACGCCACCATCGCCCTCGCCGACCGCGGCATCCGCGCCTCGGTCGTGCGACTGCCACCCATCGTGCACAGCGATGACGACGGGCCCCACGGGTTCATCCCCACGATGGTTCGCGGCGCCCGCGCCGCAGGCGCCGCCGGCTACGTCGGCGACGGCACCAACGCCTGGCCGGCCGTGCACACGCGCGACGCCGCACGGCTGTACCGCCTGGCCGCCGAGAACGCCCCCGCCGGGCAACGACTGCACGCTGTCGCCGAGGAGGCCGTCGCCACACGCAGCATCGCCGAGGCCATCGGGCGCGGCCTGAGCGTGCCCACCGACGTCGTCGACCCCGATGCCACCACCGAACGGTTCGGCTTCGTCGCCCGCTTCATCAGCCAGGACGCCCCGACCTCCAGCGCCCTCACGCGGGGGCTGCTCGGCTGGACCCCCACCGAGATCGGCCTGATCGCGGACCTCGACGCCGGTCACTACTTCCGCGAGCACGCCCACGCCTCGTAGGTGGGCCGACCTCAGGCGCCCCAGGGTCGGTGCTGATGAGGTCGGTGCTGCTGACGTGGTGACCGCACTGGCCTGCCGCGAGACGTCAGCTCCAGCCGAGGACACGCAACGAGCGGACGACACCGCTCGTCGAGCTGACCAACCGGCTCACCCCCGGGTCGACGGCAGCCGACCTGTTCAACCCCGACCGGGCCGCCACCGGCACGATCGTCGAGGCCGACCTCCGGGTCGCCGCCGGCCCCCTCGTGACACGGGCGACTCCGTGCACCCCACCGACGCCAGCTCGACGCCGTCGCCGCCACCGAGACCGGCCTCCACCCACACCGCACCTCCCACACCACGGACCACGAACCCCTGTCGCCAGCTGCGAGGCCCACGATGAGCACCACCCGCCAGCCCACCCCACCCCCCACGGACCCACCGGCCGTGACGCAACCCCGAAGCAGCCCCGGACGCGACGTCGGACCTGCAGGCGGAGCCCCCTCCCCGCGCGGGCAGTCCTCCGCCGACACCGACCACCCCGTGCCCTGCGCCCACCCGGCCGGCGTCCTCATCCCGCAACGGAGCCGGACCCGCGGCCCCGGACGCCGCCGTCCCGACGACCTCTGGTGACCGACCCGACCCTGCACCACTGCGTCGCTTCGCGTGCGGTCCTGGTAGCCGCGCCCGTGCCGGTACCCATCCGGCTCGCGGGCCGCGTCGGAGCGCTCGGCTCCTGGTGGGGGACTCGTTCCGCCCGGTGACCGCAGCAGGCCCCGACCCCGACTCGATCGGGCGGTCGTGGGGGTCGCCCCTTGTCGTACGCTGCGCCACGACCTGCATCGACACCGACCGACTGGAGTCCCGATGGCGTTCGCCGCACCGTCACCTACCCGCATGCCGGTCCTCGCCGACCTCGTCACCGGGATCCGAGCGTCAGCACTCACGGTGGCCGTGCGCAACGCGGTGCTGGTGCTGGGTGGGGCGTTGGTGACGGCGCTGCTCGCCCAGGTGGCCCTGCCGGTGCCCGGCTCCCCCGTCCCGATCACCGGCCAGACCCTTGCCGTGGTGCTCACCGCCGCGTCGTTCGGGCCTTGGCGGGGGGCCGCGAGCCAGCTGGTGTACCTGCTCCTGGGTGCGATCGGCCTGCCGTTCTACTCCGACGGGTCCGGTGGGGTGCACGTGCTGTTCGGAGCCACCGGCGGCTACCTGCTCGGGTTCCTGCCGGCAGCGTTGCTCATCGGCGCGGCCGCCCGGCGAGGACGGGACCGTCACGTCGTGTCCGCTGTTGCCCTGTTCGTGGCTGGGCAGGCCGTCATCTTCGCCGTCGGGGTGCCGTGGTTGGCCGTGGTGGCGCACCTCGACGCCCAGCAGGCCATCGCGGCCGGGTTCACCCCCTTCCTGCTCGGCGGTCTGGTCAAGGCTGGCATTGCCGGACTGCTGCTCCCGGGGACCTGGCGGCTGGTGGAGCAAGGCGACCGCTGACCGCAGGCGGCCGCATCACGGTCCCCTCCGGAGTCCACGCCAAGAACGGACGATCACGCCCCGGGGGAAGACCCTCGCTGTCACCCGGGAGCTGCAGCCACCACCGGACCGCGCGGCAACGCCCGGTCGTGCCACGACCCATTCGGTGATCCGGACCTCACTCGGCGAGCGCGGTCTGCAGCTCGGTGATGGCAGCGGTCTGCCCGGCAGGGTCGGGACTGCTCGTGCGGACACGCTTGAGGACGGTGTCGATCTTGCCGTCGAGGGTGGTCCAGCCGCCGGGGTTCTTGGCCTGCAGGGTGGGCACGGCGTCGTCCCAGGCCGACTCGAGGTCACCCGCGCGGTTCTGCAGCTGGTCCTGTCGGCTGGCCTTCGCTTGACCCAGCATGTCCTGGGTGATGGTGGTGAAGGGGGCGAGGTCGGTGGTGGTGAAGGCCGTGGCCCGCTGCCCGGGGGCCAGCGTGGCGACCGGAGCTGCCGTCTCGGCCAGGGCTGCGCCGGCGCCGGCGTTGGTGGTGGCGGCGGTCCCGACGATCACGGCGGCAACGGAGGCGAGGACGACCCAGCCGGCGAGGACGATCCATTCACGGGTGGGGGTCGTGGGGCGTGTCGCCGTCGTACCTGCGGGGGAGCTGACGTCGACGCGGGTCCGGGTGAGGTACACCACGATGGCGGCGATGGCGACGAGGAAGACCGCGCTGGTCCCGAAGAGTCCGACCCCGAGGCCGCCCGCGGAGGTGGGCTGGCCGAGGTAGTCGCCGAGGTTGGCCCCCATCGGGCGGGTGAGGATGTAGGCCAGCCAGAAGGCGAGGACGGGGTTGGCACCGACGCGCCACCCGAGGGCGACGGCGCCGATGAGGGTGATCGGCAGGAGCACGGACTGGCCCGGCGACCACCCGGTGAGCTCGAGGATCCAGTCACCGGTGGCGGTGCCCAGGGCGAAGGTGACCAGGACGGTGAGCCAGTAGAAGGCCTCGCGGGGCGCGGTGGTGATGGAGTGGATGGACAGCGTGCGCTCCCGGGCGTACCAGGTGCCGAACACCGCGACGAGCAGCACGGTGAACACGGTGCTGCTCACCGCGAGGGGCACTCCGGCCTGGTCGGTGAGGATGTCGGTGTACAGCGTCCCGGTCACGCTGACCAGCACCACGGCGAGCCAGTAGACCGCCGGCACGTACCTCCTGGTGCGGAACTGGAACACCAGTGCCACGCCCAGGAGCACGGTGAACAGCACCGAGGTGCCGTTGAGCCCGAAACCCAGCGTCGCGTTGATGCAGTCGGCCAGCGACTCGCCGACGGTGGTGCAGAGGATCTTGATGACCCAGAACCAGACCGTGACCTCGGGGACCTTGTTCAACAACGCCCGAGATGTCGCGGGGGTGGTGCTCGTGGATGTCGTCACAGCAGCGGAAGGTAGGGACCCCGAACTGTGGTTGTGCTGAGGAGGAGCCGCACCGTCGACGCTGTCGCGGCGCGGTCCGGTGTTCGCCTCAGGAACCTCGCAGCGCGTGCCTGCTGCGCTCGAGCCTCTGGTGATGAGCCCCGAGGACCTCGACGACGTCGTCGTCGCGGCTCGCACCACGATCGAGCCCGGGCGGTCGTGGGAGGTGCGTGCCGTCGCCACCCGAACGGCGGCGGCCGCAGTGCTGCTCGGCGACCACGACGGGCGCCGCGTGGTCATCGTCGAGCAGCGCTCCGGCGTCTGGGCGGCACCGACGATGCTGTCGGAGAGCCCGTGGGATCCCCGAACCCGGCCCGAGACGACCACGACGCCCTGGGCACTGGCCCAGATGACGAGGACGCAGTCCGGCCCGCACATCCCTCCGGTCGGAGCTGTCCAGCCGGCACGTGAACGGGAACGGGCGGTCGACGTTGATGTGTCCGGTGCTGACCCGCGCCGCGGTCGCGGTACCGATCCCGCGGTGTCGACCTCGTGCGCCACCTGGCTCATGCCGCCGCCGCTCGACCCTCCGGCAGGTCCGGGAAGGTCACGACGCAGCGCCCAAGGTGTGCCGGATCCCCTGGGCCAGCCGGATTTTTCCGTCGTCCCCGCGCAGCGGCTCGAGGGTGCTCATCAGCTGTCGGCGCACGTCCGGCTGCTCGGCCTCGGGCACCGCCTCCCACATCGCGCGCTGGCCGTGCGACCAGGAGAAGGTGATCCAGTGCTCCGGATCGTCGAACGTCGCCTCGATCGTGTGCGTCGCCGTGCGGACGTGCTGGAGACCGGCCCCGCGGAGGAGATCCTCGACCCCCTCGTCCGAGGCGAAGGGTCCGCGGACCCCGCTGGTGCGGGCGTCCGTCATCGCCGCGGGGAGGTAGGGCTTGAACACGGCTTCGACAGCGTTCCACCGCGGGTCCTGTGGCCCGAAGGTCGTGACGCCCATCCGACCCGTCGGGGCCAGGAGGTCGGCCCAGGTGCGCACCGCCGCCGCCGGATCGGGCAGGAAGAACAGCACCAGGCTCGACGCGACCACGTCGAACGCCCCGGTGGTCAGGCCGGGCGCAGCAGCGTCGGCAACGTCCAGGCGCACGTGCGGCATGCCGGCCACGTCGGCCGACGTCAGCGCAATCATGTTCGGCGACAGGTCGATCCCGAGCACCGAGCCAGATTCGCCGACCGCACGAGCGAGGGGGAGGAGTGCCGCTCCCCGCCCGCAGCCGACGTCGAGCACCCGCTCGCCCGGCTGCACGGCCAGCTGCTCCACCAGGCCCCGCGCGATCGGTTGGAACCACGGGACGCCGACGTTGTCGTACGTGTCCGCGGCACGGTCGAACACCTCGACGATGCGCTGGCCCGGGCCGGTCATGATCGCAACCTAGACCCCGCCCCGCTGCCCGTGTCGGTGTTCGCGCCGACGGCCTGCGCGGTCAGCGAGCAGGTGCGGCCCCCGGTGCACCCCCGGGCCCCCGGGCCTGCTCGTGGGCAGCGCTGCACGCGGGGACGTCCAGCTCGGCTGGAGTGCCGGGGCTGGGGTGGTTCGCGCGTTCGGGCGCTCCGGCGCTCGGGCGGGACGGAACCACGGGAACCGCGTCGCGGAGGTGATCCGGGTACCTCAGGCGAACGCGGAGCTGGGCAGGTCGCGTTCGTCGCCCACCAGGGCGGCCACGATGCGGTCGGCCACCGCGTCCGGGTCGGCGCCCGCCGGCATGCGGGGTGCCTCACCGGCGATGGCGCGCTCGGCCAGCCCGGTCTCGGTGTGGGGCGGGCGGATGTCCAGGACGCGGATCTTGGTGCGCCGGGCCTCCTTCGCGGTCGCGACGAACAGCGCGGAGGCGGCGGCCTTGACCGCGGAGTACGTCGCCATCCCGCCCACGGGCTGCTCGGCCAGCACCGCGCTGATGCCGGCGACGACCCCGCCCGGCTCGACCACCGGCAGGGCGGCACGCAGCACGCGCAGCGGGGCGAGGAAGTCGACCAGGACCAGGTCGTCCACGGTGTCGTCGTCGATCTCGGTCAGCGGCCCGAACGCGGTGATCCCCGCGGCGATCACCACGCCGTCGATCCGGCCGTGGTGCTCACGGGCAGCGTCGACGATGCGCTGCCCGGCGTCGGGCTCACGAAGGTCAGCCGCGACGGTGTGCGTGCCGTCGGGCAGGGAGTCGACCGAGCGCGCCGACAGGGTGAGGGAGGCGCCGGCGTCCGCGAGCCGCTGCGCCACGCGTGAGCCCAGGGCGCCGGAGGCACCGACGACGACGAAGACCTTGCCGGAGATGTCAGCCACGTTGCCATCGTCTCCCGAGCCCCGCACCGCGGCAGCGCGAAGGAGCGCCCGCGGGCCCGGAGCCCGTGCCCGAGCCACGCGTCCGGTCCTGGCGCAGCGGCGGACCCGGCCACCCGCGAGGGGCTCAAGCGTCGCTGAGCCGGTGACGGCACCGTGCGGAAGGCGTTGCCGGAAGCGACCTCGCGGTGGACGGAGTCACGCGGACGAAGCCCGGTCGACCGCCGCCTCGACGACGTCGAGGTGGTGTACCCGTGGACGACGGACGGACCCCAGCTCCTGCGGCGGCTCACCGCCCCGCTGCCCGTCACGCCCGCCGGGGAGCAGGGACGCGCCCGGCGGCCGCGCTCGAGCACGCCGTCGCCGGGCTGGCGCTGGACGACGACGCCCAGAGCGCGGTGCACCGGTGCACCGGTGCACGCTGCGGCTGGTCACCGGGGACGCGCTCGCGGGCCGCGTGGCCAGGGCCGACGACGGGGAGATCTCCAACGTCGCGGAGTGCTGGCTGTCGCTCGCGTCCACCCAGCGCCAGGTCGGGGTCCTGGACGAGGCTGGGGCGAGCCTGGACGCCGGCGAGCGGATCGCCGTCGCGCACGCCCTGCGGTCGGCGGCGAGCGACGCGCGGGCGCGCACCCTGCACGCGGTGTTCGCGCGGGACGAGGCCCGCTGCGAGAGCGTCCGCTACCGGGAGATGTCCTACCGCGACCCGCTGACCGGGCTGCACAACCGACGGTTCGTGGACGAGGACCTCGCGCGACGGTGCGCCGCAGCGTCGCCGCCCTGGACTGGTCGGACCTGGCTCCGGGGGTGCCGGTCACGGCGAGCATCGGCGTGGCCTCGACGGTGCGGACGGAGCGCCGACGCCTCCGCAGTCCGACCTGCCGACGGGCCGCGTCGCCGGGTCGTGTCGCCGCCACCGGCTGCACCGCGACCGGGGGACGCTCAGCCGCGACCCGGGGCGAGGCAGTGCACCGGACCCACGAGCCGCACCCGCCGCCGGTCACCCACGCCGGGCAGGTCGAGCGCGGGGGCTCGGCACCGCAGGGTGGTCGACCCGCTCGTGGTGCGCAGGTGGACGAGGGCGTCGTGGCCGTGGAACTCGACCCGCTCCACCTGCGCCGGCACGCCGTCCGTGCCCGGCCGCCGCTCGTCGTGGTCCTCCGGGCCGAGCCGCAGCTGCTCGGGCCGCACCACGACCTGGACGTGGGGACCGGCCACGCACCCGGAGACCGGGTGGCGGCCCAGCTCGGTCCGCACGACGCCGTCGGCCACCGTTCCCGGCAGCAGCACGGCGTCGCCGACGAAGGTGGCGGTGAAGGCGTCGGCCGGGGTGGCGTAGAGCGCGCCCGGCGTGCCGACCTGGGCGATCGCACCGTCGCGCAGCACGGCCACCGTGTCGGCGAGGGAGAGCGCCTCGTCCTGGTCGTGGGTGACCAGGACGGCCGTGGTCCCGGCGGCCGCGCACGCCGCCGCCACGGCGGCCCGGGTCCCCGCCCTCAGCTGGGCGTCGAGGGCGGAGAACGGCTCGTCCAGCAGGACCAGGCCCGGCCGCGGGGCCAGCGCCCGGGCGAGCGCCACCCGCTGCTGCTGGCCGCCGGAGAGCTCGTGGGGCAGGCGCCGGGCGAGGACGCCGTCGAGGCCGACCAGCTCGAGCAGCTCGGCGGTGCGTGCCTGGGCGGAGCGGCGGCGGCGCTCGCGGCGCGGCAGGCCGAAGGCGACGTTCGCCGCCACGTCCAGGTGGGGGAACAGGGAGCCCTCCTGGGCGACGTAGCCGATGCCCCGCAGGCGCGCCGGCACGCGGCGGGCGGCCCCCTCGACCACGGCGCCGTCGAGGGTGACGGTGCCGGAGTCGGGCGGCTCGAACCCGGCGACGACGCGGAGCAGCGTGCTCTTGCCGCACCCGGAGGGACCCAGCACGGCGGTGAAGCTGCCCGAGGCCACCTCCAGGTCGACCCCGGCCAGCGCGGTCGCACCGCCGAAGGCCTTGCTGATCCCGCGCAGGACGAGTGCGCTCACGCCGGCACCACCACGTCGGGCGTCCCGCGGGGCACGCCGGTGCGCGCACGGCCCGCGTCGCCGGCCACCGATCGGCTCAGCAGGAGCGTCGCGGGGACCGACACCAGCACGAGCAGCGCCGCGTAGGGAGCAGCGTCGGCGTACTCGAGGGCGCTGCTGTGGGCCCAGAACTGGGTGGCGAGCGTGCGGGTGCCCGTCGGTGCGAGCAGCAGGGTCGAGGTGAGCTCGGTGGACGCGGCGATGAACACCAGCGCGGCCCCCGCGCCCAGCCCGGGCGCCATGAGCGGCACGCTCACCCGCCGGAACCGTCCCCACGCCGTGAGGCCCAGGCTGTGCGCGGCCTCGTCCAGCTGCGGCGGTGCCTGCGCGAGCGACGACCGCACGGTGGTCACCGCCCGGGGCAGGAAGAGGATCACGTACGCGGCGAGCAGCATCCACGTCGTCTGGTAGAGCGGGCGTGAGTAGCGGATGGTGAGCGTGATCAGCGCGAGCGCGACGACGATGCCGGGCAGCGCGGTGGCGAACCAGGTTGCGCGCTCGACGAGCGTGCCGAGCCACCCGCGGTGCCGGACGGCGAGCCACCCCACCGGCAGGGCCGCCAGCAGCGTCAGCGCCGCGGCCGCGCACCCGAGCAGGACGGTGGTGGCCGTGGTGGTCGCGAGCCGCCCGAGGTCCACGGTGACCGTGAGGTCCAGCCGCAGCCAGTGGACGAGGATCCCCAGCGGCACGAGCAGGCTCGTCGTGACGACCGCCGCCAGGACGAGCGTGAGCGGCACCCGCGCACGGGTGCGCAGCGGCGCTGCGGGGCGGGGCGAGCCCGGGCCGAGACGGGCCAGCCGGGCACGTCCACGGGCACCCTGCTCACCCACGAGCAGCAGCAGGCAGACCAGCAGCAGCACCGAGGCCAGCGAGGTGGCGGCTGGGCCGGCGAAGGAGGAGCGGTACTGGTCGTAGATCGCGGTGGTGAAGGTGGGCAGGCGCACCAGCTGCAGGGCGCCGAACTCCGACAGCAGGTGCAGGGCGACGAGGAGGGATCCCCCCAGGACCGCGGGCCGCACCTGCGGGAGCGTGACGCGCCGGAACACGGCCCACTCGCCGAGACCGAGGGCGCGGGCCGTGTCCTCCAGCGCCGGGTCGGCGCTGCGCAGCATGGCCACGACCGGGAGGTACACGAGCGGGAAGTAGGCGCCGACGACGACGAGCAGGGCGCCGTCGAGCCCGTCGAGCCCGGGGAGCACCGAGATCCAGGCGTAGCTGCCGACGAAGGCCGGCACCGCCAGCGGGGCCACGAGCAGCGCGTGCCACAGCGGTCGGCCCACGACCGCCCGCCGCTCGACGATCCAGGCGGCACCCACCCCGATCACGGCGCTGAGCAGGACGCCGAGCACGACGAGCGAGCCCGTGTTCCCCAGCAGCTCCAGCGTCCGTCCCCGCACCAGCAGGCGCTGCAGCTCGGCGAGCGGTGTCGTCGCCGTGAACGCGACGACGTAGCCGATGGGCAGCAGGGCCAGCACCGCCACCGCGAGCCCGGCGACGAGCAGCGCCGGGCTCGCGGTGAGCCGTGACCGCCCCCGCCGGAACGGCACTCAGATCAGTCCGGCGTTCTGCATCAGCTCGACGACCCGAGGACCGTTCAGCGACGTCACGTCGACAGAGGGTGCGTCGAGGTCGGCCAGCGGCGTGAGCACCGGGGCGGAGGGCACCCCGTCGGCGACGGTGTACTCCAGGGCCGTGCTGGCGGCCGAGGCCTCCTGGCCGGCCTTGCTGGTCAGGTACGCGACGAGCTGCTGGGCTTCCGCCTGGTGCTGGCTGGACTTCAGCACGCCGGCTCCGGACACGCTGACGAAGGCGCCGGGGTCCTGGTTGCCGAGGAACTTCAGCTTCACGTTCGCGCTGTTGGGGCTGCCCGACGCCTGGTCCTTGTACCAGTAGTAGTGGTAGATCACCCCGGTCTCGATCTCGCCGGCGTCGACGCCCTTCATCACCGCCGAGTTGCCCTGGTAGATGCGGGCGTTGTCCTTCAGGCCGGTGAGCCAGGCGGTGGTCGCCGCCTCACCCTTCAGCTGCAGCACCGCGCTCACGATGGCCTGGAAGTCCGCACCGCCCGGGGCGATGCCGAAGCGGTCCTTCCAGCGCGGGTCAGCGAGGTCCATCACGGAGGTGGGCAGGTCGGCCTCGGTGATCATCTTGGTGTTGTAGGGCAGGACCGTGGCCCGGGCCGCCCAGCCGACCCAGCTGTCGTTGGTCGTCCGGTACTGGCTCGGGACCTGGGCGACGGTGGCGGCGTCGAGGGGAGCGAACAGGCCGGCGTTGTCGACGAGGGTCATCGACGGCGAGTTCTCGGTGACGAACACGTCGGCCGGGGAGGCGGAACCCTCGGCGACGAGCTGGTTGGCGAGCTCGGCGTCGTCGCCGTTGCGCAGCTCGACCTTGATGCCGGTCTTGGCGGTGAAACCGTCGACCTCGGTCTGGGCGAGGTCCTCGTGCTGGGCGTTGTACAGCACCAGGGTGGGGGTCTCGGACCCGGTGGAGCTGCTCCCGCCGGCCGCCGAGCAGGCGCTGGCGAGCACCGCGGTCGCCAGCAGCAGCGCGGTGGGACCAGCGCGTCGGAACGTCCTCATCAGAGCCTCGCAATCTCGGGCGCACACGGCGCGTCGGTTAGGCAAGCCTCATCTAACATCATGGGTACCGGACGCGCCGAACCCGGGGCATCGGCCGCGCGGTCGTGGCGCCCGGTCGTGGTCGAACGGGGCCTCAGCGTGCGACGAGTCCTCGCGTCGCAGGGTCGTCGGACCGCACGGCCCCGGTGGTGCGCGAGGTCAGCACGCGGTGGGCGGCGACCGCAGCCAGCAGCAGCGCCCCGCCCAGGAGCACCGCGCCGACGACGTCGGAGAGCCAGTGGACCCCGAGGTAGAGGCGGATGGTGCCCGTGACCACCACCACCAGCACGACGATCGGCCCGACGACCCGCCGGAGGAGGCCGTGGGTCCGGTGCGCCAGCACGAGGGCGAGGACCCCGTAGAGCACGACGGCGCCGGTGACGTGGCCCGAGGGGAAGGAGAAGTCGGTCTCGGTGACCAGCTGGGTCGGCGCCGGAGGGCGCGCCCGCCCCCCGACCTGCTTCGCACCGAGGATGGCCGCGCCCGCCACGGCCACGGCGACCAGGAGCAGCCCGGCGCCGACGCGGTCCCCGGCGCGGTGCAGCAGGGCGGCGGCGGCGAGGGCGACGAGGCGGAGGCGACCGGGCTGCCCAGGGTCGTGACGACCGCAGCCACGGTGGTCACCCCCGGGGAGCGGTGCTGCACGAACCATGCGAGGACCGGCCCGTCGAGCCGGGTCGCCCAGCCGTCGCCCCGGACACTGGTCGCGAGGGCACCGAACACGGTCAGGGCCGCGACCGCGGCCACCGCGGGGGTGACCGCGGGGACGAGTGCGGGCGCCCGACCGGCGACGGCCCGGCGGATCCGCACGACCGCGAACCCCAGGAGGACCGCCACGGCGACGGTCACCAGCAGGGCGAGCGCGAGGTGGGCGGCGGTCGCCGGGACGGACTGCAGGGCTGACACGGAGGTGCTCACCGGGCCCAGGCTCCTCGGTGCGCCTGTGGTTGCGCTGATAGCCCTCCGGTCCTCGGCAGGACTCGGGCAGACTGGTGCCGATGCACCAGGACGTCGCGGCCGCCGGTTCCCGGACGTCCACCCACCGCGCCGTGCCACCGGTGGGACCGCCCCGGTGAGGGTCCTGCTCGTGGAGGACGAGCCGCACCTGGCTGACACCCTGCGCCGGGGCCTGGTGGCCGAGGGCATCCTGGTCGAGCTGGCCGTCGACGGCCAGGACGGGCTGTGGCGGGGCACCGAGCGCACCTACGACGTGATCGTGCTCGACATCATGCTGCCGGAGATGCACGGCTACGACGTGCTCAAGCACCTGCGGGCGCGGGAGGTGTGGACGCCGGTGCTCATGCTGACGGCCAAGGACGGGGACTACGACCAGACCGATGCCTTCGACCTCGGTGCCGACGACTACCTGAGCAAGCCGGTGCGCATCGCCGTCCTCGTCGCCCGGCTGCGGGCGCTGCAGCGACGGGGGGTGCCCGCCCGGCCCGTGGTCCTGCGGGCCGGACCGGTGAGCCTGGATCCGCAGCGCCGCCGCGTCGCTCGCGGTGACGTCGAGATCACCCTCACGCCCCGGGAGTACGGCGTGCTGGAGCACCTGCTGCGCCGCGCCGGCACCGTGGTGACCAAGTCGGAGCTGTTGCGCAGCGTGTGGGACGAGCACTACGAGGGCGACGACAACGTCGTCGAGGTCTACGTGGGCTACCTGCGGCGCAAGCTGGACACCCCGTTCGGCACCCGGTCCATCGAGACCGTCCGCGGGGCCGGGTACCGCTTCACGGCGTCGGGGGAGTGACGGCACCCGGCTGGCGGCTCACGCCGGGAGCCGGGCGAGCACGCGCTGGGGCAGGTGGGTGAGCACGGCCACCACGGGCCGCAGCACGGCCGGCGCGTAGACCACGGTGGCGCCCCGGCGCACGCCGTCCACGACGGCCCGGCTGACCCGGTCGGGCGTCGTGGCCAGCGGCGCGGGCGCAGGGTCTCGTGACCGGGTTCAGTCCGGACCTGCTGACCAACCTGGCCTGGTGCGCGGCCGCGGTCACCGCCGGGGAAAGCCTTGCCGCACGCCGAGCCTGGACCGCCGCGGTCGAGCTCGAGCGCGAGCAGGACTCCCAGCGCCGGGTCACGCGATGACCAAGCTGGCCGCCCGCGACCGTGCGCAGCTGGTGGTGCTGGCCTACCGGACCGGGCTGGTCACCGCCCCCCCGGCCTGAGCGCCGTCTCCAGCGCGGTGAACGCGGCGGTTCTCAGCGTCGACACAGGCCGTGGCGGACAGAATGGCTCGCGTGTCGATGACTGCTGCGCTGACCGGTTCGTCCCCCACCGCGGTGCTCGCCCTGGGCCCCGCGTTCCTGGACCCGTCCACCCTGCTGGCGAACCTCGGGCTCATCGGGGTGCTGGGGGCGGTGTTCGCCGAGACGGGGCTGCTGGTCGGGTTCTTCCTGCCGGGCGACTCGCTGCTGTTCACCGCGGGGCTGTTCGCGGCGCAGCCCGAGCCGTTCGCCCCGCTGTGGGTGCTCCTGCTGGCGGTGCCGGTGGCTGCGGTCGTCGGTGACCAGGTGGGCTACGTCATCGGACGGCGCACCGGGCCGGCCCTGTTCTCCCGGCCCGACTCGCGGCTGTTCAAGCAGCGCTACGTCACCCAGGCGCACGACTTCTTCGACCGGCACGGGGCGCGGACGGTGCTGCTGGCCCGCTTCGTGCCCGTGCTGCGCACCTTCGTGCCGGTGCTGGCCGGGGTCTCGGGGATGGACTACCGCAAGTTCGTCACCTACAACGTCGTCGGTGGCGTCGCGTGGGGTGTCGTGGTGGTCAGCCTGGGCTACCTGCTCGGGGGCATCTCCTTCGTCCGCGACCACGTCGAGGTGATCCTGCTGGTCATCGTCGCGGTGTCGCTGGTGCCGGTCGCGCTGGAGCTGCTGCGGGCGCGGCGGCGCACCGCGTAGCTCCGGTCGTGACGACGAGCGTGATCAGCGCCGGTCCCGCCGTCGCCGTCGCGGTGGCCCTGCTCGCGGTGCTCGGCGCCGTCGTGGCGGGTCTGGGCCGCCTCGGGCACGGGTGGGCCGTGGCCCGGGCGGCGGCCCGGGCGGTGCTGCAGCTGGGCGTCGTCGCCCTGGTCGTCGCGGGAGTCGTCCGCTCGTGGCCGCTGACCGCGCTGTTCCTGCTCGTCATGGCGGCCACGGCGTCCCGGACCGCCGGACGGCGGGCGACCGCCTCGCGCACCGGCTGGTGGTTGGCCCTGGCCGTGGTGCCCGCGCCGGTGGTGGTGGTCGCCGTCCTGGTGTCGGCGCGCGTGGTGCCGGCGGTGGGCATCGCCGTCATCCCGGTCACGGGCATCCTGCTGGGTGGGGCGATGGCTGCGTCCGGCCTCGCCGGGCGGCGGGCGCTGGACGAGCTCGGCGCCCGCCGCGGTGAGCACGAGGCCGCGCTGAGCCTGGGCCTGCCGGTGCGGGACGCGGCCCTGCTGATCTGCCGTGACGCCGCCGCGGACGCCCTCGTCCCGGCTCTGGACCAGACCCGCACGGTGGGCCTGGTGACCCTGCCCGGCGCGTTCGTCGGGGTGCTCCTGGGCGGGGCGAGCCCGCTGGACGCCGCGGTCGTGCAGCTCGTCGTCCTGGTCGCGCTGCTGGCCGTGGAGGCCGTGGCGATCCTCGTGGTCACCGAGGTCGTCGCGCGGGGGGTGGTGCTCCGACCGGCGCTGCCCGGGTGAGGTCCGCGGTCACGCGCCACGGGTGCGGCCCGGTGGGCACGAGCGCGCCCACCGGGCCGGGTCGCGACCGCGGTCGGGGGCGGGAACCCCCGACACGGCCCCGGAGGCGATCAGGCGGTGATGCCCCGCTCGGCGAGCCACCGCACGGGGTCCGTCTTGCCGCCACCGGGGGTGATGATCTCCAGGTGCAGGTGAGGCCCCGTGGACTGGCCGCGGTTGCCGATGGTCGCGATCTGCTGCCCCGCGCTGACCTGGTCGCCCTTGGCGACGATGTAGGTGTCGATGTGGCCGTAGACGCTGATGGTGCCGTCGGGGTGGCCGATGCGGACCCACTGCCCGAACCCGGATGCGGATCCGGCGTCGAGGACGGTGCCGTCGGAGACCGACCAGATCGGGGTGCCGATCGTGTTGGCGATGTCGACCCCGGTGTGCACGGTGCCCCCTCGAGGTCCGAACGGGGAGGTGATCCGCCCGACGGTCGCCTGCGCGAAGAGGCTCTTGCGGACCGACGCGGCCCGGGAGGCGCGGGCGGTGTCGACACGCTGGCTGGTGGCGACCTGGGTGCGCACCTGGACGTCGGGGGTCTTGGTCTGCTTCAGCTCGGCCAGGAGCGTGCGGGCCCGCGCGGAGCTGGTCTTGAGCTCTGCGCGGCGCTCGGTGACGTCGGCCTGCACGGTCAGGGCCCGCTGCTCGGTGACGGCCGCGGCCTCACGGGCGGTGACCGCGTCGGCAGCGACGCGGTCGGCGTCCTGCACGGCGGCGGTCGCTGCGGTGGTGCGGGCGGCGCTGTCGGTTCCCAGCAGGTCGAGCGCGGTCATCCGGTCCAGCAGGTCCTGCGGACCGTCGCTGACCAGCACGGCGGACAAGCGGGACGTGCGAGCGCCGCCGTAGGCGGCGACCACCAACCCGTCGACCTGACCACGCAGGAGGTCGGCGGCATCGCGCGCGCCGGCGGCGGCGGTCTCCGCGGCGCCCGCGGCGGCGTCGGCGGCGGCGAGCTCGGAACGACGGAGCTCGAGGGTCTGCTGGGCGGTGGCGATCTCTGCTTCCAGCGCCGTGGTGGCGGTGTCGAGCTGGGCCAGGCGTGCGGCAACCGCGCGCGGATCGGCGGTGTCGGTCGGCGGGGACGGTTGCTGGGTGGTGCCGCCGGTGGGCGTGGCGGTCTGCGCCAGCCCCGGCGGGGCGGTGCTCACGACCAGTGCCGTGGTGGTGGAGAGGAGCGCTGCCAGCAGGATCGGGCGGCGGAGACGTCGGGGACGTGCGAGATCGGGGGTGGGCACAGAGTTGTCCTTCGCAGGGGGGTCAGCACCTGAGGGGCTCGGGGGAGCCGCCGTCGGGTGCACGGGCTGAGCGGGAGCCGGAGGGCCCGATCAGACCAGCAGCACTCCTGGGGTGTCCCACGTGCCCGGTGACGCCACTCGGGGCGGCTCGCCTGCCCGCGGCGACGGTGTGATCGGCGTGGGCCGGAACACCGGCTCGGCTGCACCGGCGGCGGAGGGGGCGCGCAACGCGTCGTCCTCCAGGAGCACGGTGGTGCACACGTGCTCGGCCGACGCCCCGGAACCGGGAGCGCGGTGCTCCTGGTCAGTACCACCGGGCGACTCGCGAACGACGGTGACCAGGTCGACCGCTGCGTGGCCGGCGGACACCGCAGGGCCGGCGCCGTTGACGGAATGAGCACTGTGACCGATCTGCTGGCTCAGCACCGCGACCGCGACCAGGCCGAGCGTCACGAGCACCAGGGAGAGCTGTCGCGTCCTGGCGCGAGCACGGCGAACGAGCACGGCGAAAGGTAACAAACCGATCACGGACAATCAAGGCGGTCCGGTCACGCACCCGTCATCGGCCGCACCGCCGCCGCGCTGACCAGCGCACTCGGGTCCCCGACGACGGGGCTGCCGGTCGGTGCCGGTGGTGGGCAGTCGCATCCTCGGCGTTCGTCGGCCCACTGTGCTGCGGAGCCGTGGAGGCGGTCGGTGGCGTCGTGACGAGCAGGTACGCCGCTCTCCTCGGACCGAGGTGATGGCTTCGGGCCTCGCGGACGGCTCCGGTGCCGCGCCGTCGGGTGCGGCCCGGGCGTGGCCGGAACCCCAGTGACGTCCTGGCTCGTCAACGCCGCGGGCGTGCTGCTCGTGCTCGTGGTCCTGCGGGACGTCTTCCACACGCTGCTGCACCCGGCCGGGCACGGCCGGCTCAGCGAGGTCGTGGTGCGCGCCGCCTGGTTCGGGGCGCGGCGGGGGGGTGCGGTGGGGATGCGTCTGGCCGGACCGCTGTCCATGGTTGCCGTCTTCGTGACCTGGGGCTCGATGACCATCGTCGGTTGGGCTCTGGTCTACCTGCCGCACCTGCCGGGTTCCTTCTCCTACTCGGCCGGTCTCGACCCCGCCCAGCGCTCGCCCGTCGTGGATGCGTTCTACCTGTCGCTCGTCGTGGGGGCGACGCTCGGTCTCGGCGACCTCGTGCCGGTGGCCGGGTGGCTGCGCATCGTCGTGCCGCTGGAGGCGCTGATGGGCTTCGTGTTGTTCACCGCCTCGGTCACCTGGATCCTGCAGATCTACCCGGCACTGGCGCAGCGGCGGGGACTGGCGGTGCGGCTGCGCCTGCTGACCGACCAGGGCCCGCGGCCCGCCGACCTGCCCGCATCGGTCCTGCACGGCCTGGCGGCCGACATCGTGGCTGTCCGTGTCGACCTGCAGCAGTACACCGAGACCTACTACTTCCACGACGCCCGCGGAACCTCGTTGGCCGCGGTGCTGCCGGTGACGCTGGCCCTCGGGCGCTCGGTAGTGGCCGACCCGGACGAGCAGCGGCGGCTGGCCGGGGCAGTGGTGCTGGGTGCTCTCCACGAGCTCGCCGGTCTGCTGGATCAGCAGTACCTCCACACCGGAGGCACATCCGAGGAGATCGTGGCCGCGTACGGGCGCGAACACGGCCAGTCCTAGAGCCGAGCCGTGACCCGTGACCCGGACGGGCCCCGGCGCGACCGTCGAGGTCCGAAGCCCCGGCCGACTGGGCCAACCCGGCGTGACCCCGGCGTCCGGGACCAGGAGGATCTGGGTCCCGCCCTGGGCCTGGTGGCGACTCCCGCCTCCAGGCGGGCGTCCCCGGAGGGGCAGCGACGACCCCGAGGTCGCCGTCGACGAGCACCTCGACCGGTTCGCCCACCGACGTCTGCAGGGCGACACCGGGCTGGTCCCACCCGTCGAGCGCGAGACCGGGCACGACCGTCGGACCTCATCCCGGCACCCGCCGGGACGGCACTCCCGAGCCTCCACCGAACCCGGGGCGAGGCAGGGTGTGAGGCACGATGGGTCTGCCGGGCCGGTCGGCGTTTGCGGAAGGGACGTGGGGGATGCGGATGTCGGGTCTTGGAGAGCTCGAGGCAGCCGTCATGCAGGTGCTGTGGGACTCGGCGGGACCGCAGTCGGTCCGGGAGGTCCTCGACTCCTTGAACGAGGAGCGCTCGCTGGCGTACACCACCATCCTGACCGTGCTGGACAACCTGCACCGCAAGGGCTGGGTAGCGCGGGACAAGGTCGGTCGTGCGTTTCTGTACACGGCCGCCGAGACGCGGAACCAGGCCACGGCGAGGGCGCTCCGAGAGATCCTGGACGGGGCTGGTGACCCGGCGGCGGTGCTGCTGCACTTCGCCCGGACGGTGACGCCCGGCGAGTCGGACGCTCTGCGACAGGCGCTGGCCGAGGAGGCGGAGTCGTGACCCTTGCTGTCACCCTCGTCCTGGCCAGCCTGCTGCTCGCGCTCGCCGCGCCGTCGCTGCTGGAGCACCGCAACGTGGTCTCCGGACCCCCGACGGTGCTGCTGACCACCTGGGCCGCGAGCATGGCCAGTGTCGTGGTCCTGCTCGCCTCGGCGGTGCTGGTGACGGTGTGGCCGCGCCATGCCCCCGCCGAGGGCCTCGCCGAGGTCCTGCTCAGCTGCTTGGCGCGGCTCACGCACGCGATCACACCGTGGATCGACGACACCATCGCCGTGACGGGTGCTGCCGTGCTCACCGTGCTCACGGCTCGATCGGCGCGCACAGTTCGGGACCAGGTGCTCCACCGCAGCCGCGCGACCGAGCAGCACGCCGACACCGTCCGCATCGTGGGCCGTCGAGATGCTCTGGTCGACATCGTGTGGCTGGCTCACCCCGTGCCGCTGGCCTACAGCATCGGGGGGCGAGGTGGCTTCGTCGTGGCGACCGAAGGCCTGACCACGCACCTCAGCGAGCGGGAGGTCAGTGCCGTCATGGCCCACGAGCGAGCCCACCTCACCGGCAAGCACCACCGCATCCTCGTCGTGACGTCGGCGCTGGCGCGGGCGTTCGCGCTCGTTCCCCTGTTCGCACGGGCACCGGCCGCCGTGGCGACCCTGCTCGAGCTCGCGGCGGACCGTGCCGCCGTCACGGCGACGGACGCCGCGACCGTGCGGTCCGCGCTGGTCAGGGTGGCGGCCTTCACCCCCCGCACCCCGGCCGGGTCGCTCGGCCTCGCAGGAACTGCCCTCGGGGAACGCCTGGCCCATCTCGACAGCGGCTACCGCCAGCCCAGGCGGTCCCGCCCGTGGTGCGCCGCCGCTGCCGCGTCGACGCTGCTCGTGCCCGTCGCCGCCGCCGGCGCCGGGGTATTCCTGGTGACCTCCGGCTTCTGCGCCCTGTTCTGAGCCCGAGCCCTCGACGTCCACCCCGCGTCGTCCGCGACGTCGCCGCACCACCGTGCCCGGACCCCGGTCCTCCCTCCTCGGGGTGTGGCCACCCTGCGGGCGGTGCCCGCCCTGGTGACGCACCTCGATCGCCGCCGCCGGGTCGAGCGTGGCTACTATGATCGGTAGTACTCAATTGCCAACGTCGTGAGGTGGCCCGGATGTCGACAGTGCAGATCGCCGAGCTGAGTGATCTCAGCTACCGGTCGGCGGTGGCGGTGTACGTCCTCGCTGCTGCGCTGCTGGGTTGCGAGCTGGCCTCGGTGCGCACCAGCTCCGTGGTGCGACGCGACGCCACCCGCGAGCTGGTGGGGTCGGGTGCTCCGACCGGCTCACCGCAGCTGCCGGCACCGCCTGGGCGGGTCGCGGTCCCGGCCGGCCGGTCGGTCGCCGACCGACTGGGTCGGATGGGCGTGGCGCTGATCGCCCTCGGGCTCGTGCTGCACGTCGGGTCGCTCGTGCTGCGCGGCGTCGCCGCCGGGCGCGCGCCCTGGGGCAACATGTACGAGTTCACCTCGCTGGTCACCGCGGTGGCGGTGCTCGGCACCCTGGTGGTGCTGCGCCGCCACGCGGTGCGGCCGCTGTCGGTGTTCGTGCTGCTGCCCGTCGTGGTCCTCATGTTCATCGGGGGCACCACCCTGTACGCGACGTCTGCGCCTGTCGTCCCGGCCCTGCAGTCGTACTGGCTGGTCATCCACGTCTCGGTCATCGCCACCGCGAGCGGGGTGCTGCTGGTCTCCGGCGTCGCGAGCCTGCTGTTCCTGCTGCGCCGCCGCCATCCCCCGGGCGAGGAGGGACGCAGCTGGCCGGGTCAGGTCGCGGCGCGCCTGCCCGGCGCCCAGACCCTGGACCGGGTGGCCTACCGGACCGCGATCTTCGCCTTCCCGCTGTTCACCGTGGGGGTCATCCTCGGCGCGATCTGGGCCGAGGCCGCGTGGGGTCGGTTCTGGGGCTGGGACCCCAAGGAGGTGAGCGCCTTCATCACCTGGGTCGTCTACGCCGCCTACCTGCACGCACGGGCCACCGCCGGCTGGCGCAACACCCGGGCCGCCTGGATCAACGTCGTCGGCACCGGGACCGTGCTGTTCAACCTGTTCTTCATCAACATGGTGGTCTCCGGGCTGCACTCCTACGCCGGCCTGAACTGAGCCTGCGGTGCACGTGCGGGTCCCGAGCGCCCAGGTGCGCTGGACGGCGGTCGGTGTCGCCGTCGTCGTCGGGCTCGTCGTTGCCCTGTGGCCCCGCAGCACCCCGTCGGATCCCCGGCTCGGGGCGTCGGTGGCGCAGGTCGGGGTCGGCGACCACCGCAGCACCGGTGCCGTCGACGACGGCACGCTGGACACCGCCCGGGCGACCGCGGACCTCCAACCGTGTCCGGGCCCACCACCCGCGGGCAGCACCACGCAGGGACCGCTCGCGGGGGTCGTGGTGTCCTGCCTCGGGGCGCCAGGAACGCTCGACCTCGGTGCCGCCCTGGGTGGACGTCCGGTCCTGGTCAACCTGTGGGCCTCCTGGTGCGGCCCGTGCCGGCAGGAGATCCCCGTCCTGGCGGCCTACGCCGAGCAGCCCGGGGCGATCGACGTCGTCGGGCTCGACGTCCGCGACGACCCGTCGTCCGCGCTCGGTCTGCTGGCCAGCCTCGGCGCGCACTACCCGTCGGTCGTCGACACCACCGGTGGCGCGGAAGCCGCCCTCGCCGGACCGCCCGTCCTCCCGCTGAGCTTCCTCGTCGCTCCGGACGGGACGGCGACGCGGGTCCGGGACCCCGGCGTCTTCACCACGGTCGCCCAGGTCGACGCCGCCGTCGCGTCCGCACGGTTCTCCTGATCTGTCGGGCCCCCCGCGTCGGAGCCTGCGTGTCGACCGGCCCTCACGACGACCCCACCACCGCTCTACTATTGTGGATAGTATGACGAGTCGGAGCGCGCCGTGGACCACCGCCCTGGCGGTACCCGTGCGGCTCGTGGCCTCGGTCGTGGCAGGTGCGCTGCTGTGGTCGAGCTTCCCCCCGCGGCCGCTGTGGTTCCTCGCCCCGGCCGGGGTGGCCCTGCTGGTGGTGGTGCTGCGGGGGCGCGGTGCGCGGGCAGGGTTCGCCTACGGCTACCTCGCCGGGCTGGGCTTCCTCCTTCCGCTGCTGCCCTGGGTCGGCATCTACGTCGGGGCGTTGCCCTGGGTGGCACTGGCGGCGTTCGAGGCCCTGGCCGTGGGCCTGTTCGGGGTCGGGGTCGTCCTCGTGGAACGGCGCCCCGCCGCGCCCCTGTGGATCGCGGGCGCGTGGGTCACCACCGAAGCCCTCCGCTCCCGGGTGCCCCTGGGCGGGTTCCCGTGGGGACGGCTCGCCTTCGGCCAGCCCCAGGGCCCGCTGCTGACGCTGGCCAGCATCGGTGGAGCACCCCTGCTCAGCTTCGCCGTCGCCCTCATGGGCGCCGGGGCCGCCTCCCTGGTCACCCGCGGGCCCCGCGCCACGGTGACCACGGTCGGCGGGGTGCTCGCGGTGGCCCTGCCCGTCCTGAGCGCACTGACCCTGCTCCCCGCCACCGGCTACCCGGCGTCCGCCACTGCCACCTCGGTTGCCGTCGTCCAGGGCAACGTCCCCCGCCTCGGACTGGACTTCAACGCCCAGCGAGCGGCGGTGCTGAACAACCACGTCGCGGAGACCGAACGGCTCGCCGCCGCGGTGGCCGCGGGGACAGCACCGGCTCCGACCCTGGTGGTGTGGCCGGAGAACGCCAGTGACATCGACCCCCTGCGGGACCCCGCCGCGGCCGCCGCCCTCACCCGTGCCGCCCGGGCCGTCGGCGTCCCCATCCTGGTGGGCACCGTGCTGGCCAACCCCGACGGGACGACCCGCAACACCGTGCTCGTGTGGGACCCGGTGACCGGACCGGGTGCCCAGGTCGACAAGCGGGTCCTCGTGCCGTTCGGCGAGTACCTCCCGGCCAGGTCCCTGGTCGAGAAGCTCTCCCCCTACGCGGCCCGAGCCGGCAGCTTCGTGCCCGGGTCCGGTGACGGCACCCTCACGATGAACAGCGTCCGCCTCGCGGTCGCCATCTGCTACGAGGTCGCGTTCGACGACCTCGTCGGCGACTCCGTCCGCGCCGGGGCCCAGATCATCACGGTGCCGAGCAACAACGCCACCTTCGGTCGTTCGGACATGACCTACCAGCAGCTCGCGATGTCCCAGGTGCGGGCCGTGGAGCACGGCCGGAGCGTCCTGGTCGCGGCCACCTCCGGGGTGAGCGCGGTCATCGACCCGCAGGGACGAGTCGTCGACCAGACCGGGTTCTTCACCGCCGCGACGCTCAGCGACCGGGTCGTGCTGCGCTCCGACCTGACCCTCGCAACCCGGCTGGGGGGGTTCCCCGAGCTGGTGATGGTGCTGGCGTTCGGCCTCGCGGTGCTCGTCCCACCGGCGCGGCGACTGGCTGGTCGTCGACGGCCGGACGAGCTCCGCCGTGCTGTCTCTACTATGGGCAATAGTATTTGAGTCGCTGACAAGGAGATGTCGTGGGATCGAACCACCAGCCGCCCGTTGGACGAGGCACCCCCGGTCCGGCCAAGCGGGTCGTCACCCCCCCCGTGCCCGGACGACCCGCAGGGAGCCCCCCGGCAGCCCTGCGGCGGCCCACGTCGGCACCCGCGCCCGGCGTCCGCGCCGCGGCCAGCCCGGTCCTGAGCGGTCTCGCGGCCGCCCGTCCGAAAACCCCCCGCCGGGCGCCCCGGGCGGTCGAGGAACCGTCGACCCCGGTGCTGACCGCGGCCGAGGGCGGGCCGCTGCAGGCCGTCGAGTTCACCTGCGCAGCCCTCGATGACGCCGAGCCCCGGTCCCTCGCCGTCACTTACACCTTCCAGGCCGCCCCGGGCGGTGAGCCCTACCCCGTCCGTCTGCTGCTCGAGGGACGGCTCGTGCCGGAACCCGGCACGACACCGGGCACGGCTGAGCGGTTCACCTCGTCCGCGGCGGTGGCCGAGGTGCACCCGGGAAGTGGACCCGTCTCGGTGACGACGCGGGTCAAGGGCATCCCGGCCGGAACGTGGGAGGTCGTGGCGCGACCCGACACCACCGGTGACCCGGATCCGCGCGCCCTGGCTCTCCCCACCGGCTCGGTCACGGTCCACACGGGGTTCGAGCCCGCGCTGCGGGTGAAGGCTCCCGGCGTGCGCACCGGGGCCTGGCCCACGATGGTCGCCCTCGGCGCCGTCGCCGGGGTGACGCTGCAGCTCACCCTCGCCCAGCGGGCCGGGCTCGACGTCACCGACGTCCTGGTGGTGTCCCTGCTCGCCTGCGTCCTCGGGGTGCTCGGGGCCAAGGTCTACTCCTACCTCACCGAGCCACGCGCGACCCGCAACATCCTCACCGCGGGCATGTGCATCCAGGGCTTCGTGCTGGCCGCCGTCACCACCATCGTGCTCGGGTCGTTCGCTGCCGACGTCCCGCTGGGGGAGCTGCTGGACGTGACGACACCAGGGCTGTTGACCGGCATGGCCATCGGGCGGGTCGGCTGCCTGCTGGGGGGTTGCTGCGCCGGGCGTCCCACCGCCTCGTGCTGGGGCATCTGGGCCTCCGACCGGTCGCTCGGCACCCGACGTCTGCCGGTGCAACCCGCCGAGTCGGCCATGGCCGCCCTGCTCGCGGTGGCGACGCTGACGGTGCTGCTGACCGTCGACACCTCAGGACGGGGCGGTGTCTTCCTCGCCGGGATCGCCGCCTACACCTTCGGCCGCCAGCTGTTGTTCCCCCTGCGCAGCATCACGCGTCGGACGAGCTCCGGACGTCCGGTGGTGGCCGCCCTCACCACCCTCGCCTTCATCGTCGGCGTGGTGCTCATCGCGTCCTGAACCGGGTCGGTTCGGCCGGTGCGACCGGGGAGACGCCACGAAGGGGTGCCCACCGCGTGCGGTGGGCACCCCGTCGTGGTGACGGGCTCAGATCTTCGCGAGCAGGCCCTTCATCGTCTCGATCTCGGCGTTCTGCGCGGCGATGATGTCGGTCGCCAGTGCCTTCGCGTCGGCGTTGGCACCGTCGCTGAGCTCGGTGTTCGCCATCTCGACGGCCCCGGCGTGGTGCTCGGTCATCATCGTCAGCCAGGTCTTGTCGAACTCGGTGCCGGACAGGGTGCCGAGCCGGGTCATGTCGTCGGCCGACATCATCCCGGACATCGCGGTGGACCCGGACATGTCCATCCCGCCCATGGTGTCGGTGGAGGGAGCGGGCTTGCCGAAGCTGGTGAGCAGCTCCGTCATGGTGTCCATCTCCGGCTGCTGCGCGCCCTTGATCTGCGTGGCCAGGTCGATCACGGCCTGGTTGGTGCTGCGCCCGTCGACCATCGTGGCCATCTCCAGGGCCTGCGCGTGGTGGGGGTACATGTCGGTCACGAAGGTGACGTCGGCGTCGTTGAACTCGACCCCGGCCTCGGCCGACGGTGCGGTGCTGGAGGACGGTGCAGCGGAGGCGGGCGACGAGCCCTGGCCGGTGGAGCTGTCCGAGCTGCAGCCCGCGACGGCGAGGCCGAGAGCGAGGGTGGCAGCGGGAATGGCGGTGCGGAACTTCACGAGAGGTCTCCTCGGTGCTGGGGGGGGTGTGGTGCGGTCGGCGCGCACGCCGTCGCCAGGAGGGCCGGACCCGGGGGCCCGGCCGGCCCGTCACACCCGCAGCAGGGAGAGCTGGTGCAGCGAGAGGACCGTCCACGGGGGCGGAGGCCCCATCCAGGAGCGGGAGCCGACGGACCGCACACCGGCCGGTCGATCGACCAGCGTCGGGCGGCACGCCGGCACGGCGACCAGGACACCCCCGGTGAGCGCCCCGAGCCTGGCCAGGCACGTGCTCAGCATCGAGTGCCCTCCGGCGGGGACGTGCCCCCCGGTCCGGCCCGAGCAAGCCCGGTGGAGCGCGGCCGGCTCCGCGCGCGTGGTGTCGGCGGCGTGGTCCTGGCCGACGCTGACCGACGCCGTCATCTCGGACGCCGTCATCTCGGATGCCGCTGGCACGCCCGGGCCCGGGGCCGCGGGGGCGCCCAGGAGGGCGTGCATGCCGAGGACGCCGAGGACCACGACGACCACCAGCGCCCACCGCGTCCCCGCACGACGCGTCGATCCCCGCCAGCTCACGAGGCGACGGTACCGCGCCCGCCTCGGCGACGCCCGCCAGGGCGGTGGTGGAAAAAACCCTGGGGGGGTACGGTAACTGACGTCGAGGACGGGAGACGATCGTGGCCGGGTACGCAGGCAGCAAGGACGACCAGCTCAAGCGGCTGCGCCGGATCGAGGGTCAGGTGCGGGGGCTGCAGCGGATGGTCGAGTCCGACACCTACTGCATCGACGTGCTGACCCAGGTCTCCGCGGCCACCCGCGCGCTGCAGTCGGTGGCCCTGGGGCTGCTGGAGGACCACCTGGCCCACTGCATGGTCGAGGCGGCCAGGGTGGGTGGTGCCGAGCAGGACGCCAAGGTCCGTGAGGCCTCCGATGCCATCGCCCGTCTCGTCCGCAGCTGAGCAACCCCCACATCAACCCGAGGAGCACGCTGATGAGCAACGACACGAGCACCGCCACCTACCCCGTCACCGGCATGACCTGCGGGCACTGCGTCGCCTCGGTCACCGAGGAGGTCTCGGAGGTCGCGGGCGTCACCGACGTCTCGGTGAGCCTGGCCGAGGGCACCGTCACCGTCACCGGGGACGCGGCCGTCGTCACCGACACCGCGCTGGTGCGGGCGGCGGTCGAGGAAGCCGGCTACCAGCTCCCCGCCGCTGACTGACCCCGGCCGCTGGCCGACCCCGGCCGCTGGCCGACCCCGGCCGCCGGCTGACCCCGCCGCCGACCGGCCCTGCCCCACCCGTTCGTCCCCCCGCGAAGGAGGCACCGTGAGCACCACCGCCACCACCGCCGACCAGCAGGTCGAGCTCGCCATCACCGGCATGACGTGCGCGTCGTGCGCGAACCGCATCGAGCGGAAGCTGAACAAGCTCGACGGGGTGACCGCGACGGTGAACTACTCCACCGAGAAGGCGAAGGTCTCCCACGCCGCCGCGGTGTCCACCGACGTGCTGCTGGAGACGGTGGCGGCCGCGGGGTACTCCGCGGCCCTGCCCGCGCCGCCCCGCCCGGACACCGGCGGAGCGGACGCGCCGACCCCCGTCGACGAGACCGCCCTGCTGCGGCAGCGACTGCTGGTCTGCCTGGTGCTCACCGTGCCCGTGGTGGCCATGGCGATGATCCCCGTCCTGCAGCTCGACGGGTGGCAGTGGCTCTCGTTGACCCTGGCCGCGCCCGTGGTCGTGTGGGGGGCGCTGCCGTTCCACCGGGCCGCGTGGACCAACCTGCGCCACGGCGCCGCCACCATGGACACCCTGGTCTCGGTGGGGGTGCTCTCCGCCTTCACCTGGTCGCTCTACGCCCTGTTCCTGGGCACCGCCGGGACGATCGGCATGCGGCACCCCTTCGAGCTCACGCTCCAGCGCGGCGATGGCGCCGGCAACATCTACCTCGAGGCGGCCGCGGGGGTCACCACGTTCATCCTGGCCGGGCGCTACGCCGAGGCCCGGGCCAAGCGGAGCTCCGGGGCGGCGCTGCGGGCGCTGCTCGAGCTCGGGGCCAAGGACGTCGCCGTCCTGCGCGACGGGCGCGAGGTCCGCATCCCGGTCGAGGACCTGGCCGTCGACGACACCTTCGTGGTGCGCCCGGGGGAGAAGATCGCCACCGACGGGGTGGTCGTCGAGGGCAGCTCCGCGGTCGACGCGAGCATGCTCACCGGCGAGTCCGTGCCCGTCGAGGTCGCCCCGGGTGACGCGGTCACCGGGGCCACCACCAACGCGGGTGGACGGCTGCTGGTGCGGGCCACCAGGGTCGGCGCCGACACCCAGCTCGCCCAGATGGCGCGACTGGTGGAGGACGCCCAGAACGGCAAGGCCCAGGTGCAGCGCCTGGCCGACCGGATCTCGGGGATCTTCGTGCCCGTCGTCCTGGTGCTGGCGCTGGGCACGCTGCTGACCTGGCTGTTCCTCGTCGGGGCCGGTGCGGGGGCCGCGTTCACCGCGGCCGTGGCGGTGCTCATCATCGCGTGTCCCTGCGCCCTGGGCCTCGCCACGCCGACCGCGCTCATGGTCGGCACCGGCCGTGGCGCCCAGCTGGGCATCCTCATCTCCGGGCCCCAGGTGCTGGAGTCCACCCGCCGCGTGGACACCGTGGTGCTGGACAAGACCGGCACGGTCACCACCGGTCAGATGAGCCTGGTGGACGTGGTCGCGCTCGAGGGCACCGACCCGGACGAGCTGCTGCGCCTCGCGGGTGCGCTGGAGGCCGGCTCCGAGCACCCCGTGGCCCGCGCGATCGTGGCCGGCGCCACCGAGCGGGTCGGTGCGCTGCCGCCGGTCGAGGACTTCACGAACGTGCCCGGGCTCGGCGTCCAGGGCGCCGTCGACGGCCGCGCCGTGCTCGTCGGGCGCCCGCAGCTGCTGGTCGAGTGGTCGCAGCCGCTGCCCGCCGAGCTCGCCACGGCGATGACGACGGCCCAGGAAGCCGGTCGCACCGCGGTGGCCGTGGGCTGGGACGGGGCTGCGCGTGGCGTGCTCTCCGTCGCGGACACGGTGAAGCCCACCTCGGCCCGGGCGATCACCCAGCTCCGCGAGCTCGGGCTCACCCCCGTGCTGCTCACCGGGGACAACGCGACCGTGGCCCGCGCCGTCGCCGCGCAGGTGGGCATCGAGGCCGGGCCGGACACGGTCATCGCCGACGTGCTGCCCCAGGACAAGGTCGACGTCGTCACCCGGCTGCAGGCCCAGGGTAGCGTGGTGGCCATGGTCGGCGACGGGGTCAACGACGCCGCCGCGCTCGCGCAGGCCGACCTGGGCCTGGCCATGGGCACCGGGTCCGACGTGGCCATCGAGGCCAGCGACCTCACGCTGGTCCGCGGTGACCTGCGGGCCGCCGCCGACGCCATCCGGCTCGCGCGCCGCACCCTCGGCACCATCAAGGGCAACCTGTTCTGGGCCTTCGCCTACAACGTCGCCGCCATCCCGCTCGCCGCCCTGGGCTTGCTGAACCCGATGATCGCCGGGGCCGCGATGGCGTTCTCCAGCGTCTTCGTGGTGACCAACAGCCTGCGGCTGCGCTCGTTCCGCCCCCTGGACGCCGCGTGAGCGGGCTGCTGCAGGCCGGCTCGCTGGTCGGGGTGCTGGGGCTGCTGGCCCTCGGCGTGCACGGCGCGTCGAGGGCACTGCGGATCGCGCACGACCCGCTGCGCCGGCACGCGTTCCTCTCCGGTGCCGTGCCCACCGAGCACGCCGTGTCCCGCTTCCACGTGCGGTGGTACACGGTCTCGATGGTCTTCCTCGCCTTCGACGTCGAGATGATCTTCATGTACCCGTGGACGCTGATCGTCAACGAGGTCGGGGTCTCGTCGATCGTGGAGATGTTCGGGTTCCTGCTCGTGCTGCTGGCCGGGGTGGTCTACGCCTGGCGCGAGGGTGCACTGCGGTGGACCTGACCGCGCTGGGCGCGCGGCTGCGCCTGCTCGCCCGACCGCGTCCCCTGCTGGTGGAGGTTCCCGGCTCCACCGGTCTGCGGTGGGCCGTCGAGTCCCGGCTGCGCGACCTGGGGTGGGTCGTCGCCGTGAGCCCGGCCGAGGCCGACGTGCTCGTGGTGTGCGGAGCGCCCGGCCCGGAGCTGACCTCGGCCGTCGAGGTGGTCTGGGACCAGCTGCCGACGCCCCGGGCCCGGGTGCGCGTCACCGCCGCTGCGGGGGCCGGCCCGGACCTGCTGGTGGCCCGGGCCCGGCTCGGCGACGTCGCCCACCAGCGACGGGACCTCGAGGCCCGCGGCCCCGGCCCGGAGGACCAGGAGATGGCCCCGGGCGGCCTCGACATGGCCGGGCAGGGCGTGGACCGCGACGGGCTGCGCCTGGACCAGCTGCAGCCGGTGTGGGGACCGGTGCTCGCCGACTGGCCCGCCGGGCTGAGGCTCGCGGTGACCCTGCAGGGCGACGTCGTGCAGGAGGTCGGGGTGCACGTGCTGGACCGTGGGGTCGGTGGGGACGACGACGAGCTCGACCCGCGGGCGGTGGCCGCCGACGAGATCGGCCGGCTGCTCGCGGTGGTGGGGTGGCCCGCGGCCGCTGAGCGCGCCCGGTGGGTGCGCGACGAGCTCGCCGCCGGTCGCGACCCCGGTCCGCGACGCGACGCCCTGGCCGCGCGCATCCGGCGCTCGCGCGGGCTGCGCGCGGCCACCGTCGGGGTGGGGCTCCACCAGGGGGCCGACGCCGCGGACCGCCTGACGGACCTGCTCACCGCCATGACGGGAGCCGGGGTGGCACCCGCGCTCCGGCCCGACCGGGAGGCCTCGCTGGCGGCCCTGCCCGCCCTGCTCCCCGGCCTCGAGGTGGGGGCCGCCCGGCTGGTCGTCGCCTCGCTGCCGCTGTCCCCGGTGGCCGCCCGGGTGGTGGCCCGTGGCTGAGTCGCTGCCCGGGGTGGCCCTGCTGGCCGTGCCCGTGGTCGTCGGCGCGCTGGCCCTGCTGGCGGGGTCGGCGGACGCGCTGCTCGCCGCCCGGGCCGCCGGACGCCCCGTGGGCGCGGCGGCGACCGCGCCGCTGCGCGAGGGCGCCCGGCTGCTGGTGCAGCAGCCCCGGCGGGTGCCCGGTGCCGACCTGCTGCTCGCCCGGGCCGGCCTGCTCACCCTGGTGGCCGCGGCCGGGCTCGCCGCCCTCGTGGTCCCGGTGGGCAACCGCGCCGTGTCCGACTCCGCGATCGGCCTCGTGTGGTTCAACGCCGCCGACGTCGCGGTGTGGGTGGCCTTCTGGTCGATCGGCTGGGGCTCGAACTCGAGCTGGGGGCTGGTGGGCGGCTACCGCTTCCTCGCCCAGGCCCTGGCCTACGAGCTGCCGCACATGTTCGCCCTGGTCGCCGTGGCCACGGCCGCGGGCTCGCTGCGCCTGAGCGACGTCGTCGCCGCCCAGCAGGACCTGTGGTTCGGGGTGTGGATGCCCGTGGCGTTCGCGGCCTACCTGCTCGCGGTCCTGGGCCTGAGCGCGTGGGGCCCCTTCGGTCGTCCGGTCGGTGCGGACGTGGCCGGGGGGCTGGGCCTGGAGCTCGCCGGGGTGGACCGCGGGCTGCTGCACGCCGGGCGGGGTGCCCTGCTGGCGGTGGGCGCGGCCATGGCGGTGCCGCTGTTCCTCGGCGGCGGGGCCGGACCGCTCCTGCCGCCCGCGCTGTGGTGGCTGGTGAAGACCGTGCTCGTGCTGGGGGTGCTCGTCGCGCTCGGCCGCCTCGGGCCCGCGGTGCGGGTGGAGCGGTTCACCGAGCAGGCGTGGCTGTGGTGGGTGCCCGCCACGCTCGCCCAGGCCCTCGTCGTCGCGGTGGTCGTCCTGTGAGCCCGGGATGGGTGGTGAGCACCCTGTTCTGGGTGTGCGCGCTGGGCTCGGTGGCCACCGGGTTCGCCGTGTTCCGGGTGAGCTCGATGGCCCGGGCGACGATGGCGCTGCTCGTCTCCTTCGCCCTGGCCGCGGGCGCGATCGTGCTGCTGCAGCTGGGCTACCTGGCCGTCGTCGTCGTGCTCATGATGATCATGGAGATGGCCGTCATGGCCGTGTTCATGCTGATGTACATGATGAACCCGGCCGGGCTCATGCCGATGCAGATGT
Source organism: Mycobacteriales bacterium (assembly GCA_038234335.1). Lineage (GTDB taxonomy): Bacteria > Actinomycetota > Actinomycetes > Mycobacteriales > Mycobacteriaceae > Rhodococcus_D. The sequence goes on from JBBSUN010000002.1 coordinate 59,118, forward strand.
ACCACAACAAGTCGGTGGCCATGTCGGTCGCCGTCGGCACCTTCGTCGTCCTCGCCGTCGGGATCCTCCTGGCGCCGTGGCCCGCCCGGGCCGGCTCCCCGCCGGTCGACCCGACCCTCGAGCTGGGCCGTGCGCTCATGGGCTCGAAGATGCTGGTGATGATGGTGCTCGGCGTCGTCCTGTTCGCGACCATCGTCGCCTCGGTCGTCCTGGCCACCGACCGGGGCCGCTACGACCGCCTCGGCGACGACCTCGACGCCCCCCGAGCCGACGACCCCGTTCCCGGCGGAGTGGGCCGGTGACCCTGCAGACCTTCCTGCTCCTCGCCGCCGCCCTGTTCTCGATCGGGCTGTACGGCGCGCTCTCGCAGCAGTCCGTCGTGATGGTGATGATGGGACTCGAGCTGGTGCTGAACGGGATCATCATCGCGGCGAGCGCGTTCTGGTTCTACCTCTCCCCGGGCCGGGCCGACGGGCAGGTGCTGGTCCTGCTGGCCCTGGCCGTGATGGCGGTGGAGATGGCGGTGGGCTTCGCCGTGGTCACCGCCTCCTTCCGGGCCGGGGAGATCGACCTCGTCGACTCCGCCGACGAGCTCCGCGGATGAGCGCCCTGCTCGCCCTGCTCCTGGGCGTCCTGGTGGCGCTGCCCGCCCTGGCCGGCCTCGCGCTGCTCGCGCTGCCGGTGGTGGCCGGGTCCCGCGGGGAGGGCGTCGCGGCCGGGGCGTCGGTCGGCGTCGGCGCGGCCGTGCTGGCCCTCGCCGTCGTCGTCGCGCTCGGGCGGCCGCAGCTGGACCTCGTGTGGGTCCCCGGCCTGTCCGGCGGTCTCGCCGTCGACGGGCTGTCCGCCGCCCTGGTCCTCACCACCACGACGGCCGCGCTGCTGGTGCTGCTGTGGACGGTGCGGTCACCGGAGGAGGGTCGGCGCCGCCTGGCCGGGCTGCTGCTGGTGTTCACCGCGGCGATGCTGCTCGTCGTCACCGCCACCGACCTGGCCCTGCTGCTGCTGGGCTGGGAGCTCGTCGGGCTCACCTCGTACGCCCTCGTCGGGCACTCCTGGCGCGAGCCGGACCGCGTGGACGCCGGCATCACCGCGTTCCTCACCACCCGCCTGGCCGACGTCGGGCTGTACGTCGCGGTGGGTGCGGCCCTGGCCGGTGGGGGCCTGGCCCTGGACCGCGTCGCGCCCACCGCCGCCGGCAGCGGCTGGGCCCAGGTCGCGGTGGCCGGGATCGTGGTGGCCGCGCTCGGCAAGTCCGCGCAGCTGCCGTTCAGCGGGTGGCTCTCCGGGGCGATGCTCGGCCCCTCGCCCGCCTCGGCGCTGCTGCACTCGGCCACCATGGTCGCCGCCGGCGGGTACCTGCTGCTGCGGGTGCACCCCCTGCTGGCCGCGACGGGGTGGGACGTCGGCGTCGCCTGGGTCGGGGCGGGGACCGCGGTCGTCATGGGCACGGTGGCGCTGGCCCAGCGTGACCTCAAGCAGCTGCTCGCCGCGTCCACCTGCGCCCAGCTCGGGTTCGTCCTGATCGCCGCGGGCACCGGCGCCACCACCGCGGGCGTGCTCGCCCTGGTGGCCCACGCCGCCACCAAGTCGCTGCTGTTCCTGTGCGCCGGGTCCTGGCTCGACGCGCTCGGCACCAAGGACCTCACCGCGCTGCGCGGGGTGGGCCGGCGGTACCCCGCCGTGGGCGTGGCGGCCACGGTCGGGGCGCTGAGCCTGGCCGGGGTGCCGCCGCTGGCCCTGTGGGTCGGCAAGGAGGCGGCGCTGGAGAACACCACGGGGGCGCTGTACCTGGCAGGCCTGCTCGGCGCCGCGCTCAGCGCCGCCTACGGGGGACGGGTGCTGGCCGTGGTCCTCGGTCCTGGGGTGCCGGAGGCGCCGGGGGCGCCTGGGGTGCCGGGGGCGCCGGGGGCGCCGGGGACGCCGGGGACGCCGGGGGCCGCGCTGGACACCGAGCGGACCGGCACCCGGACCGTGACGCTGCCGGCCGTGCTCGCCGTGGCCGTGCTCGCCGCGCTCACCGTCGCGATCGGGGTCCTCGGGCTGGTGCGCAGCGAGCTGCGACCGGGCGCCGAGGCGCTGGTGGTGGCCGGGGTGCTCTCCGTCGTGGTCGTCCTCGGCGTGGTGGCGCTGGACCGTCAAGGGGTCGGGTGGTCGGTGCCGGTGCTGCTGCGCTGGTGGGGCCTGCGCGGCCTGCTCGACGGGGTCGGGTCGAGCACCCTGGCGCTGGCCCGCGCGCTGGCCGCGGCCGACGACCGGCTGGTCACCGCCACCCTCGTGGCCCCGGAGGCCACCGCACCGTCGCGGTGGACCGTCGCCCGGGTCGAGGAGCCCGTCGTGGCCGCCGTGTCGGCGCTGACGACGGGTGCCCGCCGTCTCGGGGTGGCCGCCCGCCGCCCGCAGACGGGCCAGCTCCACACGTACTACGCCCAGGCCGTCCTCGCCCTCGTGGTGCTGGCGGCGACCCTCGTGCTGGTGAGGTGACCGTGCTCGTCATCCTGATCGTCCTGCCGCTGCTCGTGGCGGCAGGTCTGCTCGCCGCGCCCGCGGCCTCCGACCGGGTGGTGTCGGCGGTGTGGACGGCCACCACCGGCGTGCTCGTCGCGCTCGTGGTCGGCACGTGGGTGGCCTACCGGCTGGACCCGCCCCCGGCCGGCGGCCAGGCCTTCGTCGTCGACGTGGCGTGGATCCCCTCGGTGGGCTCCCGGTTCCACCTGGGGGTGGACGGGATCTCGCTGCCCCTGGTCGCGCTGACCACGGTGCTGTTCCTCGCCGCGGCCGTGCACGCGGGGCGTCGCCGCGAGCAGCTCGGTCGGTACGCCGCGCTCATGCTGTTCCTGCAGGCCGCGTCGCTCGGGGTGTTCGTGGCCCTGGACCTGCTCGTCTTCTTCGTCTTCTTCGACCTGTCCATCGTCGGGATGTACTTCGTCATCGCCGGCTGGGGCCAGGTGGCCTCGGCGGAGCGTCGCCGGGCCGCCCTGCTGTTCTTCCTCTACACCTTCGCCGGATCGCTGGCCCTGCTGGTGGGGTTCATCGGGCTGTACCTGGCGGCCGACCCGCACACCTTCGACATGGTCGAGCTGGCCCGGGTGAACCCGCTGGCCGGGCGCGGGGTCCTCGGCGGGCTCGTGCTCGCGGCGGTGCTGCTGGGGCTGGCGATCAAGACCCCCACCTTCCCGTTCCACACGTGGCTGCCGCCCGCGCACACCGCCGCCCCGGCCGAGGGCTCGACGATCCTCGCCGGGGTGCTGCTGAAGATGGGCACCTACGGCTTCGTGCGGATCGCGATGCCCCTGCTGCCGCAGGCGTGGCGGGCGTGGGCCTGGGTGATCGTGGTGATCGGGGTGCTCTCCGTGCTGCACGGGGCGCTGGTCGCCCTCGCCCAGGACGACCTCAAGCGGATGGTCGCCTACACCTCGGTGAACCACATGGGCTACATCGTGCTCGCCGTCGGTGCCGCCGGGCTGGGAGGGGGCTCCGACGAGGCCGCCCGCTCCCTCGCGGTGACCGGCGCGGTGACGCAGATGGTCAGCCACGGCCTCATCACCGGTGCCCTGTTCCTGCTGTGCGGGACGCTGCACGACCGGGGGGGCACCTACGCGATGAGCCGGTACGGCGGGCTCGCCGGCCTCGCGCCGAAGTTCACCGCCCTGTTCGCGGTGGGCGCGTTCGCCTCGCTCGGCCTGCCGGGGCTCTCCGGCTTCGTTGCCGAGGTGCAGATCTTCACCGGCAGCCTCGCCACCGCGCCGGTCCCGACCGCCGTGGCGCTGCTCGGCATCGTGGTCACCGCCGCGCTGTTCCTGCGCGCGCTGGCCCGGCTCGGCACCGGCGCCACCACCACCCCGGAGGGACGGCCCTTCGCCGACGTCACCGTCCGGGAGGTCGCCGCCGTGGGGCCGCTGCTGGTGCTCGTCGTCGTCCTCGGGGTGTACCCGTCGCTCGTGCTCGACGTCATCAGCCCCGCGGCCACCACCGTCGTGCAGCTGGTGGGCCGGTGACGGCGGGCGCCAACGAGGCCGTCTCCTCCCTGCTGCCCGAGCTCGTGCTGCTCGTGGCCGCGGTGGTCGGGCTCCTCGGTGGGTCGTTCCTGCCCCGCCACCGCCAGGGCGTGGTCCGGGTCGGCGCCGTGGCGGCCGTCCTCGGCGCCGGGGTCCTGACCACGATCGGGCTCGCCCAGCCCGCCGAGCTCGTGTTCAGCGGCAGCTACGCGGTGGACCCGGGGCTGGGCGTGCTGCGCCTGGTGGTGCTGGCGGCGACGGCCCTGACCCTGCTGCTGGCCTCGGACGCCATCGCCGGCACCCGTCGGGAGACCGAGGTGGTGGTGCTCGTCCTGCTGGCCGCCCTCGGCACGATCGTGCTCGCCGGGGCGAACGACCTGCTGGTGCTCGCCGCCGGGTTCCTGCTCACCTCGCTGCCGCTGTACGCGCTCACCGGGTTCACCCACACCCGCCGCAGCACCGAGGCCGCCCTGAAGCAGTACCTGCTCGGGGCGCTGGCCGGGGTGCTCATGCTCGTCGGGGTGGTCGTGCTGCTCGGCGCGGGAGGGGGCACCGACTACCGCACCCTGGCCGTCGGGCTGCCCTCGGCCGAGCGGGTCACGGTGATCCTGGGGGTCGTGGCGCTGCTCGCCGGGCTGCTGTTCGAGCTGGGCGCGGTGCCGCTGCACTTCTGGGTGCCCGACGTGACCCAGGCCGCCAGCACCCCCGTGGCGGCGTTCACCTCCACCGTGCCCAAGCTCGGTGCCGCGCTCGCCCTCTACCGGCTGCTCGACGTGGCGCTGGCCGGGACCAGCCAGGACTGGACCCTGCTCGTCGCCGTGCTCGCCGCCGCGAGCATGACGCTGGGCAACCTCGCCGCCCTCGCCCAGGACGACGTCCGGCGCCTGCTGGGCTACTCCGCGATCAGCCAGGTGGGGTACCTGCTCATGGCCGTCGCGGTCGCCGGCCGCACCGACCTCGCCCTCGGCTCGCTGCTGCTCTACCTCGGCGCCTACGCGGTGACCAACCTGGGTGCGTTCGCCGTCGTCGCCGCGCTGCCGCAGGCCCGGACGCTGGCCGACTTCCGCGGCCTCGCCCGGACCCAGCCGCTGCTGGCCGCGGCGCTGGCCGTGTGCCTGCTCGGTCTCGTCGGCACCCCGCCCACCGCGGTGTTCACCGGCAAGCTCAGCGTCTTCACCGGCGCGGCCGACGGTGGGCTCGGCTGGCTCGTCGTCGTCGCCGCCGTGAACACCGTGGCGAGCCTGTTCTACTACCTGCGCTGGATCGCCCCGGCGGTGCGCGGTGGGGGAGCGGCCCCCACCGTGGTGCCGTGGGCGCGCGCCGCGGCCCTCACCGCCGCGGTGGCCTCGCTCATCCTGGGGTTGCTCGCCGGTCCCGCGCTCGCCCTGGTGGACGGCCCGCTGCTGCGGTGAGCCCCGTGAACCACCCGAGGTCAGGACGTGGCGAGCTGCCGGGCGATGACGAGGCGCTGGATCTGGTTGGTCCCCTCGAAGATCTGCATGATCTTCGCCTCGCGCATGTACCGCTCCAGCGGGAAGTCCCGGGTGTAGCCGTAGCCGCCGAGGACCTGCACGGCGTCGGTGGTCACCTTCATGGCCGCGTCGGAGGCCACGAGCTTGGCCACCGACGCCTGCCGGGAGTACGGCCGCTCGGCGTCCCGGCGGCGGGCGGCGTCGAGGTAGGTGGCGCGCGCGGAGTCGACGGCCGCGGCCATGTCGGCGAGCAGGAACCCCAGGCCCTGGTGGTCGATGATCTTGCGGCCGAACGTGGTCCGTTCCTGTGCGTAGGCGACGGCGGCGTCGAGCGCACCCTGGGCGAGCCCCACCGCGATCGACGCGATCCCCAGGCGCCCCGAGTCCAGGGCGGCGAAGGCGATCGGCAGGCCCTGGCCCTCCGCGCCGACCAGCCGGTCGGCGTCCAGGTGTGCGTCGTCGTACTGCGCGCTGGCGGTGGGCACGGCCCGCAGCCCCATCTTCTCCTCGGGTCGACCGAAGCTGAGCCCCTCGGTCCCGCGGGGGACGTGGAAGCAGGAGACGCCCTTGCTGCCCTCGCCGGTCCGCAGGAACGACGTGTAGAAGTCGGCGGTGCCGCCGTTGGTGATCCACGCCTTGGTGCCGGCGAGCCGGTACCCGTCGTCGGTGCGCACCGCACGGCAGGTCAGCGCCGCGGCGTCGGAGCCGGCCTGGGGCTCCGAGAGCGAGTAGGCCCCGAGCAGACTGCCCCCGAGCATGTCCGGCAGCCACCGCTGCTGCTGCTCCGGCGTGCCGAAGGTGGCCAGTGGGAAGCAGGCCAGCCCGTGGACGCTGGTGGCCACGGCCACGGCCGCCCACACCGAGCCGAGCTCCTCGAGCACCTGCAGGTACACCTCGTAGGGCTGGCCGCCGCCGCCCAGCTCTTCGGCGTAGGGCAGCCCCATCAGCCCGGCCTCGCCGAGGGTGGCGAACACCTCGGCCGGGAAGGCCTCGTCGCGCTCGTCGGCGTCGACCCGCGGCGCGAGCTCCTTGGCGGCGAGCTCACGGGTCAGGGCGAGCAGGTCGCGGGCCTCGGCGGTGGGCAGCATCCGGTCGACGGTCATCGGCCCTGTCTACTCCGTGGCGCGGGCGCCGTCAGCGCGTGCCGGCGGTGCGGCGCAGCCACAGCAGCCCCAGCACCGGCAGCACCACCGGGATGAACAGGTAGCCCTGGCCGTACTCCGACCACACCGTCGCCTCCGGGAACAGCGAGGGAGCCGCGACGCTGAGGGTGCCGACGACGACGACGCCCACCGCCTCGACCACGAGGCTCACGCGCGCGACGCGGCGGTTGCGGGCACTCGCCCGGGCCAGGCAGAGCGTGGCCACGCAGTAGACGACCGCGGCGAACCCGGAGAGCAGGAAGGCCAGCGGCGCGACGGAGAACCGGGTGGCGATCTGCTCCACCGAGCGCGCCGTGGCCCCCACCGCGAAGACGGCGTAGAGGGCGACGAGGGCGCGCCCGGGACCGCTGCGGGTGGCCAGGGCCGTGCGCTGCTCCCGGGTGGCGGGGGGTTCGGGCGCGGCCACGTCGGGCTCAGGCACGTCGCGGTCAGGCACGTCGCGGTCAGGCACGCAGCGCCCAGACGTCGTTCATCCGCAGGATCATGACCGGGAGCGTGACCAGCCCGATCAGCACCACCCCCGCACCCCACCGGGAGCGGTCGTTGAGCCCCCACAGCACGGTGAGCGGGACGACGAACGGCAGGGTCAGGGCGTAGCCCACCAGCGTGTAGGCCTCGGTGCCCAGTCCCGCCCCGAAGACCAGGACCGTGCTCACCACGGCCTGGGCCAGCAGTCCCACCTCGACCACCGCGAGCGCGGCCAGCAGTGCCCGTGTCGACCGGCGGGCCAGCACCATCGGGCGGTCGGCCACCACCAGCACCAGCGTCCACAGCGCACCGAGGAGGGTGGCCGCCACGAGGGCGTCGGCCAGGGGTGCGAACACCGTCCAACCGTAGCCGTCACGGTCCGAGCGGGGTGTCGGCGAGCCCCTTGGTGGAGACGCCGAGAAATGTGTCGTGCGCGGTAGGTTCAGCCCCGTCGCCGGTACCGGCTGCCCGCGACCGCCCGTGGAGGGCGCTCCAGCCGCGGAGGTGCGTCATGCAGTGGTGGGGTTGGTTGCTCGTCGTCCTGGTGGTGATCGTCGTGCTGGTGGGCCTCGCGCTCGCGGTGCAGGCGCGCCGCCGCAAGGGCGGGGTCATCATCGACCCCGCCGGCTCCACCGGCACCGGCTCGGCGAGCGGCTCGTGAGCCGGCTCATGCGCACCTCCGAGATCGAGAAGCGGCCCGTGGTGACCACGGCGGGCGACGATCTCGCGCAGATCAAGGACGTCGTCTACTCCGCCGGCGGCGGTGAGGTCGGTGGGTTCACCCTGGCCGGTCGCGGGTTGTTCTCCGGCCCGATGAAGCTGGCGCTGTCCTGGGCCAACGTGGCCGCGCTGGGCGGCGACGCGGTCATGGTCGCCGACTCCGACGCGCTCGAGGAGCTGCAGCGCGTGCTCGACCGCTCGGCGTCGGCCGGCGGCTCGGGTGGGAACATCCTGGGCTCGCAGGTCCTGACCGACGCCGGCACCGACCTGGGCACCGTCGTCGACGTCATCCTGCAGGTCACCGGCTCGGGAGCCAGCTCGCACTGCGACGTCGTCGGCTACGAGATCGAGTCCTCCGAGGCGCTGGGGAACAAGGGCACCAAGGTGCTCATCCCGCTGCCCGACACCCTGGCCGCCTCCGGTGAGCACCTCATGGTGCCGGCGAGCGCCAAGAACTTCGTCGGCGACGACCTCGCCGGTTTCGGCGCCTCGGTGGAGGCGTTCCGCGCGCAGCTGGGAGGGAAGAGCCTGTGACCACGTTCTCCGAGGCCAAGGGCCGCCAGGTCGTCAGCACGTCCTCCGCCGACACCGTCGGCAAGATCAACAGCTACGTGGTCGACCCGGCGACGCACGCGGTCGTGGCCGTCCGGCTGAAGAAGACCGACGGCGGTGACACGCTGCGCTGGGCCGACATCGCCGGCTTCGGCGACGACGCGGTCACCGTCTCCGGGCCGGACAAGATCACCGAGCCGACCGAGGACGTCTCCGCCCTGCTGGGCAAGGACCACGGCCTGCTCGGCAAGCGCGTGCTGAGCAGCGCCGGTGACGAGCTCGGCAAGGTCGACGACGTCGAGTTCGACACCACCTCCGGCCTCGTCACCCAGATCCTGGTCGACGGGGGCAGGGGCGAGGACAGCACCGTCGCGGGCCACCGCCTGCGCGGCGTCGGTTCCTACGCCGTCGTGGTGACCGCGCAGGACTGACCGGTGACGAGCGGGACCCCCGCGGCGGTCCCGTTCGTTCCGGCCCACCGTCGTCGGCCGGGCCGCACTACTCCGAGGGCGAGTCCTTTCCCGTGGCCGGGCCCGACCAGGTGCCCGTGCTGGTGCCGGTGGCCGCACCCGTCTCGGTGACGGCGGTCGTCCCGGTGTGCCGGATGGTCAGCTCGGGCAGCTTGACGATGTCGTAGGTGCCCGAGGCGATGCCGATGCCGGCGGCGTCCAGCGCGGTGAGGATGTCGCGGCTCATCCGGTCCTTGATCTCGCGCACCCCCCGGGTGGGCACGAGGAAGCGCAGCGACAGCTCGAGCCAGTTGTCGGTGATGCGCCAGAACACGGCCGGGTCGAGCGAGGCGTCCGACAGCGCGTAGCGCGAGCGCATGCTGGCCAGCGCCCGCCGGGAGTCGGCGTCGTCGACGATCGTGTGCGCGTGCGCGGCGTCCATGAGGATCCGCTCGACGGCCGCCCGGTCGGCGGTGTACTCGACCGGCAGCGTCATCTCCTCCCACAGGTAGGGGAACTCGCGGCTGTAGTTGTATACGGGCTCGGTGAAGATCACCCCGTTGGTCACCGTGACCAGGCGCCCGGTGTACTGCCGGGAGTGCACCCACACCGCGGGGTCGGCCGAGCTCACCGACGGCGGCTGCCCCATCTCCATGATCGTCGTCTTGAGGAAGCCCAGCCGGACCACGTCGCCACGGACCCCGCCCAGGGTGATCCGGTCGCCGACGCCGAAGGTGTCCCCGCGCAGGATCACGAAGTAGGCCGCCAGCGAGGTGATCACCTGCTGCAGCGCGAACGCGAGTCCGGCGCTGACCAGCCCGAGCCCGGTGCTCACGTTCGTCGTGGGGGTGATCCAGATGCTGAAGACGCCCAGGATGAGGACGACGGCGACGACGACCTGCAGCGCCTGCCGGGCCCAGAACCGTCGCGGGTCGGCGACCTCGCCGCCGAGGAGGTTGCGCATCAGGCGCAGCACCAGGCCCCGGACCAGCAGGACGAGCACGACCAGCGCGACGGTGAACAGCAGCTTGACCCCGGAGGTGACGCTGAGACCCACCAGGGTCACCCCGAACAGCTTCACGGCGTCCGGGTCCGCGGCGGCCTGGGCCAGGATGGAGACGGTGCTCATGCGCGCAAGCCCAGCACACCGGACGCGCGCGACCTAACCGGCGCGGTGGGTCCACTCCAGCAGCTCCTCCACCGACCAGGTGTTCACCACCCGCTCGGTGGGCACCCCGCAGGCCTGCGCCCGGGCGCACCCGTAGGCCTGCCAGTCGAGCTGGCCGGGGGCGTGGGCGTCGGTGTCGACGCTGAACAGGCAGCCGGCCTCCAGCGCCTGGGTGATGAGCCGCTCCGGCGGGTCCTGCCGCTCGGGCCGGGAGTTGATCTCCACGGCGACGCCGTGCTCGGCGCAGGCGGCGAACACCGCGGCCGCGTCGAAGGTGCTCTCCGGGCGGGTCCCGCGCCCGCCCTCGACGAGCCGGCCCGTGCAGTGGCCGAGCACGTCGGTGTGCGGGTTGGCCACCGCCGTGAGCATCCGCGCGGTCATGGCCGCCGAGCTCGCCCGCAGGTCGGAGTGCACCGAGGCGACGACGACGTCGACCCGGGCGAGCAGCGCGTCGGACTGGTCCAGGGTGCCGTCGAGGTGGATGTCGCACTCGATGCCGGAGAGCAGCCGGAACTCGCCGAGTGCCTCGTCGACCTCGGCCACGAGCTCGAGCTGGGCCTCCAGGCGCTCGGCGGTGAGACCGTGGGCGACGGTGAGGCGGGGCGAGTGGTCGGTCAGGGCCAGGTAGTCGTGACCGAGCTCCAGGGCGGTCACCGCCATCTCCTCCACCGACGAGCCGCCGTCGCTCCAGGTGCTGTGGCTGTGCAGGTCCCCGCGCAGCGCCGCCCGCAGCGCCTCACCCCCGGTCACCAACGGCTCCCGGGCGGTGGCCTCCAGCGCGGCCAGGCGCTCGGGCACCCCTCCGGCGTGGGCCTGCTGGGCGACGGTGGCGGTCGACGTGCCGATCCCCGCCAGCTCGGTCAGCGTGCCCTGCTCCAGGCGGGCGGTGAGCTCGGCCGAGGGCAGCGCCAGCAGCACCGCGGCGGCGTTGCGGAAGGCCTGCACGCGGCGGGAGCTCTCCCGCGAGCGCTCCAGGAGGAAGGCGGTGCGGCGCAGGGCGGCGACAGGATCCACCCAGCCAGCATCTCAGGCCTGCTCGTGCACCGTCCGCATCAGGCCCTCCTGGACCACGGCGGCGACCAGCTGGCCACCGGCGTCGAAGATGCGGCCCTGGGTGAGCGCCCGGCCGAACCCGGCCGAGGGGGAGGTCTGGTCGTACAGCAGCCACGCGTCGGCCCGGAACGGGCGCAGGAACCACAGCGCGTGGTCCAGGGAGGCCCCCTGGGTGTGCGCGTCCGGGTGCGGCACCCGGGCGGAGCCCAGCAGCGTCATGTCGGACATGTAGGCCAGCGCGCACACGTGGAACACCGGGTCGTCGCCGAGGGGGTGTCGGTAGCGCATCCACACCTGCTGCTGGGCGGCCACCCCGGGGCGCACCACGATCCGATCGGCGGGGACCGCGCGGATGTCCCAGTCCGGCCACTCGTGGGTGTACCAGGCCTGCTCCTCGGGACCGCGGACCGTCGCGTCGTCGAGCTCGTCGGGCCGGGGCACCACGGGGGCGGCGTCGGAGTGCTCGGGCCCCTCGTCGCCGCCGCGGTGGAACGAGGCCGACATCGAGAAGATGGCCTTGCCGTCCTGCACCCCGGTGACCCGGCGGGTGCAGAACGAGCGCCCGTCGCGGACCCGGTCGACCAGGTACACCGTCGGCATCGTGGGGCGCCCGGGCCGCAGGAAGTACCCGTGCAGCGAGTGCACGGTGAGCTCGGCACCCACGGTGCGGGCGGCGGAGACCAGCGCCTGCCCGGCGACCTGGCCGCCGAAGGTGCGCTGGAGGTGGGTGGCCGGGGAGCTGCCGCGGAACAGGTCGTCCTCGAGCTGCTCGACGTCCAGGGCCTCGTGGATCGTGGCCATCGGGTGCGGCGCTCCTCTCGTCCAGGTGGGTCGCCAGCGTCGCACAGCGGCACCGGGTGGTGTTCGACGCGCCCGCGTCGGCGAGGATGGGACCGTGAGCACTCCCGAGCAGCACCGGCCGCCCGTGTACGCGTGCGCCGCCGGCGCCGTCCTGCACGCCCACGCCGGGGACACCCTCGAGCCCGCGGTGCTGCTGCACACCTTCCTGCCCGCGGAGACCACGACGGCGCTGCGCGAGGCCCCGGCCCGGGTGGACGTGCACTCCGACGGCCCCACCTCGCCCACCGCCACCGTGCGGGTGCTCGTCGACGGGTACTCGCTGAGCTGGCAGCTCCCGGTCGCCCCGCTGGTGGCGGCCCTGCCCGGGCAGTCCGGCGACGACGGCCGCGTGGTGCTGCTCGCCGTGGTCGACGCGGAGCCCGCCCCCGGCTCGTGGGGGGAGGCCGTGGACTGCGAGCGCCTCGCCGCTGAGCTGCCGCTGCCCGTCGCCGAGGTGGTGGAGGCCCTGCGCGGGCGCCTCGCCCCGTGGCTGGCCGAGGACGTGGAGCTGCTCCTGCACGACGACGCGCACGACCACGCCGCCGACCAGAGCCCGCACCAGCTGCTGGCCACCGCGGTGTGCGCGCACTACCGCGGCTCGCTGGACGCCGACCTCGCGACCGGTCGGCTCCTGCGCGGACTCTCCTACGGCCCGCCGGACTTCCAGTCGGTGCTGGCCTCGCTGGTCGCCACGGCGCTGGCCACGAGCACGGCCGTCGCCGGGGCGGACGGGGTGGCCGCGGTGCTCGCCGAGACCGGTCCCTTCGAGGACGAGGCCACCCGTCTGCTCACCGAGCTGCCCGCCACCGACTCCCCGGCCGCGGCGGGCGAGGTGCTCGTCAACACCCCCGAGCGGGACGAGGCGGTGCGGGCCGCGGTCGGCGTCGTGGCCCGCCTCGCCCGGGCCGGTCTCGGCCCCGACCTGCCCGACGACGCGCTGCTGCGGGCCCTCGGCATGCTCGACGACGCCGCGGTGGTGCGGCTGGCCACGCTGTGGCTGCGCCTGGCCCAGGCCGTGCTCACCGGCGCCGACGACGACGCCGCGGCCACCGTCGAGGTCGCCGCGGGGGTGCGGGTGGCGGGGGAGCCGGGCCGGGTGTGGCTGCACCGGGTGGCGGCGCTGCTCGTCGAGGACGCCGAGGAGGTCGCCGGCCGCGCGCTGCACCGGGTGGGTGCCCCGCTGGAGCTGGTGCGCACGGCGCTGGCCGCGGCCGAGCACGAGGACGGCACGGAGCCGGAGCTGGAACCGCTGGTGCACGCCTGCCTGCAGCTGGCCCGCTTCACCCGCGCCCGGGCCGGGATCGCACCCGGGTCCTGGGTGGAGCTGCCGCTGTCCGCGGTGGTGCACGCCCTCGGGCTGAGCCTGGCCGCGGACCGCACCGGCGACGGGGGCCACACCGACCTGGAGCTCCTGGCGGGTCTCCTCGAGCCCGACCTCGAGCCCGTGGAGGCGCTGGACGCCCTGGTCTGCGCCACCGCCCAGCTGGTGGTGCAGGCCGGGGTGGAGGCGGAGGCCGACCTCGGGGCACCGGTCGTGGAGTCCCTCGGCTCGGTGCGCGCCGGCGCACGGTGGCTCGCGGTGGCCCTGCTGCGCGCCGCCCACGAGCACGACCCGGCCGCACCCGACCTCACCGCCTGGCTGCGCGACGAGCCCGAGCGCGACGTCGACCGGACCGCCACCCGCACCGGGCTCGCGGTGCTGTGGCAGGACGGCGTGCACGTGCTCCGGGTGCTGGGCGACGCGCTCGGGCCGATGGCCGGGGTGAGCGGCGAGGAGGTGCTCAGCCTGGTGCTGCCGGCCGCGCTCGCCGAGCACGACCTGCTGCGCCGGCCCCGCTGAGGGGCGGGCACTCGCGGGGTCCTCAGCCCGCCTCGACCACGGTCTTCAGCCGCTGCAGGCTGCGCTCGAGGTTGCGCTGCTGGAACTGCGGGAACGAGGTGCGGGTGGCGATCCTGTCGAAGACCCGAGCGAGGAGGTCGGGCCAGCGGCGGTCGTCGTGCCAGGTCTCGGTGACCCGGGTGCCGTCGGCGGCGGGCTCGAGGCGGTACTCCCAGCTGGCGTTGCTGGTCTCCACCCTCGGCGAGCCGATCCCGATCGCGTGCACCCGGAAGGCGAAGCGGACGTCGGGCTCGGACGCGGTGACCACCGACCGGGTCACCCACCGGAAGCTCCGCCGGGAGTTGGTGCCGTCGAACTCGTCGCCCACCCCGAGCGTGCCGGTGGTGCTGGCCCCGGTGTTCTCCGAGCTCCACCGGGGCGTCTGCGACGGGTCGCTCACCAGGGCCCACACCTGCGCGGGGGTGGCGTCGACGACGACGGAGCTGGACACGGTCAGGGTTCGCGGCACGAGGGTGAGCATGCCCGGAGGAGCGCTCAGGTGGACGGCAACTCCGGCCCGGTCGCCGGGCGCAGGTCCGGTGGGTGGTGCAGCGGGTTGACCCGTGGCGTCCGGGTCGGATCGAGGTGGACGGGTGCGATCCACTGCACCCGGCCTGCCGGTCCCATCCGGACCGTGAACCCCTCCCGGGTGATGAGGTGGTGGTCGAACGAGCAGACGAGGGCGAGGTTGTCGACGTCGGTCTTCCCGCCGTCGCGCCACTCGGTCAGGTGGTGCACCTCCGTCCACGAGGCGGGGGCGTCGCAGCCGGGCCGCGTGCAACCCCGGTCCCGGGCGATGAGGGCGAGGCGCAGTCCGGGGTTGGCCAGCCGGCGCGTGCGGGAGAGGAACAGCGGCTGCCCGTCGTGGTCGAAGACGGCCAGCACCCGGTGGGCGCCGGCGGCGAAGGTCAGCGCCTCGCCCACCGAGAGCCGGGTGCCCGTCGCGGTGCGGACGGGGGCGGCCAGGGGGTCCGGGCGTCGCACCGGTCCGGCCCGCGGTGTCCGGGACGACCCCGGCGGCGGCGCCAACCCCTGTTCGAGCTGGTCCAGCGTCACCGTCACCACCACCGTGGCGGCCAGCCCGCGACTGTCGGGCAGGGCGCCGGCGGCGAGGAGCTGCTGGCACAGCGCAGCGAGCGCATCGTGGTTGCGCTGCCCGGCCGATCGCGGGTCGGGCAGGTCGTCGACCGTCGTCGGGCGGGCCAGAGCGGTGATCGCCGCGTCGAGCAGTGCCCGGCAGCGTGCGTCGAGCAGCCCTCGTACCGGTGTCATCCCGTCGGCACCCTGGGCGCCGATCGTGAGGTGGCGGCGCCGGGCACGGTCATCGTCGTCGGGGAGCGACCCGTCGGGGTCGAGGTGCGCGGCGAGACGCTCGGCGGCCCGGGTGAGCTCGCTCGGACTGAGGTCGGGAGCCAGCCCGGCCAGGTCCGCCTCCGCGGCGGCCACCACGTCCGGCTCGAGTGCCGTGGGCAGGTCGTGCACCGCGCGGGTGATGACGAGCGCGTGCGCGGAGGAGATCCGTCCGGCGGCCTGGGCGGCGGCGGTCACCGGGTGGGCCGGTGGGAGCGGTGCCCCCGAGACTGCCGTCCGGGGCCCCAGGTCCGCTGCCGCTCGAACCCTGCTGCGGGCCTCGGGCAGGTCCAGGTGGAGCAGCGCGGCGAGCAGCTGGGGCGTGCCCCGGTGCAGGTGCTTGGCCGCGACCGAGCGGCACTCCAGCTCGACGACGAGGGCGTGGTCGAGCGTGGGGAGGCGCCGGCGCTGCACCTCCAGCTCGCGCGCCACGTCGAGGATCCCGTCGTCGTCAGAGCCTGCGTGGTGCGCGGACGCCAGCACGTCGATGGCGGCGCGCAGCGACGTGAGCGCAGCCCGCACCGGCTCCGCCACCACTCCCGTCGAACGCATGAGCGAAATCTAGCGGCGACCCCCGACAGTTCTGGAGACCGCGACCTCGTGCCCCTCACGGCAGGCCGACCGCGCACGGCACCCGACCCGCCGTCGTGGGACGCGCCGTGGGGGCGGACGTACCTCCAGCCCGGGCGGGCGGGGTTCGACGACGACGTCTCGACGGCGTGCAGCGGGGGGTCACGACCCGGATCGTGGAGCGCTTCCGCGCCGGTTGACCACCCGATCCCGCGACGCGCAACACTGCTGTCACACCAGCACGCCAGGATGACCGTCCGACCCGTCGAGCAGCAGGAGGTCCCGTGACCACGGTCCGAGCAGCCATCACCCAGACCCCGTGGACGGGGGACCGGGAGTCGATGGCGGTCAAGCACGAGCAGATGGCCCGCGAGGCCGCGGCCGACGGGGCGCAGGTCATCTGCTTCCAGGAGCTGTTCACCGGCCCGTACTTCGGCATCCGGGAGGACCCGAAGTACTACGACTACGCCGAGGCCGTCCCGGGTCCGACCACCGAGCGCTTCGCGGCCCTGGCGAAGGAGCTGGGCATGGTGATGGTGCTGCCGGTGTACGAGCAGGAGATGCCCGGCGTCTACTACAACACCGCGGCCGTGATCGACGCCGACGGCACCTACCTGGGCCGCTACCGCAAGCAGCACCTGCCCAACCTCCCGCAGTTCTGGGAGAAGTTCTACTTCCGCCCCGGCAACGGCGGCTACCCCGTCTTCGACACCGCTGTCGGCAGGATCGGCGTCTACATCTGCTACGACCGGCACTTCCCGGAGGGTTGGCGCGCGCTCGGCCTGGCCGGGGCGGAGATCGTGTTCAACCCCTCCGCCACCAAGCCGGGGCTGAGCAACCGGCTGTGGGAGATCGAGCAGCCCGCGGCCGCCGCGGCCAACCAGTACTTCGTGGCCGCGAACAACCGGGTCGGCACGGAGACCGAGGAGTTCGGCGACGACGCGGTGACCTTCTACGGCAGCAGCTACTTCGTGGACCCTCGCGGCAGCTACGTCGGTGACATCGCCAGCACCGACACCGCGGAGGTCGTCGTCCGGGACCTCGACCTGGACCTGGTGCGCCAGGTCCGCAACGAGTGGCAGTTCTACCGCGACCGGCGCCCCGAGGCCTACGGCCCGCTGGTGGAGCAGTAAGAATGACGACCACCCTGGTCCACGGTGGCCTGGTCATCTCCCCGACGGGCTCCCAGCGCCTCGACGTGCTCATCGACGGCGAGACGATCGTGGCCCTGCTGCAGCCCGGCTCGACGCTGCTGGGGGTCGACCTGCGGGCATCGGTGGACCGCACCATCGACGCGACCGGGCGCTACGTCATCCCCGGCGGGGTCGACGCCCACACGCACATGCAGATGCCCTTCGGCGGGACCGAGGCTAGCGACACCTTCGAGACGGGCACCCGCGCCGCGGCGTGGGGCGGGACGACGACGATCGTCGACTTCGCGATCCAGAACCCGGGCGGAGCGCTGCAGGACACCCTGGCGCTGTGGCACGAGAAGGCCGCCGGGCAGTGCGCCATCGACTACGGCTTCCACCAGATCATCGGCGGGGTCGACGACGGGGCGCTGCACGCGATGGGCGAGCTCGTCGAGGAGGGCGTGAGCAGCTTCAAGCTGTTCATGGCCTATCCCGGGGTCTTCTACTCCGACGACGGGCAGATCCTGCGGGCCTTCCAGCGCGGCGCCCAGACCGGCGCGCTCATGATGGTGCACGCGGAGAACGGGATCGCCATCGACGAGCTCGTCCGCCAGCACGTGGCTCGCGGGGAGACCGACCCGGTGTTCCACGGGCTCTCCCGGCCGTGGCAGTTGGAGGAGGAGGCCACCCACCGCGCGATCATGCTGGCCGACGTCACCGGTGCCCCGCTGTACGTCGTCCACGTCTCGGCCAAGCAGGCCCTGGAGCAGATCGCCACGGCGCGCGGGCGCGGCCAGAACGTGTTCGCCGAGACGTGCCCGCAGTACCTGTACCTCTCGCTGGAGGAGCAGCTCGCGGCGCAGGGCCTGGAGTGGGGGAGCTTCGAGGGGGCCAAGTGGGTCTGCTCGACGCCCCTGCGCTCCCGCGCCGAGGGCCACCAGGACGAGCTGTGGCGGTACCTGCGCACCCGCGACGTCACGTCGGTCTCCACCGACCACTGCCCGTTCTGCATGAAGGGCCAGAAGGAGCTGGGCGTCGGCGACTTCTCGAAGATCCCCAACGGCATCGGCTCCGTCGAGCACCGGATGGACCTGCTGTTCCAGGGCGTGGTCGACGGCCGGATCAGCAAGGAGCGCTGGGTGGAGGTGTGCTGCACCGAACCGGCCCGCACGTTCGGCCTCGCCCCGCGCAAGGGCCTGCTCACGCCCGGGGCCGACGCCGACGTCGTGGTCTACGACCCGAAGGGGCACACCACGATCGGGGTCGACAGCCACCACATGAGGATGGACTACTCCGCCTGGGAGGGCTTCGAGGTGGACGGCCACGTCGACCTCGTGATGAGCCGTGGCACCGTCGTCGTCGACGCGACCGGCTACGTCGGGACGAAGGGACACGGCCGCTTCACCAGGCGTGGTCTGTCGTCGAACTTGATCTGAGAGAGGATCTTTCGTGGATTTCGGCATCGTCCTGCAGCCCAACCCGCCCGCGTCCCGCCTCGTCGAGCTCGCCGTCGCGGCGGAGAACCGCGGCTTCTCCCACGTGTGGACGTTCGACTCCCACCTGCTGTGGCAGGAGCCCTACGTCATCCACAGCCAGATCCTCGCGGCGACCCGCAAGGTCACGGTCGGCCCGATGGTCACCAACCCGGCCACCCGCGACGCCACGGTCACCGCGTCGACCTTCGCGACGCTGAACGACATGTTCGGCAACCGGACCGTCTGCGGGATCGGCCGGGGTGACTCCGCGGTGCGCACGCTCAACGGCGAGCCGGTGACGCTCGCGACGCTGCGCGAGGCCGTGCACGTCATCCGCGAGCTCGGCAACGGGCGCACCGCCGAGGTGGGCGGGGCGACGGTCCGGTTCCCGTGGGGCACGGCGTCGCGGCTGGAGGTGTGGGTGGCCGCCTACGGACCCAGGGCGCTGGAGCTCACCGGGCAGGTCGCCGACGGGTTCATCCTGCAGCTGGCCGACCCCGACATCGCCCGCTGGACCATCGAGCGGGTCAAGAACGCCGCCGCCGACGCGGGCCGCGACCCCGACGACGTGCGGGTCTGCGTCGCCGCGCCCGCGTACACCGGCGCCGACCTCGAGCACCAGCGCGACCAGACCCGCTGGTTCGGCGGCATGGTCGGCAACCACGTGGCCGACCTCGTCGCCAGGTACGGCTCCGGGGGCGGGGTGCCCGCTGCGCTGACCGACTACATCGCCGGACGGCGGGGCTACGACTACAACGCCCACGGCAGGGCGGGCAACGACCACACGGCGTTCGTCCCCGACGACGTCCTCGACCGGTTCTGCGTGCTCGGCACCCCCGCCGAGCACGTCGTGAGGATGCGGGAGCTCCAGGCGATGGGCGTCGACCAGTTCGCCGTGTACCTGCAGCACGACGGCAGGACGCAGACCCTGGAGGACTACGGCGAGACCGTGATCCCGGCGCTGCGCGAGGACGTGGTGGCCACCGTGTAGGTAGTGGCGCTCGCGCGTGATCACGGCCGCCCCGCTGTGGCACGCTGGCGCAGGTCAACTCGGCACGGAACGGGGGTGGGTGCGGTGGCCGGCGGCGAGGACAGGGTGCTGACCCTGCCCAACGCGCTCAGCGTGCTGCGTCTGCTGGGGGTGCCGCTGTTCCTCTACCTGCTGCTGGGCCCGGAGGCCGACGGCTGGGCGATCGTCGTCCTCGTGGTCAGCGGGGTCACCGACTACCTCGACGGCAAGCTCGCCCGGATGCTCGGCCAGACGTCACGGCTGGGGGCCTTCCTGGACCCGGCCGCCGACCGGCTCTACGTGCTCTCCACCCTGCTCGCGTTCGGCATCCGCGACGTCGTCCCGTGGTGGGTGGTCGTCGTCCTGATCGGGCGCGACGTGGTCCTCGCGGTGGCCCTGCGCAGCGTCGCCTCGCGCGGCGTCCGGGTCCTGGAGGTGCACTACCTGGGCAAGGCGGCCACCTTCTGCCTGCTCTACGCCTTCCCGCTGCTGCTCGCCGCGCAGGGCACCGGCACCTTCGCCACCCTCGCCCGCCCGTGGGCGTACGGGTTCGGCATCTGGGGCGGCGGCATGTACCTGTGGGCCGCGGTGCTCTACCTCGTCCAGGTTCGGCAGATCCGCGCGCGGCTGCCGGTGCTCGCGTGAGCACCCCGACCCCGACCCCGCCCGTCCGGACACCGCCGCGCGTCCCGGCCGCCCCGCCGGGTCTGCTGAGCACGCTGCTCACCCAGCACCTGGACCCCGGCTACGCCGCTGCGCACCGGCGCCGGCACGGCCGCCGGCCCCGCGGGGCGAGCACGGCCTGGCTCGTCGGCGGCCTCGCCGTCGTCGGCGTGCTGCTCGGGATCGCCGGGACCTCCGCGGCCCGCGCCGCGCCCGACACCGCCGCCGTGCAGTCCGGCCTGGTCGCCAACGTCCTGGACACCCGCCGCACCAACGACGACCTCCGCACCGAGCGCGGCGAGCTCGGGCGAGCGGCCGACGCGGCCCGACGGGCGGCCCTGACCGGGGACGACCGCGGTCGCGCGGCGCTCGCCGTGCTGGGCACCCTGCAGCAGCAGGCCGGGGCGGTCGCCGTCTCCGGTCCGGGGCTGCAGGTGACGCTCACCGACTCCACCACCAGCAGCACCGGGGGCGGGGGCGGCACCGTGCTCGACCGTGACCTGCAGCAGACCGTGAACGCGCTGTGGGCCGCGGGCGCCGAGGCGGTCGCGGTGGGCGGGGTGCGCCTGGACCCCTCCAGCACCATCCGCCTGGCGGGCGGGGCGATGCTCGTGGACGAGGCCCCGGTGTTCTCCCCGTACGTGGTCTCCGCAGTGGGTGGTCCCCGGACCGTGCAGACCGGCTTCCTCGCCAGCACCACCAACCAGCGCCTGTCGGCGGTCTCGCAGGTGTACGGCATCGGCTTCGCGGTGGTGCCCGTGGCCGCGCTCGACCTGCCGGCGGCCACCCCCCCGGAGCTGCGGCTGGCCACGCCGGAGCCCACGTCGTGATCGCCGTCGTCGCGCTGGTCGCCGGGGTGCTGCTCGGGCTGGTGCTGAGCCCCACGGTGCCCGACTTCCTGCAGCCGTACCTGCCGATCGCCGTCGTCGCCGCCCTGGACACCGTGTTCGGCGGGGTCCGGGCCCGTCTGGACGGCATCTTCGACGCGAAGGTCTTCGTCATCTCGTTCGTGTTCAACGTGGTCACCGCGGCGCTGGTGGTGCTGCTCGGGGACCAGCTGGGGGTGGGGTCGCAGCTCTCCACCGCCATCGTGGTCGTGCTCGGCATCCGCATCTTCGGCAACGCCGCCGCCATCCGCCGCCACCTGTTCGGGGCCTGAGGTGACCTCCCCGCCGCGCGACGGCGGCGGCACGGGCGCGCGACCCTCCCCGCGTCCCCGCCCCCCCGAGTCGGAACCTGCAGCGCCGGAACCTGCAGCGTCGGAACCTGCAGCGTCGGAACCCGCAGCGCCGGAACCCGTCCCGCCGGACGCGCCGCAGCCCGACGGGGAGACCCCGGCCCGCTCGGGGTGGTCGCGGGGCACGTCGACGGCACTGGTGGCGCTGCTGTGCGCGGCCCTGGGCGTGGGGATCGTGACCCAGGTGCAGCGCACGAGCACCGAGGACTCGCTGGACTCCGCCCGCCCGGCCGACCTGGTGGTGGTGCTGGACAACCTGCAGCAGCAGGAGGCGTCGCTGCGCCAGGAGGTCGCCGCCCTGCAGGGCACCGTCCGCGAGCTGGAGGCCGACGGCCAGGGCTCCTCCGCCGCGCTGGCCGAGGCGCGTGCCCGGGCACAGGCGCTCGCCGTCCTGGTCGGGACCGCCGCCGCGTCCGGCCCCGGGGTGCTCCTGGAGGTCGACGACCCGGACGCCGGCGTCGGTCCGGACGTCCTGCTGGACACGGTGCAGGAGCTGCGCGCGGCGGGTGCCGAGGCCATCGAGGTCGGCGGCGGTGGAGTCGGTGGCGGTGGAGTCGGTGGCGGTGGGGGAGCGGTCGTGCGGATCGGGCTCGACTCGGCCTTCACCGGGTCCGCCGGGGCCGTCGTCCTCGACGCCGTCGCCCTCGTCGCCCCCTACTCGGTCACCGCGATCGGCGACCCCCCCACGCTGGCCGCGGCGCTGAACATCCCCGGCGGGGTGGTCGACACGGTGACCCGGGCCGGGGGCGCGGTCTCGGTGGACCAGCGCGACCGCCTCGAGGTGACCGCCTTGCGGGTGCCGCGGGAGCCTGAATACGCTCGGCCCGCAGGCTGAGCGAACCGTCCCGACCCCCAGCAGACCAGGAGTCCCCCCGTGCCCGACGAGACCGTTCCCGAAGACCTGCGCTACACCGCTGAGCACGAGTGGGTGCGGTCGGCCGGGGGGCGCTCGGTGCGGGTGGGCATCACCCACTACGCCCAGGCCGCGCTCGGTGACGTGGTCTTCGTCCAGCTGCCCGACGTCGGCGTCGACGTCGCCCCCGGGACGCCGATGGGCGAGGTGGAGTCGACCAAGAGCGTCTCCGACGTCTTCGCTCCCGTGACGGGCACGGTCACTGCCCGCAACGACGGTCTCGACGACGACCCCGAGCGGGTGAACTCGGCGCCGTACGGCGACGGGTGGCTGGTGGAGATCGAGGTCGCCGAGGACGCCGACGTCGAGGCCCTGCTCGCGGCGATGCTCGACGCCCCGGGCTACTCCGAGCTCATCGCGGGCGAGCACTAGCCCCCTGCGCGGGACGGTAGGTTCTCCCCACCCGGGGGTGCAGCACCCGGACGGTCCGAGCACAGGAGGAGTTCAGTGAGCCAGAACGACGAGCGCGGCGACGAGGGTTCCGTCGAGACCACCTCGGTCTTCGGGCGCGACTTCCTGCGCGAGCTGGAGACGGCCACGGGTGACCAGTCGGCCACGAGCACGTCGGAGACGCCCTCCTCCGGTGTCGAGGCCCTGCCCGCCGGCTCGGCGCTGCTCGTGGTGAAGCGCGGTCCCAACGCCGGCTCGCGGTTCCTGCTCGACCAGGCGACCACCTCCGCCGGGCGCCACCCCGACAGCGACATCTTCCTCGACGACGTCACCGTGAGCCGTCGGCACGCCGA
This sequence comes from Mycobacteriales bacterium, assembly GCA_038234335.1. Taxonomy (GTDB): domain Bacteria; phylum Actinomycetota; class Actinomycetes; order Mycobacteriales; family Mycobacteriaceae; genus Rhodococcus_D. Next base: position 81,970 of record JBBSUN010000002.1, read on the forward strand.
GTTCCGCCAGGAGGGTGAGGAGTTCGCCGTCGTCGACGTGGGCAGCCTGAACGGCACCTACGTCAACCGCGAGCCCGTCGACTCGTCCGTGCTCGCCAACGGCGACGAGGTGCAGATCGGCAAGTTCCGTCTCGTGTACCTCACCGGTCCCCGCGCCGGTGCGGACGCCGACCGGGCGGCGGGCGCGGACGGGCTGTGACCGCGCCCGGACGGGCTGGCGGACGCTCCAGCACCCACCGCTCGATCGGGGCGGTGCTGGACCTGCTGCGCCCCGACTTCCCCGACGTGACCATCTCCAAGATCCGCTTCCTCGAGGCCGAGGGGCTCATCAGCCCGTCGCGCACCCCCGCCGGCTACCGGCAGTTCAGCCCGGTGGACCTGGAGCGGCTGCGCTTCGTGCTCACCGCCCAGCGCGACCACTACCTGCCGCTGCGGGTGATCAGGGACCAGCTCGACGCCGCCGACCGGGGGACCACCCCCACGCTGCGCGCCCCGCGGAGCCTGGTCGTCGCGGGTGCCGCGGCCCCGACGGTGGGCCGAGCCGTGCGGCTGACCCGGGAGGAGCTGCTGGAGCACGCCGGGGCGGAGGAGGACCTGCTGGCCGAGCTCGTCGCGCACGGCCTGGTCCGCCCGGGTGCGGCGGGGCTGTTCGACGGTGAGGACGTGGTGGTGCTGACGGCGGCCCGGCGCCTGGCCGAGCACGGGCTGCAGCCGCGCCACCTGCGGGCCTTCCGCACCTCCGCCGACCGGGAGGCCGAGGTGCTCGCGCAGATCGCCGGACCGGTGGCCCGCCGGGGTGACGCCGAGGCCCGCGGCCGCGCCGAGGAGCTCACCCGTGAGCTCGCGGCGCTCTCGGTGACCCTGCACACCACGCTGGTGCGGACGGCGCTGCGGCGCGAGCTCGACGGCTCCTGAGCGGTGCTCGGGAGCGGTGTCCGGGCAGCGCGCCGGGAGCAGGGGGCGCGTGTAGCGTCGGCCGTACCGACGAGCGGGAGGCAGGCACGATGAGCGAGATGCGCGTGGTCGGCATCCGGGTGGAGCTGCCCGCGAACCAGCCGATCCTGCTGCTGCGGGAGGCTGAGGGTGACCGTTACCTGCCGATCTGGATCGGGCAGACCGAGGCGACTGCGATCGCGCTCGAGCAGCAGGGTGTGACGCCGGCGCGGCCGATGACCCACGACCTGATGAAGAACATGATCACTGCGTTCGGCCGCGAGCTCGAGCAGGTCCGCATCGTGTCGCTACGCGAGGGCACCTTCATCGCCGAGCTGGTCTTCGACGGCAACGTCCGGGTGGACGCCCGCTCCACCGACTCGATCGCGCTGGCCCTGCGGACGGGGGTGCCCATCCATGCCGAGGAGGACGTGCTCGCCGAGGCCGGCCTGCTCATCCCCGACGAGCAGGAGGACGAGGTCGAGAAGTTCAAGGAGTTCCTCGACAACGTCTCGCCCGAGGACTTCGAGTCCAGCGGGGGACCCGCTTCCGAGCGGTAGCGAGCCTGGTCTCGATCTGGTCTCACCCTCGACGACACCTTGATGGTTCCGCGTGTCCCGTTGACCGCCCCCCACCCTGGTCCTACCGTCGCACCAGACGAACGACACCGGTGGAAGCTCCGTCGGACAGGCGTCGCCCCAGGTCTGGGGCAGGAGAGCGTCACCGAGAGGGGAACACCGTGGTGGACACACCGGGCGCGGGTCCTGGGCCTGCCCCGCTGCCGGAGCTGCAGCCAGGGCTGTTCCCCGACGACACCCTGCCCGACGAGCTCGTCGGCTACCGCGTCCCCATCGCGTGCCAGGTCGCCGGCATCACCTACCGCCAGCTCGACTACTGGGCCCGCACGTCGCTGGTGGTGCCGTCGATCCGCGGCGCGAAGGGCTCCGGCAGCCAGCGCCTGTACTCCTTCAAGGACATCCTCGTCCTCAAGGTGGTGAAGCGGCTGCTCGACACCGGCGTCTCGCTGCACAACATCCGCATCGCCGTCGAGCACCTGCGTCGTCGCGGCGTGGCCGACCTCTCCCGCATCACGCTGTTCTCCGACGGCACCACGGTCTACGAGTGCACCTCGGCCGAGGAGGTCGTCGACCTGTTGCAGGGCGGTCAGGGCGTGTTCGGGATCGCCGTGAGCGGGGCCATGCGCGAGCTCACGGGCACCATCGCCGCCTTCCCGGCCGAGCGCGCCGACGACGGCGAGGTGGAGCAGAGCCCCGAGGACGAGCTGGCCCGCCGCCGCAGCGCGCGCACCTCGCGTCGGACCGGGTAGCGCGCCGACCGGGTGGCTCGCCGCTAGACTCGGCCTCGCGTCGACGTCGCGCGGGAGAGAGCACGGACCACCCGGTCCGGGCCGCCGAAGGAGCAGCACCTCCCCGTCAACCTCTCAGGCACCCTGGACCGCGCGGGCACCGACGTCTCTGGAAAGTGGTGGGAGCACCCATCCGCCCACGGGGAAAGCCGGGTCCGACCCGGTGAATCTCTCAGGCGCCCGGACGGGCTGACGACAGAGGGGGAGGGCCAGGTCCCGTCCTGCCCTGCCCCGGAGGTCTGCATGCCGTCCACCCCGCTCACCCGCACCGAGCACACGTTCGCCGACCGCCACGTCGGTCCGGACGACGCCCAGGTGCGCCGGATGCTCGAGGTCATCGGTGTCGACAGCCTCGACGCCCTCGCGACCGCGGCCGTGCCCGCCGCCATCCTCGACCCCGAGGGTGCGCTCGCCGGGCTGCCCGCCGCCGCGAGCGAGACCCAGGCGCTGGCCGAGCTCCGCGCCCTGGCCGCCCGCAACACCGTGACCACGTCGATGATCGGCCTGGGGTACCACGACACCCACACCCCCGGGGTGATCCTCCGCAACGTCCTGCAGAGCCCAGCCTGGTACACCGGGTACACGCCCTACCAGCCGGAGATCAGCCAGGGCCGCCTCGAGGCGCTGCTGAACTTCCAGACCGTGGTCACCGACCTCACCGGCATGGAGGTCTCCAACTCCTCCATGCTCGACGAGTCGACCGCCGCCGCCGAGGCGATGACGCTGCTGCGCCGGGCGAACAAGAACCGCTGCGCGACCTTCGTGGTCGATGCGGACGTGCTGCCGCAGACCTGGGCGGTGCTGCAGACCCGCGCCGAGCCCCTGGGCATCGAGCTGGTGCGCGCCGACCTTGCCGTCGACGGCCTCCCCGACGGGGACTGCTTCGGGGTGCTGGCCCAGCTGCCGGGTGCCTCCGGACGGGTGCACGACCTGCGCGGTCTGATCGCCGCGGCGCACGAGCGCGGTGCCCTCGTCGCGGTCAGCGCCGACCTGCTCGCCCTGACCCTGCTCACCCCGCCCGGCGAGCAGGGGGCGGACGCGGTGTGCGGCACCAGCCAGCGCTTCGGCGTGCCCATGGGCTTCGGCGGACCGCACGCCGGTTACCTCGCCGTCCGCTCGAGCAGCGCCCGCCAGCTGCCCGGTCGCCTCGTGGGGCTCTCGGTGGACGCCGACGGCAACCCCGCGCTGCGCCTGGCCCTGCAGACCCGTGAGCAGCACATCCGCCGCGAGAAGGCGACGTCGAACATCTGCACCGCTCAGGTGCTGCTGGCCGTCGTCGCCGCCATGTACGCCAGCTACCACGGGGCGCAGGGGCTGCGGACGATCGCGACCCGGGTGCACCGCTGCGCCGCCACCCTCGCCGCGGGGTTGACCGCCGGGGGCGTCGAGGTGGTGCACGACCACTTCTTCGACACCGTGCTCGTGCGGGTGCCCGGCCGGGCGGCCGAGGTCCACGCGGCCGCCCGCGCCGAGGGCATCAGCCTGCGGCTGGCCGACGAGGACACCGTCGGGATCGCCTGCGACGAGACGACCACGCCGGAGCACCTGCGGGCCGTGCTGCGCGCGTTCGGGGTGTCCGACGCGCTGGTCACGGACGGCACGGCCGTCCCGGACGCCCTGCCCGCCGAGCTGGCCCGCACCACCGAGTTCCTCACCGCGCCCGCGTTCACCGCGCACCGCTCCGAGACCTCGATGCTGCGCTACCTGCGCGCGCTGAGCGACAAGGACCTGGCCCTGGACCGCACGATGATCCCGCTGGGCAGCTGCACCATGAAGCTCAACGCGACCACGGAGATGGAGCCCATCACCTGGCCGGAGATCTCGCGGCTGCACCCGTTCGCGCCGCTGGCCGACAGCGAGGGCACCCGCGCGCTGGTCGCGGACCTGGAGCGCTGGCTCGTCGAGATCACCGGCTACGCCGCCGTCAGCCTGCAGCCCAACGCAGGCAGCCAGGGGGAGTACGCCGGGCTGCTCGCCATCCGCGGCTACCACCGCAGCCGGGGGGAGACCGCGCGCGACGTCTGCCTCATCCCGTCCTCCGCGCACGGCACCAACGCCGCCTCCGCCGTCATGGCGGGCATGCGCGTCGTCGTCGTGGCCTGCGACGCCGCCGGCAACGTCGACCTCGACGACCTCGCCGCGAAGATCACCACCCACGCCGCCACGCTCTCGGCGATCATGGTCACCTACCCGTCCACGCACGGGGTCTACGAGCACGAGATCGGTCGGCTGTGCGCGATGGTGCACGAGGCCGGTGGCCAGGTCTACGTCGACGGCGCCAACCTCAACGCCCTGGTCGGGCTGGCGCGGCCCGGGCACTTCGGTGCCGACGTCAGCCACCTCAACCTGCACAAGACGTTCTGCATCCCGCACGGTGGCGGCGGCCCCGGTGTCGGTCCGATCGGGGTGGGGGAGCACCTGGTGCCCTTCCTGCCCGGGCACCCGTTCGGCCCCGAGCTGGGTGGCGACGTCCCGAGCACCGGTGGTGCGGTCTCCGGAGCCCCGTACGGCTCGGCGTCGATCCTGCCCATCAGCTGGGCCTACGTCCGCATGATGGGGGCCGACGGCCTGCGTCGGGCCACCCTGACCGCGGTGGCCGCGGCCAACTACGTGGCCCGGCGCCTGGACGAGCACTTCCCCGTCCTCTACACCGGGGACGCGGGCATGGTCGCCCACGAGTGCATCCTCGACCTGCGCCCGATGACGGCCGCCACCGGCGTCACCGTCGACGACGTCGCGAAGCGGCTGGCCGACTACGGCTTCCACTCCCCGACGATGAGCTTCCCGGTGGCCGGCACGCTGATGGTGGAGCCCACCGAGAGCGAGGACCTCGGCGAGATCGACCAGTTCTGCGACGCCATGATCGCGATCAAGGGCGAGATCGACCGCGTCGCGTCGGGGGAGTGGTCGGTGGAGGACAACCCGCTGCGCGGCGCCCCGCACACCGCGCGCAGCGTGGTCGGCGAGTGGGAGCACCCGTACGGCCGCGAGCTGGCTGCCTACCCGGGCACCGGGATCGGGGCGCTCGACACCCGGGCCAAGGTGTGGCCCGCCGTGCGCCGCATCGACGGAGCCCACGGCGACCGCAACCTCGTCTGCAGCTGCCCGCCGATCAGCGCGTTCGCCGAGTAGCCGAGCGCAGGTGGGGCGGGGATCAGGTGACGAGGCCGGCCGGTGCGGCGGTCATCTCGGCGCCCGCAGCGCCGTGGCGAGGGCAGCGGCCGTGGCGGCGTCGGCCCGCGGCAACGACGCCGGGGCGTCGCCGAAGGGCACCGCGTCGGTCGGCTCGGGCAGGGTGCCGCTCGCGGTCCGGAAGCCGGCGCGCCCCAGCGCGTCCTGACCCTCGGCCGAGGAGACCACCTCCTCGAACGCGGCGGCGGCGCGGGACTGCGTCTCGTCCACCTCGTCGCCGGCGAGCACGGCGAACGGGTAGTCCGCCGCCGGGGCGCCACCGGTGAGCAGCGCAGCGCTGACCGTGCCCGGTGCGGCCCGGCCGGCGGCGTAGACCTGCTGCTCGGTGGCGGGCACCGCCTGGTACGGGCTGCCCGGCACGGCGGTGAGCCCGCTGATCGCGGCGAGCGCGGCCGTGGTGCCGGCGGGCTGCTTCGCGACCGCGCCACCGAGACCCGCGAGCGCGGAGCCGACTGCGGCGGGCACGGCCCCGCTGGCCGGCACGGTGCCCCCGCTGAGACCGGACGCGACGGCCTGGGCGAGCTCGGGAGCCAGGGTGCCGGCGTCGGTGGTGGGGTCGCCGCCCGCGGCTGCGCCGGTCGGGAGCGCCACCTTCAGCGCACCCCAGGTCGGCTGCCCGTAGGAAGACCAGCCGTCCGGCCGGGCCACGACCGACGGCAGCTGGGCCCAGGTCAGGCCGGCCTCGGTGACCGCGGCCCCCGCGCCCTGCGGGACGGCGAGGACGAGCGGCGAGCTCGCGACCGACGTCGGGTCACCGTCCAGGCCGGTCCCGGGCAGCCGGGAGGTGAACCCCGTGTCCTGGGCCACCCAAGCGGCCGGTCGCGGTCCGAGCGACGCGGTGTCCCAGGTGCCGACCAGCCCGGCCAGCACGGCGGCGGAGTCCAGCGGGTGCACCACGATGGTGATGCACTGGTCGCGCACCACCGGGGCGGTGGCGTTGTAGCCGTCGGCAAGGGTGCTGAGCGCGTCGGCGATGTCCGGATCAGCAGCGACGTCGACGGTGCGGGCACCGTCGACGCAGGTGGCGGCCGCCTCGACCCCCTGCTGAGCCACGGTGTCGCGGAGCCGGAACCAGCCGAAGGTGAGCAGGGCCAGCACGACGACGACCGCGACGGCGATGACAGGTCCGCGGCTGAGGCCGCGGGTTGCGGCTTCGTCGCGGTGCCGTGCCACCCGGGTCCTCCTCGATGCTGTGCCTCGCGGACATCGGCGACCGCGGTGCGGCCGACCGTCAGCCCTCCACCCTACTGACCGGATCGACGGTGGCCCGGGCCGCGGCGGGAGCGGGGGTGTGCGTGCCGGCGCGGTCGCAGACCTCGAGCAGGCGGATCCGCAGCGGCGCGGCCCGGAGGCTCAGCTCGGCCTGCGCCCCGGCGTACTCGGCCCGCCCCGACGCGGTCTCGATGCGGACAGGGGGGTACCCGTGCCGCGACAGGTCGTACGGGCTCGCCCGCATGTCCAGCTCGCGGGCGTCCACCGCCAGGCGCAGGCAGTCCAGCAGCAGGGTCGACGGGACCAGCGGTTCCAGGGTGTAGCACCACTTGTAGAGGTCCATGGTGGCGTGCACGCACCCCGGCTGCTCCGTCGCGACCTGGTCCTCGCGGGTCGGCGCGGTCTCGTTCCGGGCGGCGCCGGACGGGGTGAAGAAGCGGAACGCGTCGTGGTGGGTGCACCGCAGCGCGAGCGACTCGACCACCGCGTCGGTGCCGTCCGCGCCCAGGCGCAGGGGCACGTCGTGGCGGACCCCGCCCGGGCCGGTCCCCGGCTTCCCGGAACCGTGCACCATGGCCCACTCGTGCAGGCCGAAGCAGCTGAGCCGGGCCGGCCGGGTGGCCGTGGCGGTGAGCAGGTCGCGGACGAAGGCGAGGGTGCCGGCCCGTCCGACGACCGCCTCCGCCGAGACCGTGGCCCCGTCGCCGGACGCGGTGTACCCGCGGCGCTGGAGCAGCAGGTCGGCCTCAGGACCGTCGACGACCACCCCGACCCCCGGGTGCCACAGCCGCAGCCGCCCGGGGCGGGCGCGGTAGTAGGTGAACAGGAAGTCGTGCACCGGGTGGCGCTCGCCGCGCGAGCGACGGGCCCGGTGCGGAGCCAGCAGCTCGTCGACCGCTGACTCGTGCGCCTCGCGTGCCCGGGTCCAGGCCCCGCTCACCCGAGCTCGCGCACCAGCTCGTGGCCGAGGACGGTGCCGGACGTCCAGGCCGTGCCCACCTTGGAGGTCCCCCAGCCGTCACCGCAGAGGCCGATGCCCCCACCGAGCCAGTGGTCGGCCTCGCGGGGGGCCGACGGCTTGGCCAGGCCCCAGCGGTGGACCTTCGTCCAGCTCACCTCGAGCGTGCCGGGCAGGATCTCGGCCAGGCCCGCGAGGACGTCGGGGACGACCGCGTCGGGGTCGTCGAGGTGGGCGGCGGCGAGCGCGGTGGTGGTGTGGGCGACCAGGACGGGGGCGCCGTCACCGCGGCGGGCGCCGTCGTCGGCGACCAGCGCCACGGCGGGGTGGCCGTTGACGAAGGCGGCGCTCAGCTCGCCCCAGGTCCGCTCGAGCGCACCCACGACGACGGTGAGCACCGGGTCCCACGAGCGTCCGGCCAGCTGGGCGAGGGCCCCGCCGTGGCTCTCGTCGAGCAGCCGCAGCGCCTGGGGGTCGGGCATCGCGAGGACGACGGAGTCGTAGGTGGTGCCGTCGAGGTCTGTGCCATCGAGGGCGGGACCGGGGCCGACGACCGTGACGGGCGAGGCCAGCCGCACGTCGAGGTCGGTGGCGAGATCCGCGACGAGCGAGCGGAGCCCGCCGGGGGCGTGCCAGCGGTCGGGACCCTGCTTGCTGCTCATCTCGCCGTCGGCCCACACCCCGAGGGTGTCCGTCCACGGACCGGCCAGGCCGCGGCGCTGCCACTCCCGCGCCTGCGCGGTGAAGCCGTCACCCTCGACGGTGAAGTAGGCCGCGCCGGTGTCGACCCGCCGCTCGTGCAGCCGGGGGCTGGCCATCCGGCCCCCCACGCTGCGGGCGCGCTCGTGCACCACGACGTCGATCCCGGCGGCGCGCAGCACGCGGGCGCACGCGACGCCGGAGATCCCCGCCCCGACGACCCCGACGCGGGGGCTCACGCGCCCGGCGCCCGGTCGGGCTGGCGGTGGGTGGCGTCCCGCACGGTGCCCACGAACTCCTCCACGAGGTCCTCCAGCGCGACGATGCCGACCGTGGCGCCGGTCGCGTCGACCGCGCGGCCCAGGTGCGCCGAGGAACGGCGCAGCGACGACAGTGCCACCTCGAGGGTGTCGCTGCAGGGAACCGCGGGCAGGGCCCGGACCCGGCGCGCGGGGATGACCGTCTCCGGCCCGGCGCCGTCGTCGAGCACCGCGTCCAGCACGTCCTTGACGTGCAGGTACCCGGTCAGGGCGCCGTCGTCGGTCCGCACCGGGTACCGGGAGTACCCCGTCTCGGCGACGGCCCGCTCCAGCTCGCCCAGCGTCGGCCCGTCGGTGCCCAGCGGCAGGCTGCGCAACCGCTCCAGGGAGATCACGACCTCGCTGACGGTGCGGCCCCGGGTGGTCAGTGCCTGGGTGAGGCGGCGGTGCTCGGAGGCGTCGAGCATCCCCTCCGACCGCGACTCCGCGATCATCCCGGCGAGCTCGCCCGGGGTGTAGGCGGTGTCCAGCTCGTCCTTCGCCTCGACCTTGAACGCGTGCAGGACCCGGTTGGCCGCGACGTTGTACAGCCCGATCAGGGGGCGGACCGCCTTCACGAACGCGAGGTGCGCCGGCACCAGCAGCAGCGCGGTCCGCTCCGGCCCGGCGATCGCGATGTTCTTGGGCACCATCTCGCCGAGCAGGATGTGCAGCACCACCACGAGCGCGAGGGCCAGGGCGAAGGCGATCGGGTGCAGGAGCCCGGCGGGCACGCCGAGGGCCTCGAACGGCAGCTCGATGAGGTGCGCCACCGCGGGCTCCCCGACCCGGCCGAGCAGGATCGAGCAGATGGTGATGCCGAGCTGGGCGCCGGCGAGCATGAGGGAGAGGTTCTCGCCCGCGGTGATGACGGTGCGCGCCGCGGTGCGCCCCTGCGCCTCGAGGGTCTCCAGCCGGTCGCGCCGGGCCGTGATGAGGGCGAACTCGGCCCCCACGAAGAACGCGTTGCCGCCGAGCAGCAGGACGGCGAGGAGCACCGCCAGCAGGTCACCCACGGTCGTCACCGCGCTCGTCGGCGTCCTCGGGCCCGGCGGTGTCGGTCTCCTGCGGGGGCTCCGGCGTGAGGCGCACCTCGGCGACCCGTCGCCCGTCCATGGCCAGCACGTGCAGCGACCAGCCCTCGGTCTGCACGGCGTCGCCGACGGCCGGGATGCGACCGAGGTGGGCCAGCACCACGCCACCCAGGGTTTCGTAGTCGCCGTCGGGGGCGGTGAAGCCGGTCGCCTCGGTGACCTCGTCCACCCGGAGCAGCCCGGAGAGGTCCCAGCCGCCGGCGGTGCGACGGACGTCGGCCTCGCGGGTGTCGTGCTCGTCGCGGACGTCGCCGACGATCTCCTCGATGAGGTCCTCCATGGTGACCATCCCGGCGGTGCCGCCGTACTCGTCGACGACCAGGGCCACCTGCAGGCCGTCGCCGCGGACCCGGTCCAGCAGGGCGTCGCCGTCGAGCGTGGCGGGGACGGTGGGCACGCGCCGCACGATGCGCTCCAGCGGCGTGGCGTGACGCTGCGCGTCGGGCACGACGAAGGCCTGCTTGACGTGCACCACGCCCAGCGGGTCGTCCAGGTCGCCGCGGACGACGGGGAAGCGCGAGAACCCGGTGCGGCGGGCCGCGGCGAGCAGGTCGTCGACGGTCTCGTCGGCGCCGAGGGTCTCGATGCGCACCCGGGGGGTCATGAGCTCGTCGGCGGTGCGCTCGCCGAAGCGCAGCGAGCGCCCGAGGAGGACGGCGGTCGCCTCGTCGAGGGAGCCGTGCTGGGCCGAGGTGCGCACCAGGGAACCGAGCTCCTCCGGGGAGCGGGCCGAGCGCAGCTCCTCCGCGGGCTCGATCCCCATGCGGCGCACCAGCTTGTTGGCGGTGCCGTTCAGCGCGGTGATGACCAGGCTCAGCGATCGGGAGAACGCGGCGTGCATGCCGGCGGTGAAGCGTGCGGTGGCCAGCGGGCGCGCGATGGCCAGGTTCTTCGGGACGAGCTCGCCGAAGATCATCGACAGCGAGGTCGCGATGACCAGGGCCAGGGCCAGCGACAGACCGCCCGCGAGCCCCGCCGGCACGCGGAGCACGTCGAACAGCGGCTCGAGGAAGCCCGCCAGCACGGGCTCGGCGATGTAGCCGGTGACCAGCGTGGTGATGGTGATGCCGAGCTGGGCGCCGCTGAGCTGGAACGAGAGCGTGCGGTGGGCGTGGCTGACCTGCTGGGCCCGACGGTCACCACCCTCCGCGTGGGCGTCGACGGTGGAGCGCTCCAGCGCGGTCAGCGAGAACTCCGCGGCCACGAACAGCGCGGTGCCGGCGGTGAGCAGCAGGAAGAACAGCACGCCGAGGACGGTGAGCAGCACGCTCATCGCGGTGCCCCCGTGGTGGGGGCGTCGGGATGCTGGGGCTCGGGCTCGGGCTCTGGTCCGGGCTGCGTCGCGCAGACCACGGAGAGCGGGGGAGAGGGTGCCTCAGGCACCGCGGTCCTTCCTCGGGGGATCGGGGAACGAGAGTGATCCTACGGGACCGTTCGGGCGCCGCCGGCGCCTCAGGCCATGCGCTCGGCGACCTCGGGCGGGAAGCCGCCGGTGGCGACGGGTCCCCAGCGTGTCGGGGTGATCCGCAGCAGCGACTTGCCCTGGTCGGCCATCGCGCGGGTGTACGCCTCCCAGTCGGGGTGCTCGCCGGAGATGGAGCGGAAGTAGTCGATGAACGGCTCGGCCGCCTCGGGCATGTCGAGCACCTCGCACTCGCCGTCGACCTGGACCCAGGCGTCGTTGAACTCGGCCCCGAGGATGCAGAGGCTGACCTCCGGCCGCCTGCGGGCGTTCGACGTCTTGGCGCGCTGCGGGTACGTGGCCACGACGATGCGGCCCTCCGGGTCCACCCCGCAGCTCACCGGCGAGAGCTGCGGCCGCCCGTCGGAGCGGGTGGTCACCAGGATCGCCTGGTGCCGGGGGCGGACGAACTCGAGGAGCTCGTCGAGGGACACGGAATCTGTGGTCGCGACCTTGGCCATGCCCTGAGGCTAGCGGCCGCCCCGCCCCGCCCCGCCCCGCCCCGCCCCGATCTGCGCACTTCTCGGGACGCCCGGCCGCTGCGTGACCCCGGACCGTGCGCAGATCGGGGAAACGGGGGTGCGAGACGGGGGGTCACCAGCCCGAGGGCAGCGGACGCCCCTCGGCGAACCCCGCGGGGGACTGCACGCCCAGCACCGCGTTGGCGTGCAGCTCGGCGAGGGTGCGCGCCCCCGCGTAGGTGCAGGTGCTGCGGACCCCCGAGCAGATCTGGTCCAGCAGGTCCTCCACGCCGGGGCGCTCGGGGTCCAGCCGGATCCGGGAGCTGGAGATGCCCTCCTCGAACAGCCCCTTGCGGGCCCGGTCGAAGGCGCTGTCGGCCGAGGTGCGGGCCGCTACCGCGCGCTTGGAGGCCATCCCGTAGCTCTCCTTGTACAGCGTGCCGGTGGCGTCGCGCTGCAGGTCCCCGGGCGACTCGTGGGTGCCGGCGAACCAGGAACCGATCATGACGTTCGACGCCCCCGCGGCCACGGCCAGGGCGACGTCCCGGGGGTGGCGCACCCCGCCGTCGGCCCACACGTGGCCACCCAGCTCGGCGGCCGCCGCGGCGCACTCAGCCACGGCGGAGAGCTGGGGACGCCCGACGCCGGTCATCATCCGGGTGGTGCACATCGCGCCCGGACCCACCCCGACCTTGACCACGTCGGCCCCGGCGGCGAGCAGGTCCCGGGTTCCCTGAGCGGTGACCACGTTGCCCGCGACCAGCGGCACCCCGAGATCCAGGGCGGCGACGGCGGCCAGCGCGGAGAGCATCTTCTCCTGGTGGCCGTGCGCGGTGTCCAGCACGAGCACGTCGGCGCCGGCCGCCACCAGCGCGGCCGCCTTGGCCGCGACGTCGCCGTTGACCCCGACGGCCGCGGCCACCCGCAGCCGCCCGGAGGCGTCGACGGCCGGGGTGTAGATCCCCGCCCGGAGCGCTCCGGTGGGGGTGAGCACGCCGGCGAGGGTCCCGTCACCGGTGGTGAGCACGGCCAGTCGCGCGTGGGCGTGGTGCAGGGCGTCGAAGACGGCGCGGGGCTCGGTGTCGACGGGCAGGCTGACGAGCTCGCGGTCGAGCACCTCGGAGAGGCGGGTGAACCGGTCCACCCCGGTGCACGCCGCCTCGGTGACCACGCCCACCGGGCGCCCGTCGACGACGACGACGGCCGCGCCGTGCGCCCGCTTGGGGATCAGCGCGAGCGCATCGGAGACGGCGTCGTCGGGGGAGAGGACGACCGGGGTGTCGGCGACGAGGTGGCGGCTCTTGACCAGCGCCACGGTCTCGGCGACGACCGGCACGGGCAGGTCCTGGGGGAGCACGACGAGCCCGCCGCGACGGGCCACGGTCTCGGCCATCCGGCTCCCGGCGACCGCGGTCATGTTGGCCACGACGACGGGGATGGTCGTGCCCGAGCCGTCCGACGTCGCCAGGTCCACGTCGAACCGGGACGTCACCTCGGTGCGACCGGGCACCAGGAACACGTCGTCGTAGGTCAGGTCGTACGGCGGGGTCTGTCCATCCAGGAAGCGCACGTTCCGCCACGATACGGCCCCGCTGTGCCACCATCGCGAGCGTGACCCGGTGCGTCGTGCTCGTGCGCGGCATCAACGTCGGCGGCGCGAAGAAGCTGGCCATGGCCGACCTGGCCCGGGTGCTCGGCGGGCTGGGCCTCACCGACGTGCGCACCGTCCTCAACAGCGGCAACGCGGTCTTCACCACCCGCGGCGCCCCGGAGCCCCTGGTGCCCGCGGTCGAGGCCGCGCTGCAGGCGGAGCTGGGCGTGCGCGCGAGCTGCCTGGTCCGCACCGCCGCGGAGGTCGCGGCCGTGCTCGCGGCCGACCCGTTCACCGAGCGCACCGCCGGGGTGGACGGGGCCGGCTCGCGGATGACGTACCTGTTCACCGAGGCCGACCCGACACCGGCCCAGCTCGCCGACGACGACCCGCGCGCCCTCGACCCGGGGCGGATCGCGCTCGGCCCGCGGGTGGTCTACCAGTGGTGTCCCGACGGGGTGCTCGCCGCGCCGGACGTGAGCCGGCTCGTGCTGCGGCGGTGGGGCCTGGCGGTGACCGGGCGCAACCGCAACACCGTCGAGAAGCTCGCCACCCTGCTGGCCACCTGAGCGGCGCGCAGGGCACGATCGACGCCATGAAGATCGCACTCCTCGGCACCGGCCGCATGGCCACCCACCTCGGCCGCCACGTCCTCGACGCCGGTCACGAGCTCACCGTCTGGAACCGGACCCGCGAGCGCACCCAGGCCCTCGCCGACGCCGGGGCCACCGTCGCCGAGACCGCGGCCGAGGCGGTGGCGGGCGCCGAGCTGACCGTCACGGTGCTGTTCGGGCCGCCGTCGGTGCGCGACACCGTGATCAACCCGGACCTGTTCACCGCGGGGGACCTGTGGGTGGACGTCACCACCGTCGGCCCGCAGGACGCCGCGTTCCAGGCGCAGTGGGCGGGAGGCAAGGGCGTGCGCTACGTGGCCGCCCCGGTGCTCGGGTCGATGGCGCCGGCCGCGAAGGGTGCGCTGGGCACGCTGCTCGGCGGCGAGGCCGACGACGTGGCCGCGGTGCGCCCGGTCACCGACCTGTGGACCGACCCCCAGAAGGTCACCGTGGTGCCGACGGCGAAGGACGCAGCCGCCGGCAAGCTGGTGGCGAACCTCGCCCTCGGGGTGGCGGTGCAGGGCGTCGCCGAGGCCCTGAGCTTCGCCTCCGACGTGGGTCTGGACCGGGAGATCGCCCTGGGGGTCCTCGCCGGCTCGGTGCTGGCGCCGGTGGTCGGGGCCAAGAAGGTCCAGCTCGCCGAGCGCGAGTTCGACGAGGCGGAGTTCACCGCCGGTGCGCTGCACAAGGACATGGAGCTGGTGCTGGAGGACTCCCTCGGCCTGCACGCGGTGCAGGCGACCCGCGACGCCCTCGAGGCGGCCATGGACGAGGGGAACGGTGACGCGGACTTCTCGATCATCACCGAGGGCTGACGACACCGAGGGCTGACGCACCGTGGGCTGACGCACCGTGGGCCCGTACACGTCTGACCCGCCGGTCAGACCCTGACCACAGGGTCAGGTACCGTGTCGTCGTGCTCCGACCCAGCCGAGACGACGTGCTCGCGGACATCCGCGGGGCGGCCCTGGCGCTGTTCGTCGACCAGGGGTACGAGGCGACCACGCTCGCGCAGATCGCGGCCGCGGTCGGCTACTCCAAGTCGGCGCTGCTCTACCACTTCGAGTCCAAGGAAGCGCTGCTGCTGGCCACGCTCGAGGCCCCCCTGGCCCGGCTGCACCACTACCTGGAGACCGACGCGCTCCTCGAGGCCGACCGGCTGCCCGGCTTCGTCGACCTGGTCCTGCTCCACCGGGACGAGGCCGCCCTCCTGTTCCAGCAGGGCGCGAAGATGAAGCAGGTCGCCACCCTGGAGAGCACGATCGACGGCGCGCTCGAGGCGCTGGTCGGCAGCGACGCGTCGCTGGAGCGGCGCGTGGCCGTGCACGTCGTGATGGGTGGCATCCTCGCCGCGGCCACCGACCTGCGCGACGTCGAGCCCGCCGCGCTGCGACCGCTGCTCATCGCCGTGGGCACCCGGCTGCTCTCCCCCCACCCCGCCTGACCCGAGACACCCGGAGACCGTCATGGCCACCTACCTCGCCCGTCTGGGCCGCACCTCCTTCCGCCACCGCTGGGTGGTGGTCGCCGTGTGGCTGGTGGTGCTCGTGCTCGCCGGTGCCGCGGCGCTGAGCTTCCGGGGTGCGACGAGCGACCAGTTCACGATCCCGGGCACCGAGGCGCAGCAGGCGCTCGACGTCCTCGACGAGCGGCTGCCCGCCGCCGCCGAGGCCAGCGCCGACGTGGTCTTCGCCCCGCCCGCGGGCCAGACCGTGCGGGACCCCTCCGTCCAGCAGTCCATCGGAAGGGTGCTCACCGCGCTCGGCCAGGTGCCGGGGACGACCGTCGTCGACCCGTCCCGGACCGGCATCGGCGCCCCGGACGGCTCGCTGGCCGTGGCCCGGGTGATCCTCGACAAGCCGGTCGACCAGGTGACCGAGGCCGACCGCGCCGCGCTGCTGGAGTCCGCGACCACCGCCCGGGCGGCCGGGCTGCAGGTCGAGTTCGGGGGAGGGGCGTTCCAGGGCACCCAGCCGGGCGTCAGCATCGTGGAGGCCATCGGCATCGTCGTCGCCGCCGTCGTCCTGCTGGTCACGTTCGGCTCGCTCGCCGCCGCCGGGATGCCGCTGCTGACCGGGCTCGTCGGTGTCGGCGTCGGCCTCAGCGGGCTGTTCGCTCTCTCCAGCGTCATCACCCTGTCGTCGTCGGCGCCGGTGCTCGCCCTGATGCTCGGCCTCGCCGTGGGCATCGACTACTCGCTGTTCATCGTCTCCCGCCACCGGTCCCAGCTGCAGGACGGGATGGGGGTGGAGAGCTCGGTCGCCCGGGCCTGCGGCACCGCCGGCAGCGCCGTCGTGTTCGCCGGCCTCACCGTCATCATCGCGCTGGCCGGGTTCACCGTGGTCGGCATCCCGTTCCTCACGGTGATGGGCCTGGCCGCGGCGGCGACCGTGCTGGTGACCGTCCTGGTCGCGCTCACGCTGGTGCCGGCCATGCTCGGCATCGCCGGGGAGCGGCTGCGCCCCGCGCCGAGCTCCCGTGCGGCGAAGCGGGCCGAGACCGGCTCGACGACGGGCTCCCGCTGGGTGGCGGGGGTCACCCGCCGACCCGTGCTGGCCGTGGTCGCCTGCGTCGTGCTGCTCGGGGTGATGGCGATCCCGGCGACCCAGCTGCGCCTCGCGCTGCCCTCGGCGGCCACCGCGGCGTCGGACTCCACCGCGCGCAAGGCCTTCGACCTCGTCGCCGACCGCATCGGCCCGGGCGTGAACGGACCGCTCACCGTGGTCGTCGACACCGCCGCGAGCGGCCGCTCCGCCGCGACCGCCGCCCAGGCGCTGGTGCAGCAGGTGACCGGCACCGCGGACGTGGTGGCCGCGCAGGCCGCCGGCGGCACCCCCGACGACCGGCTCGTCATCGTCTCCGTCATCCCGGGCAGCGCCCCGGACTCCGAGGCCACCGGCGAGCTCGTGCAGCAGATCCGCTCCGGGGTGGGCCCGGTGGAGGCGTCCACGGGCGCGGTCATCTCGGTGACCGGCGTGACCGCCCTGGGTATCGACGTGTCCGACGCGCTCTCCTCGGCGCTGCCGATCTTCGTGCTCGTCGTCGTCGGCCTGGCGCTGCTGCTGCTCGGGATCGTCTTCCGCTCCGTCGTGGTGCCGATCAAGGCCGCCGTCGGCTTCCTGCTCACCGTGGGAGCCTCGCTGGGCGCGGTCGTCGCGGTGTTCCAGTGGGGCTGGCTGGCGCCGGTGCTCGGGGTGAGCGCCACCGGCCCGATCATCAGCTTCCTGCCCGTGCTCATGGTCGGCATCCTGTTCGGCCTGGCCATGGACTACGAGGTCTTCCTGGTCTCCCGGATGCGGGAGGACTTCGTGCACGGGGCGTCGGCCGACGAGGCGATCCGCAGCGGCTTCAGCGCCGGAGCCCGCGTGGTCACCGCGGCGGCGCTCATCATGGGCTCGGTGTTCGCCGGGTTCGTGCTGGCCCCGGACACCATCATCAAGCCGATCGGGTTCGCGCTGGCCCTGGGCGTCCTGCTCGACGCGTTCGTGGTCCGGATGACGTTCGTGCCTGCGGTGATGCAGCTGTTCGGCCGCCACGCCTGGTGGTTCCCGCGCTGGCTCGACCGCATCGTGCCCACCGTGGACGTCGAGGGCGACTCGATCAGCGACGGCACCGAGAGCGACACCGGGACCGGCACCGTGAGCGACACCGTCGCGGGTGCCGCCCCCGCGGGGCGGCACGCGCGAAACACCGACGCGGAGGGCCCGTCGGTGGGTGTCGGTGGTCGCCCCCACGCCCGGTAGCGCCGGACGGAGCCCGACCCGGGCTCCGACGAGGGCACCACCGCCACCCCGGGAGCCGGGGTGGCGGTGGTGCTCGTGGTGCTGGTGGAGCGGGGGATCAGCGGCCGGAGGACCACATGACGGTGCTGCCCGAGCCGCCGCCACTGCGGGAACCGGTGCTGCCCTTGGGGCCCCGTGCCCCGCTCCCGCTCGTGCTGCGACGGCCGCCCGCGGGGGCACCCCGTCCGCCGGCAGCCGCGGCGGCACCGCTGCGCGGCCCGCCCGTGCGACCGCGACCGGAACCGGTCCCGCCGGCCCGCACGGGACGGCCGCCCTTCATCTGCGGGGCCTGCGGCTCGGGCTGCATCACCGGGGTGCCGCTGGGGGTGCGGGCACCGGTGATCCGGGCCAGGTCGTCGTCGCCGGCGGTCACCGTGGTGCTCGTCGCGGCGACGCCGGCCTTCTTCGTCATCGACTCGACCTCGCGGCGCTCCGGGTGGGTGACCAGGGTGACCACGGTGCCGTCGTCCCCGGCGCGGGCGGTGCGCCCGGCGCGGTGCAGGTAGTCCTTCGGGTCGGCCGGCGGGTCGACGTGCACCACCAGGGACACGTCGTCGACATGGATACCTCGAGCTGCCACGTCGGTCGCCACGAGCACCGGGGTGCTGCCGTCACGGAACGCCTCGAGGGTGCGGGTGCGGTTGTTCTGGGCCTTGCCCCCGTGCAGGGCACCGGCCTTGGCGCCGGTGGCCCGCAGCTGCTTGGCCAGGCGGTCCACCCCGTGCTTGGTGCGCACGAACATGATGGTGCGGCCCTCGCGGGCGGCGACGTGGGCGACGACGTTCTTCTTGTCGTCGGCGTCGACGATGAGCAGGTGGTGCTCCATCGTCGTGATGCTGGCGGCCATCGGCGCGGTGGACCGCGTGACCGGGTCGGTCATGTAGCGGGTGACGAGCTTGTCGACCTCGCCGTCCAGGGTGGCCGAGAACAGCAGCCGCTGTCCCTTCGGGGTCTTGTCGAGGAGCTTGGTGACCTGGGGCATGAAGCCCATGTCGGCCATGTGGTCGGCCTCGTCGAGCGCGGTGACCACGACCTGGCCGAGGTCCACGGTGCGCTGCTGCACGTGGTCGGCCAGTCGCCCCGGTGTGGCGACGAGGATGTCGACACCACGGGCGAGCTCGTCGGTCTGGCGGCCCATGCTCAGCCCACCGACGACGCTGGCCACCCGCAGGTTCAGCGAGCGGGCCAGCGGCTCCAGGGCGGTGCTCACCTGGTTCGCGAGCTCCCGGGTGGGGACGAGGACGAGCCCGCGGGGGGCCTTGGGGGCCGAGCGGGCCCCGGCCAGGCGGGCGAGCATCGGCAGCCCGAAGGCCAGGGTCTTGCCGGAGCCGGTCTGCGCCCGGCCCAGCACGTCGCGCCCGGCGAGGGAGTCGGGGATGGTCACGGTCTGGATCGCGAAGGGGGCCTTGAGGCCCTGGTCGTGCAGCGCGCTGACCAGCGCGGTGGGCAGGCCGATGGTCGCGAAGGTGGCGTCCGGGTCGGCCACGCTCTGCGGGATGTTGGTGGTGGTGCTGGGCGCGGCGGCGGGGGTCGTGGTGCCGGCAGGACGGTCGCCGCCGCTGGAGCGACGACGGCGCGGCGGGCGGCCACCGTTGCTGGTGCGGGACTGGTGGGGGGTGCTCACGGGTGTACCTCCGGGTACGTGGTCACGTCCCGGTGGCACACAGCGGTGTGTGGCGTCGAGACGTCGCGCCGGACGGACCGGCTGCGGGTTGGCCCCGAGCGCGGTGGACGCACCCGGGGTGGGCGGGATCCCTTCGAGGGATCGTCGCCGGAAGGACCTCACGGCCCTGCAGGGCAGAACAGTACCCAACCCGGCGCTGTTCCCTCCTCAGGCCCGGCGGTCCCGCTCGATCGTGGCGGCCTGCTCCGGAGTGGGGGCGCCGCCACCGAGGCGCGCCGGCACCCACGGCGCCCCGGCCGGGTGGGGGTAGCCGTGCTGGGCGTGCTCCAGCGCGTCCCGCAGCGCCTGCTGGAGGCGGTCGGTGAGCTCGTCGGTGGTGCCGGTCGGGGAGAGGGCCGGGCCGACGGTCACGTGGACGGGAACGTGGTGGCGCCCCAGCGCCCGGGGGAACCCCTTGGACCACAGGCGGTGCACGCCCCAGATGGCCACCGGCACGACGGGCACCCCCGCGGCGGTGGCCATCCGGGCGGCGCCGGAGCGCAGCTCCTTGATCTCGAAGCTCCGGCTGATGGTGGCCTCGGGGTAGATGCACACCAGGTCGCCGCCCACCAGAGCGTCGACGGCGCGGTGGTAGGCCTGCGCGCCGTGACCGCGGTCGACCCCGATGGCGCCGCAGTGCCGCATGAGGAAGGCCACCACCAGGTTGTCCTCCAGCTCGGCCTTCATGAGGTACCGGACCGACCGGCCCCGGCGGCGCGCGAGCAGGCCGACCTGGGCGAAGTCGAGGTACCCGGTGTGGTTCACCGCCAGCAGCACCCCGCCGGAGGTGGGGATGTGCTCGACCCCGGTCACGGTCACCCGCAGGCCCTGGGCGGCGCCGAGCGCCCGGGCGAGCCCCACGAGCGTGGAGTACACCGGCTCCTTCAGCACGCGCGTCACCGACCCAGCCTCGCCCGTCCGGCCCCGTAGCGTCCAGCCGATGAGCCCCCGGCTGGACCTGCTCGACTGGCGCCGCCAGGTGTCCGACCTCTACGCGGAGGTCCGGGCGACCGCCGACCACGCCGCCGGGCACGCGCGCTGGCGGGCCCGGCGCGACGCGCTGTTCGCCACCCACCCGTCCTCCGCGCTGCCCGGCAGCCCGGGTCTGCCGGTGGCCGACTACGACCCCTCGGTGCGCTTCGAGGCGACGGTCGACACCGACGTGGAGCCGCTGCGCCGCGTGGTCGACACCGGGACCGACGGCTCCGTCGCCTTCACCCGGGTCGGCACGGCCGCGCTGACGGGGCTGGGCAGCCTGGACGTGTGGTGGATCGACGCGTACGGCGGGGGGCTGTTCGTCCCCGTGAAGGACGCCCGGGCCGGGCGCGGCACCTACGGGGGTGGGCGCTACCTGCTGGACACGGTGAAGGGTGCCGACCTCGGCGGGGACCTCCGCTCCGGGACCCTCGTGCTCGACCTCAACTTCGCCTACAACCCCTCCTGCGCCTACGACCCGGCGTGGGCCTGCCCGCTCGCGCCGCCGGGCAACACCCTCGACGTCGAGCTGTGGTGCGGGGAGGGCGACCACGCCGGCTGATGCGTCGTCCCCCGGGTGGACCCTGGACGCCGCCCCGGCCGTGACGGCAGGCTGGGGGTGCGCCGCGGGGGAGTGGAACCCGTGGCCACCCCTGCACCGGAGGAGGCTCGTGATGACGGCTGTGGAGACCGGCACCGACCGGGTCGTGACGAGCCCGGCGCAGCACGACGCCTGGCAGGACGCCGCCCGCAAGCACCTGTGGATGCACTTCACCCGCATGGGCTCCTTCGCCGAGAAGGAGGTGCCCGTCATGGTGCGCGGGGAGGGCGTGCACGTGTGGGACTCCCGCGGCAAGCGCTACCTGGACGCCCTCAGCGGGCTCTTCGTCACCCAGGTCGGCCACGGGCGCCGCAGCCTCGCCGCCGCCGCTGCCACCCAGGCCGAGACGCTCGGGTTCTTCCCGGTGTGGGGCTACGGCCACCCCGCCGCGATCGAGCTGGCCGAGCAGCTCGCGCACCGCGCGCCCGGCGAGCTGAACCGGGTCTTCTTCACCACCGGCGGCAGCGAGGCGGTGGAGAGCGCCTGGAAGCTGGCCAAGCAGTACTTCTCCGTCACCGGTGAGCCCGAGCGGCACAAGGTGATCAGCCGCGACCGCAGCTACCACGGCGTCACCATGGGTGCGCTGGCCATCACCGGGGTCGAGGCCATGAAGGGCGTGTTCTCCCCGCAGGTGCCGGGGACGGCGAAGGTGCCGTGGGTCAACAGCTTCCGCGCGCACGAGCAGGGGGTGCCCGACTCGGCGTACGGGAAGTTCTCCGCCGACCTCATCGAGCAGGCGATCCTCGCCGAGGGCCCGGAGACCGTCGCGGCGGTGTTCCTGGAGCCGGTGCAGAACGCGGGCGGCAGCCTGCCCCCGCCCGAGGGCTACTTCCAGGCCGTGCGCGAGGTGTGCGACCGGCACGGCGTGCTCCTGGTCAGCGACGAGGTGATCTGCGCGTTCGGCCGGCTCGGGCACACCTTCGGCGCGCAGCGCTACGGCTACCAGCCCGACATGATCACCTTCGCCAAGGGGGTGACCAGCGGCTACGCACCGATGGGCGGGGTCCTCGTCAGCGACACCATCGCCGAGCCGTTCCTGCACGGGAAGGTCGCGTTCAACCACGGCCTCACCTTCGGCGGGCACCCCGTCGCCGCGGCCGTGGGCCTGGCCAACCTGCAGCTCTTCGACGACGAGGACCTGCTCGCCGGGGTCCGCGATCGCGAGGGCGCCCTCGGTGCCACGCTCGGCAAGCTGGTGGACCTGCCGATCGTCGGCGACGTCCGCGGGGCCGGATTCTTCTTCTCCGTCGAGCTGGTGAAGGACAAGGCGACCGCGGCCCGCTTCGACGCCGAGGAGCGCGAACGGCTGCTGCGCGGGTTCCTCTCGCCCGCCCTGCTCGAGGCCGGGCTCATCGTCCGGCCCGACGACCGCGGTGACACCGTCATCACCCTCGCGCCGCCCCTGATCAGCGCGCAGCCGGAGTTCGACGAGATCGAGCAGGTGCTGCGTGACGTGCTGATCAGGGCACAGGCCATCATGTGACGACTGCCACCATCCCCGGCGGCGGACGACGCGACCCCGGTGATCCCGGCACCGCACCAGCAGAGGAGCCCCACGTGAAGATCGGCGTCCCCACCGAGGTCAAGCCGAACGAGTTCCGGGTGGCGCTCACCGCCGCCGGGGTCCGCGAGCTGCGCGCCCACGACCACACCGTGCTCGTCCAGCGCGGGGCCGGGGTCGGCTCGGGGGTGACCGACGCGGCGTACACCGCCGTCGGCGCGACGCTCGTCGACACCGCCGACGAGGTGTGGGGCGAGGCCGACCTGCTGCTGAAGGTCAAGGAACCGATCGCGCAGGAGTACCCGCTCATGCGGGCCGACCAGGTGCTGTTCACCTACCTGCACCTCGCGGCGGGCCGGGCGTGCACCGAGGCACTGCTGCGCTCGGGCACCACCGCGATCGCCTACGAGACGGTGACCCTGCCCGACCGCTCCCTCCCGCTGCTCGCCCCGATGAGCGAGGTCGCGGGGCGGATGGCCCCGCAGGCCGCGGCGCGCTTCCTGGAGCGGTACGCCGGCGGCCGTGGCGTGCTCATGGGGGGCGTTCCCGGGGTGCGCCCGGCGCAGGTCACCGTGCTCGGGGCCGGGGTGTCCGGCATGAACGCCGCCACGATCGCGGTGGGCATGGGCGCCGACGTCACGGTGCTCGACCTCAACCCCGCCCGGCTGCGCGAGGCCGACCGCCTGTTCGGCAACCGCATCCGCACCCTGGCCTCCTCCACCCACGAGATCGAGACCGTGCTGCCCGAGAGCGACGTCGTCATTGGGGCGGTGCTCGTGCCCGGGGCCAAGGCGCCGACGCTGGTCACCGACGACATGGTCGCCGCCATGCGTCCCGGCGCGGTGCTCGTGGACATCGCCGTCGACCAGGGCGGGTGCTTCGAGTCCACGCGTCCGACCACCCACGAGGACCCGGTGTTCACCGTGCACCAGGCGCTGTTCTACTGCGTGGCCAACATGCCGGGCGCGGTGCCCGTCACGTCCACCGCGGCGTTGACCAACGTGACGCTGCCCTACGTGCTGCGCCTGGCCGACCGGGGTTGGACGGAGGCCGTCTCGGCCGACGCGGGTCTGGCCGCCGGGGTCAACGTCGTCGGCGGCACCCTCACCTGCGTCGGGGTGTCGGAGGCGTTCGGAGACCTGCCGAGCGCACCGCTCGCGTCCGTCCTGCGCTGACCCCCCGACCGAGAAGGAGCCCCACGTGCGCGAGATCCTGAACTTCGTCGACGGGGAGTCCGTGCCCGCCGCGGACGGCCGCACCACCGAGCTCGTGGACCCGAGCACCGGGGAGGTGTTCGGCACGGCCGCGCTGAGCGGGCCGGAGGACGTGGACCGCGCCTACGCCGCGGCGTCGAGCGCCTTCGAGAGCTGGGGCCGCACCACGCCGGGGGAGCGGCAGCGAGCGCTGCTGCACCTCGCCGACGCCCTGGAGTCCGCCGGTGACGAGCTGGTCGACCTGGAGTGCCAGAACACCGGCAAGCCGCGGGCGCTCACCGCGTCGGAGGAGGTGCCGCCGATGGTCGACCAGCTGCGCTTCTTCGCCGGCGCCGCGCGGGTGCTGAACGGGCTCTCCGCGGGGGAGTACCTGGCCGACCACACGTCGTTCATCCGGCGCGAGCCCGTCGGGGTGTGCGGGCAGGTGGCGCCGTGGAACTACCCGATGATGATGGCCATCTGGAAGCTGGCGCCGGCCCTGGCCGCCGGCAACACCGTGGTGCTGAAGCCGTCGGACACCACCCCGGTGACCACGGTGCGAATGGCGCAGCTGGCCGCGGAGGTCCTCCCCGCCGGCGTGCTGAACGTGGTCTGCGGCGACCGGGACACCGGGCGCGCGCTCGTGGAGCACCCGACGCCGCAGATGGTGAGCATCACCGGCTCGGTCCGCGCCGGCATGGAGGTCGCCACCTCGGCGGCGCGCGACCTCAAGCGCACCCACCTCGAGCTCGGGGGCAAGGCGCCGGTGCTCGTGTTCGCCGACGCCGACCTGCAGGCCGCGGCGGCGGCGCTCGCCGGGGCGGGGTACTTCAACGCCGGGCAGGACTGCACCGCCGCGACCCGCGTGCTCGTGGCGGCGGAGGTGCGGGAGGACTTCACCGCGCTGCTCGCGGCGGCCGCGCGGGCCACCACGGTGGGGCTGCCGGCCGACGAGGTGGACCTCGGTCCGGTGAACAGCGCGGCGCAGCTGGAGCGGGTGCAGGGCTTCCTCGCCCGGCTGCCGGACCACGCCGTGCTGGCGGCCGGTGGTCACCGGGTGGGCGGGGCGCTGGCCGGCGGCTTCTTCCACGAGCCCACCGTGGTCGGCGGTCTGCGCCAGGACGACGAGATCATCCAGCAGGAGGTGTTCGGACCGGTCGTCACCGTGCAGGGCTTCGCCGACGAGTCGGAGGCGCTGCGCTGGGCCAACGGGGTGCCCTTCGGGCTCGCGAGCTCGGTGTTCACCCGCGACCACGCCCGCGCCATGCGGGTCTCGGCGTCGCTCAACTTCGGCTGCGTGTGGATCAACACCCACATCCCGCTGGTCGCGGAGATGCCGCACGGCGGGTTCGGCCACTCCGGGCACGGCAAGGACCTCTCGCTGTACGGGCTGGAGGACTACACCCGGATCAAGCACGTCATGTCCTACACGGGCTGAGCGCCCCGGGCCGGGCCAGCTCGCCGTGGTGGGCGGGGGGTGGATGTGCATGGCCCAGCCGCGCCGCGGCTGGGCCATGCACATCGGAAGGTCACGCGATCACGGCAGCAGGCGCAGCCTGCCGAGCATGGTGCTGCCGCGACGCAGGTCAGTACCAGTGCGCACGGCCGCCGATCTTGCGGCCACCAGCGCCGACCACGGCCAGCACGACACCGACGACGACCAGGATGATGCCGATCGTCCAGAGGACCGGGATCCCGACGATGAAACCGATGACGAGCAAGATCGCTCCAAGAATGATCATCGTGCCTCTTCCGTTGACGAGACCGTCACGCGACGGCGTGGAGTGAGTTCTACTCCGCGGCGTCGCCGGGACGGCCACCGGCGCGCCGACACCTCCGAAGACCGGGGGAGAGACCCCGGTCGGTGCGCCGCGCATCGACGTGAAGACGGGTACGAGGGATCACTCGGGTAGCCGGATGCCGCACCACGACGGATCCCGCAGGCCAGGTCGACTCGGCGGGCGACGCCGCGACTCGCTGGTGATCGTCTCGGCCGTCAGTACCTCGGGTCGGTGGGGTCGGCCGACTCGACGGAGGTGGTGCTCTGGCGAACGGTGCGGCCGGGAGCGACGTCGGTGTGGACGACGTCGGTTCGCCGGCGACGAGTCATGAGGACCAGGCCGAGGACGAGGCCCAGCCCGCCGACAATCATGAGGACGATGCCGATGGTGGCGAGATCGACCCCGCTGACGGTGGCGGTGACGCCGAACTTGAGGATCGCCCCGAGGGCGATGAGCAGGAGGCTTGCACCGATCGTCATGTCTGGACCTGGTTTCCGTTGGTGGGGGCTGTGTCGTGGGCTCGCGGCGTGTCAACAGGAAGAGCGCGAACTGAGCTGTCCCTGTGGATCGGATCGTCGCTCCCGGCCGCAACCTTGAGGGCCGGTGCCGAGGCGGTGGGGCTCGCTCGCAACGGCCCACGGCCTCGGCGGCGGCAGCTCGCACAGGGCTCCGCAGGGCCGATGAACACTGGCGGACCCAGGTCGCGACACCAGTACGAAGGTCCCGCCTGCCCGACGTCGCACCCGGTGGGCTTCCCGGTCCGTTCCGCACGGACCGAGCTTCCTGCTTCACGGAAGCAGACGGCCGCGCAGCACGATCGGTGAACGGGCGTCTGACTCGTCCTGGACCTTCGCTCGCGCGCTGGGAGCCGGAGGGCTGAGCGTCCAGCAGCATGGGCTGCGCTACCGGCCCTCCACGTTGGAAGACCGGCAAGGACGACCACGAGGGGGAGCTTCGAGCATGGGCAACATCCTGGTCAGCGAGTTCACCACCCTGGACGGGGCGATCGGGGTCCTGACCTTCACCTTCGCTCACCCCGCCCTCCAGCAGCTCGAGGACTCTGGTCCGGTCGATGCGGTCCGAGGCGTTCGACAACGGCGTCGTGCACCTCACCTCCACACCGGCCGGCTGAGGGCGGGGCCCGCGGAGGATCAGTCCTGCTTCGCCTCCGGGCGGCCGTCCTGGGACCACTCGGTGTGGAACGTGCCCTCGGCGTCGACGCGCTCGTAGGTGTGCGCCCCGAAGAAGTCGCGCAGTCCCTGGGTGAGGGCGGCGGGCAGCCGCTCCGCTCGCAACGCGTCGTAGTACGACAGTGCGGACGCGAACCCGGGGATCGGGATGCCGGCCTTCGTGGCGGTGACGACGACGCGACGCCAGCTGTCCTGTGCCTGCTCGACGACCTCGGCGAAGAACGGGGCGACGATGAGGCTCGCCGGTCGCTCGTCCGCCTCGTAGGCCTCCTTGATCCGGTCGAGGAAGGTCGCCCGGATGATGCAGCCGCCCCGCCAGATCATCGCCATGTCGCCGAGGTCGACGTCCCAGTCGTGCTCGGCGGAGCCGGCCGCGATCTGGTCGAAGCCCTGTGCGTAGGCGACGACCTTGGACGCGTACAGCGCCTGGCGGACGTCCTCGACGAACTGGTCGGCATCCTGGACGGACCACTGCGTGGAGCCGCCGCCCATGCCCTGCACGGCGGCGCGCTGCTCGGTGTGCCCGCTCAGCGCGCGGGCGAACACGGCCTCCGCGATGCCGCTGACCGGGATCCCCAGGTCGAGGGCGGACTGCACGGTCCAGCGTCCGGTGCCCTTCTGCTCGGCCGCGTCCTTGATGACGTCGACCATCGGCTTGCCGGTCGTGTGGTCGTCCTGGGCCAGCACCTGGGCGGTGATCTCCACCAGGTAGCTCTCGAGCTCGCCGGTGTTCCACTCGGTGAACACCTCGGCGACCTCGGCGGGCGACTTCCCCAGGCCGGTGCGGAGCAGGTGGTACGCCTCGCCGATGAGCTGCATGTCCGCGTACTCGATGCCGTTGTGCACCATCTTGACGAAGTGCCCGGCGCCGTCGGGCCCGATGTGGACGCAGCACGGGGTGCCGTCGACCTGGGCGGCGATCTTCTCGAGCATCGGCCCGAGGCTCTCGTAGGCCTCCGCGGAGCCGCCGGGCATGATCGACGGGCCGTTCAGCGCGCCCTCCTCGCCGCCGGAGACGCCGGCGCCGACGAAGTTCAGGCCCCGCTTCTTCAGGTCGGCCTCGCGGCGGATGGTGTCGGTGAAGCGGGCGTTGCCGCCGTCGATGATCACGTCGCCGGACTCCATCAGGGGGACCAGGGAGTCGATGACGGCGTCGGTCGGGTCGCCCGCCTTGACCATGATGAGCACGCGACGCGGCTTCTCCAGCGCCGCGACGAGCTCCTCCATCGTCTCGGTGCGGATGAAGGTCCCCTCGTCGCCGTGGGAGTCCATCAGCTTGTCGGTCTTCTCGACGCTGCGGTTGTGCACCGCGACGGTGTAGCCGTGGTGGGCGAGGTTGCGGGCCAGGTTGGCGCCCATCACGGCGAGCCCGGTGACGCCGATCTGTGCTGTGCCGTCCTGGGAGGGGCTGGAGTTCGTCATGGCTCCAGACTGGCCCGTCCTCCGGCGATGTGCGAGTGGGACGTTACGGTCGGATCCCGCTCGGCACCGCCGCCGGCGGCGGAGGAGGAGGAGCCAGCATGAGCGAGACCGTGGGTACGTCGCTGCAGGGCAGGACCATCATCATGTCGGGCGGCAGCCGCGGCATCGGCCTCGCGATCGCGCTGCGCGCCGCTCGGGACGGGGCCAACGTCACACTCCTGGCGAAGACCTCCGACCCGGACCCGCGCCTGCCCGGCACCGTGCACAGCGCCGCCGAGGAGATCCGGGCCGCCGGTGGCGGAGCGCTCGCCGTGGTCGGGGACGTGCGCAAGGAGGAGGACGTGCAGCGCGCGGTCGAGCAGTGCGTCGCCGAGTTCGGGGGCATCGACGTGGTCGTGAACAACGCCAGCGCCATCAACTTGAGCTCCACCGCCGAGCTGGAGACCAAGCGCTTCGACCTCATGCAGCAGGTCAACATCCGCGGCACGTGGTTGCTCACCCGGACCGCGCTGCCGCACCTGAAGCAGAGCCCCAACGCGCACGTGCTCACCCTGTCGCCGCCGTTGAACCTGGCCCCCCGCTGGCTCGGGGCCCACCCCGGCTACACGCTGGCGAAGTACGGCATGACCCTGCTGACGCTGGGCTGGGCCACCGAGCTCGCCGATGACGGCATCGCCGCCAACACCCTGTGGCCGCGCACCATCATCGCCACCGCTGCGGTGCAGAACCTGCTCGGCGGGGATGACGCGATGGCGCGCTCGCGCACCCCGGAGATCGTCGCCGACGCCGCCCACGTGGTGCTGTGCACCACCGACCGTGCGACGACGGGCGAGAGCCTGCTCGACGACGAGGTGCTCGCCGGCGCCGGGATCACCGACCTGTCCGGCTACTCCGAGGGCACCGACGACCAGCTGGTGCCGGACATCTTCCTCGACTGAGCTACGACCTGTCCCGGCCCGACCGCGGTCGGGCCGCGACAGTGCGTCACGCCGCCGACCTCGCCGGAGCGCGAGCTACTCGGGCGTGCCCGACCGGCCGGTTCCGCGCGAGCCCTTGCGCTTGTCGACCAGCTTCTGTCGGGCCTGCTCGATCTTGGCCCGGTTCTCGGGCTTGGACGCGTAGTCCTTCGCCTTGGCGAACGCCTGCTTGCCCTGCGGGCTGGCCGCGAACCGCGCCAGCTTGCTGATCATCGACGCCACGGTGCGCTCCTCGGGTGGGGTGTCGGGACTGGAGTACCTGCGGACGAGGCTACCGACGGGGCTCAGTCGCGCGCGGGCGGAATGCTGTCGTAGCTGCGCTCGCTGGAGCGGCTGCGGAAGCCGGCGCTGCCCGACGGGCGGGCGGCGCCGCGCTCGGGGGCCGGGGTCGACGACCGGTGCTCGGAGCGCGATCGGGACGGCGCGCCGTCGCGGTGCGACGAGCCGCCGGTGCGCGCAGCGGGTCGCCCACCGTCGCGACGCGGTCCGCCCTCCGGACGCCCCCCGCCGGTGCGCGGGTTGCTGCCCTGGTAGCCGCCGGAGCCGGTACGGGGGTTGCTGCCCTGGTACCCGCTGCCGGAGGGGGAGCGCGGAGTGCCACCCTGGTACCCGCCGCCGGGTCGACCGGCACCGCGGGGCCGCTCGCGCTCGCTGCTGGCGATGACGGGCAGCGGCTCGCGGGAGGGCTCACGGGCGCCGGTGATGTCGGTCAGCTCGGCGGAGTCCGGTCGCACCGTCGTCGCCCGTGGGTTGACCCCGGCGGAGAGGGTGAGCTTGCGGACGGTGCGCTTCTGGCTGGGCAGCACGATGGTCACCACGGTGCCGGACTCGCCGGCCCGCGCGGTGCGGCCGGCGCGGTGCAGGTAGTCCTTGGCGTCGGCGGGCGGGTCGACGTGGACGACCAGGCTGATCCCGTCCACGTGGATGCCGCGAGCCGCCACGTCCGTCGCCACGAGCACGGGGGTGCGGCCGGTCTTGAAGCGCTCGAGCACGCGGGTGCGCTGGTTCTGCGCCTTGCCACCGTGCAGGGACTCGGCGGTGACCCCTTCCGCGCGCAAGCGCTCCGTGATGCCCTCGGCGCCCAGCTTGGTGCGGGCGAACATGATCGTGCGACCCTCGCGGGCCCCGATCCGGGCCAGGACCGCGTCCTTCTCGCCGCGGTCGACCAGCAGCACGTGGTGCTCCATCGTGTCGACGCTGGCGGTCGCGTCCTGCGTGGAGTGGGTGACGTGGTCGGCCAGGAACAGCCGTACCAGCACCTGCACCTCACGCTCGAGGGTCGCCGAGAACAGCATGCGCTGCCCGTCCGGCGCCGTCTGGGAGAGCAGCTGCTTCACCTCGGGCAGGAAGCCCATGTCCGCCATCTGGTCCGCCTCGTCGAGCGTGGTGATCTCGACGGCCTCCAGCGAGCAGGTGCCCTGGCGGAGGTGGTCACCGAGACGACCCGGGGTGGCGACGAGGACGTCGACGCCGCGGCGCAGCTGGTCGACCTGCTTGCCGAACGGGGTGCCGCCGACGAACGGCCGGACGGACAACCCGAGCGCATCGGCGTAAGCGGTGAGGGAGTCGACGACCTGGAAGGCCAGCTCACGGGTGGGGACCAGCACCATCGCGCGGGGACGTCCGGCCGCGGCGCGGGCCCCGGCGGTGGGGGAGGTGTACGCGAGGCGGTTGAGCATCGGCAGGCCGAAGGCCAGCGTCTTGCCGGAGCCGGTCTGGGCGCGGCCCAGGACGTTGCGGCCGGCGAGCGCGTCGGGGATCGCGGCGGCCTGGATGTCCGACGGCGTGGTGATGCCGGCCTTCGTGAGCACGGAGACCAGGGCCGACGGCAGGCCGAGCCCGGCGAACGTGACGGGCTCGGTGGGGACGGGGGACTGGGGGGATTCAGGGGTGACAGACAGCACGGAAGACCTCTCCGGGACGAGGCGCGTCGCGGAGAGCAGCACTGTCGAGCAGTGCGCAGGTGAGACGAGCCGGGCGCGAACGGCGGGGGGGCCGCGCAGCACCGTGGGGGTGGAGCTGTCGCGAGTGCGACCGGCCAACCATACGTCGTGGCGGCCCGCGCGAGGAGCAGTGCGACCTGTGTCATCGCACACCGGTCGTGGCCCCCCGAGGTCGGAGCTGAGGTCGGAGCCGAGGTCGGGACCGAGGTCGCGACTACTGCCCGGGGGGGACCTCCACGTCGGTGGCGGTCGCCCCGGCGCCGACCGGGCCCTGCTCGGTGCGCAGGTCCTCGCGGTGCGTGGCCTCCTGGCGGGCGGGCTCCTCGTCGAGGATCGCGCAGGCCATCCACGCCCGGGGGATCGCGAACGCGTCGACCAGGGTGACCGCGTCGGGTCGCAGCTCGGCGCACAGCTCGTTCACCGCGGCGGTCACCGCCTTGGAGCGCGCCGGGGTGAGCCGCCCGTGCTCGAGGAACCACCCCTTGTCGGCCTCGATCACGCTCAGCGCGTGCAGGTCGCACAGCCGCTCCAGCAGTGCGCGGGCACCGGGGTCGCTGCAGCGCTGCACTCCGGCTGCGAACGCCTCGAGCACCACGCGGTCGACGTGGGCGTGGGCCACCTTCAGCACGTGGTCCTGCGCGGCGTTGAACACCGCGAACGCCCGGTCGCCGCGCCCGCCGCGCAGCCGCCGGACCACCCCGTCGAGCAGGTGCTTCTCCCGGTCGGCGAGCAGGGCGAGCTGCCAGTCGCGGTCGCGCAGCGGGAGCTCCTCCTCGCCCCGGCCGGGCACGGCGTCGACGAGGCGCTGCCGGACCGCCCGTGCGCCCGTGCGCTCGAGGACCACCTCCCGCACCTGCTCCGCACCGAAGGTGAGCCTGCCGAACGACGACAGGTCCATGAAGTCCTCGCGGTACCCGGTGAGCAGGCCCTTGGCCACCAGCTGCATCAGAACGGTGTTGTCGCCCTCGAAGCTGGTGAACACGTCGGTGTCCGCCTTGAGCTGGGGCAGCCGGTTCTCCGCGAGGTAGCCGGCCCCGCCGCACGCCTCGCGGCAGCGCTGGATGGTGCGGGTGGCGTGCCAGGTGTTCGCGGCCTTGAGCCCCGCTGCACGCGACTCCAGCTCGCGCTGCGCGTCCTCGTCGGTCGGCCCGGGGCCGCTGAGCACGTCGTGCATCGTCGCGGTGAGCTCCTCCTGCGCGAAGTGCAGCGCGTAGGTGGCGGCCAGGGCGGGCAGCAGCGTGCGCTGGTGGGCCAGGTAGTCGAGCACCACCACCTCGCGCTCGGCGCCGGGAGCGGTGAACTGCCGCCGGGTGTCGCCGTAGCGCACCGCGATGTCGAGGGCGACCTTGGTGGCGGAGCCGGCCGAGCCGCCGACGCTGACCCGACCGCGCACGAGCGTGCCCAGCATGGTGAAGAAGCGGCGCGACGGGTTCTCGATGGCGGAGGTGTAGCTGCCGTCCGCGGCGACCTGGGCGTACCGGTCGAGCAGCGCGTCGCGGGGGACGGCGACGTGGTCGAAGGAGAGGCGCCCGTTGTCGACCCCGTTGAGACCGGCCTTGGGTCCGTCGTCGGTGATGGTGACGCCGTCGCGGTGGGCGCCGTCGGCGGAGCGGATCGGCACGACCCAGGCGTGGACGCCGCGGGACTCGCCCCCGGTGACCAACTGGGCGAAGACCACCGCCATCCGGCCGTCGCGGGCGGCGTTGCCGATGTAGTCCTTGCGCGCAGCCTGGTGCGGGGTGTGCAGGTCGAAGGTCTCCGTCGCCGGGTCGTACGTCGCGGTGGTGCGCAGGTTCTGCACGTCGGAGCCGTGCCCGGTCTCGGTCATGGCGAAGCAGCCGGGCAGGTCCATCGAGATGATGTCCGGCAGCAGCGCGGCGTGGTGGCGCTCGGTGCCCAGGGCCTGCACGGCCCCGCCGAACAGGCCCCACTGCACGCCCGCCTTCACCATCAGCGACAGGTCGCCGAACGCCAGCATCTCGATGGAGGCGACCGAGCCGCCCAGGTCGCCGCCCCCACCCCAGCGGGTGTCGAAGCCGAGGCCGGACTGGCCGGCCGCGGCGAGCTCCCGGGCCAGGCCGGTGATCCGGGTGCGGGCGGTCTCGGCGTCCTCGCCGTACCTCGGTGCGAACCGCTCGCTCCCGAGGACGTCCCGGGCCTGCGCGCG
Source organism: Mycobacteriales bacterium (assembly GCA_038234335.1). Lineage (GTDB taxonomy): Bacteria > Actinomycetota > Actinomycetes > Mycobacteriales > Mycobacteriaceae > Rhodococcus_D. The sequence goes on from JBBSUN010000002.1 coordinate 115,046, forward strand.
CACGTGGGCCCAGCGCCCGTCCAGGACCCGGGTGATGTCGGCGGTGGTCGGGTTGGTGGTTCCGGTGCTCACGGGGTCCTCCTGGGGGTGCGGTGACCGTCTCGGCAGCAATGTTACTCGCGAGTAACTTGCTCTGCCGGGAAGTTGTCGCCGTCCCCGTGGCTTGTCCTTGGCATGAGCGACAGGAACTGGGGTCTGCGCACGCGCGCCCTGCACGCGGGCACCCGGCCCGACCCGGAGACCGGCGCCCGGGCGCAGCCGATCTACGCCTCCACGAGCTTCGTGTTCACCGACACCCAGGACGCGGCCAGCCTGTTCGCCCTGCAGAAGTACGGGACGATCTACAGCCGGATCGCCAACCCGACCGTCGCCGCCTTCGAGGAGAAGATGGCCAGCCTGGACGGCGGCATCGGTGCGGTCGCCGCGGCGAGCGGCCTGTCCGCGGAGTTCCTCGTGTTCGCCGCGCTGTGCGGCTCCGGGGACCACATCGTCTCCGCCGCCAGCCTGTACGGCGGCACGATCACCCTGCTCGACGTGACGATGCGTCGCTTCGGCGTGGCCACCACGTTCGTCGGCGGCACCGACCCGGCCGACTACGAGGCCGCGATCACCGAGCAGACCAAGTGCCTGTACGCGGAGGTGGTGAGCAACCCCTCCGGCGAGGTCGCCGACCTGGCGGGCCTCGCCGAGGTGGCCCACCGCCACGGCATCCCGCTGGTGGTCGACGCGACGACGGTGACACCGTGGATCTGCCGGCCCATCGAGCACGGTGCCGACATCGTGGTGCACTCGGCGACCAAGTTCCTCGGCGGGCACGGCACCACCCTGGGCGGGGTCGTCGTCGAGGCGGGCACCTTCGACTGGAGCAACGGCCGCTTCCCGCAGATGACCGAGTCGGTGGAGAGCTACGGGGGCCTCTCCTGGTGGGGCAACTTCGGCGAGTACGGCTTCCTGACCAAGCTGCGCAGCGAGCAGCTGCGTGACATCGGCGCGGCCCTGCCCGCGCAGTCGGCGTTCCAGCTCATCCAGGGCGTGGAGACGCTGCCCCAGCGGATGGACGCCCACCTGGCCAACGCGCGCACCGTCGCGGAGTGGCTCGAGGCCGACGACCGGATCACCTACGTGCGCTGGGCCGGCCTGCCGAGCCACCCGCACCACGAGCGGGCGGCGCGCTACACCCCGACCGGCCCGGGCGCGGTGTTCAGCTTCGGCGTGCGGGGCGGGCGCGCCGCCGGGCAGAAGTTCATCGAGTCGGTGCAGCTGTGCAGCCACCTCGCCAACATCGGCGACGTGCGGACCCTCGTCATCCACCCGGGCTCCACCACGCACCAGCAGCTGTCGGCCGCCCAGCTCGAGACGGCGGGCGTCCCGGAGGACCTCATCCGCATCAGCGTGGGCATCGAGGACGTCGAGGACATCCTCTGGGACCTCGACCAGGCCCTCACGACCGCCACCGCAACCGAGGAGACCGCATGACCGGCACCGACGAGCGCACCTGGACCGGCCCCGGCCCCGCCGAGCGGCAGCGGATCCTGGCCCGCAGCAAGACGATCGCCATCGTCGGCGCCTCGAACAACCCGGCACGGGCCAGCTACTTCGTCTCCACCTACCTGCGGGCGAGCACCCCGTACAGCGTGTACTTCGTGAACCCCAACGAGACCCGGATCATGGGCGACCCGTCCTACCCGTCACTGGCCGAGCTGCCCGTGGTGCCGGACGTGGTGGACGTGTTCCGCAGGCTCTCCGACGTGCCGGGCGTGCTGCAGGACGCGATCGACGTCGGGGCGACCACGTTCTGGATGCAGCTCGGGCTGTGGGACGACGACGTCGCGGCCGACGCCGGGGCCGCGGGCCTGGAGGTCGTCATGGACCGCTGCCTCAAGATCGAGCACGCCCGGTTCCACGGCGGGCTGCACCTGGCCGGCTTCGACACCGGGGTCATCGACGCACGCCGCGCACCCCGGTGAACCTCAGGTGAGCAGGCGGGTGATCTCGGTCAACCACGGCACCGCGACCGCCAGGGTGGGCACGACCAGGATGGCGGCGGAGCACCCGTAGACCACGCCTGCGGTGCCGCGTCGAGCGTGCAGGCCGGCCGCCAGGCGCTGCACGCGCACGAGGGTGTGCGGACCGCCGGCGGCGAGCGCCCCGTACGGCGTGGCACCGGCCGAGCAGGTCACCAGGGCACGAGCCAGCGGGCCGGGCCCGGCCCGGCGCACGGCGGCGTCGTCGGCCAGCAGCTCCACCAGCAGGGTGACCGCGGCGAGCGCGGACTGGCTACGCACCCCGCGTGGGAAGGCGGTGTGCAGCACCACGAACGCCTCCAGGACGAGGTCGTGCCGTGCCCGCAGGTGGGCGCGCTCGTGGGCCAGGACGGCGCGGAGCTCCTCCGGCTCCAGGGCGTCGAGGGTCGCGTCGCTGACCACCACGCGCGCGCGGAGCCCGGGCAGGCAGTAGGCCAGTGGCTGCGCCGCGGCCAGCACCCGCAGGTCGGCGCGCCGCCCGTGCAGCTGCGGCACGTGCTCGTTGTCGAGCAGGTCGACCAGGTCACGGTGCTGCTCACGCAGCCGCCGGGTGCGGACGGCGACCGAGACCAGGGTGACGAGCAGCCGGGCCCCGACCACGAGGGTCAGCGCCAGCACCAGGACGTACAGCAACCACAGCGGGAGGCCCAGCCGGGCGACCTCCGCGTCCGGGCTCGTGGTGGGGTGGCCCTCGGCGTCCGGGACGAGGAGCCGGCTGGCGATGGCGAGGCCCGCCCCGAACGCCGAGAGGACCGCGGCCAGCGCCACGGACTGCCACAGCACCAGCGCGGCGCGCGGGCAGTGCAACGGCCACCGGGCCCGGGCCAGGGCAGCGGGAACCGGCCCGACCAGCAGCAGGGTCAGGATGCTCAGCACGGCCACGGGCACGGCGGACATCAGACCTCCAGCGCCGCCAGGGCGGCCCGCAGCGCGGCCGCCTCCGAGGTGCTGACCTGGCCGACGAAGCTGACCAGCGCCGCCTGCCTCCCGCGCACGTCGCTCTGGCTCAGCGCCTCGACCATGAGCCCGGCCACGAGCTCCTCGCGGGGGCGGCTCGCCGCGTACCGGTGGGCCCGCTCGTCGCGCTCCTGGGTGACCAGGCCCTTCTTGGCCAGCCGCTGGAGCACGGTCATCACGGTGGTGTACGCGAGCCCGCGGTCGACCAGCGCCTCGTGCACCTGCCGGACCGTCCGGGGCTCGGACGCGGACCACAGCTGCTCCATCACGGCGCGCTCGAGATCGCCCATCCCCGACATGACGACGATCGTACCCCGCAGTACTACTGCCCGTAGTGAACCCGGCACCGTGAACCCGGCACCATTGACCCGGCACCGTGACCCCGGGCTCCGGGCGGTCACGTCGTCGGAAGCACAGCTGAGGGTAACCTCACCTCATCATGCTGCCGCACCGTGCCTGGCTCGACGGCCCCCTCCGCGTCCACACCGGGGTTGCGTCACCGCCGCCGGAGGCGTGGCTCGACCTCGCCCAGCTCGTGGCGGCGGACAGCCCGCTGGAGGCGATGCACGCGGCGCTGTGCCGGGACCGGTCCGCGACCCCGCAGGCGGCGGCGAAGTGGGTCGTGGGGTGGAGCGCGGGCTCGCTCGCGGGGGCGGTCGGCTTCGGCCTCGCCACCGCCCGGGTCGGGCTCGTCCCCCGCGCGGAGGGGCTGCGCTGGGGGGTGCACCGGGGCGGCTGGTTCGACCGGGTGGACCTGGGCGACCCCGGCGTGGTGGTGGCGGCGGACCACCCCTGGGCGGGTGAGGCGGGCGTGACGGTCGTGGCCGACCAGCACGAGGTCCGGTCGCGGGCGGTGGCGGCGCTCGTCGCCGTGGCGCAGCCGCTGGTGGTGCGCACCCGACGCCTGGCCCGGGTGGGGTCGACCACGCTGTGGGCGGAGATCGGCGACACCCTGGGGCTCGCGCTGCTGGACCGGGTCGACCTGCCCGCGACCGGGTCGGTCGTCACCGAGCTGCGGGCGGCGGTGCAGGTGCCCGACGCGCCGTGGCGGACCCGGCCGCGGCTCGACCTCGTCGACGCCCGGGGGACGGGCGGTGGCGTCGTTCTCGTCGGGCAGAAGTCCGGGTGCTGCCTGGCGTACCAGTGCCCGCCGCCCGGGAGCGAGCCCGAGTACTGCTCGACCTGCAGCCTGGTCCCGCACGCCGAGTGCGTCGCGGTGCAGCTGGCGGCCCGGCGGCGGTGATCCCGGGGTCGGCCCACCGCGAGGTCCGGCATGGCGACACCCGGTTGCGGGTGGCCTGGGGAATGCGGCGCCGGCAGTCGTGCCTAGGGTGGCGGACATGGACAAGACCGCGCTGAAGGCCGCCCAGGACCCGCTCAAGGACCGCTACCGGGAGGACGCCGGGTCCGCCGTCGTCACGATGCACGCCTCCGGCAGCCTCGACGGCGACGGCGTGACCTGCTCCGTGCAGACCGGCCGCGCCCTGGTCGAGGCCGGGCTGCACGAGGCCAGCGGTGGTGACGGGAGCTTCGCGTGCTCCGGCGACATGCTGCTCCAGGCGCTGGTGGCCTGTGCCGGGGTGACGCTGCGCGCCGTGGCCACCTCCATGGGGGTGACCGTGCGCTCCGGGGCGGTGCGCGCCGAAGGCGACCTCGACTTCCGCGGCACCCTCGGCGTGGCCAAGGACGCGCCCGTCGGCTTCCAGGACATCCGCATGAGCTTCGAGCTGGAGACCGACGCCGACGCCGAGACCGTGGCGACCCTGGTCAAGCTCACCGAGCGGTACTGCGTGGTGCTGCAGACCATCCGTCAGGCCCCCGTGGTCGCCACCTCGGTGACCACGCGCGCGACGCCCGTGCCGGCATGAGCAACCCGGGTCCGACGCTCGACCTGGAATCCTTGAACGGCGGGATGCACACCGGGTTCGGCAAGCTGATCGGGCTGCGGTTCACCAGCCTCGAGGCCGACGAGGTGCGCGCCGAGTGGACCCTCGGGCCGCACCTCATGCAGCCCTACGGCATCACCCACGGCGGCGTGCACTGCGCCGTGGTGGAGACCGTCGCCAGCATCGCCGGGGCCGTGTGGCTCGGCGCGGGCGGACAGGTCGTCGGGGTGAACAACTGCACGGACTTCCTGCGACCGTCCCGCGAGGGGACGTTGACCGCGGTCGGCACGCCCATCCACCGGGGCCGCCGCCAGCAGCTGTGGGAGGTCCGCATCACCGACGAGCAGGGCCGGCTGCTGGCCCGGGGGCAGGTCCGGCTGCAGAACATCACCGAACCCGACACCAGCGAACCCGACACCACCGACCCCGAGCCGACGAAGCCCTGAGTGGACCGGTGCCGGACGTGAGCGGTCCCGGCCGTGCGTCGCGCCGACCGGGACGAGCACGTGGCTCGGCCCGCGGCGCGGACGGAGCCAGCCCGGAGGTGGCGGCCGAGCACCTGCGCGAGCGGGTCTACGGCACGGTGGCCGTGCTCGCGTCGCTGGTCACCCTCGTCGACCCGGGACACGACGGCACGGCCCTGTCCGCGGCGGTGACCGTCGCGGTCACGGTGGTGTCGCTGTGGTTGGCGAGCCTGTTCGCCGACGTGACCGCACACCTCGCGGCGCACGGCACGCCCCCGCCGTCGGTGCTGCTGCACTCGCTGCTCTCGAGCCGCAGCGAGATCCTCGCCACCGCGGTGACCCCGCTGCTGCTGCTGGGGGCGGCCGGGCTCGGGTGGTGGGAGCTCGGCACGGCGCTCGCCTGGGCCGCGGGCGCCCAGGTGCTCACCCTGGCCGTCGTGGGGCTGCTCGCCGTGCGCCGGGCCCGGATCTCCTGGCCGGCCAAGGTGCTCGTGGTCGCGGCCGAGGTCGGTCTCGGCCTGCTCGTGGTGGGGGTCAAGCTGCTCGCGCACTGAGCGACGCCCCCGTGCACCGGGGTCAGCGGCTGGTGGCCCGCTTGTACTGCCAGGTCGCCAGCGGAACGAAGACCGCCAGCACCGCGGCCGCCCAGAGCAGGGTGTACAGCTCGGGGTGCTCCAGGGACCACGCCCCCGACACCGGTGCCGTCGGGTCGGGGTTGGGGTTGCCGAACAGGTTCCGTGCTGCCTGGGTGACCGCGGAGACCGGGTTCCACTCGGCGAACGCCCGCAGCGGACCGGGCAGCGTGCTCAGCGGCACGAAGGTGTTGGCCACGAACGTGAGCGGGAAGATGACGATGAACGACGCGTTGTTCACCACCTCGGGGCTCGGCACCAGCAGCCCCACCCAGGCCATCACCCAGGAGATGGCGTAGGCGAAGACGAGCAGCAGCAGGAAGCCGAGCAGGGCATCCAGGAACGAAGTGCGGATGCGCCACCCCACGATGAGCCCGGTGACGCCCATCACGAGCAGCGTGATGACGTTGTTCACCACGTCGGAGAGCGTCCGGCCGGCGAGCACCGCCGACGACGACATCGGCAGCGAGCGGAAGCGGTCGATGATGCCCTTCTTCACGTCCTCCGCCAGCCCGGCCCCGGTCAGCGTCGCCCCGAAGACCACGGTCTGGGCGAAGATCCCGGCGATGAGGAACTCCCGGTACCCGGCGCCGCCGGAGGTCGTGTCGATCGCCCCGCCGAAGACGTAGGCGAACAGCAGCACGAACATGATCGGCGAGAGCGTGGTGAAGACCAGCAGGTCCGGCACCCGCTTGATCTTGATCAGGTTCCGCTTGGCGACGACGCCGGCGTCGCTCAGCGTGTCCAGCGCGCTCATCAGGACTCCTTCTCGTTCGCGTCCCCGGCGGGCCCGTGCCCGGTCAGGGTGAGGAACACGTCGTCCAGGGTGGGACGGCGCACGCCGGCGTCGTCCACCGACGTCCCGTCCTCCTCGAGCAGCCGCAGGGCCTCCCGCAACGCCCCCACCCCGCCCGTGACCGGCATCAGCAGCGATCGCCGGTTCTGGTCGAGGACCGGGGCCGCCACCCCGAGCGGGGCCAGGCGCTCCCCGGTGGCGGCGAGCGTGGCGGGGTCGGAGACGGTGATCTCCAGCCGCTCGCCCCCCACCTGCGTCTTGAGCTGGTCGGCGGTGCCCTGGGCGATGACCCGGCCGTGGTCGATGACCACGATGTCGTCGGCCAGCAGGTCCGCCTCCTCCAGGTACTGCGTGGTCAGCAGCAGGGTGGTGCCGTCGGCCACGAGCTGCTGGATGACCGACCACATCTCGGTACGGCTGCGCGGGTCCAGCCCGGTGGTCGGCTCGTCGAGGAACAGCACCGGGGGCGAGGCGACCAGGGCGCCGGCGAGGTCGAGACGGCGACGCATGCCACCGGAGTATGTCCGCGAGGGACGGTCGGCCGCGTCGCTGAGGGAGAACTGCTCGAGCAGCTCGCGGGCCCGCTCGCGGGAGCGCTTGCGCCCCAGGTGGTACAGCCGGCCGATCATGTCGAGGTTCTCGAACCCCGTCAGGTACTCGTCGACCGCCGCGTACTGCCCCGACAGGCCCATCTTGCGGCGCACGGCACGGGGGTCGGCCAGGACGTCGGTGCCCGCGACCTCCGCCGTCCCGGAGTCGGGCCGCAGCAGGGTGGTGAGGATGCGGACCACCGTGGTCTTGCCGGCCCCGTTGGGTCCGAGCAGGCCCAGCACGGTGCCGGTGGGGACCGTGATGTCCACCCCGTCGAGCGCGGTGACGTCGCCGTAGCGCTTGACCAGCCCGGTCGCACGGATGGCGTGCGCTGCCACAGCCTGCTGCTCCACGACGCTCGTCTCCTCGGGGTGGTCGGGCGGAACGTCACCAGCCTGGCAGACGACCCCGACACTTCCACCGGAGGCGGCTGTCGGGCCGGGCCCGACCGGGTCCGCCGCCCCGTCCGTGGTGGGTCAGCCCCGGGTGGCCCCGGCCACGTCGACGACGATCTTGCCCAGGACGTGCCCGGACTCGACGGCACGCAGCGCCTGCGGCGCGTCGTCGAAGGCGTAGGTCTCGGTGACCTTGGGGTCGAGCTTGCCGTCGGCGACCATCTCGGCGAGCTGCGCCAGGCCGGCGCCGCTGTTCACCAGCATCGACCCACCGAGCTGCTCCACCGCCGGGTCGGCGATCGAGACGATGCGCTTCGGGTCGGTGACCAGGATCGCCACCGCGCGCAGCGACTCCCCGCCCACCGCGTCGAGGACGGCGTCGACCCCGCCGGGCAGGATCGCGCGGACCTGCTCGACGACGTCACCGGTGTCGTAGGGGATCAGCGTGGCGCCCAGGCTCTCCACCATCGGTCGCTTGCTCTCGCTGGCGGTGGCGAACACGGCGATGCCGCGGTCACGGGCCAGCTGCAGGGCGGCCACGCCGACCCCGCCGCCCGCCCCGTTGAGCAGCAGCGTGCCGCCCTCGGCCACGGCGAGGCGCTCGAGGCAGTCCCAGGCGGTGCCGGCGGCGACGGGCAGCGCGGCCGCGTCGACGTGGCTGACCTGCTGCGGCTTGCGCACGCACCCGGCGGCGGAGAGCACCGCGTGCTCGGCGTAGGCCCCGTGCTCGGCCGCGGTGGGGCCGAACACCTCGTCACCCGCGCTGAAGCCGTCGACGTCGGAGCCGACCGCGGTGACCACGCCGGAGGCCTCGTTGCCCAGCGCCTGCGGGAACGACGTCTGCGCGTCCGGCCCCGTCATGGCCCCGGAGCGGATCTTGAAGTCGACCGGGTTCACGCCGAACGCGTGCACGGCGATCACCAGCTCGCTCGGCCCGGGGGTCGGCTCGTCCCGGTCGAACCAGATCTCGGTCTCCGGACCGCCGAAAGCCTCGAACCCGTACGCCCTGCTCATCGCGAACCTCTTCCCGTCACGACGGCCGTGCGCTTCAGGTGCCGGCCGTTCGTCCGGTTGATGCTGCCAGGCCCGGTCCGGGCGGGCCCGGGGAGCACACCGTCACCGCCGGCGCGGGGTCAACCCGGTCGCGCGGTCCGCCCCAGCCGGGCGACCACGGCGGAGTGCGGGACGGTGAGGGCCAGGAGCACCACCAGCACCGACGCCGGCACCGACCCGCTGACCGCCAGGAGCGCGCCCAGCCCGGCCAGCGCGCCGAGGGTGGGCAGCAGCGCCGCCCGCGCGAGGCGGACCAGGCGCGCGCGGGTGGTCCCGGCGCCGTCGAGGTCGAGCAGCCGGACCAGGTGTCGGGGGGCGTGCCAGGCTCCGAACCAGGTGGCGAACACGAGCAGCGGGGGAGCGGCGAGGCTCGCCACGACCACGAGCACGAGCTCGGTGAGCGGGCCCCACGCACGCCGGCGGACGCCCGCCCCGACCCCGAGGACGACCAGGACCGCGGTCAGCACCAGCGCAGGGCCACGGATCTCGGCGAGCACCGGGGCCAGACCGGGATCGAGCCCGTCGAGGACGGGACGGACCGCCTCGGGCCGCAGCAGCACGGGCAGCGTGACGACGGCGGTGCCGAGCGCGGCCGCGGTGAGCGGTGGGGACGGCCGACCGCGCAGCCGGGAGAACGCGACCTCGCCCTCCGCGAAGTGGGCGCAGGAGAGCACGAGCAGCGCGAGCACGGTGGGCACCGGGAGCAGCAGCGCCGTCCACGCGACCGCGACGGCGAGCAGCGCGTACCCGACGAGCAGGACGAGGCGCACCGGGTGCTCCCGGCTCACACCCATGGCGAGGTGGTCCACGGCCCCGTGGGGCAGCCCGAGCAGCCCGGCCACCACGAGCAGCACGGGCCCGGCCGCCCCGGTGACGGGGACCGCCGTGCCGACCACCGCCGCCGCCGCGAGGAGCCCCGCCGAGACGAGACCGGTCGCCGCGGCGGCGTGACGCACGTTCCACGGCCCACCGCGGTCCACGGGCGAGGCAGTGCGCAGGGTGCTCACCCCCAGAGGATGCACCTCCGGAACCGAGCGCGCCGGGTCTCCCGGACCCGACCCGGGCAGGGTGGGGGTGCTTCCGGTTGCGAGGTCATCCGGCACCCCCCACAGTGTGATCATCGAGCCGAAAGTCCTGTTCCGACAGGCCCGCTGGCCCGGTGAGCGACCGTCCGGCACGTGGCGACGGTCGTCGCTGAACGGCGGCCGGACCCGGCACGCCCGTCCACCCGTACAGGAGGGAACGACGTGAACGTCGCCCAGGGAATCCAGGTCACCGAGCTGACCTCGGGACAGTACGACTCGGTCTACAACTTGTTCTCGCTCGCGATCGCCAGCTTGGGGTTCACCGGCCTCTACCTGGTGATCTCGCAGCGCCGCGTGCTGAAGCGCTACCGGAACGCACTCATCGTGAGCGCCACCGTCTGCTTCATCGCCACCTACCACTATCTCCGGATCTTCAACAACTTCAAGGAGAGCTACACGACGGACAGCCAGGGCGGGACGGGGACGTTCACCCTGACCAACGTCGAGTTCAACGAGGCCTACCGGTACGTCGACTGGTTCCTCACGGTGCCGCTGCTGCTGGTGGAGACGATCGCGGTGCTCGCGCTGGCCAAGGCCGTGCAGAAGAGCCTGCTGTTCAAGCTCGTCCCGGCGTCCGCCCTCATGATCATCCTCGGGTACCCGGGCGAGCTGACCACGGACATCAGCACCCGGTTGATCTGGGGCACCCTGTCCACGATCCCGTTCCTGTACCTGCTGTACGTGCTGTTCGTGGAGCTCAGCAAGTCGCTCGACCGCCAGCCGCCCGAGGTCCGGGGCACCGTCAGCAAGCTCCGGATCATGCTCGTCGGCCTGTGGGGCGTGTACCCCATCGCGTACCTGTTCCCGGTCTTCGGCTTCGATGGGGCCAACGCGTTCGTCGCCCGCCAGGTCGGCTACTCCCTGGCCGACATCCTGGCCAAGGCGGCCTTCGGCCTGGTGATCTTCAAGATCGCTCGCATCAAGAGCGAGGTGGAGGATCCGTCCTTCGCGGAGGAGGAGTCCACGGAGTCGGAGTCGGCCGTCGCCCGCTGACGCTCCCGCTCCACCGCAGACGGCCGGGGTCCCCGCGACCCCGGCCGTCGTGCGTCCGTGGGTGGGGACGGCAGCGGCCGGGAACGCGCCGGACCTGCCGTGGCGTTGCCCTGGACATGAGCACGACGACCAGCTCCCCCGGACCGACCGCCGCACCCGTGCGGTTCGTCGGTCGGATCGGCCACCTGTACCTGCTGGCGGCGCTGGTGCTGGTGCCGTGGGTGGGCTACCTGGCCGTCGTGCTGCCCGAGCGCCAGGTCGCGGCCAACTACGACCTCGCCTGGGTCGGGTTCGACCTCGGCCTCGTCGCGGCGCTGCTGGTGACCGGTGTCCTCATCGTCCGGCGCAGTCCCTGGGTGGTCCTCACCGCGGCGTCCACGGCCGCGCTGCTCACCACCGACGCCTGGTTCGACGTGGTGACGTCCCCCCACGGCAGCGCGCGTCTCACCGCACTGGTCCTGGCGGTCGCCGTCGAGCTCCCCCTGGCCGCGCTGTCGCTGGTCATCGCCGTGCGGGTGCTCCGACGGATCGTCGCGGCCAGCGGCTAGGAACTCGCTTGCGCGACGCTCCCGCCGCGGCCAGGGTGCGGTAGGTGGACGAGCTGCAGGCGCGAGCAGCGCTCGACGGACTGCCGGGGCTGTGGTGGCACCGGGTCGCCCGCCTCGACCTGCCCGCGGTCGCCGCGTTCCTCGAGGAGTGCGCGACCCACGACGACAACCCCGAGCGGATGTCGCAGGCCGACCTGGCGGAGTACTTCGACTCCCCCCGGTCGGTGCCGGCGCAGGACGTGCTCGTCGGCCTCGATGCCGACGGTGCCGTCGGGGCCATGGCGTGGGCGGGCTGCAACCGGGCGGTCACCGAGCAGCGGGGCGTCCACCTGGGGGGCGCGGTCCACCCGCGACGACGCAGGGAGGGGATCGGACGGGCTGTCCTCGCCTGGGAGCTCGCGCACGGACGAGCCTGGGACGACGCCACCCGCGCGCCCGGTCACGGTCCGCTGGTGATGCGCATGCTCGTGCCCACCGGGCAGGGCGACGTGCGCGACCTCGCCGTCCGCCACGGTCTGGCCGTCGAGCGGTACTTCGTGGAGCTGTCGCAGCGCCTGGACGGACCGGTCCAGGTGCCCCCCGTGGCGGGAACCAGCCTGTGCGACTGGGACACCGAGCGCTCGGCCGAGGTGCACGCCGTGCTGGACGACGCCTTCCGGGAGCACTGGGGGCACGTGGACGCCACGCCGCAGACGTGGCAGGAGTCGATCGACTCGCACACGTTCCGGCCGCGGTGGTCGATCCTCGCCGTCGACGACGCGACCGGCGCCGTGGTCGGGGTGGCCCTGAACGTGGCCTACGAGCAGGACTGGGGCCCACAGGGTTTCACCGAGGGGTACACCGACCAGCTCGGTGTCCTCGCCGGCCACCGGGGGCGCGGCATCGCCACCGCGCTGCTGCTCGCCTCGATGCAGCGCTTCCGCGACGAGGGCCTCGAGGCGGCCGGCCTGGGCGCCGACTCCGCCAACGCATCGGGAGCGGGTCGTCTGTACGAGTCGCTCGGCTACCGACGGACCGCCAGCACCTGCATCCACCAGGTCACCCGCCGCTGCGGGCTGACCTGCGGTGATGACCTGAGGTTCCGCCCCGCAACCCTTGTTGTAGAACACACGTTCGAGTACTGTCAGGCCATGACCTCCACCCCGCCGACGGCCGCGACGGTGCGGTCCTGGGTGGAGCAGCTGCGGCAGTCGGCGCCCGGTGATGACGTGGAGCGGGTGGAGCAGCTCCGCGCCCTGGAGGAGCTCAGCGGTGCGGCGGCGGGCCGCCAGGGGCGGATCTCGGTGGACCTGGACGTCTCCCAGCGGGCGGCGCAGCAGGCCGCCGGGGTGCCGGCTCGGGACCTCGGCCGCGGGGTGGCCGCCCAGATCGGGCTGGCCCGGCGGTACAGCCCGAATCGGGCCGCCCGCCTCCTGGGGCTGGCTCGGGTGCTGGCGGAGATGCCGAACACGTACCTCGCGCTGAACCGCGGGCAGATCACGGAGTGGCGGGCCACCATCGTGGCCCGGGAGACCGCCTGCCTGACCCTGCAGGACCGGGCCGCGGTGGACACCGAGCTCGCCGCCCTGCCCGGTGGGCTCGAAGCCCTGGGTGATCTGGGCTGCGAGCAGCAGACCCGGCGCATCGCCCACCGCCTCGACCCCGCCGCGGCCACCAGGCGCGCCGCGAGAGCGTGCAACGAGCGCGGGGTGTCGCTGCGACCGGCGCCGGACACCATGACCTACCTGAGCGGGCTGCTCCCGGTGAAGGACGGCGTCGGGGTGCTTGCCGCCCTGCACGCCCACGCCAACACCCTCACCGCCGGCGGCGACGCCCGCACCCGCGGGCAGATCATGGCCGACACGTTGGTCGAGCGGGTCACCGGCGTGAGCACGGCCTCCGCCCTGCCCGTCGAGGTGCGGGTGGTCATCACCGAGGCATCCCTGCTCGAGAAGGACCCCACCCCCGCCCACCTCGACGGCTACGGGCCCCTGCCGGCGGCAGTGGTGCGTGGCTGGATCAGCACCGACACCACCGAGCCCGCCACCGGCGTGGAACGGGCCCGGGTGTGGATCCGCCGCCTGCATGCCGACACCGCCGGCCGACTGATCGGCATGGACTCCCACCGCCGGCGGTTCCCCGACGCACTGCGCAGCTTCATCACCACCCGCGACCAGACTTGCCGCACCCCCTGGTGCGACGCCCCCATCCGCCACGTCGACCACGTCGACCGGCACAGCGACGGCGGGCCCACCAACGCCACCAACGGCCAAGGCCTCTGCACCGCCTGCAACCAGGCCAAAGAAGCCACCGGGTGGTCGGCGCGCGCCACCGACACCCCCGGCGGGCACGAGGTCCGGACGACCACCCCCACCGGCCACACCTACCGCAGCCGACCACCACCCACCCCCGGCAGCCCGATCGAGACACACCTCCACGACCTCGTCCTCGCCGCCTGCGGGGCCGGTCCTAGCCGCCGGGCAGCGCGGCCGCCCGCCCGGACATCCCGGCCAGGAGGTCGCCGTGCTCGGCCACCCGGGCGGCGACGGCCGCGGGGGTGAAGACGAGCTCCCGGGCGTCGGTGGCGGCCTCGACCTCGGACCACCGCAGGGGGGTGGAGACGGTGGGGGTGTCGCGTCCGCGCAGCGAGTACGCGGCCACGGTGGTCTTGGCCGGGTTGTTCTGGCTCCAGTCCAGGAACACCTTGCCCGGACGCAGCGCCCGGGTCATCTTCCACAGCACCCGGTCGTCGTCGTCGGCCAGCCGCCGGGCGAGGCCTTTGGCGCACGCCGAGGTCGCCCCCGGCGCCGGTTCGACGACCGGCACGAGCACGTGCAGCCCCTTGCCGCCGCTGGTCTTCACGAACGCGGTCAGCCCGTCGGCGGCCAGCTCGGCACGCAGCCGCAGCGCGACCCGGGCGCAGTCGAGCACGTCGGCGGGGTCTCCGGGATCGAGGTCCAGCACCAGCAGGTCGGGCGGCCGTGCGTCGCCACCGGGGTCGAAGCGCCACTGCGGCACGTGCAGCTCCAGCGCCGCGAGGTTCGCGGCCCACACCAGCGCGGCGGGCTCGTCGAGCACCGCGTGCACCACGTCCTCGCTGCCGGTGACGACCTCGGTGCGCAGCCACCCGGGGGCGTCGCGGGCGGCGTGCTTCTGCACGAAGGACTTGCCCTGCACCCCGTTCGGCCAGCGGCGCAGGGTCACCGGTCGGCCCGCCACGTGGGCGAGCACCGGCTCGGCCAGGCCGACGTAGTGCTGGATGAGGTGCGCCTTGGTGAAACCCGGGTACAGCTCCTTGTCGAGGTTGCTGACCCGGAGCTCCCGCCCGGCGACCCGCACGGTGCTCACGTCCCGCTCAGCCACGCCCACTCCCGTCTCGCAGCCCGCGCCACCGGGGTTGACGCAGGTGTCCGTCGTCGGTCCAGGCGGCCATCTCCACCTCGCCGGACAGCTCGGGGCGCACCCACCGGGCCACCCGCGCGCGAGCGGCGGGGACCGCGGTGACGAAGGGGGAGCGGTCCGCGGTGAGGACGTCGAGCTGGGCCCCGAGCTCGCGCAGGGCCCGCTCGGTGAACCCGGTGCCGACGTTGCCCACGTAGCGCAGTCCCGACCCGTCGGGCACGCCGAGCAGCAGCGAGCCCACCGCCCCGGCCCGTCGCCCGGCTCCGGGCTGCCACCCGCCGATGACGACGTCGGCCTTGCGCAG
Source organism: Mycobacteriales bacterium (assembly GCA_038234335.1). GTDB lineage: Bacteria > Actinomycetota > Actinomycetes > Mycobacteriales > Mycobacteriaceae > Rhodococcus_D. The sequence continues at coordinate 130,155 of JBBSUN010000002.1, forward strand.
GTGCACCAGCTTCACCCAGGCGGGGCTGCGCCGGCCGGGGACGTACGTGCTCGACGTCTCCTTGGCGACGATCCCCTCCAGCCCCTGCGCGCCGACCGCGGCGAGCACGGTGGCGGTGTCCCCGGCCAGCTGAGCCGGCACCGCCCATCCCGACCCGCCCAGCTCCAGGGCCGCCAGCGCGGCCCGTCGCTCGTGCAGCGGCCGCTCCAGCAGCGAGGTGCGGCCCAGGTGCAGCACGTCGAAGACCAGGTAGGTCACCCCACCGGGACGGCCCGCCCCGATCCGGCGCTGCAGCAGCCCGAAGTCCGGCCGGCCCGCGGCGTCCAGCGCGACGAGCTCGCCGTCGAGCAGCGCGTCGGTGCCGACGTCGGCCGCGAGCCCCGCGATGGCCGGCACCGCCCGGGTCACGTCGTGCCCGCCGCGGCTGGTCAGCACCACCACACCGTCGACGACGCGGGCGAGCGCCCGGTGCCCGTCCCACTTCACCTCGTGCGCCCAGGTCCCGCGGCTGGGCAGGGGACCGGGCACGGCCAACATCGGGGCCACACCCTCCGGGACGCTGCTCACCCCACCATCCTGGCCCCGCCCCACCCCGGCGTGCCGACCCGGCGCCGGGCAGGATCACCGGCGTGGACGGGACGAGCGCGCAGGTGGTCCTCATCACCGGGGCCTCCAGCGGCATCGGACGGGCCTGCGCCGAACGGATGGCCGGCCCCGGCACCGTCCTCGTGCTCTGCTCCCGCTCGGCCCAGGCGCTGGAGGTGGTCGCCGCCCGGTGCCGCGAGCGCGGCGCCACCGTCGACGTCGCCGTCCTCGACGTCACCGACCACGCCCGCGTCGAGGAGGTGGTGACCGCCGCGGTCGCCGCCCACGGCCACCTCGACGTGTGCATCAGCTCCGCCGCGGTGATGGCCTACGGCACCCACGTGCAGACCCCCACCGCGGTGTTCGACCGCGTCGTCGCGGTCAACCTGCTCGGCGCCGCGGCGCTCGCCCGCAGCGTGCTGATCGTGTTCCGGGCGCAGCGGCACGGCACCCTCGTCGTCATCGGCTCCCTGCTCGGTCGCGTGCCGGTGCCGCTGGCGGGCTCGTACGTGGTGTCGAAGTGGGGCCTGCGCGGGCTCACGCGGTCCCTGCGCCAGGAGCAGCGCGACCTCCCCGACGTGCACGTCACCTCGGTGGCGCCGGGCGCGATCACCACCCCCATCTACCGCCAGGCCGCCACCTACCTGGGCCGGGTGGGTTCCCCGCCACCCCCGACGACCACGCCGGAGCGGGTCGCCCGGGTCGTGGCGAAGGCCGTTGCCCGTCCCCGCCGCGAGCGCGACGCCGACGTCCTCGGGGGCCTGCTGAACAAGGTCATGCGCCTGGGCTTCCTCGTCGTCCCGTCGCTGTACGACGTGCTGGTGGGTCCGCTCATGCGCCGCCTCGGAGTGGCGCAGCAGCCCTCGCCGGACGGACCGGGCAACGTGTTCGACCCGCACCCCGAGCTCGAGCGCTGACCGTCCTGGCCCCGCGAAGAGCACGCTCCGCGTCCGCGAAACGCCGCGCGGCGCGACCCGGAGCCCGCTACTCGCGGTCGGAGGGGTCCAGGCTGAACGTGCGCAGCAGCGGACCGACGGCGGCGTCGAACGCCCCGGGCGCGAGCAGGTAGCCCGCCCGCAGCGCCCGGTTGCCCAACCCACCGAGGGCGTCGACGTCGTGCTCGCGGCCGGGCCGGAGGCTGGCCCGGACGATCGTGCGGGCCACCGTGCGCGGCGAGGTCGACGGCGGCGGCGCGCTCGCCGGGGCCTCGCCGTCGCCGGTCGCCTTCGCGTAGATCCCCGTGCGCACCGAACCCGGGGCCACGGTGGTGACCCGCACGCGCGGCAGGTCACGGTTCTCCTGCTGCAGCACCCGCGTCAGCCCGCGCAGACCGAACTTCGACGCGACGTAGGCGCCCATCTGCGGCACCGCCACCCGCCCGAGCACCGAGCCGACGAGCACCAGGGTCCCCTCGCCCTGCTCGCGGAACACGGTGAGCGCGCTACGGGCGACCGCCGCGGCCCCCAGCAGGTTCACCCGCACCACCTGCTCGAACTGCTCCGCCGGGGTGTCGGTGTGCGCGCCGTAGGCGGTGATGCCAGCGACGTTCACGCACACGTCGAGCCGTCCGAAGCGCGTCACGGCGTGGTCGACCGCCGCCTGCACCTGCGCCGGGTCGCCGACGTCGGTGACGACGACGTCGGCCTCCGCACCCCGCGCGGCACCCACCTCGAGGCACCGCCCGCGCACCTCCTCGAGCGCGTCCTCGCTGCGGGCGCACAGCACCAGGCTGTCCCCACGGGCCGCGAACAGCTCCGCGGTGGCCGCGCCGATCCCGCTGGAGGCACCGGTGACGAGCACGACGCGAGGCTTCACGCCCGCCAGCGTGACCCACCCGAGGGGTGTTCGCTCGCCGGGCTGCGCCCACCCGCCGCGTCTAGGGTCGCCACGATGAGCAGCAGTGGCGCGGCGGTCGACGCCGTCGTGATCGGGGCGGGGCACAACGGGCTGGTGGCGGCGGCCGCCCTGGCCGACGCGGGCTGGGACACCCTGGTGCTGGAGGCCGCGGACACCGTCGGCGGCTCCGTCCGCTCGGCCGAGCTGGTCCCCGGGTTCACCACCGACCTGTTCAGCGCCTTCTACCCGATGGCCGTGGCCTCCCCGGCGATCACGTCGCTGGAGCTGGAGCGCCACGGGCTCGCCTGGTCCCACGCCCCCTCGGTGCTCGCCCACCCCGCAGGACCCGACGACGAGGTCGGTGCCGTCCTGCACCGCGAGGCGGGGGACACCGCTGCCGCCCTCTCCGGGCGCGACCAGCAGGCGTGGCTGGACCTGGTGGACGAGTACGAGCGCATCAAGGAGCCGCTGCTGCGCGCGTTGTTCAGCCCGTTCCCCCCGGTCCGCGGGGCGCTGGGACTGGCCCGTGTGCTGGGGACCGCCGGGGCGCTGCGGATGGCGCGGTTCGCCCTGCTGCCCGCCCGACGGATGGCCGAGGAGCTGTTCGGTGACGAGTCGGCCCGGCTGCTGCTGCTCGGCAACGCGATGCACGGGGACGCACCCTCGGACGCCGCGGTCAGCGGTGCCATGGGCTACCTGCTCGCGATGCTCGGCCAGGACGGCGGCTTCCCGGTCCCCGTGGGCGGTTCCGGCGCGCTCACCCAGGCGATGGCGGCACGGGCCCGGGCCGGCGGGGCGGTGATCCGCACCGGGGAGCGGGTCGAGGCCATCGAGGTGGCCGACGGCCGGGCGGTGGCCGTGCGGACCGCCGGGGGAGAGCGGATCGCCGTCCGCCGGGCCGTCGTCGCCGACACCTCCGCGCCGACGCTGTACCGGGACCTCCTGCCCGCGCACGCGGTGCCCGGCGCGGTGCTGGACGCCCTCGAGCACTTCCAGTGGGACACGCCCGTGGTGAAGGTGAACTACGCGCTGGACGCGCCGATCCCGTGGACCGCGGCGAACGCCCACGGCGCCGGCACCGTGCACCTCGGGGCCGACGCCGACGGTCTCGTGCGGTGGATGGCCGATCTGCAGACCGGGGTGCTGCCGCAGAGCCCGTTCCTGCTGTTCGGCCAGATGACCACGTCGGACCCCTCGCGCTCCGCGCCGGGCACCGAGAGCGCGTGGTCGTACTCGCACCTGCCCCGCGGCGTCACCGACGACGCCTCCGCCGACGAGGTCGCCGGGCGGATGGACGCCGTCCTGGAGGCGCACGCTCCCGGCGCGCTGGGCCACGTCGTCGGTCGCGTGGTGCAGCGCCCGTCGGACCTGCAGGGTGCCGACGCCAACCTCGGTGGCGGAGCGGTCGCCGGCGGCACCATGCAGCTGCACCAGCAGCTCATCTTCCGCCCGGTGCCGGGCCTGGGCCGCACCGAGACCTGCGTGCGCGGGGTGTTCCTCGGCTCCGCCGCCGTGCACCCCGGTGGCGGGGTGCACGGCGGGCCGGGCCTCTCCGCGGCGCGGGCGGCGCTGTCCCAGCACGGGCTGCTCGGCCGCCCCCGCCGGGCCGCGGTGAGCGCCCTGCAGCAGCTCGTGACCGGCGCCTGAGCCTCAGGCCCGCTCGACCTCGTGGCGCAGCTTGAGCACCTCGCTGCCGTCGTCGGTCTCGATGACGTAGGCGGGCTCGTCGTCGCTGCCGTTGCGGGTGATCTCGGAACCCTTGATCGTCCGGGTCACCGTGTCGTGGTGGACCTCGGTGACCGTGCCCTCGCCGGTGCCGCCGCCCCAGCTCCAGCTGACCTGCGTGCCCGTGCGGATCTGCTCGTCGCTCATCGTCGCGAGACTGCCGTGGGTCCGGAGATCGCGCACGTCGAGCCCGGGCTAGCGTGACTGCCATGACGAGCCCCCAGCAGCCCCTCGGTTCCGGCTTCGGCCACGACAGCACCGCCACCGAGGTGCTCGCCGGGATCGACCTCACCGGGAAGCTCGCGCTGGTCACCGGCGGGTACTCGGGCCTGGGCCTGGAGACCACGAAGGCCCTCACCGCCGCCGGCGCCACCGTCGTCGTGCCCGCCCGCCGCCCCGACGTGGCGCGGGAGGTGCTGGCCGGCGTCGAGCGGGTGGAGGTCGACGAGCTGGACCTGGCCGACCTCGGCAGCGTCCAGGCGTTCGCGGAGCGCTTCCTGGCCGGCGGACGCGGCCTCGACGTGGTCATCGACAACGCCGGGATCATGGCCTGCCCGGAGACCCGCGTCGGCGACGGCTGGGAGGCGCAGCTCGCGACCAACCACCTCGGGCACTTCGCGCTGGTGAACCGGCTGTGGTCGGCGATCGCCGCCGACGGGGGAGCGCGGGTGGTCTCGGTGTCCTCCACCGGGCACCACCGCAGCGACATCCGCTGGGACGACCTCATGTTCTCCCGTGGCGAGTACGACAAGTGGGCTGCCTACGGGCAGGCGAAGACCGCCAACGTGCTGTTCGCGGTGCAGCTGGACGCGCTCGGCAAGGACGTCGGCGTGCGGGCCTTCGCGCTGCACCCGGGCGGCATCCTCACCCCGCTGCAGCGGCACCTGCCGCGCTCCGAGCAGGTGGCCATGGGCTGGATCGACGCCGAGGGCAACTCGCTCGAGCCGTCGTTCAAGTCTCCCGAGCAGGGGGCGGCGACCTCGGTGTGGGCGGCCACCTCGCCGCAGCTCGACGGGATGGGCGGGCTGTACCTGGAGGACTGCGACGTCGCGTCCCTGGCGCAGGACGGGCAGCGCTCCGGGGTCAAGGCCTACGCGCTCGACCCGGCGTCCGCGGCCCGGTTGTGGGAGGTCTCCGCCGCGCTGACCGGGGTGGACGCGTCGCGCACGTCCTGATCGCTCGCGCTCCCGTAGCGTGAGCGCCGTGCTGGGACTGCCTGACGACGTCCGCGCCTGCCTGTTCGACCTCGACGGGGTGCTCACCCGCACCGCGAGCGTGCACCAGGCCGCGTGGAAGCGAACCTTCGACGCCGTGCTCCGCGAGCGCGACGGTGACGGCTTTGCCGCGTTCACCGACGACGACTACCTCGCGCACGTCGACGGCAAGCCCCGGAAGGACGGGGTGCGGGACTTCCTCACCAGCCGCGGGGTCTCGCTGCCCGAGGGCGAGGACGACGACCCCGCCGACGCCGCGACGATCGCCGGCGTCGGCAACCGCAAGAATGCGGACTTCCTGGCCGAGCTGGCGGACCACGGCGTCGGCATCTTCGACGACGCCCTGGACTACCTGCGCGCCGCGAGGAACGCCGGGCTGCGGATCGCCGTGGTCACGGCCTCGGCCAACGGTGGGCACGTCATCTCCACCGCCGGCTTCGCCGACCTCGTCGAGGTGCGCGTCGACGGTGTGGTCACCCGGGCCCGGGGCCTGGCCGGCAAGCCGGAGCCCGACACCTACCTGGAGGCGGCCCGCGAGCTCGGCGTCACCGCCGCCCAGGCCGCCGTGTTCGAGGACGCGCAGTCCGGGGTGGCCGCGGGCCGGGCGGGGGCCTTCGGCCTGGTCGTCGGCGTCGACCGCGTGGGGCAGGCCGACGCGCTGCGCGCCGCCGGTGCCGACGTCGTGGTCAGCGACCTCAGCCAGCTGGTGGACGGCGCGTGAGCGGGCGAGCGAACGCCCGGCCCGACCACTTCCCGATCGAGCCGTGGTCGCTCACCGAGGACGGTCTCGACCCGGACTGGCTGGGCGGCCTGGAGTCGATGTTCTCCCTGGCCAACGGCCACATCGGTCTGCGCGGCACCCTGGAGGAGGGGGAGCCCACGGTCACCCCGGGCACCTACCTCAACGGGTTCTTCGAGGAACGGCCCCTGCCGTACGCGGAGGCGGGCTACGGCTTCCCCGAGCAGAGCCAGACCGTCGTCAACGTCACCGACGGCACGCTCATCCGGCTCCTCGTCGGCGACTCCCCGATGGACCTGGCCTACGGCGAGGTGATCGCCCACAACCGGGTGCTCGACCTCCGCGGGGGGGTGCTGCGCCGCTGCACCCGCTGGCGCTCGCCCAACGGACGCACGGTGGAGGTCACGAGCACCCGCCTGGTCTCGCTGGTGCGACGCTCCACCGCCGCGATCTTCTACGAGGTGCGCTGCGTCGACGACCTCGGTGACCTCTACGTCGCCCTGCAGTCGGACCTGTTGGCCAACGAGGTCGCCGGCACGGCCGGTGACCGCGACCCCCGCAACGCCGCGACCCTGCGCTCGCCGCTGACCTCCGAGCTGCACTCCGGCAGCGGACGACGGGCGGCGCTGGTGCACCGCACCAACTCGAGCGGGCTGCGGGTCGCCGTGGGCATGGACCACGACGTGGCGGTCCCCGACCGGCACACCGAGGCGCTCGACGTCTCCGGCGACCTCGCGCGGTTCACCCTCTCGGCCCGCCTGCCCGCGGGCACCAGCCTGAAGCTGGTGAAGTACCTGGCCTACGGGTGGTCGAGCCGTCGCTCCTCCGCGGCGCTGCGCGACCAGGTGGAGGGCGGGCTCGCCGTCGGCAAGCTCGCGGGCTGGCAGCGCCTGCTCACCGAGCAGCGGGAGCTGCTGGAGGAGCAGTGGGCCGTCGCCGACGTCGAGATCGAGGGCGACGACGAGATGCAGCAGGCCGTGCGCCTGGGCGTGTTCCACGTCCTGCAGGCGGGGCTGCGGGCCGAGCGCCAGCTCATCCCCGCCAAGGGCCTCACCGGTCCCGGGTACGACGGGCACACGTTCTGGGACACCGAGAGCTACGTGCTCCCGGTGCTGACCTACCTGGCGCCGGACGCCGCACGGGACGCGCTCATCTGGCGGCACTCCACGCTGGACCTCGCCCGCGCGCGGGCCAGCGAGCTGGGCTACCGGGGGGCGGCGTTCCCCTGGCGCACCATCCGCGGGGAGGAGTGCTCCGGGTACTGGCCCGCGGGCACGGCCGCCTTCCACGTCAACGCCGACATCGCCGACGCGGTGGCGCGGTACTTCCACGCCACCCACGACACGGAGTTCGACCGGCTGCACGGCGCGGAGATCCTGCTGGAGACGGCCCGGCTGTGGGCGTCCCTGGGTCATCACGACGACGGGCGCGGGTTCAGCATCGACGGGGTCACCGGACCCGACGAGTACACCGCCATCGTCGACAACAACGTCTACACCAACGTCATGGCCCAGAAGAACCTGCGCGAGGCGGTGGCCGCGGCGGAGCGGCAGCCGGCGCTGGCGCAGCGGCTGGGGGTGGACCAGGACGAGCTCGGGGCCTGGAGCACGGCCGCCGAGGCGATGCGCCTGCCCTTCGACGAGGACCTGGGGGTGCACCAGCAGTCCGAGCGTTTCACCCACCTGCAGGACTGGGACTTCGCGGGCACCGCCAAGGCCGACTACCCGCTGCTGCTGAGCCACCCGTACTTCGAGATCTACCGCAAGCAGGTGGTGAAGCAGGCCGACCTCGTCATGGCCATGCACCTGCGCGGGGACGCGTTCACCCCCGAGCAGAAGGTGGCGAACTTCGCCTACTACGAGGCCCGCACGGTGCGGGACTCGTCGCTCTCGGCGGCGCAGCAGGCGGTGGTGGCCGCGGAGACCGGGCACCTGCAGCTGGCCTACGACTACTGGGCCGAGGCGGTGCTGACCGACCTGCACGACCTGCACGGCAACGCGAGGTCCGGCCTGCACATCGCCTCGCTCGCCGGGGGGTGGACGGTCGCGGTGAACGGTTTCGGCGGGATGCGCGACCACGACGGCGAGCTCTCGTTCTCCCCGCGCCTCCCGCCCGGGCTGACGCGGCTGGCGTTCCACGTGAGGTTCCGCGGGCAGCTGCTGCACGTGGAGATCACCCCGGAGCAGGCGCGCTACCGGGTCGATGCGGGTGCGGCACTGGCGATCCGCCACCACGGGGAGACGCTCACGGTGGGGGAGACCACGGTGGAACGCTGGATCCCGGCCGCTCCCGAGGTCGAGCCGGTGACCCAGCCGCACGGGTGTGCGCCGCGGCGTCGGGGGGGCAAGCGGGCAAGGGCCTGACGGTCCCCGAGCTCGGGCCGCGACGGTCGGGGCGCCGTCGTAGCGTCGAGCCATGACAACCCTGACCGATCGTCCGAACACCGCCCTCATGGTCATCGACGTGCAGAACGGCATCATGGCGCAGGCCCACGCGCGCGACGCCGTGGTCGCCCGGATCTCGAGCCTGGTCGCACGGGCCCGCGACGAGGAGGTGCCCGTCGTGTGGGTGCAGCACTCCTCCGCCGAGCTCACCCCCGGCAGCCCCGAGTGGGAGCTCGTGCCCGAGCTCGGGCGGGTCGGCAACGAGCCGCTGGTCGCCAAGACCTACGGCGACGCCTTCGAGGCCACCGACCTGGAGGCCGTGCTGGGGGAGCGGGGGGTGGGCCGGTTGCTCGTCACCGGGGCGCAGACCGACGCGTGCATCCGATCGACCCTGCACGGCGCCCTGGTCCGCGGGTACGACGCGGTCCTGGTGTCCGACGCGCACACCACCGAGGACCTCACCGCCTACGGTGCGCCCGCACCGGACCTCGTCGTCGCGCACACCAACCTGTACTGGAGCTTCCAGAGCGCGCCGGGCCGGGAGGCGGGCACGGTGGGCGCCGCCGACGTCGAGCTCCGTCAGCCGTGACCCGCGCTGGGCGGCCTGCACGTCCCGAATCGTCGCCCGGCTGCGGCGCCGCCCGGCGTCAGCTCACAGGTCCAGCGCCAGCCGCAGGCCACGATCGAGGCTGCTGACCTGCTCCTCGGTCAGCGACCCCGATCGGGCCGCCAGGAAGCGGGTGTCCACTGCGGCCAGCTGTGCCACGTTCACGACCGAATCGCGGTCGAGCTCGGCGGTACCGGCCGGCAGTGCCACGTTGCCCGGTGCCTGCGCCAGTCGGATGTTGCTGGTGACCGCGGCGATGACGACGGTGCTGATCGCCGAGCGGTTGAAGCGGTCGGCGGAGACGACTACGGCGGGCCGCCGTCCCGCTGGTCCCGAGCCTCGTGGTGGGCCGAGCTCGACCCACCACACGTCGCCGCGCCGCGGAGCGCCCCCGGGCGAGGTCACCAGCTCCACGAGCCGTCGACGACCCAGCCCTGCACGGCCGTCACCCCGTGGCTCTCGGGCACCGGGACGTCGGCGTAGACGCGGTCGAGCGCCGCGGTGACCGGGTCGGGCTCGACGTCCACGACGAGCAGCGCGAGCGCCTCGGCGTACAGCGCGCTCCGACTGACCCCACGGCGCGCCGCTTCGCGCTCGGCGCGGTGGAAGAGCTCGTCCGGCAGGCTCACAGCGGTCTTCACCGCACGAGTATAACTGTTCATACCGGGTGGTGGCAGGGTACGCACCGCGCGCCCGGTGCGGCGATCAGCCGCGCTGGTCCACGTCGGGGCACTCGGCCAGTCCGCAGGGCGTAAGGTGACATAATGTTCATTATCGGCGCAATGGGAGTGGGCCACTCGGGCGGAGGTTGACCGCCATCACCACTGCGGTCACCGCCGCGATCGCGACGGTCCCGACGACCAGGGCGGCGATGCTGACGACCCCGTCGTTGGTCGTGCTGGCGACCGCCAGGTAGAGCACCGTGTAGCTGTAGAGCACCGCGTAGCTGGTTGCTGCCGGAGTCCACTCCGGACTCGGCCCTCGACGGTCTGGCACGTTCCTGTCGGTCACGGCTCGCGCGAGGGGTTGACCAACATGAAGAATCCCGCGACGAAAGCCAGACCGAGGACGACTGCACCCACCGTCAACGCCCACTCGTTCGCACTGTCGGGCGGGTCGACGACAATGCCGACAACCCCCACCAGCGCCCCCATGACCATTGCCAGGGTCAACCGCTGCCGACGCGTCCGCTGGTTCTTCGGCCTCCTCATTCCGCACTCCTCGTTCTGCCGGCTGCGCAGTTTCGTGGACGTCGTGCCGGTAGATCAGCGGCACTGAAACCCTGAGGGGTACAAGCCCCCCGACCGTGTGTGTGAATTCTACCCGCAGCTGCTACTGGGCCGGGCAGAATCCGGACCTGCCGACGCGATGTCGATGCAGGCAACCTGGCCCACGACGGTCGTCCCACCCCACTTGGCGCACCCGACGCGGGAACGGGAGGAAATCCCCCAGCCTCGTAACGTCACAGTGACGTTACGAGGGGTGCGGGTGCCCCCGGGCTCAGACCAAGTCGAGCTCGACGAGCTCGGCCGGGCCGGCACGGAACCCGTGGTTGGCGCACGCCGCCTCGACCATGTGCGGGGCCGTGCCGTGGGCGGTGAGTGCGGCGCGCGAGGCCCACAGCTCCAGCAGCACGAAACGGTCGGGATCACCGTGCACGGAGTACAGGTCGTACTGCAGGCAGCCGGCCTCGGCCCGGACGATCGGCGCCAGCCGTCCGAACGCGGCGCGCTGCTGGTCGCCCGAGCCGGGCTGGGTCGTGATGGACACGAGGAGGCGGACGGGCACGCCGCACGGTACCGCGAGGGTCCGGGCGTGACCGCCGCGTGTGGTTGGGTCCTCGGGTGTCCACCGTCGTCGCGCTCGGTTCGATCACCGTGCTGGGCGACACCGTCGCCGTGAGCGCGATCATCGTGGCGGCGGCGGTCGTGCTGGGCACCGTCGTCCTGTCCTACCTCGTCCGCGGCGTGCTGCTGCGGTACTCCGAGCGGGCGAGCACCGCCCACCGCAGCTCCTGGTACTCCGTCTCCCGGATCGCCACCTACGTCGTCGCGGTCGTCGGCACGCTCGTCGCCCTGTCCGTGCTGGGCCTGCCCCTGAGCCGGTTCGCCGTCGTCCTCGGGGCGCTCGGCGTCGGCCTCGGGTTCGGTCTCCATTCGATCTTCAGCAACTTCATCTCCGGGCTGGTCCTGCTGTTCGACAAGTCCGTCGAGGTGGGCGACTTCGTGGAGCTGGAGTCCGGGGTGACCGGTGAGGTCCGCGACATCCGCATCCGGGCCACGCGCATCGTGACCAACGACAACATCGACATCCTCGTGCCCAACTCCGAGCTCGTCAGCGGCCAGGTGGTGAACTGGACGCACCGCGACGTCTCGCGTCGGCTGCGGGTGCCGTTCTCCGTCGCGTACGGCACCGACAAGAACGTGGTCAAGCGGGCCGCCCTCGAGGCGACGACGGAGCTGCCGTTCACCCTGGCGCACGAGGGACCTCGACGTCCTCAGGTGTGGCTGACCGAGTTCGGGGAGAGCTCGTTGAACTTCGAGCTCGTCGTCTGGCTGACGGGGCTGGCCACGGTGCGGCCCGCCGCGGTCACCGCCGCCTACAACTGGGAGCTCCACTCGGCCCTGCAGCGCCACGGCATCGAGATCCCCTTCCCCCAGCAGGACGTCCACGTCCGCAGCCTGTTCGGCCTCACGGGGGCCGACGCGCGGGCGGCCGTGGGGCTGACGCACCACGACACGCACGACCGGTCGGACGTCGGGCCGGTCGGCGAGGACAACGACGCGGTCGAGGACGTCACGGGCGCGGCCGCCGAGCTGCCCGGCGCCGCCGAGGACAGGGCCGACCGGGGCGACTGACCGGTTCGCTCCGGGTCGAGCTCCAGGGTCCGGGCGGCGTTGCGGTCACGCCGGTGCTCGCTTGCTGGGCCGTGCCGTGATCCTGGCACCGGCGGCGCTCGGTGTGCACGAAACCTCGCCTCCTGGGTCGAGGAATCACGCACGACTACTGGACGGTGTCCGCCACCGGGGCGGGACGCACGCGGCGGGGAACCGAGACGGCGGGCGGGGCGTCGTCTCCGGTGTCGAACCCGCGCACGGCGTTGGCGGGGTCACCCTGCAGGTGACGCTGCCAGCCCTGGAGGACCCCGTGGATGGCCTCGGCGCCGCGCAGGGTGACCGGTGGTCGAGGCAGGTGCACCGGGTGCAGCAGGAACGCCACTCCCTGCGGGCCGCCCATCCCGCCGTGGCTGCCGATCTGTTCCTCGAACGCGGCCACCTCCTCGGTCTCGGCGTAGTAGGCGCTGTTGACCATGACATCGGCGACGTGGCGGAAGCTGTCGGTCCGCCGGACCGCCTCCAGCGCACCCGGCCCGAAGTCCGCCAGCGGATCCGTGCCCTCGACGGTCCCGGTGTCGACCTCGACGCTGCCGCGACGACCGATGACGAGGCTGCCCCCGGTCTCGCGCGCGACCAGGACGAAGCCGATCCCGGCATGGGAGACCAGGTTCTCGATCAGGCAGGGGTTGCGCTCGAGGACCTGGTCCAGGGTGGCGCGGCCGGGGATGTCCGGGAAGCTGATCAGCCCCAGGTTTCCGGAGCCGAGCACCACCGGCTCGTGCTCGGACGTCACCATCGGCGCAGGCTCCGGACGCAGCGCCGCGCGCGCCTCCGCGCCCCGACCCTCGGGACGCGCGCGCCGACGGGCGGGTGCGGGCGTCCCCACGGGCTCCTCGAGGTCGCAGCCCCGACGGACGACGTCCTCCAGGGACTCACCGTAGCGGGCCCGGAAGGGCGCGCCCTCGCTCTGCCCGTGGTCGGAGAGCACCACCAGGTCGTAGGGACGCGGAGCTGCGGCCGCCACGGTGACGAGCAGGCCGATCTCGGCGTCCAGGCGACGCAGCACGGCCAGGGTCTCCGGTCGCTCGACCCCGGAGTGGTGGGCCACCTCGTCGTAGCCCACGAGGTCTGCGTAGACGATGCTGCGCCCGGAGAGCAGGGAGCCGGCGACGGCGGAGACCACCACGTCCGTCTCCACGACCGTGGCGAACGCCCGCACGAACGGGTAGGTGCCGCCGCGGCGCACCCGGGGCTGCACGTCCCGGTAGCGCTGGCGCACCCCCTGGCCGAGCTCGCGCACCACCTCGGCCCCGAGGCGCAGCACGGTGCGCACCAGGTTGGACGGGTCGAGGAAGTACGCGCCGTACCCGGCCCGGCCCCGGAAGCCCCGGGAGTGGCGGATGGTGCTGACCACGAGCGTCGAGTGCTCCGCGCCGCCGGTGAACAGGTTCCCGTGGCTGGCACCGTCGTGGGCGAGCAGGCCCTGCGCCGGGTCGAGGCGGTGCTCCACCTCGTGGGTGCTCGACGGGCTGCTCATCACCAGCACCCGCCCCGACTCCTTCTCCAGCCAGCGGAAGGCGGGGACCTCGTCGTTGCTGCCGTGCAGGATGCCGAGCTGGCTGGCGCCGGTCTGGCTGCTCCAGTCGGTGTACCACGGCTGCAGGCGGTGCGAGCCGGTGCGCAGCAGCGCAGCCAGGTGCGGCACGTCGCCGCGCGCCGCCGCCCGGCGCAGCACGTCGTGGCCCAGCCCGTCCAGCTGCAGGCACAACAAGCCCGTGGTGGTCTGCTCGGTGCCGCCGCCGGTGCGCCGGATGCGCCGCCGCATCCGGCGCACCAGCATGAGCTGGTAGGAGCTGTCGCGCCGCGCCGCCATCGCCCCGGAGACCAGCGAGGTCACCGTGGAGAGGATCAGCGAGATGAACAGCGCGTCGGGGAGGTAGGTGACCTCGGCCTCGGGCACCACGCGCAGCGCCACCACCATGAGCGCACCGTTGACCAGGAACAGCGAGAACAGGACCAGCAGCGCCGATACCCGCAGCAGCGCCCGCACCAGGACCGGCCACAGCACCGCGTTCAGCAGCCCGAAAAGCCACGCGATGAGGACGGCCCGCCCGAGCAGCTCGGCGATGCCCGTCTCGTCGGTGGCCTGGAGCTGGAAGCCCGACATGGCGGCCGCGAGGACGGCCAGCGTCAGCGCTGCGGTCACCCACAGCACCAGGAACTCGCCGATCCCCCGGATGCTGATCCCCAGGCGCCCCACCCACCGCAACACCGGTCCACCTCCACGCTCGTCGCCTGGAAGAGTAGGGCGTGTGCCCACCGAACCCAGCCTCGGCCCGAGTGCCGACCACGGGACGGCCGGTCCGCCGGACGCGCTCGGGCTGACCTGGTGGGGCCACGCGTGCACGTCGGTCACCGACTCGGGGACGACGCTGCTCACCGACCCGGTGCTCACCGACCGGGTCGCGCACCTGCGCCGCCGCCGCGGACAGGCGCCGCCGGTCACGGCCCGCCGGGTCGACGGCGTGCTCGTGAGCCACCTGCACTCCGACCACCTGCACCTGCCGTCCCTGCGCCGCCTGCCCCGTGACGTGCCCGTCCTCGTCCCCCGCGGCGCGACCCGGAAGGTGCGGGGCCTGGCCGGGACCGGGGTGGTGCTGGTGGAGGTCGAAGCCGGCGACCGGGTCGAGGTGGGCCGCGTCGTCGTCGAGGTGGTGCCCGCGGTGCACGACGGCCGCCGCCTGCCCCGAGGTCCGCGGGACACCGCGGCGCTGGGCTTCGTCGTCCACGGCGCGCAGCGGACCTACTTCGCGGGGGACACCGCGCTGACCGACGCGATGGCCGACTGGGCCGGGGGGTGCGACCTCGCGCTGCTGCCCGTCGGCGGCTGGGGTCCGAGCCTGGGCGAGGGCCACATGGACCCCGAGCGGGCGGCCCGTGCCGCTGAGCTGCTGGCCCCCCGCCTCGCGGTGCCCGTCCACTTCGGCACGTTCTGGCCCTGGGGCCTGGGGCTGCTGCGCCCGGGGATGTTCCACGACCCGGGGCGTCACTTCGTCGCCCGCGCCCTCGAGCTCGGGGTGCGTGCGGTGGAGCTGGCGCCCGGCGGGCACACCCGGCTGGAGGCGGCACGGGGATGAGCCTGTCGATCCTGTCCATGGGCCTGCCCGACCTCAGCCTGCCCAGCTCCTCGACGCTGCCGGGGCTGTTCACCATCGTCTCGGTGGGGGCGCTGCTGCCGATCCTGCCCACCGGGGCGGCCGTGAGCTCCGCCGCGGTGCTGGCCACCCGCGAGGGCCTGGTCCCCACGGTGCTCGTGCTCGTGGTCGGTGCGGTCGCGGCCCTGCTGGGCGACGTCGCGCTGTACAAGCTGGCCAGCTGGGGTGGCGAGTCCCTGCTCGAGCGGCTGCGGCTGCCGGTGAGCGAGGAGCGCAGGGAGAAGGCGCAGCGCCAGCTCGACCGGCACGGCAAGGCGGTGCTCACGCTGTCACGGCTGATCCCCGGCGGGCGGATCCCCGTCATGGTCGCGTGCATCGGGCTGGGCATGACGCTGCCGGTGTTCGCCGCGGCCGACGTGGTCGCCGCCTCGGCGTGGGCGCTGCTCTACGGGGGCATCGGCATCGCCGGCGGCGTGATCTTCCCGCACGTGTGGCAGGCCGTGGTCGCCGGCATCGTCGTCGTCGTCCTGATCAGCGCCGCACCGGCGCTGTGGAACAAGCTCCACCCCGGCCGGGACGGCGGCACCCCGAACGACAGCACCGACGGCGAGCGCACCGCCGCCGAGTGACGGTCGCCGGGTTCAGCGCAGCCGCTCGGCCCCGCGGGCCCGCACCAGCAGCTCGGCGCACAGCGGCCCCAGCTCGTCGGCGCCCGCACCGTCGGCGACGGCGGTCGCGACGTCCTCGGCCGCGCAGCGCAGCGCGAAGGCCCGGTCCGCGTGCGCCTCGGCGTCCTCCGCGGTGAGCACCACCGCT
Source organism: Mycobacteriales bacterium (assembly GCA_038234335.1). Lineage (GTDB taxonomy): Bacteria > Actinomycetota > Actinomycetes > Mycobacteriales > Mycobacteriaceae > Rhodococcus_D. Next base: position 146,053 of record JBBSUN010000002.1, read on the forward strand.
CCCACCGGCAGGGCGGTCCCGGCCAGGTTGTGGCGCTGCTCGTAGGCCCGTTGGCGGCAGGACTGCTTGCAGTAGCGGCGGCGGCGGCCCACCGCGGTCTCCACCACCTCGGAGCCGCACCACGCGCACGCCGTGGGACGTCGCGTCCGACGGCTGCCCACCTGCTCCTGCGCCGCTGCCTCCACGGCCGGGGACACTAGTGGCCGTGCGCCCCGCGTCGACAACCACTCACCGGTCGCGCCACCCGTTCCTGGGTGGGCGCCACCCGCGGGCGACCACCCACCGCGGCTGGCACACCGGGGACCTGGCCGGCTGCGAGAACACCCTGGCCGCCTTCGTGCGCGCGGCGGCGGAAGGCTTCCACCACGTCGAGACCGACGTCCGGATCACCGCGGACGGGGTGGCCGTGCTGCACCACGACGCGACCCTGCACCGCAGCACCGGGCACCCCGGGGAGCTCGCGGCGACGCCGTGGACGGAGGTGGCCACCCTGCGGGTCGCCGGCCGTGAGCCGGTGCCCACCCTGGAGGAGACCCTGCGCGCGCTCCCCCGCACCCGGCTGCTGGTCGACGTGAAGACCGACAGCGGGACCGGGCCGGTGCTCGACGTGCTGGAGCGCACCGACGCGTGGCACCGGGTGTGCCTGGCCGGGTTCAGCGACGCCCGCCTGGCCCGGCTGCGCCGCCTCGCCGGGCCCCGCCTGCTCACCTCGGCCGGGCCGCGCACGATCGCCGGGCTGCGGGTGCGCTCGGTGCTCCCGGTCTCGCTGCGCTCGGTGCTCCCCGTCTCGCTGCGCTCGGTGCTCCCCGTCTCGCTCCCCTCCCCCGGCCGGTTCCGTCCCCAGGTCGTCCAGCTGCCCGTCGGGGCGGGGCCGCTGCGCGTCGTCGACCGGCGCCTGCTCGCCCAGGCCCGACGCAACGGGTGCGAGGTCGACGTGTGGACGGTGGACGACCGTGCCGAGGTGGCCCGGCTGCTCGACCTCGGGGTGGACGGCATCATCACCGACGCCCCCGACGTGCTGCGCGCCGAGCTCGTGGCGCGGGACCTGTGGGAGCGCCCGGCGCCCTAGCCTGGATCCGTGGCGAGCCTGACCGACGAGCAGCGCCGGCGGGAGCAGCGGGGCTGGGTCGTCTACGACTGGGCCAACTCGGTGTTCCCGACCTCGGTGGTGACGGTGTTCCTCTCCGTCTACCTGTCCTCCGTCGCCGAGGCCGACGCCCGCGCCCACGGCCAGGTGTGCACCACCCAGCTGGAGCGCTGCGACATCGCCGTGCTGGGGCTGCACGTGCCGGCCGGCTCGCTGTGGGGCTACCTGCTCAGCGTGGCCACCGTCGTCCAGGTGCTGGTCCTGCCGATCACCGGGGCGATCATCGACCGGACCCAGGCCAAGCGCTCCACCCTCGGGGTGCTCGCGGTGACCGGCGCCGCGTTCACCGCGGCGCTCGCGCTGGTCACCGGCACGAGCTGGTGGCTGGGGGTGGTGCTGTTCCTCGGAGCCAACATCTGCTTCGGCGCCTCCGTCGTCGTCTACTACGCCTTCCTGCCGGAGATCGCCCGGCCCGACGAGCGCGACGCGGTCTCCACCCGCGGCTGGGCGTTCGGCTACCTCGGCGGGGGCCTCGCGCTGGGCGTGCAGCTGGCCGTGGTGGTCGGCCACGACGCGCTCGGGCTCAGCGAGGGTGATGCCGTGCGGGTGTGCCTGGTCCTGTCCGGGCTGTGGTGGGCGGGGTTCACCGTCATCCCGCTGCGTCGGCTCCGCGACCGTCGCGCGCCCGCCGGGGACGAGCGTGGCCTGGCCGTGGTCACGGCAGGCTTCCGGGAGCTCCGGACGACCGTGCGGGCGGCGCGGGCCTTCCCGCTGACGCTGGGGTTCCTCGGCTCCTACCTGATCTACACCGACGGCATCTCCACCGTGACCAGCGTCTCCGCCCAGTACGGCTCCGTGGAGCTGGGCCTCGGCCAGACGGTGCTGATCACGACGATCCTGGTGGTGCAGCTGGTCGCGTTCGTGGGCGGCGTGGTCCACGGCTGGGTGGCCGCCCGGTTCGGCGCCAAGCGGACCATCCAGGGCAGCCTGGTGGTCTGGGTGCTGGTGCTGGGCTACGCGTACACGGTGCCGGCCGGGTCGGTGGTGCAGTTCCTCGCCCTCGCCGCGGGCATCGGCATCGTCCTCGGTGGCACCAACGCGCTGAGCCGCTCGCTGTTCAGCCAGCTGGTACCGGCAGGCCGGGAGGCCGCGTACTTCTCCATCTACGAGATCGGGGAGCGCTCCACCTCGTGGCTGGGCCCGTTCCTGTTCGCCTTCGTCGGGCAGCAGACCGGCTCGTTCCGCCTCGCCATCGTCTCGCTCGTCGTGTTCTTCGTCGTGGGGCTGGCGTGCGTCTCGTTCGTGCCCGTGGCTCGGGCGATCCGCGCCGTGGGCAACCCCGTCCCAGCCGTCGTGTGAGCGCGCACGGGTGGGCCAGACTGGGGCGGTGAGCACCCCTGACCCCACCGACGCGCTGTCCGCGGTCCCGGCGGCCGGCCGGCGGCGGGCCCGGGCGGTCACCGGCACGGTGCGCTTCTTCCACGGGCCGATGGACTGCGGCAAGTCGACCCTGGCCCTGCAGATCGACCACAACCAGACCCGGCAGGGCCGCCGCGGGCTCCTGCTGACCCGCCACGACCGCTCCGGCGCCCCGCAGATCAGCAGCCGAATGGGCCTGGTGCGCCCGGCGCTGGAGGTCGGTGCGGCGACCGACCTGCGCACCCTGGTCCGCCGCCGCTGGGCCAGCGGCGCCAGCGTGGACTACCTCGTCGTCGACGAGGCGCAGTTCCTCACCCCGGCCCAGGTCGAGCAGCTCGGCGAGCTCGCTGACGACTCCCAGGTCGACGTGTTCTGCTTCGGCATCGCCACCGACTTCCTGGGCCGGCTGTTCCCCGGGGCGCAACGCCTGGTCGAGCTGGCCGACGAGGTCACCCCGGTGCAGGTCGAGGTGCTGTGCTGGTGCGGCGCGGAGGGCCGGTTCAACGCCCGGGTCGTCGACGGCCGCTTCGCCCGCACCGGGGACACGGTCGTGGTGGCCGACACCGTCGTGGCCGGCACGAGCACCGCCCCGGCGGCGGCCCCGGAGCGGGTCCGGTACCAGGTGCTCTGCCGGCGCCACCACCGCCTCGGCGACCTCGGGCCGGTCCGCCAGGACGAGCTCCCCCTCACCTAGCACCGTTCCCGGGAGGGAACCCCCCGTGACCGACCCCGGGACGCCGCCGGGCGGGTGAACCTGATCACCCGCAGGTGCGAACACGGGGTGACGGGGGAACGTCTGTCCGCGGGGACTCGTTGTACCCCACAGGTACGCATGCGCACCCCAGCAGACCGGCTGCGCGGTGCACAGCTCCACCGGAAGAGAAGAGGATCCACCATGGCCGATCGCGTCCTGCGCGGCAGCCGGCTCGGAGCGGTCAGCTACGAGACCGACCGCGACCACGACCTCGCCCCGCGCCGCACCGCCCGCTACGGCTGCCCCAAGGGCCACGAGTTCGAGGTGCCCTTCGCCGACGACGCCGAGTTCCCGGGCACGTGGGAGTGCCGCCTGCACGGCAGCGAGTCCGCCCTGCTCGACGGCGAGGCGCCGGAGGCCAAGAAGGTCAAGCCGCCGCGCACCCACTGGGACATGCTGCTGGAGCGCCGCTCCACCGACGAGCTCGAAGAGCTGCTCAACGAGCGGCTCGAGCTGCTCAAGGCCCGTCGCAAGGCCTCCTGAACCGCAGCTCGTCACCCGGAGCGCGACCGCGAGCCCCGCAGGCCCTGCCTGCGGGGCTCGTCCGTGTCAGAACTTGCTGCGCAGACCCTGCAGCCGGTTGCGGACGCCCCACCTCGTCACCAGCACCAGCGCCTCCCGGACGATGCCACCGCTCATCTTGGACTCGCCGATCTCCCGCTCCGTGAACGTGATCGGCACCTCCTCGACGCGGTAGCCGTGCTGCACCGCCCGCCACGCGAGGTCGACCTGGAAGCAGTAGCCCTGCGAGGCGATGGTGCTGAGGTCGATGGTCTCCAGCACCTCGCGGCGGTAGGCGCGGAAACCCCCGGTGATGTCGTGCAGGTCGACGCCGAGGGCAAGACGGGAGTACAGGTTGCCGCCGCGGGAGAGGACCTCGCGGTGTCGCGGCCAGTTCACCACGCTGCCTCCGGGCACGTACCGCGAGCCCAGGACGAGGTCGGCCCCGGCGTCGATGCGCTCCAGCAGGCGCTCGAGCTGCTCGGGGGCGTGGGAGCCGTCGGCGTCCATCTCCACGATCACCCGGTGGGCTCGCGCCAGGCCCCAGCGGAACCCGGCGATGTAGGCGGCGCCCAGGCCGGCCTTCTCGGTGCGGTGCAGGACGTGGACGCGCTCGTCGGCCGCGGCCATCCCGTCGGCCACCGCGCCGGTGCCGTCGGGGCTGCCGTCGTCCACGACGAGCACGTGGGCGCGGGGCACGGCGGCGTGCAGGCGGGCGACGATCAGGGGCAGGTTCTCCCGCTCGTCGTAGGTGGGGACGATCACCAGCACCTGCTGCGAGGGGCCCTCGGTGGGATCAGACCCCGACACCGGCTCCGTCACGCACGACCTCCTGCTCCGCCGCGGCCGCACCAGCACCGCGGTCGATCCGACCGCCACGGGTGCGCAGCAGCCCGGCCCCGAGCGCGAGCACGGCGAGCGCGCCCAGCGCGATCTCCGGTCCGTCTCCGAGCCGGGTCGCCAGCGTAGTGGAGGTGCGCAGGGGGACCTCACCGACCAGTGCGGCCGGGGTGAAGATCTCCGTCTGCTGCTCGACGGTGCCGTCGGGGGCGATTATCGCGCTGACCCCGCTGGTGGCGGCCACCACGACGGTCCGGGCGTGCTCGACCGCCCGGACCTGCGACATGGCCAGCTGCTGGTAGGTCATGTCCGTCCGGCCGAAGGTGGCGTTGTTGGTGGGCACGGTGATGATCTGCGCCCCGTCCCGGACCGACTCGGTCACCAGCCCGTCGAAGGCGACCTCGTAGCAGGTGGCGACGGCGACGGGCACACCGTTCAGGGTGACGACGCCGTTGCCGTCGCCGGGCACGAACTTCCCGGCGAGGTCGGCGTAGGAGGAGAAGTGCCGGAAGAAGTTCCGGTAGGGCAGGTACTCCCCGAACGGCACCAGCACCCGCTTCACGGCCTGCTCCCCCGGACCCGTGTCCGGGTCCCAGACGATGACGGTGTTCAGGGTGGTGCCATCGTCGTTGCGCAGCACTGCCCCGAGCAGGATGGGCACGCCGATCGCGCGGGCGGCGGCGGTGATCCTCGCCCCGGCGCCGGCGTCGCGCAGGGGGTCGACGTCGGAGGCGTTCTCCGGCCAGATCACCAGGTCGGGCTGCGCCTCACGGCCGGCGGCGACGTCGCGGGCCAGCTGCAGGGTGCGCTCGACGTGGTTGTCCAGCACCGCCTCCCGCTGGGCCGCGAAGTCCAGGCCCAGGCGCGGCACGTTGCCCTGGACGAGCGCGACCGTGCGGGTGGTCTCGGAGCTGTCCGTCGCCCGCACCCCGGGGGTCAGCACCAGGGCCAGCGCGAACGGGGCCACCACGGCGAGGGCGGCGATCCCGGCCCCGACCAGCCTGCGGGCCCGGACGTCCACCAGCACCGCGGCGAGCGCTGCGCCGACCAGGGCCACGGCGAAGGTCAGCCCGGGCGCACCGGCAACGTTCGCGAGCGGCAGCAGCACCCCCTCGGGCTGACCGAAGGCGAGTCGTCCCCAGGGGAACCCGTTGAAGGGCACCCGGGCGCGCAGCCCCTCGGTGGCCACCCAGGCGCACGCGATCCACAGCGGGGCACCGGGGACCCGCCACAGCCGGGCCGTCGCCGCCCCGAACAGCCCCACGAACAGCGACTCGAAGACCGCGAGGGCGATCCACGGCACGGCGCCGACGTAGACCCCCACCCAGGGCAGCAGCGGGAGCAGGAAGCCCAGGCCGGCGAGGTAGCCGTAGCCGAAGCCCGCCCGGGTCCCCCGGCCCCGCAGGACCAGCGCGACGACGGCGACGCCCAGCGGGGCGAGGAACCACGTCGGGCGTGGCGGGAAGCTCAGCCACAGCAGGGCCCCGCCGCCGAGCGCGAGGACCACGCGCAGACCGAACGAAGCCGACGGCACCCTCAGCACACGCACCCCGTTCCGGACGCCACTCGTCCTGTCGGCTCCCGAGCCTACGTTCGTGGGGTGCCTCGCGGTCCCGAGCTGCCGGCACAGATCGACGCCGACGGCCTCGTCGAGGAGCTGGACCACGACGAGTGCGCGCCGGTGGTGCTCACCCGGCAGTTCCTGGCCGACCCGTCCGCGGCGGTAGCCCGCGTGCTCACCCCGGAAGGGCCGGCAGGGTGACGTTCCCGAATCGGAGGTAGGCGAACGCCGCGATGCCGAGGGCGATCGCGGCGAGGGCCCACAGCCGGGCGTTGCGGGAGGCCCGCTGCGCGCCGTCGAGGTCCGCGCGCTCCCACCGCGGGCTCACCTGGGCCCCGACGACGAACGAGACCACCGCGAGCGGCCACGCGAAGAAGATCGCGACGACCGATCAGCCGATCCGACGGGAGGGGCGCTCCGCCGCGGTGGCGCGGTCGTACAGGTGCTGGGGGTAGGGCTGCTGCTCGGGCTGCGGGGTGGTCACGGTGCTCCTGGGTCGTCGTCGTCGCTCCAGGTCGTGATCGGCCGCGCGGGCCCCCGGCCGCACCGGGTTCACCCCACCGGGTGACGCCGATCAGGCCGAGTAGAGCGTCCGGCCCCGGTGCACGGTCGCCCGGCACCGCGGGAGCGCGGCGTCGGGATCCAGGCGGGGCAGGGCGGGCACCCCCGAGCGCGGGTCCAGCGACCACCGCTGCACCGCGCTCGCGGGCGCGGCCACCACCAGCTCGTCGACGTCCCAGATCGCGTACGACGCGGGGGCGCCCGGGACCAGCGTCCCCGCGAGGCCGTCGCGCACGCCGCCGGCCCGCCACGCCCCCCGGGTGGCGGCGGTGAACGCGGCGCGCGGGGAGATCCCGGCGCCGGGGGTGCGGTGGTGCACCGCGGCCCGCACCGCGGCCCAGGGCTCCAGGGGGGTCACCGGGGTGTCCGAGCTCAGGGCCAGGCCCACCCCGGCGGCGGCGAGGGTCGCGTACGGGTTCAGCGCGAGCGCCCGCTCCGGGCCCAGGCGCTGTGCGTACAACCCGTCCTCGCCGCCCCAGAGCGCGTCGAAGACCGGCTGCACGCTGGCCTGCACCCCCCAGCCGCCGAGGAGGGCGGCCTGCGCGGCGTCGATCATCTCCAGGTGCTCCATCCGGTGCCCGCGCGTGGCCACCGCCGGCCCGCCCAGCTCGGCGACCACGCGACCCAGCGCGGCGGTCACCGCGGCCACCCCGCCGTCGCCGATGACGTGGAACCCGCCCTGCACGCCCAGCTCGGTGCAGGCCCGCAGGTGCGCGGCGATGGCGTCCACGTCGAGGTAGGCCGCGCCGGTACCGGCCGCGTCGTCGTCGCAGTACGGCGCGCGCAGCCACGCGGTGCGCGAGCCCAGTGAGCCGTCGACGAACAGGTCGCCGGCCAGCCCGTGCGCCCCGGTGGCGCCCAGCACCTCCCGGCCCTGCTCGGCGCTGCTCACCGCCTCGCCCCAGTAGCCGTGCACCTGCACCCCGTGCTCCAGGGTGAGCAGCTCCCGGAAGTCCTCCACCCCGGCGATCTCGTGGCCACCGCACTCGTGCACGCACACCACGCCGCGGGCGGCCGCCCGGTCGAGCAGGGCGAGCTGCGCGGCCGCCCGGTGCGCCGGACCCAGCAGTGCGCGTGCGCTCTCCCGGACCAGGTGGTGGGCCTCCTGGCTCAGCGGACCGTCGGGAGACCACCCGGCGCGCTCGGTCACCCCGGGGGTGCGCTCCAGCAGCGGGGTGGAGGCGAGGGCGGAGTGGGCGTCGACCCGGCACAGGTAGACCACCCGGTCCGGTGCGCACCCGTCGACCTCGGCGCGGGACGGCGGTCGCTGCTCGGGCCAGGTGCTGTCGTCCCAGCCCTGCCCCCACACCACGCCGGTGGGGTGGACGCTCGCGTGCTCGGCCACCGCGGCCAGGCACTCCCGCAGGGAGCCGACCCCGGTGAGGTCGAGGCCCAGCAGTGCCGTGCCCGCCGCGGTCGCGTGCACGTGGGTGTCGACGAAGCCCGGGGCGACGAACGCCCCGTCGAGCTCGACCACCTCGGCGCCCGGGTGCAGGGAGCGGCCGACGGCGTCGGTACCCACCCAGGTGATCGTGTCGTCGGTGACGACCATCGCCGTCGCCTCGGGGGTGCCGGGGCTGTACACGGATCCGCCCACCAGCAGCCGGGTGCTCGACGACTCGGTGCTCATGGACGCTGAGTGTGGTTCAGCGGTCCGGCGGCCCCGGCGGCAGGGGTCGCCCACCGGTCCCGGGGTCCGGGGAGTCCTGGGGGTCGAGCACCTCCCCGTCGATGACCGTGCCCCCACCCCGGGGGTCGCGGGGCATCCGCCCGGCCGCGGCCACGACCCGCCGGGCCAGGGTGGCCTCGAGCAGCGGGCGGACCAGGGCGCGCGTGGGCGGCAGCACCAGCAGCAGCCCGACCAGTCCGGATGCGAAGCCGGGCAGCACGATCAGCGCGGCGCCCAGCCCCCCGAGCGCCCCGTCGGCCAGCTCGCGTCCGCCGTGGCGCCGCTGGGCCTGGGCCTCGCGCAGCGCGGCGAGGACCTTGCGGCCCTGTGCCCGCAGCAGCACCGTGCCGACCAGCGACACCCCGACCAGGGCGAGCAGCGTCCAGCCGACCCCGAGCCACTCCCCCACCAGCAGCAGCAGGACGACCTCGACGACGAACCAGGCGAGCAGGAACAGCACGAGCACTCATCTCCTCACGACCGCAGGGTCTCTTGTCCGTCCAACGCCCCGGACGTGTCGATCGTGCCGAGCTCAGGCGTCGCGACGGTTCAGGATCACGACGGCGACGGCGAGGACGGCCGCGGCGACGAGGGTGAAGTAGCCCAGGCTGCCCCACGGACCGAGCGTGTCGCCCAGCGGCTCCAGGCCGATGAAGCGGTTCGCGTTGACGAACGGCATCCAGGTGTAGAGGTCGTCGCCGATCGACGGGATGAGCTGCACCAGGTTCTCGACGGCCAGCGGGAACAGCAGCAGCACCGCCACCGCTCCGGCCGACTGGCGCAGCAGCGATCCCACGGCCACCGCGAGCACCGCCGCCACGGCGTCGACCAGTCCCATCCCGGCGGTGGCGCGCAGGTCGGCGCCGGACGACACCTCGAGCGGGGCTGCGCTGGGCAGCCGCGCCACGAGCAGGCTGCCGAAGGCCACCACCTCGCCGATCACGGCGCCGACGACGGCCAGCACCGCGGCCTTGGCCAGCAGCACCGAGACCCGGTGCGGGGACGCCTGGAAGGTGGTGCGGATGACGCCGAAGCGGTACTCGGTGGTGACGGCGAGGGTGGCCATGATCATGACCACGGGCAGGGCGAGCTGCGTGCACCCCACCAGAGCGGTGGGGACGTCCAGGGCGAAGGTCTGCCCCTCCGGTCCGGTCTGGGTGCTGCTGGCCCCGATGATGGCGGCCAGGCCGATGGCCAGGACCAGCGCGGCGGCGGTGCACCACCACGGGCTGCGGGTGGAGACGAGCTTGATGCGCTCGACCTCGAGCAGGCTCATCGCGGGACCTCCTGGGTGTGCGGGTTCGGGGTGGCGCCGGAGTACTGGACGTCACCGCTGGTCAGCTGCATGAACGCCTCCTCCAGCGAGCCCTGCTGCTGGCTGAGCTCGTGCAGCGCGAGTCCGGCGGTGGCGGCGACGTCCCCCACGGCCTCCGTGGTGGACCCGTGGACGGTCAGGGCGTCGGGTGGGTCGGCGACGACCTCCAGCCCCCGGTCGGCGAGCTCGCGGTGCAGCAGCTCGAGCTGCGGGCTGCGCACCCGGACGGAGGCGCTCGCGGCCCCGTCGGTGAACGCGCGGGTGGTGGTCTCCGAGATCAGCCGGCCCCGGCCGATGACGACCAGGTGCTCCGCGGTGAGGGCCATCTCCGAGAGCAGGTGGCTGGAGACGAGCACGGTGCGCCCCTCCGCAGCCAGGCGCTGCATGAAGGTGCGGATCCACACGATCCCCTCGGGGTCGAGACCGTTGACCGGCTCGTCGAACAGCAGCACCCCGGGGTCGCCGAGCAGCGCCCCGGCGATCCCGAGGCGCTGGGACATCCCGAGGGAGAACTGCCCGGCGCGCTTGCCGGCGACCTCGGAGAGCCCGACCAGGGCGAGCACCTCGTCGACCCGGCGACGGGGGATGCCGTTGGAGGCGGCCATCCAGCGCAGGTGCGAGCGGGCGGAGCGGTTGGGGTGCACCCACTTGGCGTCCAGCAGCGCCCCGACCTGGCGCAGCGGGTGCTCCAGGTCGCGGTAGGGCTTGCCGCCGATGGTCGCGGTGCCCGAGGTGGGCCGGTCGAGACCCAGGACCATGCGCATCGTCGTCGACTTGCCCGCGCCGTTGGGTCCGAGGAAGCCGGTCACGGCCCCCGGGCGGACCACGAAGGACAGGTCGTCGACCGCCTTCGTCGACCCGTAGGCCTTCGTCAGGTGCTCCACGATGATCATGGGAGCGAACCTAGTGCGCAGGGTCAGCGCGTGGCACGCACCCAGCGCAGCCGGATCTCGTGTCCCTCGGCCATCGCGGCGGACAGCCACAGGTCACCGTCGACGAGCCGGGCCCCGCGGTGCTGCACCGTGCCCGAGCCGGCGGGCTCGAGCCCGACCTCGACGTCGTGGACGAGCCCGGCATCGGTGACCTCGAAGGTGCCGGCGTAGACGCTGGGCAGGTTGTCGTCGGTGGCGGTGGTGATGACCGCCGACACGTAGCCGTCCGGGGTGTAGAGGATCAGGCCCCTGGGGTTCTCGCCGAAGGGGTGCGCGACCACCGGCTCCCCGTCGACGCCGGTGTCGTGCTCGGTGGCCTGCGCGAGGCGCCAAGCCCCGACGATCTCGTCCGGTGTCACGACGAGCACCCTAGGAGGGAGCGGCTACGGTCGCTCGGGTGAGCGCCCGAGACGTGGATCCCGACTTCCTGGCCCTGCCACTGCGGGCCCTGGCCGACGCCGCGCTGGGCCGTGCCCGCGAGCTCGGCGCCAGCCACGCCGACGTGCGGGTGCACCGGCTGCAGACCCAGGGCCTGCGCCTGCGCGACGGCGTGGTGCAGTCCGCCGGGGACGACGCGAGCATCGGGCTCGCCGTCCGGGTCGTGGTCGACGGGACCTGGGGCTTCGCCAGCCACGCCGAGCTCACCCCCGCCGTCGCGGCCTCGACGTGCGAGCAGGCCGTGCAGGTCGCCCGGGCGCTGCGCCGCCTCAACGCCGACCCGGTCGCGCTGGCCGACGAGCCGGTCCACGGCAGCCTGGAGCGGCCTGCGACCTGGGTCTCGGGCTACGAGGTCGACCCGTTCGCGGTGCCGCTGGGCGACAAGGTGGCGCTGCTCGGCGAGTACTCGCAGCGACTGCTCGCCGCCGACGGCGTGGACCACGTCAGCGCGAGCGTGCTGCAGGTGAAGGAGCAGACGTTCTACGCGGACCTCGCCGGCACCGCCACCACCCAGCAGCGGGTGCGCCTGCACCCGCTGCTCGAGGCCACGACGGTGGACCCGGGTGCGGGCACGTTCGAGACGATGCGCACCCTGGCCCCGCCCGTCGCCCGCGGCTGGGAGTACCTGAGCACCGGGTGGGACTGGAACGGCGAGCTCGCCGAGATCCCGTCGTTGCTGGCGGAGAAGGTGAAGGCACCCAGCGTGCGCCCGGGCCCCACCGACCTCGTCATCGACCCGTCGAACCTGTGGCTGACCATCCACGAGTCGATCGGGCACGCCACGGAGTACGACCGCGCGATCGGCTACGAGGCGGCCTACGCGGGGACGTCGTTCGCCACCCCCGACCAGCTCGGCACCCTGCGCTACGGCACCGACGTCATGCAGGTCACCGCCGACCGCACCGTCTCCCACGGGCTGGCCTCGACCGGCTGGGACGACGACGGGGTCACCGCCCAGGACTGGGACCTGGTCCGCGACGGGACGCTCGTGGGCTACCAGCTGGACCGGGTGTTCGCCCCGCGGCTGGGCCTGGGGCGCTCCAACGGCTGCTCCTACGCCGACTCCCCCCACCACGTGCCCATCCAGCGGATGGCCAACGTGAGCCTGCAGCCCGACCCGTCCGCCGACACCACCACCGCCGAGCTCATCTCCCGGGTCCAGGACGGGGTGTTCGTGGTCGGCGACAAGTCGTGGTCGATCGACATGCAGCGCTACAACTTCCAGTTCACCGGCCAGCGCTTCTTCAAGATCACCGACGGCCGGCTCGACGGCCAGCTGCGCGACGTGGCCTACCAGGCGACGACGACGGAGTTCTGGGGCTCGATGGAAGCCGTGGGTGGACCGTCGACCTGGGTGCTCGGGGGTGCCTTCAACTGCGGCAAGGCCCAGCCCGGGCAGGTCGCAGCGGTCAGCCACGGCTGCCCGTCCGCCCTGTTCCGCGGCGTCAACGTCCTCAACACCCGAACCGAAGGTGGCGCAGCATGATCCCCGCCCCGGACCTGCTCGAGCGTGCGCTGGCCACGTCCACCGCCGACGGCTGCGTCGTGCTCGTGACCGACTCGTCGGAGGCCTCGCTGCGCTGGGCCAACTCCACCATGACCACCAACGGGGTCTCCACCGCTCGCTCGTGGACGGTCATCAGCGCGCTCGGGGCCTCCGTCGGGGTGGTCAGCTCCACCAGCACCGACCCCGCGGAGATCGCCGTGGTGGTCGCCGCCAGCGAGGCCGCGGCCCGGGCCGCCGGGCCGGCGCGGGACGCCCAGCCGCTGGTCGAGGGGGCCGGTGAGCCCGCCGACTGGGGCCAGGCCCCGCCGCAGACCGACGTCACCGTCTTCGAGGACCTCGCCACCGAGCTGGCCGTCGGGTTCCGGAGCGACGTGACGCTGTACGGCTTCGCCCACCACCAGCTCGACACCACCTGGCTGGGCAGCTCCACCGGGCTGCGCCGCCGGTTCACCCAGCCCACCGGCTCGGTGGAGGTCAACGGCAAGCGGGACGGCTCCAGCGCCTGGGGCGGGGTGGGCACGAAGGACTTCACCGACGTCGACCTGGCCGGGATCCTCGACGACCTGGGCACGAGGCTGGGCTGGGGGCGGCGCCAGGTCGAGCTCCCCGCCGGGCGGTACGAGACGCTGCTGCCGCCCTCGTGCGTGGCCGACCTCATGATCCCGCTCGCCTGGTCGATGGAGGGCCGCGGTGCCCACGAGGGGCGTACCGCGCTGAGCCGCGCCGGGGGCACCCGGGTGGGCGAGCGGCTCTCGACCCTGCCGCTGACCCTCGCCTTCGACCCGTTCGCCCCCGGCCTGGAGACCTCGCCGTTCGTGGCCACCACGCACTCGAGCGACGACATCTCCGTGTTCGACAACGGCCTCGACGCCGGACGGGTCGACCTGGTCCGCGACGGCACGGTCAACGCGCTGGTGTACCCGCGCGCCGCGGCCGCCGAGCTGGGCGCGCCGGTGGCGGTGCCCGGGGACAACCTGGTCATGACCGGCGGTTCGACCGCGACCATCGACGACCTCGTCGCGAGCACCGAGCGCGGACTGCTGCTGACCACCCTGTGGTATATCCGCGACGTCGACGAGTCTGCGATGCTGCTCACCGGGCTCACCCGCGACGGCGTCTACCTGGTGGAGGACGGCAAGGTCACCGGCGAGGTGAACAACTTCCGCTTCAACGAGTCCCCGCTGGACCTGCTGCGCCGCGTCACCGAGGTGGGCGCCACGGAGCGGACCCTGCCGCGGGAGTGGAAGGACTGGTTCACCCGCACCGCCGTCGGCCCCATGCGCATCCCCGACTTCAACATGTCGTCACCGTCGCAGGCTCGCTGACGCTCGCTCGTGCGTGATTACTGGACCCAGGCGGCGAGGTTTCGTTCACAGCTCGTCGTAGCCTCCTTCCGGTGACCACGCTGCGTGACTGCTCCGAGCCCTACGACGAGGGTTGGCTGGACGTGGGTGAGGGCAACCGGGTGCACTACTCGCAGCACGGCGACCCGGAGGGCAAGCCCGTCGTCATGGCCCACGGCGGTCCGGGCCAAGGCTGCGCGCCGCGGATGGCGAGCGTGCTGCACCCCGCCTACCGGATGGTGCTGCTGGACCAGCGCGGCTGCGGGCTGAGCACCCCCCACGCGGGCGACCCGGCCACGGACATGGCGGTGAACACCACCGTGCACCTCGTCGCCGACCTCGAAGCGCTGCGCAAGCACCTGGGGATCGACCGGTGGATGCTCACCGGCGCCTCCTGGGGCTCGACGCTGGCGCTGGTCTACGCGCAGGCCCACCCCGAGCGGGTCACCGAGATCGTGCTCTCGGCGATCAGCACGGCCCGGCCCCGCGAGACCGACTGGCTGTACCGCGGTGCTGCCCGCTTCTTCCCGGAGGCGTGGGAGACGTTCTGCTGCGGGGTGCCGGACGCCGACCCCGGTGACGTGGCCGACCTGCTCGGTTCCTACCACCGGCTCGTCTCGAGCCCCGACCGCGCCGTCCGGGTGCGCGCCGCCCAGCACTGGGCCGCCTGGGAGGACGCGGTGCTCTCGACCGAGACCACCGGGACGCCGGACCTGTTCAGCAGCAAGGGTACCGACGACCTCGTCGCCACCGTCCGGATCTGCTCGCACTACTTCGGCCACGACGCCTGGCTGGACGACGGGCAGGTGCTGCACGACGCGCCGCGCCTGGCCGGGATCCCCGGGGTGCTGGTGCACGGCCGGGTCGACCTCAGCTGCCCGGTCGACACCGCGTGGGCGCTGGCCCGGGCGTGGCCGGCCGCCGAGCTGCACGTCGTCCAGGGCGCCGGGCACAAGGGCCACCCGGAGAAGCGGGCCGTGCTGGCCGCGGCGATGGAGCGCTTCGCGAGATGAGCTGTGCACGAAACCTCGCCTCCTGGGTCGAGCAATCACGCACGAGCGCAGAATGCGCCCATGGCTCACTCCCCCGCTGATGTGAACGACGAGGGCCTCGAGTTCCTCACGGTGCGGCACCTCGCGACCCTGACGACGCTGTTGCCCGACGGGCGCCCGCACGTGGTGCCGGTGGGGTTCACCGTCGACTTCCCGCAGGACGGCGGATCCGCCCTCGCGCGGGTGATCACCAGCGGCACCAGCCAGAAGGCGCACAACGCCGCGCGCGACGGCCGGGTCGCGATCGGTCAGGTCGACGGCGGCCGGTGGATCACCGTCGAGGGCACGGCGACGGTGAGCGACGATCCCGAGCGGGTCGCCGAGGCCGTCGCCCGCTACGCCGTGCGGTACCGACAGCCCCGGGTGAACCCGCGCCGGGTCGTCGTGGAGATCAGGATCGACCGGCTGCTGGGCTCGTCGGCCTTCTTCGGGGAGCTGCCGGAGGAGTCGGCGTGACGCTGCTGCTGCTCGACGGCGCCAGCCTCTGGTACCGCGCGTTCCACGGGCTGCCGTCGTCGCTGGTCTCCCCCGGCGGCGAGCAGGTCAACGCCGTGCGCGGGTTCACCGACATGATCGCGAGCCTGGTGCGCCGTGAGCGCCCCAGCCGGCTGGTGGTGTGCCTGGACGTGAGCTGGCGGCCGCAGTGGCGGATCGACCTGGTCCCGTCGTACAAGGCACACCGGGCGGTCGAGGGCACGATCACCACCGAGGACGCCCCGGACGAGCTCGCGCACCAGGTGCCGGTGATCATGGAGCTGCTCGCCGCGGTCGGCATCGCCACCGCGGGGGCGCCGGACATGGAGGCCGACGACGTGCTCGGCACCCTCGCCGCCCGGGAGCGCCGCGACCGCGTGGTCGTGGTCAGCGGGGACCGTGACCTGCTGCAGGTCGTCGCCGACGACCCCGTCGAGGTGCGGGTGCTCTACGTCGGTCGCGGGCTGGCGAAGGCGGAGCTGTTCGGTCCGGCAGAAGTCGCCCAGCGCTACGGGGTGCCGCCCGAGCGGGCCGGTGCCGCCTACGCCGAGCTGGCCCTGCTGCGCGGCGACCCCTCCGACGGGCTGCCGGGAGTGCCCGGGATCGGCGAGAAGACCGCCTCGCGGCTGCTGCTCGAGCACGGCTCGCTGGCCGCGCTGGTGGCCGCCGCGCAGGACGCCGCCTCGTCGCTCGGCGCCGGGCCGCGCACGAAGCTGGTCGCGGCCGCCGACTACGTGCGCGCCGCCGAGCCGGTGGTCCGGGTGGTCACCGACGCCGACGTCACCCTCTCCGGCGACGACGCGCTGCCGGACACCCCCGTCGATCCCGACGCGTTGCTGGCACTGGCCCGGCGCTGGGGCCTGGACAGCTCCGTGGCGCGGCTGGTGACGGCCATCTCGGCCGACCGCTGAGGTCCGCCGGTCAGAAGTAGGTGCCCGCGCAGGGTGCCTGCGGGGTCGCGAACAGGGCGTCGGCCCGGGCCAGCGCCTCGGGGCTGCCCTGCACCCGACCGGCGGCGGCGAGGTCGGCGAACGACGTGCCGCCGAGGTAGACGCAGGCGAGCTCGGAGACGTCCAGGGTGACCTCGGCCGGTTCGGTGGTGCTCGACGTCCCGTCCGGGTCGAGGTGGTAGCGCCCGGAGTTCTCCCCCAGCAGCGGGTCCACGACCTCCAGCACCACCGGTGCCCCGTCGCCGTAGCTGCGGGCGGCCAGCGCCGCGGGCACGTCGAGCAGGCGCAGCCAGGTCTCGTCCTCCAGCTCGGAGAGGCGGGCGGCACGGGGATCGGTGAGCGCCAGCGGCAGCAGCTCGTCGAGCGGGCGTCCCGGGGCGCGCACGGCGCTGGCGAGGTCGATCGCGAGGACGGCACGCCACAGCGCGAGCTCGGTGGCCGCATCGGCGCCCACGAGGTCGATCACGGTGACGGTCGTCCGGTGCTGCCCGTCGGGTGCGTCGGCGTGCGAGGCGGTGTAGATCACCCAGCCGTCCACCGTGTCGGTGTCGGTGTCGGTGGTGCACAGCACCCACAGCGGCTCGTCCTTGTCGAGCACCCGCGAGACCTGGTTGGTCCACCACCACAGCGGGCGGACGATGGTGCCGGGACGGGTGCGCCGCAGCCGGTCGTGGGCCGCGGGGAGCACCTGCAGCGCGGCGGTGCCCGTCATCATCCGCAGTGGCCGGGCGGGGGCGGTGGCGGCCCGGAACTCGGCCCGGTCGCGGTCCACGGTCAGCGTCGCGTAGGAGCTCGCGACGCCGTAGCCGAAGCGGGCGTAGATGCCGGTCTCGGTGGCGCGCAGCGTCGCCGCGACGAACCCCTGCTCGCGCAGGTGCCGCAGCTGGGCCTCCATGAGCGCCCGCAGGTAGCCCCGCCGCCGACGGTCCGCCCGCACGCCGACGCTGCTGACCCCTGCCGCGGTGACCGTGCCGCCCGGGACGGCAAGGTCGGCGGGGAACGCCCGGGTCAGCCCGCCGATGCTGTCGTCGTCCTCGACGATGCCGTGCACCGTGCTCGCCTGGTAGGTGGCGACCGAGCGCGACCACAAACGGTCGGTGACGGGTCCGACGAGGTAGGCCCCGGCGAACACCTCGGCAGCGTCGCGGTGGCGCTCGGCGGGGAGGACGAGGACGGCAGGTGCGGGGCTCACCGGGTCCATCCAACCAAGACCGGTCAGGGGCGGGCGACCTGGTAGGTGCCGTCGCCGTCGGTCATCGTCACCCTGACCGGGGTCTGGTTGCCGCTGATGGTCGCCGTGCAGGTGAACGTGCCGCCGTCGCGCACCGCCTGGTCGGCCGGGCAGCTCACCGCCGAGACGTCTTCCCCGTAGTCCCCGCCCAGGACGCTCTGGACCCCGTTCTGCAGCGCGCCCTGGTCGAAGGTCTTGGTGCGGTTGGCCACGAGCACAGCCACGATGATGACGCCCAGCAGCACCGCGCCGGCCACGATCGCCAGGATCAGCGGGGTGCGGTTCTTCGCGGGCTGGGTGGCGCCGAAGGGACCGCTGCCGTAGGCACTCTGACCGTACTGCTGGCCGTACTGCTGGCCGTACGGCGTCGGCGGCTGCGCGTACCCCTGCGGCCCGTATCCCTGCGGGCTCTGGGGGGGCTGCCCGTACCCCTGCGGCCCGTACTGGGACGGTGGCTGACCGTAGCCCTGCGGCCCGTACTGGGTCGGCGGTTGGCCGTAGCCCTGCGGGCCGTACTGGATCGGCGGCCCGTACCCCGGCGGCCCGTACCCCTGCTGCCCGTCGGCACCGGTCTGCTGGCCGTACCCGGACGAGGGGGGACCGAACGAGGCGGTCTGCCCCGACGAGCGCTGGCTCCGGGGATCCTCGCCGTGGAAACCCTGGCCGGAGCCGGGCTGCTGACCCGGCCGGCCCCAGGCCGGCGACCCGCCCGCCGGCGGCTCACCCCACGAGGTCGTCGGGGCACCCTGCCCGCTGGTCGGCGTGTTCCCGGGGGTCTGCTCGGCCGCACCGCCGCCGCGGCCCTGGTCGTCGGCGTCCCGGGCCGGCGACTCCGGGGCCTTCTCGTCGGACGCCCCGGAGTCACCGGCACCGTAGGACCCCTGGTAGGGCCGGTCGCCGGACGGCTGCTCGGGGGTGCTCACGGGGTGACCTCCACGACGGGGCCGGGACCGCGCGGACCCCGACGTCTCCGGCACGGGGCACGCCCCCGCACCACGCAGCGGCGCTGGCCGCAGCGCGATCAAACCACAACCTCGGGGGCTCACGAGGGGGAACGGCACGACCTCAGGCGGTGCCCAGGGCGACCACGCCGCGACGCACGGCGGTGACCGCGGCCGCGGCGGTGTCGGCCAGCGGCGAGCTGCCGGAGGCCACCCGCACCTGGTCGAGCAGGTCCACGACCTGGCGGCACCAGCGGACCACGTCACCCGCGCTGAGCTGCTGGCCGTTGCGGCCGGCGGCCGCGAGCACCGCGGTCAGCGAGTCACCGGACGCCCAGCGGTGCACCGGGTGGGCGAAGCCGAGGTCCGGTTCCCGGGTGGGGCTCAGGTGGTGACGGCGCTCGTCGCTGGTCAGCTCGCTCCACAGCCGGACGGTGTCGGCGAGGGCCCGGGCGATCGGGCCCTCGGGCACGTGGGGCGCCACCTCGGACTCGCGGCGCGACTCGAAGACCACCGCCGAGACGACGGCGGCGAGCTCGGCCGGGCGCAGCCCCTGCCACACCCCGCGGCGCAGGCACTCCGCCACCAGCAGGTCGGACTCGGAGTAGATGCGCTCGAGCCGCCGGCCGTGCTCGCTGACGTGCTGGTCGGGCCCCTCGCCCTCCAGGTAGTCGCGCTCGGCGAGCAGGCCCCGGATGCGGTCGAAGCTGCGGGCCAGGGAGTGGGTGGTCGCCGCCACGCGTGAGCGCAGCTCGGCGGTCTCCCGAGCCAGGCGCTCGTGCCGCTCCGCCCAGCGGGCGTGGTCCTCCCGGTCGGTGCAGCCGTGGCACGGGTGGGCCCGCAGCGCCCGGCGCAGGTCGGAGAGCTGCTCGTCGTCGGCCGCGGTGGTGCGGCGGCGCGGGGCCCGCCCGGGTGCGGTGATCCCGCTCGCCCGCAACGACGACGCGACGTCGCGGCGCACGCGCGGCACCCGGTGGTCGACCCGGCGGGGCAGCGCCAGGGTGCCGAGCACGTCGGCCGGCGTGGGGAAGTCGGCCGCGGAGAGCCGGCCGGCCCAGTGGTCCTCGCTGACCACCAGCGGGCGGGGCTCGTCGGGGTCGCCGCCGGTGTCCAGGACGACGGCAAGCCCGGCCCGCTTGCCCCCGGGCACGGCGATGACGTCGCCCCGCCGGAGCAGACCGAGCGACTCCCGGGCTTCGCCGCGGCGCTGGGCGCCGCCCTGGCGGCTCAGGGCCCGCTCCCGCTCGGCGATCCGCCGGCGCAGGTCCATGTACCCGCCGAAGTCCCCCAGGTGGCAGGTCATCGCCTCGGTGTAGCCCAGCAGCGCGGTGTCGTTGCGGTCGAGCGTGCGGGCGAGCCCGACGACGGAGCGGTCGGCCTGGAACTGGGCGAAGGAGCGCTCCAGCAGCGCCCGGGCCGGGCCGGGGCCGAGCGCGTCGACCAGGTTCACGGTCATGTTGTAGGCCGGGGAGAACGAGCTGCGCAGCGGGTAGGTGCGGGTCGAGGCGAGCCCGGCCACCGCCGCCGGCTCGACCCCGGGCTGCCACAGCACCACGGCGTGGCCCTCGACGTCGATGCCCCGTCGCCCGGCCCGCCCGGTCAGCTGCGTGTACTCCCCCGCCGTCAGGTCGACGTGGGCCTCACCGTTGTACTTGACCAACCGCTCGAGCACCACGGTGCGGGCGGGCATGTTGATGCCCAGCGCCAGGGTCTCGGTGGCGAACACGGCACGCACGAGACCGCGCAGGAACAGCTCCTCCACGCAGGTCTTGAACGCGGGCAGCATCCCGGCGTGGTGGGCGGCAACCCCGCGCAGCAGGGCCTCGCGCCACTCCCAGAACCCCAGCACCGCGAGGTCGCCCTCGGGCAGGGCGCCGGTGTGGGTGCGGATGATCCCGTCGATCTGCTCACGCTGTGCGTCCGTGGTCAGCCGGGTGCCGGCGCGCACGCACTGGGTCACCGCGGCGTCGCAGCCGGCACGGCTGAACACGAAGGTGATCGCGGGCAGCAGCCCCTCCCGGTCGAGGCGCTCGATGACGTCGGGTCGGGGCAGCGGCCGGTACCCCGACGCCCCGCCGCCGGACGAGCGGGGCGGCGGCCCGCCCCGTCCCCCGCGTCGGCGGTGCCGGGGTGCCCACGCGTCCTCGCGGCGCTCCCGCTGCGCGACGTGCCGGACCAGCTCGGGGTCGACGACCAGTCGCGCGTCCGCCCCGCTCTCGTCGGTGCGCTGGGCGAACAGGTCGAACAGCCGGCCACCGACGAGCAGGTGCTGGGTGAGCGGGATGGGACGGTGCTCGTCGACGACGACGGTGGTGTCCCCGCGCACGGTGGAGATCCACTCGCCGAACTCCTCGGCGTTGCTCACGGTCGCGGAGAGGCTGACCAGCCGGACGTGCTGCGGCAGGTGCAGGATCACCTCCTCCCACACGGCCCCGCGGAAGCGGTCGGCGAGGTAGTGGACCTCGTCCATGACCACGTGGCTGAGCCCGCGCAGCTGGTGCGAGCCCGCGTAGAGCATGTTGCGCAGCACCTCGGTGGTCATCACGACCACGGGGGCGCCGGGGTTGACCGACGTGTCCCCGGTGAGCAGTCCGACGTTCTCGGCGCCGTGCCGGGCGACGAGGTCGGCGTGCTTCTGGTTGCTCAGCGCTTTGATCGGCGTGGTGTAGAAGCACTTGCTCCCGGCCGCGAGCGCGAGGTGCACGGCGAACTCGCCCACCACCGTCTTGCCCGCGCCGGTGGGGGCGCAGACGAGCACGCCGTGACCGTCCTCGAGCGCCGTGCACGCCTGCACCTGGAAGGGGTCGAGGGTGAAGGAGACCCCGGCGGTGAACTCCGTCAGCTCCGGGTTGGCGCTCCGGCGCCGGGCGGCCGCGAAGGCCGCCGCGGGCGCGTCCGGCGTCGAGGAACCACCCTGGTCAGCCACCGGGCCAGGCTGCCACAGGTCCGCGTCCCCCGTGCGTCGACCCGGGACGGGTCAAGGCGCACGACCCGGGACGGGTCAGGTTGCGTCGCCCCACCCGGCCGGGCCGCTCGACGGGCCGGCGCTGCGGATGGGCTCGTCCAGGTCGAGCGGGGAGATGTCGTCGTCGTCGAGCCCGGTGTAGTCGGTGTTCTCCTCGGTGCGGGCCTTGCGGCGGTCGTGCACCGCGGCCACCACGCCGGCCAGCTCGAACAGGATGGTCAGCGAGACGGCCAGAGCGAGCATGGACACGGGGTCGTTGCCCGGTGTCGCCACGGCGGCGAAGACGAACAACCCCATGATGATCCCGCGCCGCCACCTGCGGAGGGTGGCTGCGGGCAGCACACCGATCTGGTTCAGCATGACCACCAGCAGCGGCAGCTCGAAGCTCACGCCGAAGATGACCAGCAGGGCGATGACGAAGCCGAAGTACTCGTTGGGCGAGAGGGCGACGGTCACGACGCTGGCGCTGAAGCCGAGCAGGACCTCGAGGCCCTTGGCGACGACGAAGTACGCGAGCACCGAACCGGCGGTGAACAGGGTGGCCGCCGCGAGGACGAAGATCGTCGCGAACTTCCGCTCCTTGGCGTACAGCCCCGGCGTGATGAAACCCCAGATCTGGCCCAGCCAGACCGGGCTGGCGAGCACCACGCCCGCGGTCGCACTCACCTTGAGCTGCAGCAGGAACGGGTCGAAGACCCCGGTGGCGAGCAGCGAGCACGAGCTGTTGTCACCGTTCAGCACGGCCCGCCGGTCGGTGGGCAGGCTGCAGTACGGCTCGGTCAGGATGGTCCCCAGGCTGGGTAGGCCGAACGGGTCGTGGTTGAACCACAGGAAGCCGAGCACGGACCCGAGCAGCACGGCGAGGGTCGCGATGGTCAGGCGACGCCGGAGCTCGTAGAGGTGCTCCATGAGCGACATGGAACCGTCCGGGCTGCTCGGCACCGACGAGCCGCGCAGGGCCGCGAACGGGTTGAACACGTCGCGCTCAGCGCTGCTGCGTGGGGGGCTCCGCCGGTGCCGCGTACTGCGCCGGGGCGGACGCACGGGCCGGGGCCGGCTGGGTGGAGGTGGCCTGGGTGGAGGTCGCGTCGAGGAAGCGCTGCGCCTCGGCCCGCTGGTCCTGCAGGGTCTGGCTCGCCGCGGGCAGCGGGGACGGCTCGTCGTCCGGGGTCTGCGTGTAGTCCGCCTTCGCGGCCGGCGCCTGCTCGTCGTCGTTCATGAGGCCCTTGGTCTCGGCCTTGAAGATGCGCAACGAGCGACCCAGCGAGCGGGACGCGTCCGGGAGACGCTTCGCGCCGAACAGCAGGACCAGGACCACCACGAGGATGGCGATGTGCCACGGGGACAGGGCTCCCATTGGGGACCTCCAGGATCGCGGGGAGAACGGTGGGTCCGGCGGGCGGACGAGCACGTCGGCGAGCGAGACCGATGCTACGCGCCGACCCCGTTCCCCGACCGGTACGCCTGCAGCGCCGCCGCGGCGCGCCGCCGCCGCTCGTCGTCGAGGTGGGCCGGGCGCAGCACCTGCACCCCCGCCCCGAGGCCCAGCACGAGCCGCAGCAGCCACTCGTCGTCGGTGACCCGCAGCGAGACCCGGAGGCTGCCGTCCGGGGCGGTCGTGACCTCCTCGGTGGGGTAGTACTCGGCGACCCAGCCGTGCCGGGCCTCCAGCGCGAGCTCGGCGAGGGGCAGGTCGGTACCGAGGTCGAACGGGTCACCGGCCGCGGACGTCGACTCCTCCGCAGGTGCGGCGGCCACCCGTTCGTCGAGCAGCGTGACGGCCTCGACCCGGTCCACCCGGAACAGCCGCTCGTCCTCCACCCGGCGACACCACGCCTCCAGGTAGGTGCGCCCGTCGACCACCAGCAGCCGGCGCGGCTCGACCACGCGCTCGGTGACCTCGTCGCGCGAGGCGGTGTAGTAGCGCAGCCGCAGCGCGCGCCGTTCCTGCACCGCGGTGGCCAGCACGGCGGTGGTCGCCGCCGCCGCCGGGTCCGCGGACCTGCCGTGCGGGTCGGCGCCGACCGACAGCGCAGTGGCGGCCACCCCCCCGGCGGCGGCCTCCACCTTCGCCAGTGCCCGCTCGACCACGTCGCGCTCCACGAGGCCGCCGACCTCGGCCAGCGAGCGCAGCGCCACCGCCAGCGCCCCCGCCTCGCCCTGGGAGAGCCGCAGGGGCCGGCTCATGCCGGCGTCGAAGACGACGTCGACGGTCTCCCCCTCGAAGGAGAGGTCGATGAGCTCGCCGGGGCCGTAGCCGGGCAGCCCGCACATCCACAGCAGGTTCAGGTCGCGCCGCAGCTGGGCGGGGGTGATCCCCAGGTCGGCGGCCGCGTCGACCACCCGCACCCCCGGGTGGGCCTGCAGGTACGGGACCAGGGCGAGCAGGCGGGGCACCCGCTCGGGCGCCGGGGACCGGGGTGGTGCTGACCGGGACGGCACGGCGGGGTGGCTCACGCGCCCACCCCGGCCGCACCCTGCAGCAGCCCCAGCACGCGCTCGCGCAGCGCGGGGGGATCCAGGACGAGGACGTCGGCACCGTGACCGGCCACCCAGCGGGCACCGACCTCCAGGGTGGGGACCTCCCGCTCCAGCACCGTGGCGCCGGGCTCCTCGCGCACGACGGTGGCGCCGCGTCGGATGCCCGGGGCCCGGTCGTGGACGACCCGCAGGCGCGCGGTCACCCCCGGGTCGGAACCGCCGGCGCTGCGGGCGGCGATGGCCGCGAGGTCGGTGCCCCCGGGGACGGTGACCGCACCCTCGGGACCGCTCGCCCGGACCTCGCTGATCCGGGAGACCCGGAAGCAGCGGACGTCGGCACGGTCGCGGTCGTGCCCGACGAGGTACCAGCGACCCCGGTGGCTGACGACGCCCCACGGCTCGACCCGGCGCCGGGTCGCCTCGCGCCCGGGCGCGGCGCGGTGGGAGAACGTGACCACGCGGTGGTGCTCGACGGCGGCCAGCAGGGGCTCGAAGGCAGCGTCGTCGGCGCGGACCCGCGGCTGCAGGCCCGGTGACGCCGAGGTGTCGACGTCGACCCCGGCGGCGCGCAGCTTCAGCACCGCGGTCGCCGCCGCGGCCGCCAGGGCCGGGGAGTCCCACAGGCGGGCGGCCAGGGCCAGGGCGGCGGCCTCGTCGGGCTCCAGGCTGATCTCGGGGAGCTCGTAGTCACGGCGGGCGATGCGGTAGCCGTCGGCATCGTCGAAGTGGCTGCTGCGACCGGTCTCCAGCGGCACCCCGAGCTCGCGCAGCTCGGACTTGTCGCGCTCGAACATGCGGAAGAACGCCTCGTCGCTGGGCGCGTCCTGGTACCCCGCGACGGTGGCCCGGATGCGCTCGGCGGACAGGTGCGACCGGGTGGAGAGCAGACAGATCACCAGGTTGACCAGGCGCTCGGTGCGGGCAGCGGACACGTCCCCAGACTAGGGCCCCCGGAGCAGGGGTCGCGCGGGCCCTACATGGACGCGATGAGCCGGTCCACCCGCTCGTCGACGGCGCGGAACGGGTCCTTGCACAGCACGGTCCGCTGCGCCTGGTCGTTCAGCTTCAGGTGCACCCAGTCCACGGTGAAGTCGCGCCCGGCCGCCTGGGCGGCGGTGATGAACTCCCCGCGCAGCTTGGCCCGGGTGGTCTGCGGGGGGGTCTCCGACGCGGCGTCGATGGTGGCGTCGTCGGTGACCCGGGCCGCGAGTCCCTTGCGCTGCAGCAGGTCGAACACCCCGCGACCCCGACGGATGTCGTGGTAGGTGAGGTCGAGCTGGGCGATCTTCGGGTCCGACAGGTCGGTGCCGTGCCGGTCGTGGTAGCGGCGGAACAGCTTCTGCTTGATCGCCCAGTCGATCTCGGTGTCGATCAACGACGGGTTCTCGGTCTCCACCGCGTCCAGCGCGCGACCCCACAGCTCGACCACGCGGGTCATCGCCGCGTCCGGGGTCCGACGGGTGAGGTGCTCGACGGCCTTGGCGTGGTACTCGCGCTGGATGTCCAGGGCGCTGGCCTCGCGACCGCCCGCCAGGCGCACCGGACGACGGCCGGTGAGGTCGTGGCTGATCTCCCGGATCGCCCGGATCGGGTTGTCCAACGAGAAGTCCCGGAACGCGACGCCCGCCTCGATCATCTCCAGCACCAGCGCCGCCGAGCCGACCTTCAGCATGGTCGTGGTCTCGGACATGTTCGAGTCGCCCACGATGACGTGCAGCCGGCGGTACTTCTCGGCGTCGGCGTGCGGCTCGTCGCGGGTGTTGATGATCGGCCGGCTGCGGGTGGTGGCGGAGGAGACGCCCTCCCAGATGTGCTCGGCCCGCTGGCTCAGGCAGAAGGTGGACCCGCGCGGGGTCTGCAGCACCTTGCCGGCTCCGGCGACGAGCTGACGGGTGACGAGGAAGGGCAGCAGCACGTCGGAGATGCGGGAGAACTCGCCCTGCCGCGCGACGAGGAAGTTCTCGTGGCAGCCGTAGGAGTTGCCCGCGGAGTCGGTGTTGTTCTTGAACAGGAAGATGTCCCCGCCGATGCCCTCCTCGGCCAGGCGCGCCTCCGCGTCGACGAGGAGGTCCTCCAGGATCCGCTCGCCGGCCTTGTCGTGCGCCACGAGCTGGGTGAGGTCGTCGCACTCCGCCGTGGCGTACTCCGGGTGGCTGCCCACGTCGAGGTAGAGACGTGCGCCGTTGCGCAGGAACACGTTCGAGCTGCGGCCCCAGGAGACGACGCGGCGGAACAGGTAGCGCGCCACCTCGTCCGGGCTCAGCCGTCGCTGCCCCTGGAAGGTGCAGGTGACGCCGAACTCGGTCTCGATGCCCATGATGCGTCTCTCCACGTCCGCGACCCTACGCAGGCGGGTTCGGACGTGCTCAGGGCTCGCCCACGGCCTGCGTGGGGTCGTCCGGGGCCGCGGCCGGCAGCAACCCGTCGAGCACGCTGCCGGTGAGTCGGCGGAAGGCCCGTCGCGGCCGCGCATGCTCCAGCACCGCCACCTCCAGCGAGGCGGCGTCCAGCGTGCGGGGCTCACCGCCGGGGGTGGTGGCGTGCAGCGCGGTGACGGCCACGGCGACGGCGTCGCCCAGCTCCGCGCCCTCGCGGTAGGTCTCCCCCAGCGCGGCCACGATGGGCTCCGTCACGCCCCCCATGACGACGAAGTCGGTGTAGTCGCCGATGGAGCCGTCGTAGGTGATCCGGTACAGCTGGGACGACGGGCGGGCCCCGGGCTGGTTCACCTCGGCGACGCAGATCTCCACCTCGTAGGGCTTGGCCTGCTCGGTGAAGATGCCGCC
>JBBSUN010000003.1:0-143675 GCA_038234335.1 Mycobacteriales bacterium
GATGCCGCGGCCCAACCTCCGCCGGGCGCAGCCGCTGGTCCGGGAGCACTGCCGCAAGCACGGTGTGGCCTACACCGAGGCGAGCCTGATCGGCTCGTACGCGATCGTGGTGCGCTACCTGAACCGGGTGGGCCTGGCCGAGCGCGACCCGTTCACCTGCCCGCTGGTGCAGCAGTACCGCGCCTGAACGCGCACGGACCCGGCGGCGGCGGCGCGCAGCACGGGTGCCGCGCCTGGCTCGAGGAGGTGCCCACCCACGTCACCTGCGGGACGCCTCGGAGCGGCTCACGGGTGGCGCAGCTCGGTGACGGTGGCGAGGGCGGGCGGGTGGAGAATCTGTTCGCGGTCCGCGGCGGACAGCCCACCCCAGATGCCGTAGGGCTCGTGGACGGCCAGCGCGTGCTCGCGGCACTCCCGCACGACGGGGCAGCGGGCGCACAGGGCCTTCGCGATGGCGTCGCGGGTCGCCCGGGCGGCGCCCCGCTCGTGCTCGGGGTGGAAGAAGACCGTGGAGTCCACCGCTCGGCACGCACCGCGGGCCTTCCACTCCCAGGCCTCGTGGAGCTGGCCGGGCAGCCGCCGGGCGTCAGCCACGACCGACCCGTCGGGTGGGGACGAGGGGGTTGCGCTCGGGCATTCCGTCTCCTCGGGTCGGGGGTTCCGGACGGGTGGTGGCGGTCACGAGGGTTGGAACAGGGAGCAGGTGTGGTGGTGGCCGGCCACCGGCAGCACGCAGGGCAGGCATCCGCACGCGGGCGGCGGCGCTTGCTCCACGAGGCTCAGGGAGCGCCTGGCACGACGTCGGCGGTTCGGCTCGGCGCCGGTCGTGACGGGCGCGTCTGCACGGGGAAGGGGTGCGGCTGTGCTCATCGTCGGTACCGGTCGAAGTTCGGGACCCGTCCAGGCCAGCGCGGTGGTGCGGACGTGGGTGCGGGTCGGGTGGACGTGGCGGCGGCCAGCACCACCGCCCACACCCGGTCGCTGGCCCCACAGCTGCGGTGGTGGCGCTGGTGCGGTGGCCAGGACCAGCGGCGGTGCACCGCCTCGCGGAGCACCGTCGGCCCGGGCTGGTGGTGGGCGGGGTCGAGCAGGTGCAGGACCTCCCGCGCGACGCACAGGGGTGCGTGTCCGGTGCGGTCGGCCACGGCGGCGAGGGTGTTCGCGGCCTCGGCGACAGACCAGCCGTCGAGGCCGGCGACGGCCCCGAGCGCGTGGTGCAGCACGGCCCGCCCGTCGGGGCTCGACGCGGGGGAGTGGTCGGTGATGGACACGAGGTGTCTCCGGTGGATCCACGAGCGTGGGTCTGGGCGCCGGGTGGGCGCGGCGGGCTCGTGGTCCAAACCCACCTCGAACTCTAGGGCACGACGCAAGCCCCCCGGTGGTTGGCGTGAGTCCTGCCGCCGTCGTGGCCGGTCGTCACGGCCGCCATCAACTGCGGGCGGGGGTGGAGTGGGGGCACCGGACATCCGTGCGACTACTGTGACGAAGACTACAGTGGTGTCACGACCGTGGCGGTGAAACCCGATGGAGAACAAGTCTGCCCCTCAGCAGCCCGATCGTGGTGCGTCGGTCGGCCCTGACCCGACCCCCGATCCGGACCAGGTCCCGGGCGCTGGTGCGGCTGCTCCGTCGGAGTCGGTGCTGGAGCAGGCGGGGGCGGAGGATGCGGACCTGCGGCAGGCCCTGGCGGCGTTGTCGACGATGGCCACCGGTCACCTGAGCCTGCCGGCGGTGCTGACAAGGGTGGCGGAGCTCGCGGTGCGCGCGATCCCGGGGGCGGACGGGGCAGGGTTGACCCTGCTGCGGAAGGGGCGTGCCGACACCTTGGTGTTCACCGCTGCGTTCGTGAAGGAGGTCGACGACATCCAGTACGGCATCGGTGAGGGTCCGTGCGTCACCGCCGCCACCAACGGGGTGACGGTGCGGTCGGGCTCGTTGGGCACCGACGGGTCCTGGCCCGAGTTCGGTCCCCGGGTCAGCCACCTCGGGGTGCACAGCGCGCTGTCGCTGCCGCTGGTCGGTCCCGACGGGGTGCTGGGGGCGATGAACGTGTACGCCCACGCCCGGGACGCGTTCGACGACCGGGCCGCCGAGCTCGGCGAGCTGTACGCGGTGCCGGCGGCGATCTCGGTGCAGAACGCCCAGATCCTGGCCCAGGCACTGGAGCTGGCCGGGCAGCTGGAGAAGGCGATGGCGACCCGGTCGGTCATCGACCACGCCATGGGCCTCCTCATGGGTCGCACCGGGTGCACCCCCGCGGAGGCGTTCACCAAGCTCCGGACCATCAGCCAGCACGAGAACCGGAAGCTGCCGGTGGTGGCCCAGCAGGTGCTGGACGAGGCGGTGCGCCGAGCGCGGGCCACCCACACCGAGACCTGAGCGAGGTCACCGCTGGTCACCGGGTGCGTCGGGTCTGATCCCGTGCCCGCCAGGTCGGCACCGGGATTCCGGCACTGGGATTCCGGCACTGGGATTCCGGCACTGGGATTCCGGCACAGGGCGTACGGTCAGGGTTCCGAGCAGCAGGAGCCGGGCCCCGACCCGGTGCCAGTCTCGGACACCGCACCCCGGCGGCCCGCCGAGGCTCGGGGCAGGCACGGTGACCGGCGCTCGGGGTCGTCCCGGAGCTTCTCGTGGAGCTCACCGCCGCCCTCGCCTCCCGCCTCGCGGACCTCACCGCCGCCCTCGACGACCCCACCGTCGACCTCGAGTCGACCGTCCGCACCCTGGGTCGCAGCGCGCGCTCCACGGTGGACTCGTTCCTCGGGGTCACCCTTACCGTCGTCGTCGACGGCTACCCCTTCACCATCACCGCCCTGGACGCCGCGAGCGAGGCGACCGCGATCGGGACCTCGTTGCGCGTGCCGGTCCCAGGCCGCGGCGGAGAACCGGAGCTCACCCCGGTGGCACCGGCGGGGACCGGGGAGCTCGGGAGCGTGGTGGTGTTCTACGCCGGCGCCCCGGGGGCGTTCGTCGACCTGGCCGCCGACATCACCCACGCTCAGCGCCTCCCGCTGGACGCGGTGGTCCTCGACGCCGACCTGCAGTCCCCCGCCCCTGGTCTCGGGCTGGACGAGCTGAGCACGATCCACCAGGCCGTGGGGGTGCTCATCGCCCGTGGCCACACCCCCGAGGCGGCGCGGGTGGAGCTGGAGCGGCGGGCGATCAGCGGTGGCGTCGACGTCCGCACCGCCGCTGTCGTCGTCGTGGCCTCGACCGAACCCCCGCCCCGCTCCTGACGTCGGGCCCCGACCCCGGTCCGGGCTGCATCCGGTGGGGTGCGGCGACGGCTCAGCGACACCGAGGGTGCTCGGCGGGGTCGGCGAGCAGGGCCCGGTCGGTGAGGACCCGTCGGCACACCGTGTGGAGCTTGGTATTGGAGTGCTGGCTGGCGACGACCAGGGCACGGAAGGCATCGTCGTAGCTGAGGTGGCGGGCGTGCATGAGGATCCCGACCGCGGCCCCGATGTCGCGGTTGGTGGCCACCGCCTCCTGCAGCTGACCCACCACGGCCCGGCTGTCGGCGAGCAGGGCCTGGGCGCGCTCGGTGTGGACGAGGGCCACGGCCCGCTGCACCAGCAGCTGGGCCAGGGCCGCGTCCGCCGGACCGGGGTGGTAGCCGCCGGACCACTGGTGCACGACCGTGCCGCGGTAGGCGGGCGCGCCGACCAGTGCGGGAACCTGCAGGGGGGTGGTGACCGCGTCGGCGGTGATCCGCTGGGCACCGTCGTCGGCGATCTCGGTCCACCGCCCACCTGCGGGGTCGGTCCCGGCGACCGGGGGGTTGCTGATCCGGTGGGCGATCGTGGAGTCCCGCTGCGGGCGCGGGTGGACGACTCGTTCCGCTGCGACACCGTCCCCGTCGGACGGCTCGTGCTCCTGGACGAGGACGTGGCAGCCGTCGCTGAAGGTGGGCACGCTCACCGCGGCGAGGCTGCTGAGCACGACCGCGGGTTGCGTGGAGGCCACCAGGTCGTGGGCGGCGTCCAGCACCCTCGACCACACGCTGGTGGTGGGCGGGCTGGCGGTGGGTCGACTCGCGGTGGGACGAGGCGCGGTCTGTGTCTCGATCATGGTGGGGGGTCCTCACAGGAGGGCACCGGGTGTCGGGTCACGGGCGGATGCCCAACGCCGCCCCACCGTGGTGCGCGGGGCGGTCCTCGACGGGCTGCTGTTCCCAACCGCGCCGCACGGTACCCGCCCGCGGTGTGCACGACCAGGCTCCGTCCGGGGCGCTCGTCGTGGTGGAGCCTTGCCGACGGGCCACCGCCTGCAGCACACTCGGAGTGCACGTCAGCTGGCGTGTCCCCGTTCGGAGCGTGTGCGGGCCCTGCAGTGCAGTGCCTGAACGGTGGTGAGCGCCTTGACCGATGATCGTGTCCTGACCTCGGTGTTGTCGGACTTCGCGGCGACGATGGTGACCGACTTCCCGATCCAGTCGATCCTCGACCGGTTGGTGGAGCGGATCGTGGAGGTCCTGCCGGTGACCTCCGCGGGGGTGACCTTGATCGGGGCGCAGCACGCGCCGCACTACATCGCCGCCTCGGATGCGGCCGCGCTGCGGTTCGAGCGGCTGCAGTCCGAGCTGGGGCAGGGCCCGTGCCTGCGCGCCTACTCCACCCGGCAGGCCGTGTCCGTCCCTGACCTGGCGGTGGACACGGTGTTCCCGGTGTTCTCCCCGGCCGCGGCCGGGGCCGGCTGCGCGGCGGTGTTCACCTTCCCGCTGCGCCACGGGGCCGGTCGCCTGGGGGCGTTGGACCTGTACCGGGACACCCCCGGCCCGCTCGGGCCCGAGGATCTGGCGGCGGCGCAGACCCTGGCGGATGTGACCGCGGCGTACCTGATCAACGCCCGGGCCCGCGACGAGGCGGCCGAGGTCAGCGACCACCACCAGCACACGGCGATGCACGATGCGTTGACGGGGTTGCCGAACCGGCGGCTGCTGCACGAGCGTCTCACCCACGCCGCGGCCCGGGCCCGGCGTTCGCACACCACGGCGGTGGTGCTGTTCTGCGACCTGGACCGGTTCAAGGCCATCAACGACGTCTACGGCCACCAGACCGGGGACGAGCTGCTGCTCTCGGTGGCGCAGCGGCTGTCCGGGCTGATCCGCCCGGGGGACACCCTGGCCCGGGTGTCCGGGGACGAGTTCGTGTTCCTCTGCGAGGACCTCGCCGGTGTCGCCGACGTCCACCACCTCGCCGCCCGGGTCGTGGCGGCGTTCGGTCACCCGTTCCTCCTGGCCGGGGCCACCCTGACGATGAGTGCCAGCGTCGGGGTGGCCTACGCCGGACCGGGGGAGGCGCTGAGCGACGCGCTGATCCACCGGGCTGACGCCGCGATGTACGCGGCCAAGCGGGCCGGTGGGGGCACCCACCACGTCGTCGATGCCGATGACCCGGACGGCACCCCGGACCCTGACGGGACCCCCGCCAACCAGCTCCCCCGGTCCGTGGGGTGGCGATCGCGCATGACCCGCACTGGTGCTTCGCGCGAGCGCTGACGGGGGACGTGGCGGAAAGCTGTCCCTGCCGAGCGCCGGGAGCGAATCCCCGGGACGCGACGCCGCGTTGGAGGTCCGGCGTGGAGCGAATGACGGGAATCGAACCCGCATATTCAGCTTGGGAAGCTGATGTTCTACCACTGAACTACATTCGCGCGTCCTGGTCGATCGGGACACGACGAGGGTAGCCGACGCCCGGTCGGGGGAGGCGGCGGGGCGGATACCCTGCTGTCCATGCTGCTCTCCGACGTCGACCTGCGCGCCGCCCTGGCCGACGGGAGCCTCGGCCTGGAGCCCCACGACCCGGCGCTGGTGCAGCCCTCCAGCATCGACGTCCGGCTCGACCGCTGGTTCCGGGTGTTCAACAACACCCGCTACACCCACATCGACCCGGCGCAGCAGCAGGACGAGCTGACGACGCTGGTGGAGCCCGACGGGGACGACCCGTTCGTCCTGCACCCGGGGGAGTTCGTGCTGGGCTCCACCCTGGAGGCGGTGACCCTGCCCGACGACCTGGCTGGGCGCCTGGAGGGCAAGAGCTCGCTGGGCCGCCTCGGCCTGCTCACCCACTCGACGGCGGGGTTCATCGACCCGGGCTTCACCGGACACATCACCCTGGAGCTCTCCAACGTGGCCAACCTGCCGATCACCCTGTGGCCGGGGATGAAGATCGGCCAGCTCTGCCTGCTGCGGCTGACCAGCCCCGCCGAGCACCCCTACGGCTCCCAGCGGGCCGGCTCGCGCTACCAGGGCCAACGGGGGCCGACGCCGTCGCGGGCGCACCTGGGCTTCGTCCGCGCCGACACCCGGGCCTGAGGGCCGCTCAGGTGCCGGCGGGGTACTGGTCGGCGACCTGCTGGGCGGTTAGCGCGGTGGTGTAGTACGCCGCGTAGGCCAGCGACCCGGCGAAGTAGAAGCTGGCGATGGAGCCCGGCCAACCGTTGAGGCTGTCGTACCCGATGCGCACGAACCCGTTGTAGTTCTGGGCGGTGGTCACGGCCCGGTCGACGGGGCCGGCCAGAGCGCCGTCGACGTAGAGCGCCATCCCGGCGCCGGAGAGCGTGGCCACCGCCTGGTGCCAGGTGCCGTCGTTGTACCCGGGCGCGCTGTTCACGGTCTTCGCTGCGTTGGGGTAGACCCCGAAGTAGAGGGTTCCGTTGTTGGTCATGTAGATGTGGCGGTCGTACATTCCCGACGACCCGGTGGCCACGTTGCCGAGGCCGATGAGCTTGCCGCCCCGGGTGGTGGTGGTCCTGAACCAGATCCCGACCGTGAACACGTTCGAGTTGGGGGTGGCGATGGCCGCGGAGGCCAACGCCACGGACCCCGAGCTGCCGTTCAGGGTGATCGCGCCCTTGGGGTTGTCACGCTGGCACGGACCCGGCTGGTTGTAGGTCACCCCGGCGCTGGAGTACACCCCGGTGCGGTTGTTACCGGAGACGTCGGTCGCCGCGGTGCCGGCGGTCTCCGCCAGTGGGTACACGACGTAGTCCGACGCGGGGGCGGTCGTCGCGTCCCGGCACGTGAAGTACGGCGCAGACGTGACCGTGTTCGCCCCGCTGGTGACCTTGGCGGTGAACGCCGACGAGGTCGGCACGGTGGCCAGCGCCAGCAGTGCCACCCCGAGCGCGGCCAGCACCCGCAGCAGGGTGAAGATTCGGAGGCTGACCTTCACGACGCCGCCTTCCCGCGACCGGTGCCGACGGTGTCGTCGAGCAGGACGAGCCCGACGTCGGCGTCGTCGGCGGGCTCCACCTCGGTCGTCGGGGTGCCCTCGACCTCCACCGGTGCGACCCCCACGACCACTGACCACAGCAGCGGGGTGAGGCACACCAGCGCGAGCACCACCCAGCCCAGCGGGGACAGGTGCAGCGACGTCGCCAGGTCGACCCGCCCCCCGGGGGGGTTGCCACTCACGGCGAGCACCCCGGTCTGCCCGCTGCGCAGGTCCAGTGGGGTGATGCCGTCGAGGTTGGTCGGGTGCACCCGGACGGGAAGCAGCCCGGTGGAGACCAGCGAGAGGCGGACCACCCCGTCGTCACCGGTCGACGCCAGCTGGGTGACGCCGAGGAACGGCCGCAGGCGCACCACCGTCCAGGAGAACAGCGCGGTGGCGCTGAGCATCCGCACCGTCCCGCGCCACCGCTCGGGCACCAGCAGGGCGCTGGCACCCCACAGCAGCAGGGCGCCCGCCACGAGCAGCGGCAGCGCGCGCACGAGCCAGCCGAGCGCGGGTACCGAGACGGCGACCCGGCCGAGCAGCCCCGGGTCCCGGATCATCCACGGGTCGGTCGCCCCGTTGATGTCGCCCCGGGTGTGGACGCCGTCACCGACCACCTCGACCACCCGGTGGGTGTAGACGGTCTCCGCCCGGTCCTCCGGGTGGAACGAGATCACGTCGCCGACCTGCAGCTCGGCGACGGTGGTGGGCACCGTGAGCACCAACGTCCCCACCGGGGCCGCGGTGCCCATCGAGGGGGTGCGCACGTCCAACCAGCGCCCGCCGAGGGACCAGAACACGGCCGCGGAGACCAGCAGCGCCGCGATCGCCACCGCGACGACGACCTTCGGCACGCGCCACCCCCGCCGCGCACCGCCTACCCCGGGGCCGACCAGGGCGTCGGCGGGCGACACCTCGGTGGGCTCCGGCGCGGGGCGCGAAGCGGGGACGGCGCTGGTCATGGCGGTGGGGACCTCGAGTCGGGGTGGGTGGGAGCGCTCAGGCGGTGAAGGTCCCGACCAGCGGCTGGGTGGCCCGCAGGTTCTGGTACGTGTTGCCCACCGCGGAGGCGAGGCTGACCGCGAAGGTGTAGCTGCGGGTCTCCCCAGGTGCCACCGGGGTGGCCAGGGTGATGCTGGTGCCGGCGAGCGACGTCGCGGTGCTGTTGGCCGGGGTGATGGTGGCCGCGCCGGAGGTGACGGCCACGCTCAGCTTGGTGCAGAGGTCGGTGGCGTTGCCCGAGGGGTTGGCCGAGGGACCCACGGACTGGACGCAGGTGCCCGGGGCCAGGGTGAAGGTGGTCGCCGGGACGTTTCCGGCGTTCTTGATCGCGACCGTGGTGCTGACGCTGGCACCGGGGACCAGGATGGCGCCCCCGTACTTGTTGATCGTGGTGCAGGAGAACGCGTTGGTGTTCACGCCGTTCGCGGCACCCGTGGTGTCCGTGCTGAGGCAGGTGGTGGCGCCGTCGCCGCTGGTCTCCTGCATGACGAGGGAGCCGGAGGCGACCGTGTTGGCCGAGTTGGTGATCTGGGCGGTGAACGCCGAGAGCGTCCCGGTGGTGGCCAGGGCGAGGGCGGCGCTGGCGACCACGCCGGCGGTGAGGGCGGCGGGGGCCAGGTGACGACGGGTGGGGCGCGTGCGGGACATGTCGGTGGCTGCTTCCTGGTGGGAGGGGCGGGGCGGGTGCGATTCCCGCCTTCGCTGCAGGAACGTAGGTCCTCATCGGTCGGACGCGACTGGTCCTGCACCCAACGGGATCTCATTTCACCCGGTCGGGTTGCGCGCCGGGTTCGCGCAGGTCACGGGAGTGACGGAGGTACTCCTCGAGCACGCGCTCGGCCACGATGGTGCGGTAGTTCCCGGGGCGACGATGTTCGGATGACGACGAGGGGGTTGCGGCCGTGACGAGCACCTGCTCCCGACCACTGCTGCTGGGTTCGACCGCACGCGCACGGCCGCGCGACCGGCACTGGCAGCCGGTCCACCGGCGCCGGCTCGCGGTGAGCGACACCGTCGTCGTCGTGCTCGCCGTCGCCCTCGCCCAGGTGGTGCGCCTCGGGTCCGCGGCGCCCGCGGGGCGGGTCCCGCGCACCTTCGTCCCGGTGCTGCTCGCCCTGGCTTGGCTGGGGCTGCTCGCCCTGCTGGGCACGCGGGGCCGGCGCACCGTGGGGAGCGGGGTGCAGGAGTACCGGCGGGTGCTCGACGCGTCGTTGCGCCTGCTCGGCCTCGTTGCCGTGGCCGTGCTCCTGCTCGACGTCCCCGTCTCCCGGGGCTACCTCGCCGTCGCGCTGCCGCTGGGCACCGTGGGGCTGCTGGCCTCCCGCTGGTCGTGGCGGCGCTGGCTCTCCGAGCGGTCGGAGGGCACCCACGGCGCGCGCGTGCTCGTCGTCGGCTCCCGGGTGGCGCCGCGACGATGCAGCGCCAGCTCACCCGCGACGTGCGGGCCGGCTACCGCGTAGTCGGGGTCTGCGTCCCGGGCCTGCACCCCGTGCACGGTGACCGGCGTGGTTGCCGGCCCGGTAACATTCAGCCGCCGGAGGACCCCGCGCTGCCCGTGCTGGGCGACGCCACCGCCGTGCGCGCCGCGATCCTCACCACCGGGGCCGACACGGTCGTCGTCTCCAACACCGAGCACCTCGGGCCCGGGGCGCTGGCCTAGGAGCTCGACGAGTTCGACGTCGACCTGGTCGTCGCCCCCGGGGTTGCCGACGTCGCCGGGTCGCGCCTGGCCATCCGCCCCGTCGCCGGGCTCCCCCTGCTGCACGTCGAGCAGCCGCAGTACGAGGGTGCGGGGCGCCTGGGCAAGTGGCTGCTCGACGTCACCCTCGCCACGGTCGGGCTGGTGCTCACCGCCCCGGTCCTGCTGGTCGTCATGCTCACCAGCCCCGAACCGCTGCTCCACCGGGCCGACCGGGTCGGGTTGCGCGGCAACACGTTCCCGATGCTGAAGCTGCGCTCGATGGTCGTCGACGCCGACGCGCGTGTGGGCGCGCTCGCCGCGGCGAACGAGGGCTCCGGTCCGCTGTTCAAGCTGCACGACGACCCGCGGGTCACCCCGGTGGGAAGGATCCTGCGGCGGTTCAGCATCGACGAGCAGCCCCAGCTGGTCAACGTGCTGCGCGGGCAGATGAGCATCGTCGGGCCGCGCCCGCCGCTGCCCCGGGAGACCGCCGCTTGGACAGGGGACGTGCACCGCCGGATGCTGGTGAAGCCGGGCATCACCGGGCTCTGGCAGGTCAGCGGGCGCGGCGACCTCTCCTGGGAGGACTCCGTGCGCCTGGACCTCAGCTACGTGGAGAACTGGTCCCTCGTCGGCGACCTCGTCATCGTGGGACGGACGGCCCGGGCCGTGGCGCGGTCGGAGGGGGCGTACTGAGCTCCGCTCGTGCGTGATTGTTCGACCCCCGCGGCGAGGTTTCCGTCACACTTCCGGCCTGGTCACGGGCCTCACCTCACCCGAGCACGTGTGCGAGCAGCAGCGCGGTCACCGCACCCGCGGACTCCACGTTCACCAGGTGCCCACCGGGCAGCTCGTGCAGCTCCGCGCCCGTGATCCCGTCGGCGATCTCGCGGAGCATCGCCGGCGGGGTGGCCGGGTCGTCGGTGCCGGCGATGACCAGCGTCCGCGCGGTGATGCGACCGAGGTCCGCGCGCCCGTCCCAGGTGGCGAGCGCGTCGCACGCGGCGGCGTAGCCCTCACCGTCGGTGCTCGCGACCATGTCCCGCGCCCACGCGACCAGTACCGGGTCGCGCTGCGCGAGCGCCGGGGTGAACCAGCGGTCGACGACGGTCTCGGCGATCGACGCCGTCCCGTCGGACCGGGTGGTGGCGGCCCGGTCGCGCCAGGGCTGGGCGTCGGGCCAGTGCGCGCTCGTGGCGAGCAGGGCGAGCGACGCGACGCGCGACGGTGCGTGCACCGCGATCCACTGCGCCATGGTCCCGCCGAGGCTCAGCCCGGCCAGGTGCACGCGCTCCAGGCCGAGGGAGTCCAGGAGGCCCAGCACGTCCTGCGCGAGCGCACCGATGGTCGCGGCGCCGGGCACCACCGCGGAGGCGCCGTGCCCGCGGGTGTCGACCCGCAGCACCCGCAGCGTCTCCGTCAGGGGCCCGACCTGGGGGTCCCACATGGCCCGGGTCGAGCCGAGGGAGCCCAGCAGCACCAGCACGGGCGCGCCGTCGGGTCCGGTGATCTCGTGCGCCAGGGTCATGACGGGGTCCTCTCGGTCAGGATGAGCTCGACGGCGGGTCGGGGTGGGTCAGGAGGACCGTGCGGCGCCCGCGACACGGGCGTGCAGGGCCCGGACGTCCGCCTCCAGCTCGGCCACCGGACCGCGGACCGTCACCCCGGGGGCGACGTCGGCGATGCCCAGGGCGGTCACCGGGGACGGGTCGAGCCCGTCCTCGCGCTGCCACTGCCCCAGCTGCGCGCCGGTGGCCACCACCAGCACCGGGCCCAGGCCCACCCAGGCGTGCGCTGCGGAGCACATGGGGCAGTGCTCGCCGCTGGTCACCATCGTGGTCGCGGCGCGGGTGGCCGCGTCCAGGTTCGCCGCCGCCCAGCGGGCCAGCGCGATCTCCGGGTGGGCGGTGGCATCCCCCGCGGTGTGCACCCGGTTGCGGTCCTCCGCCAGGACGGTGCCGTCGGGCCCGACGAGCAGCGAGCCGAACGCCTCGTCCCCGGCGTCCACGGCGTCGGCGGCCAGGGCGACGGCGCGACGGGCGTGGTCGAGCTCGGCGGTGGTGAGCGGGGTGCTGGGGGTGGCGGTCACGGGGTGAGCCTGCCAGGGCCCAGGGCGGGAAGGCCGTCAGTCAGTGCTCGCCGTCAGTGCTCGCCGGCGAGGTGCCCGGCGAGGCGGTCGTGCCGGACGGTGCTGTCGGCGTTCATCCCGACGATCCGCAGCGTCGTCCCCCGGCGGGCGTACTTGGTGCTCACCGAGTCCAGCGCGGCCACCGTCGAGGCGTCCCACACGTGGGCGTCGGTGAGGTCGACGACCACGTCGGCCGGGTCGTTCGCGTAGTCGAAGGCGAAGACGAGGTCGTTGGAGGAGGCGAAGAACAGGTTGCCGGTCACCCGGTAGGTGGCCGTGCCGGCCTCCACCTCCCGCTCGACGTCGACGACGTGGGCGACCCGTCGGGCGAAGGCGACCATGGCCACCAGCACCCCGACCCCGACCCCGTAGGCCAGGTTGTGCGTCGCGACGGTGACGGCGACGGTCGCGACCATCACCAGGGTCTCGCTGCGCGGCATGCGGCGCAGGGTGCTCGGCCGGACCGAGTGCCAGTCGAAGGTGCCGGCGGCGACCATGACCATGACGCCGACCAGCGCGGCCATCGGGATGCGCCCGACGACGTCGCCCAGCGCCACCACCAGGATCAGCAGGAACACCCCGGCGAGGAACGTCGAGAGCCGGGTCCGCGCCCCGGCGCGCACGTTGATCATGGTCTGGCCGATCATCGCGCAACCCCCCATGCCGCCGAAGAAGCCGGTCACCAGGTTGGCCACGCCCTGGCCCCACGACTCGCGCGTCTTGTCCGAGTGCGTGTCGGTGATGCCGTCGACCAGCTTGGCCGTCATGAGCGACTCGATGAGCCCCACCAGCGCGATGGCCAGCGCGAACGGGGCGATGATCCGCAGCGTGTCCCAGGTGTACGGCACGTCGGGCAGGCCCAGGGTGGGCAGGCTCTTGGGCAGCTTGCCCTGGTCGCCGACGGTGGGCACCGCGACGGCGGCCAGCACGGTGAACGCGGTCAGCCCGACGATCGCGACGAGCGGCGCGGGCACGGCCGTGGTGATCCGCGGCAGCCCGACCATGACGGCCAGCCCGACGGCGAGCAGCACGTACACCGCCCACGGCACGTCGCTCAGGTACGGCAGCTGGGAGGTGAAGATGAGGATGGCGAGGGCGTTGACGAAGCCGATCATGACGCTGCGGGGCAGGAAGCGGACCAGCTTGGCGATCCCGGAGACCCCGAACAGCACCTGGAGCACGCCGCCGAGCAGGACGGCGGCGACGAGGTAGTCGAGGCCGTACTCACGGGACAGGGGCGCCACCACGAGCGCGATGGCCCCGGTGGCGGCGGAGATCATGGCGGGTCGCCCGCCCACGATCGAGATGGTCACGGCCATGGTGAACGACGCGAACAGGCCCACCCGGGGGTCGACGCCGGCGATCACGGAGAACGAGATCGCCTCGGGGATCAGCGCCAGGGCGACGACGAGACCCGAGAGCGCCTCGACGCGGAACACCCTGGGCGAGAGCCAGGTCGGACGGGAGAGCGTGGGAGCAAGCGACATGGGGGTGGGGACTACCTTCGTCGGTGGGGGTGCGAGCACGGGTGCGGAGGACGACACGCACGGCAGAAGGGAATGTACCCTGACACGGCGGCAGGGTTGTGGCAGGTGTGACGTGATCGACGGTGTGACGGACGACGGGAGCTACGTGCTGCAGATCGGCGAGGTCGCCGCCCGCACGGGGCTGAGCATCCGCAGCCTGCGGCACTGGGACGCCCTCGGCGTGGTCAGCCCCTCGGCCCGCAGCGCCGGCGGGTTCCGGCTCTACACCGACGACGACGTGGCCCGCCTCGAGCTGGTGCTGCCGCTGAAGCCGCTCGGGTTCTCCCTGGAGGAGACGGCGGCGCTGCTGCGCGCGCGGGACGACGGTGACACCGCGCAGGTGGCGGCCGTGCGGACCCGGGTCCTCGAGCAAGTGGAGGTGCTGCGCGGGCAGCTCGAGCGGGCGGAGCAGCTGGCGGCCGCGCTGGGTCGGACTCCCTAGCCCGACCTGGACGAGCCCCACCTGGACGAGCCCCACCTGGACGCTGCGTGTCACAGTGTCCGACATGCGCGTGCGGACGGGTGGTCCGGTGGGGCTGGCGGTGGCGCTGCTGCTGGCAGGGTGCGCGACCACGGTCACCGGCACCGCTCGGGCCGCCGACGCCGCCGGTGCCACGGCCACCCCCACGGCCGCGCCCCCGACGAGCAGCGCCCCCAGCAAGGGTCCCCGGCCCGGGTACCTCGCCGGCTTCGGTCCCGCCCCCGCCGCCCGGCCGGCCGACCTCCCGCTCGACGGCGTCGACCTGTGCCGCCTCGTCCCGGCCGCGGTGGCCGAGCAGGTCGGCGCCGCCGGCCCCGGCCGCCTCGTCGAGAGCACGTGCACGTTCCCCCTCGCCCGGGGCGCCAGCCTGGACGTCCGGGTCGGCCCCACCCCGGCTTCCAGGTTCGTCGGCAACGCGAAGGTGGCCGGCTACCCCGTCGCCGTCGGTGGGTACCTGGTCGTCGTCGGGTGGAACCTGCCCGACGACGGCTCCTCCTGCTACGCCAACCTCGACACCACCGGCGAGGACAACCTGGAGGTCGTGGTGAGCGCGGCTGCCGCCCCGGGGACCGACGCGCTCTGCCCGACCGCGCTCACCGTCGTGGCGGCCGCGCTCGAGCAGCTGCGGGCGGGCTAGGTTCGCACCCGTGACCGGAGGCGAGGGAGCAGCGGTGAAGGGACTCGTGAGGGACTCGTGATCAGCAAGGTGGTGGCCACCCCCGAGGAGGCGGTGGCCGACGTGGCCGACGGGAGCTCGCTCGCCGTGGGCGGCTTCGGGCTGTGCGGCGTGCCGGAGCGCCTCATCGAGGCGCTGCTCGCCCAGGGCGCGACCGACCTGGAGACGGTGAGCAACAACTGCGGCACCGATGGTCTCGGCCTCGGCATCCTGCTCGCGCAGCACCGCATCCGCCGCACGATCGGCTCCTACGTGGGGGAGAACAAGGAGTTCGCCCGCCAGTACCTCGAGGGCGAGATCGAGGTCGAGCTGGTGCCGCAGGGCACCATGGCCGAGCGCATGCGGGCCGGCGGCGCGGGCATCCCCGCCTTCTTCACCCCCGCCGGCGTGGGCACCCAGGTCGCCGAGGGTGGCATCCCGTGGCGCTACGACGGCGCCGGTGGGGTCGCCGTGGCCAGCCCGGCCAAGGAGACCCGGGAGTTCGACGGGAGGACCTACGTGCTGGAGCGGGCCATCCGCACCGACTACGCCCTCGTGCACGCCTGGAAGGGCGACCGGCACGGCAACCTCGTCTACCGGCACTCCGCGGCCAACTTCAACCCCGACGCGGCCGCGGCGGGGCGCATCACCATCGCCCAGGTGGAGCACCTCGTGGAGCCGGGCGAGCTCGACCCCGCGCAGGTCCACACCCCCGGCATCTACGTGCAGCGCGTGGTGCACGTGCCGGACGCGGCCAAGCGGATCGAGAAGCGGACCACGCGGTCATGAAGGAGCAGCGATGAGCGTCCACACTCCCCACCCCGCCGCCCGCACGCGCGACGAGCTGGCGGCCCGGGTGGCCCAGGAGCTGCACGACGGGCAGTACGTCAACCTCGGCATCGGCATGCCCACCCTGGTGCCCGGGTTCATCCCCTACGGCGTCGAGGTGGTGCTGCACTCGGAGAACGGCGTGCTCGGGGTGGGTGCGTTCCCCACCAACGACGAGGTGGACCCCGACCTCATCAACGCGGGCAAGCAGACCATCACCACGCGGGCGGGGGCCGCGTACTTCCCGTCGTCGACGAGCTTCGGGATGATCCGCGGCGGCCACGTCGACGTCGCCGTGCTCGGGGCCATGCAGGTCAGCGCGGGCGGCGACCTGGCCAACTGGATGATCCCCGGCAAGACGGTGAAGGGCATGGGCGGCGCGATGGACCTCGTGCACGGGGCCGAGACCGTCATCGTGATGATGGAGCACGTCGCCCGCGACGGGGAGCACAAGATCCTCGAGCGCTGCACCCTGCCGCTGACCGGGGTGGGCTGCGTGAACCGGATCGTCACCGACCTGGCCGTCATCGAGGTGACCCCCGCCGGGCTGGTGCTCGCCGAGTGCGCGCCCGGGGTCACCGAGGACGAGGTGCGCGCCGCGACCGGCGCCCCGCTGGGCTGAGCCGTCGACGGGATGGGCGGTCGGGTGGTCGCACCGAGGAGTACGAGATCTGAGGTTCCCCTCAGATTCGGTACTCGCCGCGACGAGTCCCTCGCGGGCCGCGGCCGGGCGGCGGTAGCGTCCGGGTCCCCCGACGAAGTGGAGACCCCCAGTGCGTGCAGTGCGAGTGACCCGGCTCGACGGCCCCGACGCGGTGGAGGTGGGTGAGGTCGACGAGCCGACCGCCGAGACCGGGCAGGTCGTCGTCGACGTGCACGCCGCCGGTGTCGCCTTCCCCGACGCGCTGCTGACCCGTGGGCTCTACCAGTACAAGCCCGACCCGCCGTTCACCCCGGGCAGCGAGGTCGCCGGCGTCGTCCGGTCCGCACCCGAGGGCTCCGGGTTCACCGCCGGCGACCGGGTGCTCGGCCTGACCGGGCTCGGC
Organism: Mycobacteriales bacterium; assembly: GCA_038234335.1. Classification (GTDB taxonomy): domain Bacteria; phylum Actinomycetota; class Actinomycetes; order Mycobacteriales; family Mycobacteriaceae; genus Rhodococcus_D. The sequence goes on from JBBSUN010000003.1 coordinate 16,571, forward strand.
GGCGGCATGGCCGAGGTGGCGGTGCTCGCCCCGGAGGCCGTGTTCGGCCTGCCCGACGCGGTCAGCTTCACCGCCGGCGCCGGCCTGCTGTTCAACGACCTCACCGTGCACTTCGCGCTGGCCCGGCGCGGACGTCTCGCGCAGGGGGAGACCATCCTCGTGCACGGCGCCGCCGGCGGGATCGGCACCTCGACGCTGCGCATGGCGTCGCTGTTCGGCGCCGAGCGGGTGATCGCCGTCGTCAGCACCGAGGCCAAGGCGGAGGTCGCGCGCACCGCCGGGGCCACCGACGTGGTCCTCACCGAAGGCTGGCTCGCGGCGGTGAAGGAGCTCACCGACGGGCGCGGCGTCGACGTCGTGCTGGACCCGGTGGGCGGGGACCGCTTCACCGACAGCCTGCGCTCCCTGGCCCCCGGTGGGCGCCTGCTCGTCGTCGGGTTCACCGGTGGGGAGATCCCCACGGTGAAGGTGAACCGGCTCCTGCTCAACAACGTCGACGTCGTCGGGGTCGGCTGGGGGGCCTGGTACGTGAAGCACCCGGGCTTCATCCGCGAGCAGTGGGCCGAGCTGGAGCCGCACCTCGCCTCAGGTGCGCTCTCCGCCCCGGAGCCGCAGGTCTTCGCCCTCGACGAGGTCGCCTCGGCCATCGGGGCGCTGGAGCGGCGCGAGGCCCTGGGCAAGGTCGTCCTCGCCATCCGCTGACCAGGGCTGGGAGAGTGTGGGCCATGACGACCCGTGCCGAGCTCGCCGCGATGATCGACCACACCCTGCTGAAGCCGGAGGCCACCGCCGCCCAGGTGGCCGCCCTGTGCGACGAGGCCCGCGAGCTGGGGGTCCTCGCGGTGTGCGTCTCGCCGTCGGTGCTGCCGGTGGCCGGTGACGGTCTCGTGGTCGCGACGGTGTGCGGCTTCCCCTCCGGCAAGCACACCTCGGAGGTCAAGGCGGCCGAGGCCGCCGCGGCGGTCGCGGCCGGGGCCGGGGCCGACGAGGTCGACATGGTCATCGACGTGGGCGCGGCGATCGCCGGCGAGCACGCCGCGGTCCGGGCGGACATCGCCGCGGTGCGGGCGGCCGTGCCCGCGCCCGCGGTGCTCAAGGTGATCATCGAGTCGGCGGCGCTGGACGACGCCACCATCGTCGCCGTGTGCGAGGCCGCCGAAGCCGCGGGTGCCGACTTCGTGAAGACCTCCACGGGGTTCCACCCCGCCGGGGGTGCGAGCGTGCACGCCGTCGAGCTCATGGCGCGCACCGTCGGCGGACGGCTCGGGGTGAAGGCCAGCGGCGGCATCCGCACCACCGGGGCCGCGCTGGAGCTGGTGGCCGCGGGCGCGACCCGGCTCGGGCTCTCCGGCTCCGCCGCCGTGCTCGCCGGCCTCGAGGACCAGGCGGTCTGACGCGCTCGCGGCCCACCACGTCCGCGACGGTGGCCAGCGAGTGCGTCCAGCCCTCGGCGTGCATCGCGGCGACCTCCGCGCTGGAGAGACCCTCGTCGTGCAGCTCCAGCCGGGTGCCGGCGCCGTCGGGGGTGGGCGCCGGGCCGAACACGACCTGGTAGCCGCCACCCGCGCGTCGACCGTGCAGGTGGACACGACCATCGACGCGTCCGGGCAGCACCAGGCCCGCAGCAGCGCGGCGTCGGTCCACGCGGCGAACACCCGCTCGGGCGCCGCCGCGAAGGTGTGGGTCAGCTCGACCGTGTGGTCCGTCGTCCCAGCGCGGCCCCGCCGGGCCGGGCCACCCCCGGGGCAGCACGGCCCGCCCGGCCCGATTCAGCCGATCGGGTCGCCCACCCGGACGACGCCCGGCTCACGCACCCCGGCGTAGACCCCGGCGCACGCCCAGGTCCCGAGGCCGGGGATGTCGCGGCGGTGGTGCCGGGCGACGGTGCGCAGGGTGCCGCGGTCGTCGGGGAGCTCGCCCTGCGCGAGCGTGGTCATCACGCACCGCATGGCGAGCATGCTGACCGACACCGCCGCCCCGCCGACCGCGAGGTCCCGGCCCACCCACTCGTCCTCGGCGAAGCCGTCCCCGGCACCCTCCAGCAGCAGGTTGGGACGGTAGCGGCGGACGTCGAAGGCGGGGTCCAGCCCGTCCTGGACCGCCAGCTCGTGCAGCCGGTCGAGGGTGGCCGTCGTCAGCAGGTGCAGCGGGGCCAGGTCGAGGAAGGTGCCCGCCGGGGCCAGCGCACCCAGTGCGATGCGGCTCACCGGCTCGCCGGTGTCCTCGTCGTGGTGGCGGGTGCCGTCGATGAACCCTTGGGGCGCGAGGCCCTCGATCTCGGGCCACACCTCGTCGAAGTGGGCCCCGGCGGGCGGCTCGCGCAGCAGCCGCACCTCGAGGCCGAGCGCCCGCGACAGCGCCTGGTCCACGTCCGCGTCGCCGCTGCGGTGCACCGAGCCGTCGGGGAACGTGATGACGACGGGCGGGGCGGGCTCATTCGCGACGGGCTGCCCGTCGAACGTGGCGGAGAAGTCCAGCAGCGCACCCCACCGACGGGGGTCCTTCGCGCTCGCGACGGTGCCACGCTCGACGTCGAGCAGCGCGTACGCCCGGTCGCCGACCAGGCCGCGGACACCCACCGAGCACGTGTCCAGCTGCTCGCCGAGCATGGACTTGACCGGGTAGCGGTGGATCGAGCGGACCCGGGCCACCGTCAGGCCTTGGGGATCGCGAGCCAGAGGACGAGGTAGACCAGGACCTGGGGGCCGGGCAGCAGGCACGAGAGGACGAACACCAGCCGGACGGTGCTCACCTTCCAGCCGTAGCGCTGGGCGATGCCGGCACACACACCGGCCACGATCTTTCCCTGCTGGGGACGCGCGAGCTCGTTCATCACCCGAGGCTACCCAGTCCAGGTCCTGCGCGGCTGGGTCCGGTAGCTCTCCACGTCGAAGCGTCGGGTGAGCCTGCGGAAGGTCCAGGTGAACGTCGGCCACATCGCCGAGTTCCGTCCCGTGGCGTCGAGGTACCAGCTGGAGCAGCCGCCCGCGTTCCACACCGTGCGCGACAGCGACGCGGCGACCCCGGCGTTGTAGGTGGCCTGGGCCCCGGGGCGGACGTCCACGCTGCTCAGACCGCGGGAGCTCATGGTGCGCAGGGCGTCCCGGACGTAGGCGGCCTGGCTCTCCAGCATGAACACGATGGAGCTGTGCCCGAGGTTGGTGTTCGGCCCGTACATCAGGAACAGGTTGGGGAACCCGGCGACGGTGGTGCCGCGGTGGGCCTGCGGGCTGCCCGCCCAGTGCTCCGCCAGGATCTGCCCGCCCGCGGCGACCAGGTGGGCCACCGGGGGCTCGGTGGGGGTGAACCCGGTGCCGAAGATCAGCGTGTCCAGGCGGTGCTCCACGCCGTCGGCGTCGACCACGCCCGTCGGGGTGACGCGCGCGATCCCGGCGGTGACCAGATCCACGTCCGACCGGGCCAGGGTGGGCAGCCAGGAGTCCGAGAGCAGCAGCCGCTTGCAGCCCAGCGCGTAGCTCGGGGTGAGCCGTGCGCGCAGGGCACCGTCGCGCACCTGGTGGCGCAGGAGCGCCCTCGCCACCACGGTGATGGCGGGCAGGACCGCGGGGACCTTGGCCAGGGCCACCACGTAGGTCTCGCGGTAGGTGTAGACGAGCCCGCGCACGGCGCGCTGCACGGCAGGCACCCGGCGGTACAGCGCCCGCTCGGCGCGCGGCAGCGTGCGGTCGATGCGTGGGACCACCCAGGCTGCGGTGCGCTGGAAGACCGTGAGGTGGTCGACGGTGTCGGCGATCTCCGGGACGAGCTGGACGGCCGAGGCCCCGGTGCCGATCACCCCGACCCGCTCACCGGCGAGGTCGTGGGTGTGGTCCCAGCGGGCGGAGTGGAAGGTGGTTCCCGCGAAGGAGTCCAGGCCCGGGATGTCGGGCAGCCTGGGCTCGCTCAGCGTCCCGGTGGCGGTGACGAGCACGCTCGCGGTGAGCTCGCCCCGGCTGGTGCGCACGCGCCAGCGCTGCGCGTCGGGGTCCCAGCCCGCGGCGAGCAGCTCGGTGCTGCGGAGGACGGGGATGCGCTCGTCGGCGGTGACCTTCTGCAGGTAGGCCAGGATCTCCGGCTGCCGGGCGAACGTGTGGCGCCACCGCGGGCTGGGCGCGAAGGAGAACGAGTACAGCGCGGTGGGCACGTCGCAGGCGCAGCCCGGGTAGGTGTTGTCCCGCCAGGTGCCGCCGACCTCGGCCGCCCGCTCGATGACGAGCACGTCCGCGGTCGGGTCCTCCCGGCGCAGGGTCGCGGCCATCCCCAGCCCGGCGAACCCGGCACCGACCACGAGGGTCCGCACGTGGGACGGCAGGGTCGGCCCGGTCGGCCCGGTGGTCGTCCCTGTCTCTGCGGGACGGCTCACGCGCGCTCCAGCAGCTCGGACCAGCGGGCGAGCAGGCGTCGTCGGTGGTGCTCCCCGGTGCCCGGCGCGTTGAACAGCACCGACATCCCGAGACCGCGGACGAGCTCCATCGTGAGCTCGGCGTCGACGGGACTCGCGCCGAGCAGGTCCTGGGCGAGCGCGGTGAGGTTCTCGTGCACGGCTCGCTCGAGCGGCACCAGCGCCTCGCGCAGCGCCGGGTCGGTCCGGGCGGCCACCCACAGCTCCAGGGCGGCGAGGAACAGCGGGCCGGTGAAGGTGTCGGCGAGCAGCTCGAGGGCGTGCGCCCGGTCCCGGGTGGCGCGGATCTCGACGTCCCGCTTGAGCGCCAGGTGCTCGACCGCGGCCACCACCAGCAGCTCCTTGGTGGGGAAGTGGTGCAGCTGCGCGCCGCGGGAGAGCCCGGCCCGGGCGGCGATGCCCTGGGTGGTGGTGCGGGCGTACCCGAGCTCCACCAGCGAGTCGAGGGTGGCGTCGAGCAGCGCCGCGCGGGTCGCGGCCCGCCGCTGCGCCTGCGACCGCCGAGCCTGGGTCCCGCGGGGGGTCTCCACCACCATGGCGGCGAACGGTAGACGCGCAACCACAAACAGTCCAGACTGCATCTATCGAGCCGACCCGTTCTGGAGGACCGTGATGGACCGCACCCTGTACGAGCCCGAGCACCTGGCCTTCCGCGACTCCTACCGCGCCTTCCTGGCCCAGCACGTGGCACCCAACCACGAGCAGTGGGAGCGCGAGTCCATCGTCGACCGCTCCGTGTGGACCGAGGCCGGCAAGCTCGGCTACCTCGGCATGGCGGTGGACGAGGCCCACGGCGGCGGCGGGGTGAAGGACTTCCGCTACAACTGCATCATCACCGAGGAGTCCACCCGCGGCGGGTTCTCCGGCCTCGGGTTCACCCTGCACAACGACGTCATCGCGCCCTACCTGACCGACCTGACCACCGACGAGCAGCAGCAGCGCTGGCTGCCCGGGTTCTGCTCAGGCGACCTCATCACGGCGATCGCCATGACCGAGCCCGGCACCGGCAGCGACCTGCAGGGCATCCGGACCCACGCCCACCGCGACGGCGACGGCGAGGGGGCCGACTGGATCCTCAACGGTGCGAAGACCTTCATCACCAACGGCATCAACGCCGACCTCGTCGTCGTGGTGGCCCGGACCGACCCGGAGGCGAGCTCGGGCGGGGGCTTCAGCCTGCTCGTGGTCGAGCGCGACATGCCGGGCTTCGAGCGCGGGCGCAACCTCGACAAGGTGGGCATGAAGGCCCAGGACACCGCCGAGCTCAGCTTCACCGACGTCCGCGTGCCCGCGAGGAACCTGCTGGGCACCGAGGGTCACGGCTTCGTCCACCTCATGGACAACCTGCCCCAGGAGCGGCTCTCCATCGGCGTGGTCGCCGCGGCCGCGATGGCCAGCGTGCTCGAGCAGACCATCGCCTACACCAAGGACCGCAAGGCCTTCGGCAAGCCGATCAGCTCCTTCCAGAACACCCGCTTCGTGCTCGCCGAGCTGGCCACCGAGGCCCAGGTGGCCCAGGTGTTCATCGACCGCTGCATCGAGCTGCTCAACGAGGACAAGCTCACCGTGCAGGAGGCCGCCATGGCCAAGTGGTGGACCACCGAGCTGCAGGTGAAGCTCATCGACCGCTGCCTGCAGCTGCACGGCGGCTACGGCTACATGCGCGAGTACCCCGTCGCCAAGGCCTACCTCGACTCCCGGGTGCAGACCATCTACGGCGGCACCACCGAGATCATGAAGGAGATCATCGGGCGCTCGCTGTAGCTCGCGCTCGTGCGTGATTCCTGGACCTGGGCGGCGAGGTTTCGCTCACAGCGGGCGGCGCCGGGCCCTCAGGACCGGGTGGGTTCCTGCCGGTAGGTGGACAGGAAGCTGCCGAGGCGGTCGATGGCCCGGGTGAGGTCCCGCGCCCAGGGCAGGATGACGATGCGCAGGTGGTCCGGGGTGGGCCAGTTGAAGCCGGTGCCCTGGGTGAGCAGGATCTTCTCCTGCAGCAGCAGGTCGAGCACCAGCTGCTGGTCGTCGTGGATCTCGTGCTCCTCGGGGTCCAGCCGCGGGAAGGCGTACAGCGCCCCCCTGGGCACCACGCAGCTCACGCCGGGGATCTTCGCCAGGGCGGCGACCGCGGCGTCGCGCTGCTCGAGCAGCCGCCCGCCGGGCAGGATCAGCTCGGTGATCGACTGGTAGCCGCCCAGCGCCACCTGGATCGCGTTCTGCGCGGGCACGTTGGGGCACAGCCGCATCGACGCCATCAGCGTCAGCCCCTCGAGGTAGCTGGCCGCCTGGTGCTTCGGTCCCGTCACCACGAGCCAGCCCGCCCGGTAGCCAGCCACCCGGTAGGCCTTGGACAGTCCGTTGAAGGTGAGGCAGAACAGGTCCGGGGCCACCGCGGCCAGCGGCACGTGCACCGCGTCATCGTAGAGGATCTTGTCGTAGATCTCGTCGGCCATGAGCACCAGCTGGTGGCGCCGGGCCAGCTCGACGAGCCCCTCCAGGACCGCGCGGCTGTACACCGCGCCCGTGGGGTTGTTCGGGTTGATGACGACCAGCGCCTTGGTGGCTGGGGTGATCTTCGCCTCGAGGTCGGCGAGGTCGGGGTTCCAGCCGTCGCTCTCGTCGCAGCGGTAGTGCACCGGGGTGCCGCCGGCCAGGTTCACCGACGCCGTCCACAGCGGGTAGTCCGGCATGGGGATGAGCACCTCGTCGCCGGCGTCGAGCATGGCCTGCAGGCTCATGGTGATGAGCTCGGAGACCCCGTTGCCCAGGTACACGTGGTCCACGTCCAGGTCGGGGAAGCCCGCCTGCAGCTGGTAGTGGTGCACCACCGCGCGCCGGGCCGGCATGACGCCCTTGGAGTCGGAGTAGCCCTGGGCCGTGGGCAGCCCGGCGATCATGTCCTGCAGGATCTCGTCGGGGGCGTCGAAGCCGAACGGGGCCGGGTTGCCGATGTTCAGCTTGAGGATGCGGTGGCCCTCGGCCTCCATGCGGGTGGCCTGCGCCTGGACCGGCCCGCGGATGTCGTAGAGGACGTTCGCGAGCTTGCGGGACTGGTTCAGCGGGCGCATGCGGTCCATGGTGGCACCCCGACGCCAGCGGGTTTCACCCCAGCGCTCGGTCGGCGGGCAGCTCGCCGTAGCGGGCGAGCACCTTGGCGCGCAGCTCGGGGTCGTTGCGCGGGACGGGCTCGAGGAACACCTCGTCGACCTCGAAGAAGCGGGCCTGCAGCTCACCGTCCAGCCGCAGGCACGCCGTCTCCACCGCGTCCGCGTCGAGCCCGTCGGTGAGGTCGATGCGCGCGCACACCAGGACCCGGTCGGTGCCCATGACCTGGGTGATGAGGTCGACGACGGTCTCCACCTCGGGGGCCTCGTCGAGGTGGGTCCGGATCGCGTGGACCAGCTGCAGGTCGGCCTGGCGCCCCACGAGCAGCGACTTGTTGGCCGTCCCCAGCAGGTACGCGACCCCGGCGAGGAGCAGCGCGATGAGGGCGGACGCGACGCCGTCCCACACCCCGGAGCCGGTGAGCTGGTGCAGCGCGGTGCCGGCCAGGGCCAGGGCCAGCCCGACCAGCGCCGCCGAGTCCTCGTAGAACACCGTCTTCACCGTGGGGTCGTCGCTGCCGCGCAGGTAGTCGAGCACCGTCTTTCCCTCGGCCGCGGCCTCGGTGCGCACCTGGCGCAGCGCCTTGAGCCACGAGCTGCCCTCGAGCAGCGCCGAGAGCACGATCACCAGGTAGGCGACCCAGACGTAGCGCTGCGCGTCCTCCCCGCCGACGATCGTCCGGACACCCTCGTACATCGCGAACACGGCACCGGAGACGAAGATCGACACGGCGGCGATGAGGGCCCAGAAGAAGCGCTCCTTGCCGTAGCCGAGGGGGTGGGCGCGGTCGGCCGGCTGGTCGGAGCGGCGCAGCGCGGCCAGCAGCAGCACCTCGGTGACGGTGTCGGCGATCGAGTGCGCCGCCTCCGCGAGCAGGGCCGCGGAGCCGGTGAACAGCCCCGCCGCCAGCTTCATGACCGCCACACCGAGGTTGGCCACCCCCGCGAGGATGACGGTGCCGGTCGACTCGCTCTGCTCGGGCTGCTTGCTCACGGGGACCGACGGTATTCGTTCCGGTCGGCAACGGCCTGCTCGGGTGCGGCGGTCGCCGTCGCCCCGGGCCGAGATGGACGTCCGGGTCGTTCCCGGGGCCGCGCCCCTGGGTTGCCCCTCGGCCGGGGTCGGGCCGGCCCCGGAACGGCGAACGGCCCGGGCTCCGCGAGGGAGCCCGGGCCGCCGCGACGCGCGGGGTCAGGCTGGGCCGGCGCCACCGGCCTGCGTGGTGGTCGAGGACTCGTTGCCCTCGCCGGCGTCGTCGGCGGGCAGCGCGTCGTCGGACGCGTCCTGCGGGGCCTCGGACGACGCGTCCGGCACGTCCGGCTGCACCGTGGAGCCCGCGTCGGGCAGGTCGGCGGAGGCCGGCGAGGCGCCGTGCGCTTCCTGGGCGGGCTCGTCCGGGGTGGACTCGGCGGCGACCCGCTGCTGCTCGGCGAGACCGTCCTCGTCGTCCGAGGCGCCGGCCACGTCGTCCACACCCGCCGTGTCGTCCGCAGCCGTGTCGTCCGCAGCGGTGTCCTCCACGACCATGGCTTGCTCCGATCCCTCGTCCCGGGCCGGGGCGGCTGCCCCGTTCCCGTCGTCCGCCGAGGGTGCCGCAGCGGCCTCGGTCGTGCCCGCCACGGCGGTGTTGTCCCCGCCGGCGGCCGGCTGGCTGGCCGACTGCGCGCCCCCCGGGGCATCGTCACCCTCGGGCAGGGGCGTCCCGGTCGACACCTCGTCGGTCGGGGTGTCGGCGGCCAGGTCGTGCCCGGTGGCGGTGGCCTCGGCCCCGGCGGGCTGCGCCACGGTCCGCTTCACCGAGGCCAGCAGGAGCTGGGCCACGTCGACGACCTCGATGTTCGGCGCGGCCGCCCCCTCGTCCTTGCGGGCGCCGAGGCCGTCGGTGAGCATCACCCGGCAGAACGGGCAGCCGGTGGCGATCTTCGTCGGTGCGGTGCCCAGCGCCTCGTCCACGCGCTCGAGGTTGATCCGCTTGCCGATCTTCTCCTCCATCCACATCCGCGCCCCACCCGCGCCGCAGCACAGCGCACGCTCCTCGTGGCGCGGCATCTCCCGCAGCGAGGCACCCGAGGCGCCGATGAGCTCACGGGGGGCGTCGTAGACCTTGTTGTGCCGACCCAGGTAGCAGGGGTCGTGGTAGGTCACGTCCTCGGCGACCGGGGCCACCGGGACCAGCTTCTTGTCCCGCACCAGGCGGTTCAGCAGCTGGGTGTGGTGGACCACGTCGTAGTCGCCGCCGACCTGCGGGTACTCGTTGCCCAGGGCGTTGAAGCAGTGCGCACAGGTGACGACGACCTTGCGCCGGCCGACGGGACGGCCCTCGAACACGCCGTTCAGCGTCTCCACGTTCTCCGCGGCCAGGGTCTGGAACAGGAACTCGTTGCCCGCCCGCCGCGCCGGGTCGCCGGTGCACGTCTCACCCGCGCCGAGCACGGTGTAGCTCACGCCCGCGGTGTGCAGCAGCTCGGCCACCGCGCGGGTGGTCTTCTTCGCCCGGTCCTCGAACGCGCCCGCGCAGCCGACCCAGAACAGGTACTCGGTGTCGGCGTCGAGCGCACCGCCGCCGTGCTGCGGGACCTCGAAGTCCAGGCCCTCCATCCAGGAGAGGCGGTCCTTCGCGTTCTGCCCCCACGGGTTGCCCTTGTTCTCGAGGTTCTTGAACAGCCCGCCCAGCTCGGTGGGGAAGGCCGACTCGATGAGCACCTGGTAGCGCCGCATGTCGACGATGTGGTCGACGTGCTCGATGTCGACGGGGCACTGCTCCACGCAGGCGCCGCAGGTGGTGCAGCTCCAGAGCACCTCGGGGTCGATGACGCCGCCCTCGATCGCCTCGGCGATGAGCGAGCGCGCCGCCTCGTCGCGCGCCGCCTGGGGGATCTTCGCGAGCCTGGCCTCGGCGTCGTCACCGGTCAGGCCGACCTCGTCGCCGGCCATGTCGGTCCGACCGCCGGCCATCAGGTACGGCGCCTTGGCGTAGGCGTGGTTGCGCAGGGAGGTGATGAGCAGCTTCGGGCTCAGCGGCTTGCCGGTGTTCCACGCCGGGCACTGGCTCTGGCAGCGGCCGCACTCGGTGCAGGTGGAGAAGTCCAGCCAGCCCTTCCAGCTGAAGTCCTCGATCTTGCCGGCGCCGAACGTGTCGACGTCGGGGTCGGCCTCCTCGAAGTCCAGCGGCGCGCCGCCACTCATCATCGGCAGCAGCGCCCCGAGGGAGGTGGAGCCGTCGGCCTTGCGCTTGAAGTAGATGTTGGGGAAGGCGCTGAAGCGGTGCCACGCCACGCCCTGGGTGATGTTCTGGCCGACCACGAGCAGCCACACCATGCCGGAGAGCAGCTTCACCACGGCGAAGATCGAGACCAGCGTCAGGCTGGCGGGCAGCAGCTGGGCGAGGTAGTGGGTGACGAAGGCGGCCCACACGGGCGGGTCCTCCACCCCGGCGGCGATCTTCTGCGCCTTGACGAACACCACGCCCAGGCCCTCGACGAGCACGACGGCCTCGACGAAGTAGGCGAAGCCCTGGTTGGAGCCGGCGAAGCGGGAGACCCGGGCGGCGTCACGCGGGTGCTGGCGCTGGCGCACGACGATGAGCACGACGATGCCGACGACGGTGCCCACGCCGATGATCTCGATGAGCAGCAGCCACGGGTCCCAGTTGCCGAACAGCGGCCAGTGGAAGCGCGGGTTGAAGCTCTCGCCGTAGGCCTCGAACCAGGCCAGGAAGCCGATGAGGAAGCCCCACATGACGAGCCAGTGGGCGGGACCCACCGCCTTCACCGCGTTCATCCGGGTGTGGGCGGCGAACTCCTTCACCAGGGTGCGCATGCGCGGGACGAAGGGCCCGTTGCGCGTCGCGTCCGGCTGGCCGAGGCGGATCACCCGCACCATGCGGGTGGCCCCGACGACGAAGTAGTACCAGCACACCAGGCTGATGAGGGCGGCGACGGCCCCCAGCGTGATCGTGAAGGGCGTCATGGCTCGTCAGGCCTCTCGCGTCGGGAGCATCAGGTGGATCCAGGCGCACGCTACCGGTGGGTAACTCCCGCCGCCGCAACGGTGTGGGCTGCATTGAAGCACCCGACCCCGACCAGCGCCTGCACCCGTCCCTGCGCGCACCCCGATCGAGGGTTGCGCGCAGTGCGCTCAGGTTGCACCTTGCGCGGATCCCGCTCAGGGTGCAGACTTGAGCCCAGCAGGATCAAGGCAGCCGTCCGGGCTGCCCTCGCCCATCTCCCCAGGAGGCTCTCCCATGGCTCGTGCGGTCGGCATCGACCTCGGCACCACAAACTCGGTGGTCTCGGTCCTCGAGGGTGGCGAACCCACCGTCATCGCCAACTCCGAGGGCTCGCGGACCACCCCGTCCGTCGTGGCCTTCGCCCGCAACGGCGAGGTCCTGGTGGGCCAGCCCGCCAAGAACCAGGCCGTCACCAACGTCGACCGGACGATCCGCTCGGTCAAGCGCCACATCGGCACCAGCTGGTCCACCAAGATCGACGACAAGGACTACACGTCGCAGGAGATCAGCGCCCGCACGCTGATGAAGCTCAAGCGCGACGCGGAGGCCTACCTGGGCGAGGAGGTCACCGACGCGGTGATCACCGTGCCCGCCTACTTCGAGGACGCGCAGCGCCAGGCGACCAAGGAGGCCGGCGCGATCGCCGGGCTCAACGTCCTGCGGATCGTCAACGAGCCCACCGCCGCGGCCCTGGCCTACGGCCTGGACAAGGGCGAGAAGGAGCAGACCATCCTCGTCTTCGACCTCGGTGGCGGCACGTTCGACGTGTCCCTGCTCGAGATCGGCGACGGCGTCGTCGAGGTCCGCGCCACCTCCGGGGACAACCACCTCGGTGGGGACGACTGGGACCAGCGCGTGGTCGACCACCTGGTCGAGAAGTTCAAGGCCCAGCACGGCATCGACCTGACCAAGGACAAGATGGCCCTGCAGCGCCTGCGCGAGGCCGCCGAGAAGGCGAAGATCGAGCTCTCCTCCGGGCAGAGCACGTCGATCAACCTCCCGTACATCACCGTCGACGCGGAGAAGAACCCGCTGTTCCTCGACGAGCAGCTCTCCCGCGCGGAGTTCCAGCGCATCACCAACGACCTGCTCGAGCGCTGCCGGGCGCCGTTCCTGGCCGTGGTCTCCGACGCCGGGGTCAAGGTCGGCGACGTCGACCACGTCGTGCTCGTCGGTGGCTCCACCCGCATGCCGGCGGTGTCCGAGCTGGTCAAGGAGCTCACGAACGGCCGCGAGCCCAACAAGGGCGTCAACCCCGACGAGGTCGTCGCGGTGGGTGCGGCCCTGCAGGCCGGCGTGCTGCGTGGCGAGGTCAAGGACGTGCTCCTGCTCGACGTCACCCCGCTGTCCCTGGGCATCGAGACCAAGGGCGGCATCATGACCAAGCTCATCGAGCGCAACACCACGATCCCGACGAAGCGCTCGGAGACGTTCACCACGGCGGAGGCCAACCAGCCGTCGGTGCAGATCCAGGTCTTCCAGGGTGAGCGCGAGATCGCGGCCTACAACAAGAAGCTCGGCATGTTCGAGCTGACCGGTCTGCCGCCGGCGCCGCAGGGCGTGCCCCAGATCGAGGTCACCTTCGACATCGACGCCAACGGCATCGTGCACGTCGGCGCCAAGGACCTGGGCACCGGCAAGGAGCAGTCCATGGTCATCACCGGTGGGTCCGCCCTGAGCAAGGACGAGATCGACCGCATGATGAAGGACGCCGAGGCCCACGCCGACGAGGACAAGGCGCGCCGCGACGAGGCCGAGGTGCGCAACCAGGCCGAGTCCCTCGTCCACCAGACGGAGAAGTTCGTCTCCGACAACGAGGACAAGGTCTCCGCCGAGCTCAAGGCGAAGGTCGACGAGGCTGTGTCCGACGCCCAGGAGGCGCTGAAGGGCACCGACACCGCGGCGGTCAAGGCGGCGGTGGAGAAGCTCGCCAACGTCTCCCAGGAGGTCGGCACCGCGATCTACGCCGACGCCGCCGCAGCCGGGGACGCCTCCGCGCCGCAGTCCGACGACGGGGTCGTCGACGCCGAGGTCGTGGACGAGGGTGCCGACGAGACCGACGGTGCGGGCCCGGACTTCGAGAAGAAGGACGAGCAGCGGTGAGCTCGTCCGACGAGCGCGAGCCGGTGACGATCCGGGACAAGCGGCGCATCGACCCCACCACCGGGGAGGTGCGGGAGCCCCGGGTGGTGGACCAGGACGGTCCGCCGGAGCCGAGGGTCGATCCGGTGACGCCGCACGACGCGGAGCCCACGGCCGCGGAGGAGGCGGCGCTGCTCGACGGTGACGTCGAGACCGGTGGCGACGAGCTCGACCCGGTCCAGGCCGAGCTCGCCGAGCGCACCGCCGACCTGCAGCGGGTGTCGGCGGAGTACGCCAACTACCGCCGCCGGGTCGACCGCGACCGCCAGTCGGTCGTCGACGGGGCCAAGGCCCAGGTCGCGGTGGCGCTGCTCGGGGTGCTCGACGACCTCGACCGCGCCCGCAGCCACGGTGACCTCGAGGGCCCGCTGAAGGGGGTGGCGGACAAGCTGTCCGACGCGCTCAGCAGCCAGGGTCTGGTCTCCTTCGGTGCCGTGGGTGACGCCTTCGAGCCCGCGCTGCACGAGGCGGTGTCGCACTCCGGTGACGGTGGCGCCCCGGTGCTCGAGATGGTCATGCGACAGGGTTACCGCTTCGGTGAGCGCGTGCTCCGCCCGGCGATGGTCGCGGTGACCGAGGACGCCACCCCCGACGCGGACCAGCAGCAGACGGTGCCCGGCCCGGGCACCGAGGCGCAGTAGGAACGACGAGTGACGGAGGGAGGCGCCCGGTGAGCCCGAGGGACTGGATGGACAAGGACTTCTACGCCGATCTGGGCGTCTCCTCCGACGCGTCGGAGGCCGACGTGAAGAAGGCCTACCGCAAGCTGGCGCGGGAGCTGCACCCCGACGCGAACCCCGGCGACGCGCGCGCGGAGGCCCGGTTCAAGACCGTGTCCGAGGCGCACGGCGTGCTGGGCGACCCGGCCAAGCGCGCGGAGTACGACGACGCCCGGCGCACGTTCGCCGGCGGCGGCGGCCGCGGCTTCCCCGGCCGGGGCGGCGGTGGCGGTGGCGGCGGTCAGGACTTCGACCTCAACGACCTGTTCAACCAGGCGGGCGGCGCCGGTGGCGGCGCCGGCCTGGGCGACATGTTCGGCGGGCTGTTCAACCGTGGTGCCCGCCCGGGTGGTAGCCGTCCCCAGCGCGGCAGCGACGTGGAGACGGAGATCCGGCTCGACTTCGCGGAGGCCACGAAGGGTGCGGTGGTGCCGCTGCGGCTGACCAGCCCGGCCCCCTGCACCACCTGCCACGGCAGCGGGGCCCGGCCGGGGACGCACCCGCACACCTGCTCCACCTGCGCGGGCTCGGGCCTGGTCAGCCGCAACCAGGGCGCGTTCGGCTTCAGCGAGCCGTGCCGGGACTGCCGCGGCACGGGCTCCCAGGTGGACGACCCGTGCCCGGACTGCCGCGGCAGCGGCGCCACCACGCGGACCCGCACCATCACCGTGCGGGTGCCCTCGGGAGTGGAGGACGCCCAGCGCATCCGGCTGGCCGGGCAGGGGGAGGCGGGGTTGCGGGGGGCGCCCTCGGGCGACCTGTTCGTCACCGTGCACGTGAACCCGCACCCGGTGTTCGCCCGGTCCGGACACGACCTGACCATGACCGTGCCCGTGAGCTTCACGGAGCTGGCCCTGGGGGCGACGCTGTCGGTGCCCACCCTCGACGGCCGCGTCGGGGTCAAGCTGCCGCCCGGCACCGCTGACGGGCGCACCCTGCGGGTCCGCGGTCGCGGGGTCAGCATGCGCGACGGCGTGACCGGGGACCTGCTCGTCACCGTGGAGGTGGCGGTGCCGCCGAGCCTGGACGAGACCGCCGCGGCGGCCCTGCGCACCTACGCCGAGGCCGAGAAGGCCGCCGGGTTCAACCCCCGCGCCCGCTGGGCCGGCGCCCGGTGACGGGCCCCGCCGGACCGGTGCCGCGGTGAGCCTGCCGGTGGACCCGGACGCCCGGGTGTTCGTCATCTCCGTGGCCGCCGAGCTCGCCGGCATGCACGCGCAGACCCTGCGCACCTACGACCGGCTGGGCCTGGTCACCCCGTTCCGCACCAGCGGCGGGGGTCGGCGGTACTCCCCGCGCGACGTGGCCCTGCTGCGCGAGGTGCAGCGGTTGAGCCAGGACGAGGGTGTGAACCTGGCCGGCATCAAGCGGATCATCGAGCTGACCAACCACGTCGAGGCGCTGCAGTCCCGGCTCGAGGAGCTGACCGCCGAGCTGGCCGCCTCCGAGGCGGTGCTGGCCGCCGCGACCGCCGGGGTGCACGCCTCCTACCGCCGCGACCTGGTCCCCGTGCGCCGCGACACCGCCATCGTGGTCTGGCGCCCGGCCACCCGCTCCTGACGGTGCCGGCCGCGAGCGCGGGCCCGGTGTGCTCGAGGACGTTGCTACTTCCGCAGACCCACCGGCTCCTCCTCGGGCGGTGCCTGCATCAGCGTGCCCGCGCGACGCTCCGCGAGGTAGCTGCGCAGCTCGGCGCGCACCACCGGGAGCAGCAGGTACACCCCGGCGAGGTTCACGAAGGCGCAGAGGAAGAGCATCGCGTCGGCGAAGTCGAGCACCTGCCCGAAGTTGAGGACCGCCCCGATCACCGTGAACACGCAGAAGATGATCTTGTAGGTGGCCTCGGTGCGCGCGCTGCGGCCGAACAGGGTGGTCCAGGCCTTCAGGCCGTAGTAGCTCCAGGTCAGCAGGGTGGAGAAGGCGAACAGCGTGACCGCCACGGCGAGCACGTTCGGGAACCAGGACACCACGGACTCGAACGCACCGGAGGTGACGACGACGCCGTCGGGGGTGGGGCCGCCGTCGGCCACCGTCTGCTGCCCGTCGATCCAGGCCTGCGGCGCGGCGATGACGATGGTCAGCGCGGTCATGGTGCACACGATGACCGTGTCGATGAAGGGCTCCAGCGACGCGACGAAGCCCTCGCTGACCGGACGTCGGGTCTTGGCCGCGGAGTGCACGATCGGGGAGGACCCGAGCCCGGCCTCGTTGGAGAACGCGGCGCGCTGGAACCCGACGATGAGCACGCCGATGAAACCGCCGGCCACCCCGCTGCTGGAGAAGGCCCCGCCGAAGATCTCCCCGAACGCCCCGAGCACCTTGTCCGCGTTGGCGATGATGACGACCAGACAGGCTCCGACGTAGAGCAGGCCCATGCTCGGCACGAGCTTGCTGGTGACCCGTCCGATGGACTTGACCCCACCGAGGATCACCGCCGCCACCAGTCCCGCCAGCACCAGGCCGAAGACGAGAGCAGCGCCGTCGCTGGCGAGGAAGCCGTCCTCACCGCCGGTGACGTTCTTGGCCTGCGCGAAGGTCTGGTTGGCCTGGAACATGTTGCCACCGGCCAGGCCGAACAGGATGATCGCTACCGCGAAGACGCCGGTGAGGAACTTGGCGGGGACGCGCCCCAGCCGGGCGAAGGCGATCGGCAGGTACCGGAACGGTCCGCCGTTGACGGTGCCGTCGGCGTCGATCTCGCGGTACTTCACGCCCAGGGTGCACTCGGCGAACTTCGTGGCCATGCCCAGGAGCCCGGCGACGATCATCCACAGCGTCGCCCCCGGGCCGCCGACGGTGACCGCGACCCCCACTCCGGCGATGTTGCCCAGGCCCACCGTCCCCGACACCGCCGAGCTCAGCGCCTGGAAGTGGGTGATCTCGCCGGGGTCCTCCTTGCGGCTGAACTTGCCCCTGGCGATCTTCACGGCCAGACCGAAGTGGCGGAACTGCACACCCTTGAACACCGCGGTGAAGATGATGCCCGCGAGGACCAGCCAGAAGACGACGACAGGTCGGTCCTCGCCGGCGATGTTGACGGGGAAGAAGATGACAGCGGTCGCGACCTTCGTGATCGGCTCGAACACCGAGTCGATGCGGTCCTCGATCCCGCTGAGCGCCCCCCCTTCCGCGGCGAGCACCGACATGGACGCCGAGGGGCTGATCATGGGCGGAAATACTGGACTATTGGTGTGAGATGCGCAACACCTCCTAAATCGGGCGGGCGTCGGTGGTCGGGTCCGTCGGCGTGGTGCGGCCACCGACCGGTTCGCCCGGGTGGGTAGCGTCCAACCACGACGGACGGCGGACGCGACGACCGACGACCGACGACCGACGACCGACAGGACCGTGCACGACCGACAGGACCACAGTGGACTCCTTCACCCCCACCACCAAGACCCAGCAGGCCCTCAGCGGCGCCGTGCAGGCCGCCACCGCCGCCGGGCACCCCGACGTGCGCCCGGCCCACCTGCTCGTCTCGCTGCTCGCCCAGCCCGAGGGGATCACCGGACCGCTGCTCGAGGCCGTCGGCGCCGACGCCACCCGGGTGCGCACCGAGACCGACGCGCTGCTGCGGGCCCTGCCGTCGGCCACGGGCAGCGCGGTCAGCGCCCCGACGCTGGACCGTACCTGCGTGCAGGCGCTCACCGCCGCCCAGGAGCTCGCCGGGCAGATGGGCGACACCTACGTCTCCGTCGAGCACGTGCTGGTGGGCCTGGCGCAGGTCGGTTCGGCGGTGTCCACGCTGCTGACCCGGCACGGCGCCACCCCGGACGCGCTCCGCGCCGCGTTCAGCAGCGTCCGCGGCTCGGCCACGGTCACCTCGCCCGACCCGGAGGGCAGCTACCAGGCGCTCGAGAAGTACGCCACGGACCTCACCGCGCGCGCCCGGGCCGGCGAGCTCGACCCGGTGATCGGCCGCGACACGGAGATCCGCCGCGTCGTCCAGGTGCTGAGCCGGCGCACCAAGAACAACCCGGTCCTCATCGGCGAGCCGGGCGTGGGCAAGACGGCCATCGTCGAGGGCCTGGCCCAGCGGATCGTCGCCGGCGACGTGCCCGACAGCCTCCGGGGGCGCCGCGTCATGTCCCTCGACCTGGGCTCCATGGTCGCCGGAGCCAAGTTCCGCGGCGAGTTCGAGGAGCGGCTCAAGGCGGTGCTGGCCGACATCACGAGCTCGGGCGGCGAGGTGATCACCTTCATCGACGAGCTGCACACCATCGTCGGGGCGGGAGCCTCGGGCGCTGACGGCCCCCTGGACGCCGGCAACATGATCAAGCCGATGCTGGCCCGCGGCGAGCTGCGCCTGGTCGGGGCGACCACGCTGGACGAGTACCGGCAGCACATCGAGAAGGACGCGGCCCTGGAGCGGCGGTTCCAGCAGGTGCTCGTCGGGGAGCCGTCCGTCGCCGACACGGTGGGGATCCTGCGCGGGCTCAAGGAGCGCTACGAGGTGCACCACGGGGTGCGGATCACCGACTCCGCGCTCGTCGCCGCGGCCACCCTCTCCGACCGCTACATCACGTCGAGGTTCCTGCCCGACAAGGCGATCGACCTCGTCGACGAGGCGGGCTCCCGGTTGCGGATGGAGATCGACTCCCGGCCCGTCGAGGTCGACGAGTCCGAGCGGGTGGTGCGTCGGCTGGAGATCGAGGAGGTCGCCCTCACCGGGGAGACCGACGCCGGCTCGCAGGTGCGGCTCGCGGCGCTGCAGGCCGAGCTGGCCGACGCGCGCGAGCGCCTGGACGAGCTCACCACCCGGTGGCAGAACGAGAAGGCATCCATTGAGGGCGTCCGGGTGCTGAAGGAGCGCCTGGAGGGACTGCGCGGGGAGTCCGAGCGGGCCGAGCGCGACGGCAACCTGGGCCGCGCCGCCGAGCTGCGCTACGGGCTGGTCCCGACGACGGAGCGCGAGCTCGCCGAGGCCAGCACGGTGCTGGCCCGCGCCGGGGACCCGCTGCTCAAGGAGGAGGTCGGTCCCGACGACGTCGCCGACGTGGTCGCGGCCTGGACCGGGATCCCCGCCGGGCGCCTGCTGGAGGGCGAGACCGCGAAGCTCCTGCGCATGGAGGAGGTGCTCGCCGCCCGCGTCGTCGGCCAGCCCGTCGCCGTCGCCGCGGTGAGCGACGCCGTGCGCCGGGCGCGGGCCGGGGTGAGCGACCCCGACCGACCGACTGGCTCGTTCCTGTTCCTCGGGCCCACCGGCGTGGGCAAGACCGAGCTGGCGAAGGCGTTGGCGGACTTCCTGTTCGACGACGAACGGGCCATGGTCCGCATCGACATGAGCGAGTACGGGGAGAAGCACTCCGTGGCCCGCCTCGTCGGTGCGCCGCCGGGCTACGTCGGCTACGAGGCGGGGGGGCAGCTCACCGAGGCGGTGCGGCGGCGGCCGTACACGGTGGTGCTGTTCGACGAGGTGGAGAAGGCGCACCCCGACGTGTTCGACGTGCTGCTGGCCGTGCTCGACGAGGGCCGCCTCACCGACGGCCAGGGCCGCACGGTGGACTTCCGCAGCACGATCCTCGTGCTCACCTCCAACCTGGGCGCCGGGGGCACCGAGGAGCAGGTGCGCGAGGCGGTGCGGCGCTCCTTCAAGCCCGAGTTCGTGAACCGTCTCGACGACGTGCTGGTGTTCTCCCCGCTCGGCGTGGACGACCTGGTGGCCGTCGTCGACATCCAGCTCGCGGTGCTGGCCCGACGCCTGGCCGCGCGGCGCCTGGAGCTCGAGGTGGGCGACGACGCGAAGCGGTGGCTCGCCGAGCGCGGGTTCGACCCCGTCTACGGGGCGCGGCCGCTGCGCCGGCTGGTGCAGAGCGCGATCGGGGACTCCCTGGCCAAGGCGCTGCTCGCCGGGGACGTGGCCGACGGGGACACCGTGCGGGTGTCGGTGAGCGAGGACGGGTCCACCCTCGAGCTCGGCTGAGCCGTCTACCCTGCCCCGGTGCCGCGCCACCTGCTCCTCGTCCACCCCAGCGCCAACCGGGTCTACGCCCGCTCCAGCGTCGCGCTCACCGTCGCCGAGCTGCAGCTGCTCGACGGGGCGCTGCTCGGCGGCCGGCTGCACGACGTGGAGCCCGTCGAGCTGGCGGGGGTGAGCTACGTGGGCTTCTCCACCGACGCGCCGCTGGACGACGAGGAGCTGGGCCGGCTCGGGTGGCTCTCGGCGGCCCACGCCCTGTTCGAGGTCGACGGCGAGCTGCTCGCGCCGCGCCGGCTCACCGACCCGACCGTGCTCGACGACGACCTGCTCACCATCCCCAAGTACCGCGGCAAGACCAACGAGACGTTCACCCGGCTGCTGCTGAACGTGACCGCTTGGGCGGCAACGCGTCCCGTGCGCACGGTGCTCGACCCGATGTGCGGCCGCGGCACCACCCTGAACCAGGTGCTGAGCTACGGCTGGGAGGCCGCGGGCATCGAGATCGACGGTGACGAGCTCGATGCGTACGCGCTGTTCCTCACCACCTGGCTCCAGGAGAAGCGGCTCAAGCACACCGTCGAGACCACCCGCGTGCGCCGCGAGCACGCCACCCTGGGCCGGAAGTTCGCTGCCGAGCTGGCGCTGAGCAAGGAGGCCTGGAAGTCCGGTGACAAGCTCCGCGTCCAGCTGGTCTCGGCCGACACCCGGCACGCCCGCCAGCTGCACAAGCCCGGTTCGTTCGACCTCGTCGTCACCGACGCGCCCTACGGCGTCCAGCACGCCAGCAAGGGCGCCGGCGGCGCGATGCGGCGCACCCCGCTGGAGCTGCTCGCCGAGATCGCCCCGACGTGGACGGAGCTGCTGCGCCCCGGGGGTGCCGTCGGGGTCGCGTTCAACACCCTGACCGCACCGCGCGAGGACGTGCTGGCGGTGCTGGCCGACGCCGGGCTGGAACCCCGCGACGACGGTCCGTACCGGGAGCTCGCCCACCGCGTCGACCGCGCCATCCACCGGGACGTCGCGGTCGCGGTCAAGGCGGGATCGTGACGGGCCCCGACTTCGACGGCCCCACCTGGGAGCAGCTGCGCCGCCGCACGAGCGTGAAGTGGCGCCAGCACCCGCCCGACGTGCTGCCCATGTTCATCGCCGAGATGGACGTGCCGCTGGCCGCGCCGGTCACCGCGGCCCTGCGCGAGCTGGTCGAGCTGGGCGACACCGGGTACGCCGAACCCTCGGGGCTGCCGGCGGCGTTCTGCGCGTTCGCGGCCCGGCGGCTGGGCTGGGAACCCGCCGCGGCGCAGTGCCTTCCCGTGCCGGACGTGATGAGCGGGGTGGCGCAGGCGCTGTCGGTGCTGACCCCGCCGGGTGCCGGGGTGGTGATCTGCCCACCGGTGTACCACCCGTTCTTCGTCGTCCCCGCCGAGATCGGGCGGGCGCCCGTGCAGGTGCCGCTGACCGACGACGGCGCCCTGGACCTGCCCGGGATCGACGCCGCGCTCGCCGCCGGGGCGCGGGCGGTGCTGCTGTGCAACCCGCACAACCCGACCGGCCGGGTGTGGACCGCCGCCGAGCTCGACGCCCTCGCCGAGGTCGCGCACCGGCACGACGCGCTGGTGGTCAGCGACGAGATCCACGCCCCGCTGACGCTGCCCGGCGCGACGTTCGCCCCCTACCTCGCCGGTCGTCCCGGGGTGGCGGTGCACAGCGCGTCCAAGGCGTTCAACCTCGCGGGGCTGAAGTCGGCGCTCGTCGTCGCGGACACTCCGGGGCGGGTCGAGCAGCTCCGCGCGGGGATGCCCGAGGCGACGCCGTACCACTGCGGGCTGCCCGGGGTGGCCGCCGCACGGGCGGCGTTCACCGACGGCGACGCCTGGCTGGACGCGCTGCTGGTGCACCTGGACCGCAACCGCACCCTGCTCGGCGAGCTCCTCGCCGAGCAGCTGCCCGCGGTGCGGTGGAACCCGCCGGCGGCGAGCTTCCTGGCCTGGCTGGACACCCGGGCGCTCGGGCTCGACGCGACCGCGCGCTTCCTCGGGGTCGGCCGGGTGGCGCTCGTCGACGGGGCGGAGTTCGGCCACCCGGGGTACGGCCGGCTGAACTTCGCGACCACGGGGGCGTTGCTGCGCGAGGGCGTGCGCCGGATGGCCG
The DNA here is from genome assembly GCA_038234335.1 of Mycobacteriales bacterium. GTDB lineage: Bacteria > Actinomycetota > Actinomycetes > Mycobacteriales > Mycobacteriaceae > Rhodococcus_D. The sequence continues at coordinate 39,013 of JBBSUN010000003.1, forward strand.
CCACCCCCGGGTGATCACCGTCCGGTGCCGTTCGGTGTCGTCCAGCCGCACCGGGGGTCACGCGACGGCGATCACCGGGTCGGGGTGGTCGGGGACACGAGCCTGCGGCACGCACCTGTGCCACCCTCGGAGGCAGCCCCCGGCAGTGGCGCCGGGGCGGAGCACCAGGAGGCAACCGTGTCCGAGCACGAGCAGGGTGAGGTGGACCCGCTGGCCGCGGCCGGCGACTTCTTCGACATCAAGGGCACCCTCGGTGCCTCCGAGCGCGCGGTCCTCGACCGGGTGACCGCGTTCATGGACGCCGAGGTCGCCCCCATCGCGAGCGAGTACTGGTTGCGCGGGGAGTTCCCCAAGCAGCTCGTCGACGGCTTCCGCGAGCTGGGGATCGCCGGGCTGGGGTACTCCGGCCACGGCTGCCCGACCGCCAGCCCGCTGCTCACCGGCCTGGTCGCCCAGGAGATCTGCCGGGTCGACGCCTCCGTGGGCACCTTCTTCGGGGTGCACTCCGGTCTCGCGATCGGCTCGATCATGCTGTGCGGCTCGCAGGAGCAGCAGGCCCGCTTCATCCCCGACATGCTCACCTGGGACCGGATCGGCTGCTTCGGCCTCACCGAGCCCGACGTCGGCTCCGGCGTGGCGGGCGGGTTGGAGACCACCGCGACCCGTGACGGTGACACCTGGGTGCTCGACGGCGAGAAGAAGTGGATCGGCAACGGCACCTTCGCCGACATCGCGATCATCTGGGCCCGGGACACCGCCGACGACGAGGTCAAGGGTTTCGTCGTCGAGCTGCCGACCGACGGGTTCACCGCGGAGTCCATCGACGACAAGATCGCGCTGCGCGCGGTGGAGAACGCGATCCTGCACCTGGACGGCGTGCGGGTGCCCGAGGCCAACCGGCTCGCCGAGGCGCACAGCTTCCGCGACACCGCCCGGGTGCTCAAGGCGACCCGCATGGGCGTGGCGTGGAACTCGGTGGGCTGCGGCATGGGGGCCTACGAGAAGGCCCGCGCCTACACCGTCGAGCGCCAGCAGTTCGGCCGTCCCGTCGCCAGCTTCCAGCTCATCCAGGACCTGCTCGCCCGGATGCTCGCGAACATCAGCGCCAGCCAGGCCGTCTGCGCGCGGCTGGCCCAGCTGCAGGAGACCACCGAGATCAGCGAGCAGCAGGCGTCGATGGCCAAGATGTACTGCACCACCCGCACCCGCGAGACGGTGCAGATGGCTCGGGAGTCGATGGGCGGCAACGGGATCCTTCTCGAGCACGAGGTCGCCCGGTTCTTCGTCGACGCCGAGGCGCTGTACTCCTACGAGGGCACCCGCGAGGTCAACGCCCTCATCGTCGGCCGGGCGATCACCGGGTTCGGGGCCTTCGTCTGACCCGGGACCGTCCGGAGTGCCCGCTAGGGTGCCTCCGGTGACGGCGGCGCTGTGGTTCGTCCTCGCGGCGCTGGCCCTGGTGGCGGGGGTCGCGCTGCTCGTGCTCGACGCCCGCCGGCGCAGTGCCCGCACCCGGGTGCGGCGCGACTGGGCGCGCGAGCGCGGCCTGCGCTTCACCACCGCCGACCCGGTGGTGACCGCGCAGTGGTCCTACGGGGTGTTCACCCACGGCGGGTCGGGCCGTGCGCTCGACCTGGCCACCGGCGAGCGGGACGGAGCCAGCCTGCTGGTGCTCGACCTGGAGCAGCGCGGCACCGTCGTGGCCACCGTCGTGGCCCGGCGTCGCCCGACGACCTCGCTCACCGCGCTCGAGCTGCACCTGGCCTCGACCGGGGCGCCGGTGGAGGCCGGCACCGACCTGCTCGGCCCCGTCGGCCCGCGGTACGCGTTCACCTCTGACCTGGAGTCGGCCCGCCGTGCCGTCGACCAGCGGATGGTCACCCTGGCCGCGCAGGTCGGGGACGACGTGCCGGTGCTGTGGGGGGAGGGCGCCTGGGTGCTGGCCGCGCTCGACTCCTCGGCGGGCCCGGAGCGCTGGGACGCGGTGGCGCAGGTGCTCGGCCGCTTCGCCGACCTGCTGCGCGTGCTGCCGCCGAGCGAGCCCGCTCCCGTGCACCCCACCCCGCGCCGGTCCCCCTGATGCCCACCGCCCTGATGCCCACCGCCCTGATGCCCACCGCCCTGGTGACCGGGGCCAGCTCGGGGATCGGGGCCGCCTTCGCCCGACGCCTCGCCGCCGACGGCCACGACCTCGTGCTCGTCGCCCGCGACACCGCCCGGCTGCAGGCCCTCGCCGCCGAGCTGGAGGCCGCCGCCGGCGTCTCCTGCGAGGTCCTCACCGCCGATCTCTCGCGCCCGGCGGACCGCGACGCGGTGGGTCGTCGTCTCGCGTCCGGGATCAGCCTGCTGGTGAACAACGCGGGGTTCGGGATCTCGGGCGAGCTGTGGACGGCGGCGCCGGAGCAGCTGCAGGCCCAGCTCGACGTGAACGTCACGGCCGTGCTGGCGCTGACCCGGGCGGTGCTGCCGTCGATGGTGGCGGGCGGGGCCGGCGCGGTGGTGAACGTGGCGAGCGTGGCCGGCCTGGTGAGCGGGCGCGGCTCCACCTACTCGGCCTCCAAGGCGTGGGTGGTGAGCTTCAGCGAGGGCCTGGCCGGGAGCCTCGCCGGCACCGGCGTGCAGGTGCAGGCGCTGTGCCCGGGCTTCGTGGTCACCGAGTTCCACGAGCGGGCGGGCATCCGCGCCGGGCGCCGCCGGGGACCGTTCTGGCTCGACGCGGACGACGTCGTCGACGAGTGCCTGCGCGACCTCCGGGCCGGGAAGGTGCTCTCCGTGCCCGGCCGTCCGTACCGGGTGCTGCTCGGCGTGCTGCACGTGCTGCCCCGCCGCGTGCAGCGCTGGGGGGCCACCCGGGTGGGCGGCGGTCGGGGCCGGACCTGATCGTCCGCACCCGCCGTGGGCCTCGGTAGCGTGGCCCCGGTGACCGTCCTCCTCGTCGTCATCGTGGTCCTGGTGGCGGCCCTCGTCGTCGTGCTGCGCTCGCGGCAGCGTCCCCTCGAGCAGCTCCGCAGCCCGGGTCGGCCCGAGGCGGCGCCCACCCCGCTCGAGGGCATCGGCGTGCAGGCCCCCGGCGCCGACGGCGTCCGGGCGTGAGCGCCCCCGGTGTCGACCCCGCCGCCCGCGCCGAGCTGGCGGCCCTGGTCCGCGAGCTGGCCGTCGTGCACGGACGCGTCACGCTCTCCTCGGGCCTGGAGGCCGACTACTACGTGGACCTGCGGCGAGCCACCCTGCACCACGCCGCGGCGCCGCTCATCGGGCGGCTGCTGCGCGAGCTCACCGCCGACTGGGACTTCGCGGCGGTCGGTGGCCTGACCCTGGGGGCGGACCCGGTGGCCACCGCGGTGCTGCACGCCCCGGGTCGGCCGCTGGACGCGTTCGTCGTCCGCAAGGCAGCCAAGGCGCACGGCATGCAGCGCCAGGTGGAGGGACCGGACGTGGTGGGGCGGCGGGTGCTCGTGGTGGAGGACACGACCACGACGGGCCGGTCCCCGCTGGAGGCCGTGGCCGCGCTGCGCGGGCTGGGGGCGCAGGTGGTGGGGGTGGCCACGGTGGTCGACCGCGCCACCGGGGCCGGTGCCGTCATCGCCGAGCAGGGCCTGGAGTACCGGTCGGTGCTCTCGCTGGCCGACCTGGGCCTGTGAGCCGGTAGGGGTCACGGCTCCGGCAGCAGGGCCTCCAGGACGGGCGCGAGCCGTGCCAGCTCCTCCAGGTGCTGCCCGGACAGCGACCGCAGCTTCTCTTGTCCCACCTCGGTCAGGGCGAGCCGGACCACGCGGTGGTCGCCCTCGTCGGTCGCGCGCGTGACGAGTCCCAGCGCCTGGGCGCGATCCACGAGGCCGACCGCCGTGTGGTGCCGGACCAGGAGGTGGGACGCCAGGTCGCCCATCGTGGGCAGCTGCGTCCCCGGGTGGCCCCGGACCGCGAGCAGGAGCTGGTGCTGGGCGGCGGTGAGGCCAAGCGCGGCGGCGCTCTCCTGGCTCCAGCGCTGGAACTCCCGCAGCCGCGTCCGGAACGCGAGCAGCCGGGCGTAGTCGTCGTCGGTGGGCGCTCTCGTCACGTCGACCAGTGTCACCGACCGACCCGTGGGTCCGGGACCGCGTGGCCCAGGCAACACCGACGGGTGCGGGTCAGGGCTGGACCGGACCGCTACGGTTTGTATCGTGCCACGACATGAAAGCGCCGTGACCTCGGGCTCCGCCGTGCGCCGGGTGGACCACCTCGGCGACTTCAGCGTGACCCCGCGGGTCCTGGTGATCGGTGCCCTCGCGCTCGCGGTGGGAGCGGTCAGCGCCGTGGTCGCCTGGGTGCTGCTGCGCCTCATCGGGCTCATCACGAACGTGGTGTTCTACCAGCGGCTGGAGACGGCCCTGGTCGCACCGGGCGGGGCCCACCACCCCTGGGCGCTCGTGCTGCTCGCCCCGGTCGCCGGTGGACTCGTCATCGGGATGATGGCCCGCTACGGATCGGAGAAGATCCGCGGGCACGGCATGCCGGAAGCGATCGAGGCGATCCTGATGGGCGGCAGCCGGGTCGCTCCCCGCGTCGCCGTCCTGAAGCCGATCTCCGCGGCGATCTCGATCGGGACGGGCGGGCCCTTCGGCGCCGAGGGTCCGATCATCATGACCGGCGGTGCCGTCGGATCCTTGTTCGCGCAGCTGTTGCACCTCACCGCGGACGAGCGCAAGACGCTGCTCGTGGCCGGGGCCGCGGCCGGCATGGCGGCCACCTTCAACGCGCCGCTGGCCTCGCTGCTGCTCGCCGTCGAGCTGCTGCTGTTCGAGTGGCGCCCGCGCAGCTTCATCCCCGTCGCCGCCGCGGTGAGCGTGGCCACCGTCGTGCGGTTCCCCCTGCTCGGGCACGGTGTCGTGTTCCCGAGCACGGCCGCCTTCCACCTGTCGACCACGGCCTACCTGGCCTGCGTCCTGTCCGGGGTCGTCGCGGGGCTGCTCGCGGTGGTCGCGACGGCCCTGGTCTACTTCTCCGAGGACCTGTTCGCGCGGCTGCCGGTGCACTGGATGTGGTGGCCGGCCCTGGGTGGGCTCGTCATCGGCGTCGGTGGGCTCATCACCCCGCAGGCCCTCGGCGTCGGCTACGACGTCATCGGCGCCGAGCTGACCGGTCAGATCGGCCTCGGCCTCGTCGTCGGCATCCTGGTGGTCAAGACGCTCATCTGGTCGCTCTCGCTCGGCTCGGGGACCTCCGGCGGTGTGCTCGCGCCCATGTTCATGATCGGTGGCGCGCTGGGAGCCCTGGAGAGCCAGGTGTTCCCCCAGGTGGGGCTCGGCTTCTGGGCGATGATCGGGCTCGCGGGTGTCCTCGGCGGGGTGATGCGCTCCCCGTTCACCGGCGTCGTCTTCGCCGTCGAGCTCACCGGCCGCTTCGACGCCGTGCTGCCGCTCGTCATCGCGACCAGCAGCGCTTACGCGCTGTCGGTGCTGGTGCTCAAGCGCTCCGTGCTGACCGAGAAGATCGCGCGCCGGGGGTACCACCTGACGCGCGAGTACGACGTCGACCCGCTCGAGGCGCTGTTCGTGGAGGAGGTCATCGACGACGCGGTCGTCCTGCTCGGCGAGGACCTCTCGATCGCCGAGGCGTCCCGACGGATCACCGACGAGCCGGCCGGTGCGGGACAGCGGTTGTTCCCCGTCGTGGCGGCGGACCGCGCGCTGCTCGGCGTCGTCAGCCAGAACATGGTGCGCGCCGCCCTCGACCGCGGAGCCGCACGGGAGGCGGTCACCAGCCTCATGCACGCGAACCCCGTGTGCGCCCACGCCAACGACACGTTGCGGCAGGCCTCGATGGTGATGGCCGGGACGGGGGTGACCAGGCTCGTCGTGACCGACCGGACGAACCCGACGCTGCCGGTCGGGGTGGTGTCCCTCGAGCAGCTGCTGGCCGGACGCGTCCGCGACCTGCGCGAGGCGACCCACCACGAGCGTCTGCTGCGGCCGTTCTCCGCGCGGGGGCGTGGGCACGGCTCCCCAGGTGGCGCGACGTCCTAGCGGTAGGTCAGCAGGCCGGCGTCGGGGCCCTCGAAGTGGGCGTGGTCGTTGAACGACACCAGCGTCGAGCCGCGACGACCGTGCACCACCTTGGTGATGGCGGCGTTCACCGTCACCCGGTTGAACGCGACCACCGCGTCGGGCGGCAGGGCCAGCAGCTGGGCGCACACCGCGCTGATCACCCCGCCGGAGGTGAACACGGCCACCGTCTCCCCGCTGCCGAGCCCGTCGGTCACCGCTCGGAGCGCGCCCCCGACCCGCCCCGCGAACGTCGGCCACTCCGGGCGGATCCCGGTGTCCGGCGTGCCCGCCGACCACGCGGCGAGCGCGACCTCGAGCCGGTCCTGGAACGCCCGGGGGTCGGTGGCCGCGGCGCCGCCGGAGAGCCCGTCGTGGTCGTACTCGTCCCAGCCGGTGTCCACGGCGACGTCCAGCCCGCCCAGACCGGCGCTGTCCAGCGCGGTGCGAGCGGTGTCACGCTGGCGGGCGAGGGTGCCGCTGACGGCGCGGTCGATCTGCACCCCGCGGGCGACCAGCGAGCGACCGAGCACCTCGGACTGCCGGAAGCCGTTGGGCGACAGCACGTCGTAGTTCTCGGACCCGAACGAGGCCTGGCCGTGGCGGAGCAGCAGGATCACGGACACGAGGACTCCAGCACGGGGTGATCCTGGCACGGCGCACGGGCCGCGGTCGCGGGCGGCTACTCTCGGGGCGTGGACAACCGTGACCTGACGATCCGCCGCGTGGTGGACCACGGGCGCCTCAGCTCCACCCTGTGTCCGGCCTGACGCGTACCGCGCTGCCGCACGTCCCCCCGCTCGACCCCTGTGCTCAACCCCCAGGGCCCTCGCCCCCGCGCACCCCTGTGTGCACAACCCCCAGGAGCAGACCGTCATGACCAGCACCCTGCGTCGCAAGGACACCGTCGTCCCGTTCACCGTCACCGGCACGGGCACCGGCGTCGCCCAGACCGTCGACGTCGACGGCAAGCACACCATCCAGGTCGACACCTACCCGTCCTTCGGGGGCGATGACGCCGCGCCGAGCCCGCTCTCCTACGTGCTGGCCGCGCTGACCTCCTGCAACCAGGTCGTCGCCGCCGTCGTCGCCAAGGACATGGGCCTCACCCTCGGCGAGGTGCACGCGCAGGCCGTGGGCGACCTCGACACCGCCGTCATCGGCGGCGGCGCGGAGGGCAACGCGAACTTCGACGCCGTGCGCCTGCAGGTCAGCATCGCCACCGATGCCGACGACGCCCAGCTCGAGACGCTGCGCCGCGAGACCGAGCGCCGCTGCCCCGTGAGCCAGATGTTCATCCGCTCCGGCCTGGAGTTCACCAACACCTGGACCCGTCTGCCGCTGGCCTGATCGTGGAGGAGGAGGTCGCCCGGCCCGAGGAGGTCGGTGCCGGTCTCGGTGTCGGTCCGTGGGTCGGCCCTGCTCCCTCCGACCCCCGGCTCGACCCCGACCTGCTGCGCGAGGGTGACCGTCGCAACGTCGTCGACGGCTACCGGTACTGGTCGGTGGCTGCCGTCGCCGAGGACCTCGCCGCCCGTGCGCACCCGCTGCACGTCGCGATCGAGAACGCGGTGCACGACGCGAACATCGGCACGATCGTCCGCACCGCGAACGCGGTGAACGCCGCCGGGGTGCACGTCGTCGGGCGGCGGCGCTGGAACCGGCGCGGGGCCATGGTCACCGACCGGTACCTCGAGGTGCACCACCACCCCGACCTCGACGCGCTGCTGGTGACCGCCCGCGCGCTGGAGCTCACGGTGGTGGCTGTCGACAACACCCCCGGTGCGCAGCGGCTGGAGACGACGACCCTGCCGCGGCGCTGCCTGCTGCTGTTCGGCCAGGAGGGCCCGGGGCTGAGCGCGGCGGCCCGGTCGGCCTCGGTGAGCACGGTGTCCATCGCCCAGTTCGGCTCCACCCGCAGCATCAACGTCGGGGTTGCCGCCGGGATCGCGATGCACGCCTGGGTCCGGCAGCACGCCGACCTCGGTACCGCCTGGTAGCTCTCCTCACCCGGGGGGCGCAGAAGGCAAGATCGAGACGTGCACGACATATGGTCCGCTCGCGCCGACGCGGCGGAGGCGGCCGTCGCCCACCGCCACCTCCGACGGCTGTGGGGGATCCCCGGGACCGAGCTCGGCGTCGTGGCGCACCCGGCGACCTCGTCGACACGGACCTTCGGCCGGTGGAGCTACTGGTGGCAGGCCCACCTGCTCGACTGCGCCGTCGACGCCGCGCACCGCAGCCCGTCGGCGGCCCGTCGGCGCCGGGTCGTCCGGCTCGCGCGCTCGATCCGCGTCCGGAACCTGACCGGCTGGACCAACCGCTACTTCGACGACGTCGCCTGGTTGGGGCTTGCCCTGCAGCGCGCCGACTTGCTCACCGGGGTGCGCCACCCCGCGGCCGTCACCGCGATCACCCGGGTGCTGCTGGCGGGCTGGTCCGACGACGCGGGCGGGGGGATCCCGTGGCGGGTCGGCGACGACTTCCGCAACGCGCCGGCCAACGGCCCGGCCGGGCTGCTGCTCGCCCGCACCGGCCACCTCGAGCGGGCGGCCGCCACCGCCGACTGGCTGCACGCCCGCCTGCTCGACCCGACGACCGGGCTGGTGCTGGACGGCTGGCGCCCGTCGGGGCTGGAGCGCGCCGTGTTCACCTACAACCAGGGCACCGTGCTGGCGCTGGAGACCGAGCTCTCCGACGGCGCGGACCTCCGGGCGACCCGGGTGCACGCGCTCGTCGCCGCGGTCGCGGAGCACCTCGCCGACGACGACGTGCTGCGCACCCACGGTCGCGGCGACGGCGGGCTGTTCAGCGGCATCCTCGCCCGCTGCCTGGCGCTGGTCGCCCTCCGGCTGCCCGGCGAGGACGCGCCCGCGGTGCGCACCCGGACCACCGCCACCCGTCTCGTGCTCGCCTCGGCCCGCTCGGTGTGGGCGCACCGGAAGGCCCCGACCGGGCACCCGGTGTTCTCCGCCGACTGGGAGCGCGCCCCGAGCGGGGGAGAGGGCGATCTCTCCGTCCAGCTCGGCGCGTGGATGCTGCTCGAGGCCGCCACCCGGGTGTGCGACCGCTAGAGCGTGCCCGTGAGCGCCTGGAGGCCCAGGCTGCTCACCGCGACCAGCACCCAGAGCGCGGCCCCCAGCAGCAGCGGTCGCACCCCGGAGGCGCGCAGCTCCGCGAGGTTGAGCCCGAGCCCGATCCCGGCCAGCGCGACCGTGATGAGGAACGTGCCGAGGAACGTGATCGCGGCGTGCGTCGAGGCCGGGAACACCCCGAGCGAGTCGAGCGCGGCCGCGGCCAGGAACCCGAGCAGGAAGACCGGGACCAGCTTGCGCCACGGCAGCGTCCGCAGGGAGAAGCCCTGGGCACCGGCCTCGCGGCGGGCGGCGAACACGGCCAGCGCCATGACGATCGGGATCAGGGTCAACGTGCGGGTGAGCTTGACGACGACGGCGTAGGGCCCGGCCGCGGGGTCGAAGGAGTAGCCGGCCGCGACGACGGAGGACGTGTCGTTGATGGCGGTGCCCGCCCACAGCCCAAAGCTCTCCGGGCTCATCCCGAGCAGGTGTCCCAGCGGGGGGAAGGCGAGCACAGCGATGACGTTGAAGGTGAAGATCGTGCCGATCGCGTAGGCGACGACGGCCGGCTTGGGCTTCAGCACCGCGGTCGCCGCGGCGATGGCCGAGGCACCGCAGATCGCGGTGCCGACCCCGATGAGGACCTGGGTGTCGCCCCGCACGCCGATCGCCCGGCCCAGCAGCCACGCCCCACCCAGCGCCACGACCAGGGTGCCGAGCATGACCGGCAGCGAGCCCAGCCCCACCGTCGCCACCTGCCCCAGCGACAGCGTCGCCCCCAGCACCACGATCGACGCCTTCAGCGTGGGTCCACCGGCGAAGCTGAGGCCCGGGCGCAGCGCCGGACCCGGTCGGCGCACCAGCGACAGCAGGATGCCCGCCACGATGCCGAACACCGGTCCGCCGATCACCGGGAGCACCCGTCCGAGCCCGGTCGCGACGACGGCGACGCCCAGGGCCAGCGCGAAGCCGGGCAGCTTCTGCACCACGGTCAGCGCGCGTTCCGGGTGCGGCCGCGCCGCACCCGCACCGCCTGGACCACGATGGGCAGCACGGAGAGGACCACCACGAGCAGCAGGATGGCCTCGACGTTGTTCGCGACGAAGTCGATCTGGCCGAGGAAGTAGCCGAGCAGGGTGACCCCGGCCCCCCACAGGATGCCGCCGGCCACGTTCCAGACGAGGAAGCTGCGGTAGGGCATGCGGGCCACGCCCGCCGTCACCGGGGTGAAGGTGCGCACGACGGGGACGAAGCGGGCGAGCAGGACGGCCTTGCCGCCGTGGCGGAGGAAGAACTCGTGGGCCTCGTCGACGTACTTCTGCTTGAACAGCCGCGAGTCGTCCCGCTCGAACAGCGCCGGGCCCGCCTTGCGCCCGATGTAGTAGCCGAGCTGGTCACCGAGGATGGCCGCGACGGGGACGAGCAGCAGCAGCACCCACAGCGGCGCGAGGCGCCCCTGGGAGGAGAACAGCCCGCCGATGAACAGCAGCGAGTCCCCGGGCAGGAAGAACCCGACGAGCAGCCCGGACTCGACGAACACGATGAGCAGGATCCCGGCGAGGCCGAACGTGCTGAGCAGGGAGTCCGGGGTGAGCCACTCCGGACCCAGGGCCAGGGTCACCGACGACGTCACGGGAGTGGGCACGGGGCCGAGGGTACCGACCCGCCGGTCCGGACCCGCCCGTCCGACCCGGCCGTCCGCACCGAGCATCCACGGTGCGGCGGGCCCGGGTGAGAGGATCGCGTGCGAAGACGTGCCCACCCGCAGCCGGAGGTCGATCACCCATGCCCATCGCCAGCCCCGAGGTCTACGCCGAGATGCTCGACCAGGCCAAGGCGGGCGGGTACGCCTACCCGGCCATCAACGTCACCTCGTCGGAGACCCTGAACGCCGCGCTGAAGGGCTTCGCCGACGCCGGCAGCGACGGGATCATCCAGCTCTCCACCGGGGGCGCGGAGTTCGCCTCCGGTCTGGGCGTCAAGAAGATGGTCACCGGGGCGGTCGCGCTGGCCGAGTTCGCCCACGTCGTCGCCGAGCAGTACCCGGTGACGGTCGCGCTGAACACCGACCACTGCCCGAAGGACAAGCTCGACACCTACGTGCGCCCGCTGCTCGCGATCAGCCAGGAGCGCGTCGACGCCGGGCGCAACCCGCTGTTCCAGAACCACATGTGGGACGGCTCCGCGGTGCCGATCGCCGAGAACCTGGAGATCGCCAAGGACCTGCTGGCGAGAGCGGCGGCGGCGAGGATCATCCTGGAGATCGAGATCGGCGTGGTCGGCGGCGAGGAGGACGGCGTCGAGGCGGAGATCAACGAGAAGCTCTACACCTCGCCGGAGGACTTCGAGGCGACCATCGCGGCGCTGGGCCAGGGGGACGCGGGCGCCCGCTACATCCTCGCCGCGACCTTCGGCAACGTGCACGGGGTGTACAAGCCGGGCAACGTGAAGCTGCGCCCGGAGGTGCTGAAGGAGGGCCAGCGCGTCGCCGCGGCCGCGCTCGGCCTGCCCGAGGGCGCCAAGCCCTTCGACCTCGTCTTCCACGGCGGCTCCGGCTCCGCGACCAGCGAGATCGACGAGGCCATCGGCTACGGCGTGGTGAAGATGAACGTGGACACCGACACCCAGTACGCCTTCACCCGCCCCATCGCCGGGCACATGCTCGGCAACTACGACGGCGTGCTGAAGATCGACGGCGAGGTCGGCGACAAGAAGGTCTACGACCCCCGGGTGTACCTCAAGAAGGCCGAGGCGGGGATGACCGCGCGCGTCGTGCGGGCCTGCGAGGACCTGCACTCCGCCGGTCGCAGCCTGCAGGGGTGAGCCCGCCGGTTCACCGCCGGACGGGGGGCACCGGGGGCTCGGCGAGCGCGGCGGAGAGCTCCGCGGCCACCGCGGCGGTGACCTGCCCGGCGGCGTCGAGGCGGGCGCCGAGACGTCCGGCGGGGCCCACCACGTTCAGCGCGGCCACCGTGGAGCCCCGCGCGTCGCGCACCGGGGCCGAGGCGCCCACCACGCCCACCTCGAACTCCTCCTCGACCACGGCGTAGCCGCGCGCGGCGATCGCGGCGACCTCGTCGATCAGCGCCTCCACCGTCCGCGGGGCGCCGGGGCCGAGGCGCCCAGCGGTGAACCCGGGGCCGAGGTGCTCGGCGCTGAACCAGCTGCGCAGCACGTCCGGCCCCCAGTCGGCCACGAGGACCCGCCCGGCCGAGGTGGTGGCCGCCGGCACGCCGAACCCCGCCCAGCCCACGGCCCGGAACGCGTGCGACGGCGACTCGCTGGCCACCGTCAGGACCTCGGCGCCCCGGAGCACGCACAGGTGCACCGTCTCACCCAGGCGGGCCACCAGGTGCTGCAGGAACGGCGTCGCGGTGGCGGCCAGGTGCGCCTCGGCCGTCTGCGCGGCCAGCGCGTACAGCCGCCAGCCGAGCCGGTAGCGCCCGGTCCCCGCGTCCCGGTCGACGAGCCCCTCCTCGGCCAGCGCGGCCAGGGCGCGCGAGACCTGGCTGGGGTCGCGGCCGACCGCCTCGGCCAGCCGCGCCACCCCCAGCGCGCCGTCGCGGTGCTCGGCGAGGGCGGTGAGCACGTCGAGGTCCCGGCGCAGGCCGGTCGCGTAGGTGCGTGGGCCCCGGGTGCCGGCCACGGTCGGTCCTCCTCGTGCAATGTGTGCAACACCCGTTGCCGCACCGGGGCACGCTACCTAGCGTCGGTGGGCGTGAAGATCACGGACATCCGGCTCCGGCACCTGCGCCAGGAGCTCGACCCGCCGCTGCGCGCGGCGTGGGACCCCCGGCCCCGACGGTCCTTCGAGGCCACCCTGGTGGAGGTGCACACCGACGAGGGGATCGTCGGGGTCGGCTCCGGCGACACCCTCGCCGGCCTCGCCGACGCCGCCCCCCTGTTCCTCGGCCGCGACCCGCTCGACATCGCGCGGCACGTGCGGGCCATCGAGACGGTGAACTTCCACGGCGGTCGGCTGTGGCCGCTGGAGGTCGCGCTGTGGGACGTGCTCGGCAAGGCGGCGGGGCTGCCCGTGGCCACCCTGCTCGGTGGCGCGCGTGACACCGTCCCCGCCTACGCCTCCTGCGCCGAGCTCAAGGCCCCGGCGGAGCGGGTCGAGTCGGTGCTCGCGCTGCGGGAGCAGGGCTTCGGTGCGGTGAAGATCCGCCTCGCCCGTGACGCGCTGGAGCGCGGGGTGCAGACCGTGGCCGCGGTCCGCGAGGCCGTCGGCGACACCATGGAGATCATGGTCGACCTCAACCAGTCCTGGCGGATGGCGGGGGACACCGAGGCGGCCCTGGACTTCGGCTCGGTGCGCGCGGTGGTGCGCCGCCTGGGCGAGCTCGACGTGTTCTGGGTGGAGGAGCCGCTGCCCTACGCCGACGTCACCGGGCTCCGCGCGCTGCGCGAGCAGACCGGGGTCCGCATCGCGGGCGGGGAGATGCTGGACTCGACCACGGAGGTGCTGCGCTACCTCCGCGAGGACGCGCTGGACGTGTACCAGATGGACGTCGTCCTGGCGCTGGGCATCTCCCGGGCCCGCACCCTGGGCGAGCTCGCCCTGCTGCAGCACCGGGGGTTCACCCCGCACAGCTGGACCAACGGGATCGGCGTGCTCGCGAACCTGCACGTCGTCGCCGGCATCGGCGGGGGACCCTTCCTCGAGTACCCGCACGACCCGCCCGGCTGGACCCCGGCGCGGCGGGACTTCCTGCTCGCCGACCCCGTCACCGTCGCCCCCGACGGCACCCTCGCCGTGCCGCAGGTCCCCGGCATCGGCGCCGTCCTCGACGACGACGCCGTCGCCCACCACACCGTCGACTCCTGGAGCGCAGCATGAGCACCCCCACCACGCCGGTCGAGCGCGCCGCCGCCCTCACCCCCGAGGGCCGGATGTTCCTCGACGGCGACTTCCGCGACGCGGTGGACGGCGCCACCTTCGACACCACCAGCCCCCGCGACGGGCGCGTGCTCACCGCCGTCGCCGCCGGGGACGCCGCCGACGTGGACGCCGCCGTGGCCGCCGCCCGGCGCGCCTTCGACGACGGCCGCTGGCGCTGCGCCACCCCCCGCGCCCGCAAGGCCGTCATGCTGGCGTGGGCCGAGCTGATCCGGGTGCACGCCGAGGAGCTCGCCCTGCTGGAGTGCCTCGACGTGGGCAAGCCGATCGCCGCGGCCCGGTCCGCCGACGTCGCCGGCGCGGCCGCGACCATCGCCTGGTACGCCGAGGCGCTGGACAAGACCTACGACGAGATCGCCCCCACCGGGCCCGGCGCCCTGGCGATGATCACGCGCGAGCCGCTCGGGGTCATCGGTGCGGTGGTGCCGTGGAACTACGACCTGCTCATCGCCACCTGGAAGCTGGCCCCCGCGCTGGCCACGGGCAACTCGGTGGTGCTGAAGCCGGCCGAGCAGTCGCCGCTGTGCGCGCTGCTGCTGGCCCGCCTGGGCACCGAGGCCGGGCTGCCCGACGGGGTGCTCAACGTGGTCACCGGGTTCGGCGAGACCGCGGGCGCCGCCCTGGGCCGCCACGGCGACGTCGACAAGATCGCCTTCACCGGGTCCGTGGAGGTGTCGCGGATGTTCCAGCGGTACGCCGCGGACTCCAACGGCAAGCAGGTCTCCGTCGAGGCCGGCGGCAAGTCGCCCCAGCTGGTGCTGGCCGACGTGGGCGACCTCGACGCCTGCGCCGCGGCCGTGGCCTCGGGGATCTTCTACAACGCCGGGCAGACCTGCAACGCCGGCTCGCGCCTGGTCGTCGACGAGTCGGTGCACGACGAGCTGCTGGCCAAGGTGGTGGCCCTGGCCGGGGCCGTGCGCGTGGGGGACCCGCTCGACGAGGGCACGACCATGGGCCCGATCGTCGACGAGACCCAGCTGCAGCGGGTGCTGGGCCACGTCGGTGCCGGCCGCGAGGAGGGGGCCACCGTGGTGCACGGTGGGCGACGGCTACTGGCCGAGACCGGCGGCACCTTCGTCGAACCCACCGTCCTGGACGGGGTCGACAACAGCATGTCCGTCGCGCAGGAGGAGATCTTCGGACCCGTCCTGTCCACCATCACCTGCTCCGGCGTCGAGGAGGGCCTGCGGTTGGCCAACGCCTCCCGGTTCGGCCTCGCCGCCTCCGTCTGGACCGCCGACCTCGGCACCGCGCACCGGGTGGCCCGTGCCCTGCGGGCCGGCACGGTGTGGGTGAACACCTTCGATGCGAGCGACGTGATGACGCCGTTCGGCGGGTTCGGCGACACCGGGGCGGGCCGGGACAAGAGCCTGCACGCGCTGGACGCCTGCACCGCGCTGAAGACGACCTGGATGGACCTCTCGTGAGGCTCGCCGGGACCACGTTCACCACCACCCCCGCCGGCACCCTGCGGTTCGGGGCCGGGGTGCTGGGTGAGCTGGGCGGTGCGGTGACCGCGCTCGGTGGGGAGTCCGTGCTCGTGGTCACCGACCCGGGGGTGGTCGCCACCGGCATCGTCGAGGCCGTGCGGACCGCTGCCGGGGCCCTCCCGGTGACCGTGTTCGCCGAGGTGGAGCCCAACCCGACGACGACGACGGTCGAGCGCGGCGCCGCGGTGGCGCGGACGGTGACGGGGTCGACGGTGGTGGTGGCCGTCGGGGGCGGCTCCGCGATGGACGCGGCCAAGGCCATCGCGGCCGCGGCCGGGATGCTGCCCGTCGTCGCGGTGCCCACCACCGCCGGCACCGGCGCGGAGACCAACGGCTTCGGGGTGATCGAGGACCCCGATCGGCACTGCAAGGTGTACCTGGGTGATCCCGCGGTGACGCCGCGGGTGTGCCTGCTGGACCCGACCCTCACCCACGGGTTGCCGCCCGGACCCACCGCCGCCACCGGGGTGGACGCGCTCGTGCACGCGGTGGAGAGCCTCGTCTCGCGGGGCCGCAACCCGGTGACCGAGGCCCACGCCCACCGGGCGCTGCGCCTGGTCTCGACGTGGCTGCCCACCTGCGTGGCCGACGGCACCGACGCCGAGGCCCGGGCCCAGCTGCTGTGCGGCTCGCACCTCGCCGGGCTCGCGCTGAGCGGGTCCGGGCTGGGCCTGGTGCACGGGATCGGGCACGCCGTCACCGCCCGCACCGGCACCCCGCACGGCCTGGCGCTGGCGGCGGTGCTGGGGGAGGTGCTGACCCTGGAGGTGGACGTCTGCGCCGAGGCCTTCGCGGAGATGGCGCACGACCTCGGGGTGGCCGACAGCGCCGCGCCGGTGGACGCGAACGCCGCCGCCGCGGTGGCGCGGATCGTGGCGCTGGTGCACGAGGTGGGGGCGTACGCGCCGCTGCGCGAGCACGGGGTCACCCCGGAGCTGGTCGACGCGGTCGTCGACGGGGCGCTCGCGGACCCGGTCAGCGTCAACGCCCCGGTCCTGCCCGACCGGGCGCGGCTGCACCAGCTGGTCACCGCCGCGCTGGAGCCGCCGCCCCGGCCGTGAGGAGAGCGGCGGCGCCGGGCACCTGCGAGACCGGGCACCTGCGAGACCGGGCACCTGCGACACTGGGGACATGACGCTGCACCACGACCTGCTCGGCCCCCAGCCCACCCTGCTGCCCGGCGACCCGGAGGCGGAGTCCGCGCTGCTCGACGGCGCCGACCCCACCTCGGTGGCGGCGGAGCACCCCAGCGCGAGCATCGCGTGGGCCACCCTGGCCGAGGCCGCGCTGGGCGCCGAGGCACCCGTGCAGGCCTACGCCTACGCCCGCACCGGCTACCACCGCGGCCTCGACCAGCTGCGGCGCAACGGCTGGAAGGGCTGGGGCCCGGTGCCCTACTCCCACGAGCCCAACCGGGGCTTCCTCCGGGCGGTCGCCGCCCTGAACCGGGCGGCCACGGCGATCGGTGAGGTCGACGAGCAGGCGCGCACCCTCGACCTGCTCGACGACTGCGACCCGGCCGCCGCGGACGCGCTCGGGGTCCGCTGAGCCGCAGCGCACCGGGCCCAGGCGTGCTCGCGCTGCAGGGGTGGGGGCGCACCCGGGCCGCCCGGCTGCGCACCGCCGCCCTGCCCGTGGCGCAGTGCGCCGTCGCCGCCGGGCTCGCCTGGTTCGTCGCCACCGCCCTGATCGGGCACGCGCGGCCGTTCTTCGCCCCGATCGCAGCCATCGTGTGCCTGGGGATCTCGCTGGGCGCGAAGCTGCGACGCACGGTGGAGCTGGTCGCCGGCGTCGTCACCGGGATCGTCGTCGCCGACCTCCTCATCTCGGTCATCGGTTCCGGCGCCTGGCAGATCACCCTCGTCGTGGCGCTGGCGATGGGCACCGCCGTGCTGCTCGACGGCGGCCCGGTCATCACGCTGCAGGCCGGGTCGTCGTCGGTGCTCGTGGCCACCCTGCTGCCGCCGGGCCAGTCCGGCGGACCGGACCGCGCCGTCGACGCCCTCGTCGGCGGGGTGGTTGCCGTCGCGGTCATCGCGCTGCTGCCCAGCAGCCCGCTGCGCACCGCCCGACGTGACGCCGCACGGGTCCTGCAGGCCGTGGAGGACGCGGTGCGCGGGGTCGCAGACGGCCTCGCCACGCACGACAGCGGTGCCGTCGAGCGGGCGCTGGAACGCGTGCGGAGCACCCAGCCGATCCTGGACGCGCTGCGCGCCGACCTGCGCGCGGGCCGGGAGGTCGCCCGCCTCGCCCCGCTGCGCTGGCGCACCCGGGGCCCCGTGGTCAGCCTCACCGCGATGGCCGAGCCGATCGACAACGCCGCCCGCAACGTCCGGGTCCTCGCGCGGCGCGCGCTCGTCGTCGTCGGGGACGGCGAGGTGGTCTCCGACGCGCTCGTGCACGCGGTGCGCGCCCTCGCCGACGCCGTCGTCGTGCTGCGCGCGCTGGCCGTGTCCGACCCCGGGTCGGGGACCACCCCGGCGGAGGTGTCGACCGTGCTGCGGGCGGTGGCCCGGGAGCTGACCCCCGAGCTCGGCCTCGACGGTGGGCTGTCGGTGCGGGTGGTCGTCGCGCAGCTGCGCTCGACCGTGGTCGACCTCATGCAGGCGGCGGGCTCCAGCCGCATCGCCGCGCTCGCCAGCCTGCCGCCCACCGTGGAGCACCCGGCGTACCCGCCCGAGGTGGGCTGAGCGCGGCAGGACCGAGCCCGTCAGGACCGGGCGCGCAGCGCGGCGAGCGCCAGGGTCCGCGCGACCGCGACGGCGTCGCCCAGGCGCACCTGCTCGCGGGGACCGTGGGCGTGGGTGACCTCGCCCGGCCCCAGCTGCAGCGTGGGCACCCCGGCCGCGGCGTAGAGCCGCAGGTCGCTGCCGTACGGGGCGCCGCGCTCGGTGGGCCGGGGGCCACCGGTGGCGTCGGCGTGCGCGCGGGCCACGCGCTCGCCCAGGGGGTGCCCGGTGGGCAGCCGGCCGCTGGCGAACTGCCCGCCGGTCCACTCCACCGTGGCCGGGTGCTCCCGCAGCCACGGGTCGTTCGCGCACGCCCGGGCCACCGCGTCCTCGAGCGACGTGCGGGCCCGCGCCGGGTCCTCGTCCAGGCGCACCCCGAGCCGGCCCTGGGCGACGAGCAGGTCGGGCACGCTGCTGGCCCAGTCCCCGGCGTGCACCGTGCCCACCGACAGGGTGTGCGGCACCGGTTCCCCGGCCAGCAGCGGGTCGCGGACGGTGTTGCGCTCGCGCTCCAGCTCGGCGAGCGCAGCGTGCAGCGGCAGGTAGGCGTCGACGGCGCTGACCCCGGCGGTCCGGGTGCTGCCGTGGGTGGCGAGGCCCGACACGCGCAGGGTGAACGTCAGCGCCCCACCGTTCGCGGTCACCAGCGCCCCCGAGGTGGGCTCGGAGATCAGGCACGCATCGCCGGTGTGGCCGCGCGCGAGGGTGCCGAACGCCCCGAGCCCGCCGTCCTCCTCGCCGACCACCAGGTGCAGGGCCACCGGCCCGGGCAGCGCCACCCCCGAGGCCAGCAGCGCGGTCACCGCGGCGAGGTTCGCGGCCACGCCCGCCTTCATGTCGCACGTGCCGCGGCCGTGGACCACCACGTCACCGCGGGAACCGGTCAGCCGCGGGACGAACGGGTCGCCCTCCCACGCCGCCGGGTCCCCGGGCGGCACCACGTCGACGTGACCGTTCAGGATCGTCGTCGGGCCGTCCCCGTGGCCGGTGGTGGTGGCGACCAGGCCCCACGCCTCGGTGCGGGGGGCCTCGGTGCCGGGGAACCCGGGGTCCGCGCGCAGGGCGGTGAGGTCCATCGGCCACAGGTCGACCTCCAGGCCGAGCGCGGTCAGCCGCCCGGCGAGCCGGTGCTGCAGCTCGGACTCCGCGGCGCTGCCGGTGACGCTGGGGACCGCGACCAGCTCGACGAGCAGCTCACCCAGGGCGTCGGCGTCCACCGCGTCCAGCACGCGGGCCTCGTCGTCGCGCAGCACGGGCCCAGTGTGGCGCCCCGCCCCCCTCGATCGGGAATCGCCCGTCGCCAGCCCGACGCGGGGCGCGTCCCGACCGGCCACCGCTCAGCGGCAGCGACCGATGATCGCGGCCTTGGTGTACCCCGCGATCTGGTACGCGTACTGGTAGGCCCAGTAGCCGAGACCGGGCCGGCTCTCCGGGGCGACCATGGTGAGCCGGCCGTCGTAGCAGCCCTCGATGATCCAGCGGGCCCGGGACACGTGGTAGACCGCGGTCACCACGACGACCGAGCGCCAGCCGCGTGCGTCGGCGAGGCGCGCGATCTCCTCGGCCTCGCCCTGCGTGGTCGACGGGTCGGGGCGGAAGCAGCTGATCTCGACGCCCGGGACGGTGCTGCGGCACGCCCGCCCGGTGACGTTGTCCGGCGAGGCGTAGGGGTCCGACAGCACGAGCTGGCCGGCCACCCCGTCGCGGACCAGCTGCAGCCCCGTCTCCACCCGTCCGTCGATGTTGGAGCCCCCGAGCACCACCACGGCGTCGGCGCGGGTCACCGGGTCGAGCTGGGGTCGCACCAGGATCGGCACCCCCGCCACGACCACGCCCACCACGAGGACGACCAGCGCCGCCAGGTACCGGGTCGGGCGGGAGCGCAGGAGGGTGCCGGGCACGACCCCGAGGGTAGGCAGCCGCGACCCGTGGGGGATCCGGTGTGGCCAGCACCTCACCCCGCTGCTCAGCGGACGGCCAGCCAGTCCGTGGTGTGCCGGTAGAACGACCACTTCGGCCCCGGGCGGCCCTGGAGCACGCCGTCGGCGACCACCTCGGCCCCGGTCGAGCCCAGCTGCAGGGCCCGGGAGCTCACCCACGGCCCGGAGCGCCAGCGCGAGCGCACCCGCGAGCGCACCCCGGCGGGTCCGGCGAGCACCTGCACCGCCGGCACGTCCCCGGTGAACAGCCGCACGTCGTCGGCGTAGGCCTCCCCGTGCAGCACCGCCCCGTCGGGCCCGGTCACGCGGGCCTGCCCGAGGACCACCCCGCCGCCGGTGTGCCGGACCAGCGGCACCGGCTGCGCCCGCCCGTGCACCGCCCGCTCGACGGCGCGGCGACCGGTGGGCAGGCCCAGCGCACGGGTCAGCGGGGTCGCGGTGGGAGCGACCACCGCGACCTCGAGCTCCAGCCGCTCGGTGCGCAGCAGCCGCAGCACCACCGCGGCCACGTCGGCATCGACGTCACGGCCGCCGAGCACCACCAGCCGGTCGGCCCCCTCGAGCAGGGGGTCGACAAGCTCGCGGGCCGGTCGCGGACCCACCTCGTGCACGGCGTGGGCGCGGAGCGCGTCGGGCACCGCGGACCCGCAGGCCAGCACGGAGACGACCACCGGTACCTCCTGGGCTGCGCTGTGGGCTGTGGGCTGTGGGCTGCGGCGTGCGAACCCGACGCCGTGGGCCGACTAGGGTTCTCCGGGCGGCCGAACCGGACGCGACGGACACACCATCCTGCACCCGCGTTGGGAGACGCCATGACGGCGATCGTGCTGATCGGCGCCCAGTGGGGCGACGAGGGCAAGGGCAAGGCCACCGACCTGCTCGGCGGGCGGGTCCAGTGGGTGGTGCGCTACCAGGGCGGCAACAACGCCGGGCACACCGTGGTGCTGCCCGACGGGCAGGACTTCGCGCTGCACCTCATCCCGTCGGGGATCCTGACCCCCGGGGTGAAGAACGTGATCGGCAACGGGGTCGTCGTCGACCCGGGGGTGCTGCTGGAGGAGCTGGCCGGTCTGGAGGCGCGTGGCGTCGACACGTCGGGGCTGCTGCTCTCGGCCGACGCGCACCTGCTCATGCCGTACCACGTGGCCATCGACAAGGTCACCGAGCGCTTCCTGGGCGCGGCCAAGATCGGCACCACCGGTCGCGGCATCGGCCCCGCCTACCAGGACAAGATCGCCCGGGTCGGCGTGCGGGTGGCCGACGTGCTCGACGAGAAGATCCTCACCCAGAAGGTCGAGGCGGCGCTGGAGTTCAAGAACCAGGTGCTCTCCAAGATCTACAACCGCCGCGCGCTGGACCCGGCGCAGGTGGTCGAGGAGGTGCTCGCCCAGGCGACGAGCTTCCGCCACCGCATCGCCGACACCCGCCTGGAGCTGAACAAGGCCCTGGAGCGCGGGGAGACGGTGCTGCTGGAGGGCAGCCAGGGCACCCTGCTCGACGTCGACCACGGCACCTACCCGTTCGTCACCTCGTCCAACCCCACCGCCGGTGGTGCCGCGGTGGGCTCCGGGATCGGCCCCACGAAGATCACCACGGTGCTGGGGATCCTCAAGGCGTACACCACCCGCGTCGGCTCCGGCCCGTTCCCCACCGAGCTCACCGACGAGTGGGGCGAGTACCTGCGCAAGACCGGCGGCGAGATCGGCGTGACCACCGGCCGGCTGCGGCGCTGCGGCTGGTTCGACGCCGTCATCGCCCGCTACGCCACCCGCGTCAACGGGATCACCGACTACTTCCTCACCAAGCTCGACGTGCTCTCCAGCCTGGAGCAGGTGCCGATCTGCGTGGGCTACACCGTCGACGGGGTCCGCACCGACGACATGCCGATGACCCAGACCGACCTGCACCACGCGCTCCCGGTCTACGAGACCATGCCCGGCTGGTTCGAGGACATCACCCACTGCCGCACCTTCGACGAGCTCCCCCCCAACGCGCAGGCCTACGTGCTGCGCATCGAGGAGCTCGCCGGCGCCCGCGTCTCCTGCATCGGCGTCGGCCCCGGCCGTGAGCAGACCATCGTGCGGCACGACGTGCTGCGCCCTCGTGCGTGATTGCTGGACCCAGGCGGCGAGGTTTCGTTCACAGCTGACCCTTGTCGTCGTCGCGGGGCTGTTCTCCGCGGGGCTGTTCGTCGCTGTGCCGGAGGCCTCGGCGGCGGCGGTGGACGGCGGCAGCACCGTGCCCACGGCGGTGGCGCTGGACCCCGGTCGCTACACCGACACCCTCCCCGGCGGCGACCGGCAGGGCAGCTCCCGCTACTACCGCGTCGACGTCGCGGACGGTGTGGCGCTCCACGTCGTCGCGACCGTCCCGGTCCTCGAGGGCGACGGCGGCCAGAACCTGGGGGTCACCCTGTTCAGCCCCACCGGCACCCGCTGTGACGGAGGTGAGGACGTGAGCGCGCAGGACGGCGACCCGACTCTGACCGCGGGTGCCCACCCGCCGGCGGCGAGCGCGGGCGCCGACGGCTGCGGAGCCCCGGGCGAGGTCGTCGTCCAGGTGCGTCGCGAGGGGGACCGCGACGCCGGGCAGGCGCTGCCCGTGGACCTGCTGGTGCGCCTGCAGCCCCAGCTCACCGACACCGCGGACGCCCCGGACGGTGAGCAGGAGCAGGTCTCGCCCCAGGTCGGGGGCGAGACCGTGGACGTCACCGGCGCGGACAGCTGGGTGCGGGCCCCCGTCCTGGCCCCGGGCACCTACGTCGACGAGATCACCCCGGGCGCCACCCGCGTCTACGCGGTCACCGTCGGCTGGGGCCAGCGCCCCGCGTTCACCGTGCAGGCCGCCGGGCGACCCGGCGGGACCCGCCTGCGGGCCACGATGACCAACCCCGTGCAGCAGGACGTGACCCTGCGCGGCACCACCGAGGGCGACGGTGCCCTCAGCGCCAGCGCGGTCACCGGGGTCCGTCCGCAGAACGTCGACGCCGGGGGCGAGCGGGCCGCGCTGGACGTCGCCGGGACCTACTACCTGTCCCTCCGGCTGACCGGCGGAGCCGACGACGTGGGTGCGGTGGCGCTGGGTCTGCAGCTCGACGCGGTGGGCACCGCACTGGACGCACCGCGGGTCGTCGGGGCTGCTCCGGCGACCGCGGAGGAGGCGGTGCCGGTCGAGGCGGCCCCCTCGCGCGGCTCGTCGGTCCCGGGATGGGCCGGGGCCGGGGTGCTGGCGGTGGTCGGGGTGGGTCTGCTCGTCCTGGCCCGCCGTCGGCGTTCGTAGACCCCGTCAGGCCCCGTCAGCTCCAGGTGTAGCCGGCGCCGTCGACCTCGCAGGTGAGGCCGCCGCCGCTGTCGGTGAGCGCGGTGTCTCCCTGCTGCGCCCAGCTGCACGGGGCGCCGGCGGTGACGACGAGGCCGGGCTGCGAGGCTGCGGTCGGTCCGGGAGCGGTGCTCGGGGTGGGCGGTGCGCTCGTGGCCGGGGTGTTGGTGGAGGTGCTCGACGCGAGCACCGCGAGAGCGCCCGCGGCGAGCAGCGCGAGGGCGCCGAGGAGCGCCGGCACTCGCCGGCAGCGGGTCGGGGTCCGCGCGGGCAGGGCGGTGGTGGGTGGGTTCGCGGGCAGGGCCCGGGTGCCCACCAGGCCCAGGGGTGCCGTGCCCGAGGGCAGCGCGGCGGTCGGTGGGAGCACGGGGGCCTCCGGCGGGCCGCCCACGGGGACGACGCCCTCCCCGAGCGGGGGCAGCCGGTCGCGCACGTGCAGCGCGAGACCCCCGGCGGTGACCGGGGGGCGGTCGGGACGGACGTGGCCCAGCAGCGCACGGGCCGCGTCGGCGGAGGCGGGGCGACGGCTCGGCTCCGGGTGCGTGAGCCGCGAGATGGTGCGCCCGAGAGGGTCGCCGCCGGGATCGTCCCCCGGGTCGGCGCCGAGCAGCCGCAGCGCGACGGCCCCGGCCGCCCACAGGTCGCGCGCCGGCGTCGGGTGGGCGCCCGTGCGGGCCTCGGGGGGAACGTAGCCCTCGGTCCCCAGGACAGTCCCGGCGAAGGTGAGCCGGGCGTCGTCGGCGTGGACGGCGAGCCCGAAGTCGGCCAGCGACAGCTCGGGCCACCCGGCCCCGGTCGCCTCCAGCAGCAGGTTCGCCGGCTTCACGTCGCGGTGCACCCACCCGGCGTGGTGCACGGCGCCCAGCGCGTCGAGCAGCTGGTCGAGCAGGTCCGCGACCACCGGGCGCTCCAGCGGGCCGTGCTCGGCCACCATCGTGGCGAGGGTCCCACCGTGCACCAGCCGGGAGGCGATGACGACGTGGGTGTCCTCCGCGGCCCAGCCGTAGGGGGTGAGCACGTGCGGGTGCTCCAGCTGGACCCCCTGTTCGCGGACGAAGCGCAGCAGGTCCGCCGAGTCCCGCTGCCGCAGCACCTTGGCCGCGCACACCGCACCTGAGCGCAGGTCCCGGGACCGCCACACCGCCCCCGCGCCGCCCGTCGCCACCAGGTCGAGGAGCTCGAAGCGCCCGGCGATCACGTCCATGTGCGCATTCTGCGCTCGTGCGTGATTACTGGGCCCAGGAGGCGAGGTCTCGTTCACAGCCGTCCGACCCACACGGGGTGGAACGGGACGTCCACCCCTCGCGCACGAGCACCGTGGCCACCTCCGCCGCCACCGCGCACGCGTCCGTCGCGACCTCGTCCCAGCCGTAGACCAGTCGGGCCCGGTCGGTGAGCTCGGCGGCGTTGTCCCGCCGGCGGTCGCGGAAGGCGACCGTCGGGGCGGAGTGGTACCGACGTCCGTCGAGCCGCACCACCAGCCCGCCCGGCTCGTAGGTCACGTCCTCGTGCAGGGTCACCCCGTCGACGACGACGGGCGCCTGGCGTCGCGCCCGGGGAAGCCCGTGCGCGGCCTCGACGTCGACCGCGTACCGGTGCTCGAGCGCCGACTGCACCCCGTCGGCGACGAGGTCGAGCGTCTGCAGCAGCAGCGTCCGGTAGCGGCGGGGTCGTCGTCGTTCCAGCTGGTGGCGCAGCAGCGCCACGGGCACCCGGCCGGCGCTGCTCGCTGCCACCAGCACCCGGGCGGCGTCGCGCGGGGTCGGTTCGGCGACGGCCAGGTCCAGGACGGTGTCGACGGCTGAGGTCCGGGGTGGGTCGGCCTCGACGACGATGTGGGCGAACGCGCGGGAGCGGTGCACGACGACGCCCGGGTGGGTGCGGCCGAACGGTCCCCACGTCTCTGGCTGGGGAGTGGCGGAGCGGGCGTAGGGGACGGTGACGTGCACGGGGGCGTCGTCGTCGCGCGGCCGGATCCGGAGCAGCTGGGCGGCGGAGTCGTGACTGAGGCAGGCCGACCACCCGGCGTAGAGCAGCGCCGCCTCGAGCACGGCGTCCCGGCGAAGGGGCCCGGTGTGGACGACGTAGACCCCGTGGAGCACCCGTTGCCAGCGTCGCCGCCGCAGCCGGTTCGCGACGGCGTGGTCGTCGACACCCAGCTCGCGGAGCTGGGCCCGGGAGAGAACGCCGTGCTGGGCGTGGGCCAGCGAGGCGAAGGTGGTGAGCTGCAGGACGGTCATGCGGACACGCTGCGGGCGACGAACGCCGAGCGGAACCCCGCCGGTCCGAGCTGTGGACAACCGGGGTGCCTGTGGACAGCTCGACGCGGCAGGGGCGCTGTGAACGAAACCTCGCCGCCTGGGTCGAGGAATCACGCACGAGAGAGGACGGCCTCCTCGAGGTCCAGGTCGTGCAGGGCGGCACGGAGCACGTCGTCGTCGATGCGGCCGGCGTCGCGGTGGGCGATGAAGACGGCGCGCTCGGCGGTGAGCATCTCGCGGCGCAGGCGGCGGAAGGTGGCGGCGGGGCTCTCCCCGGCCTCGGCGTCGTCGCGGCCCAGGCGCTCCCACGCGGCGTTGCTGCGCCGCTGGGTCCAGGCCGTCAGCACCGCGGCCGCCTTGTCGTGCACGGCCCCGGACTCGGTGATCTCCTGGAGCCGTGCCACGGCCGCCTCGCCCGCGGCCTGCTGCGCGGCGGCCGCGGCCACCGCGTCGGCGTGCTGCTCCCCGGCGCTGCCCACCCCGAGCCGGCGGATCACCCAGGGCAGCGTGAGCCCGTGCAGCAGCAGCGTGCCGACGACGACGACGAAGGTCAGCAGCAGGATCTCCTCCCGGCCCGGGAACGCGGCCCCGCTCGTCGTGGTGAGCGGGATCGCGAACGCTGCGGCCAGCGACACCACCCCCCGCATCCCCGCCCAGGCGACGATGAACACCCCGCCCACCGGTGGAGCCTGCTCCCGGGCGCGCACCCGGGGCAGCACCCGCGGCAGGTACGTCGCCGGGAACACCCACAGCATCCGCACCACCACGACCGTGGCCAGGGTCAGCGCCGAGGCCACCACCAGCGAGCCGGTGCTGCGCCCCTCCAGGCCCTGGAGCACCGCGGGCAGCTGCAGCCCGATGAGCAGGAACACGAACGACTCCAGGATCACGTCGGAGGCCTTCCACACCGCGTCGTCCTGCAGGCGGGTGGCGTAGGTCGCCCGGGACGAGCGGCTTCCCAGGTAGAGCCCGGCGACGACGACGGCCAGCACCCCGGAGCCCTCCACCTGCTCCGCGGCCAGGTAGGTGAGGAAGGGGACGACGAGGCCGATGGCGCTCTCCAGCACCGGGTCGTCCAGGCGCTGGCGCAGGCGTGCGACCACGAAGCCGACGACGAGCCCGACCGCGATCCCGACCGCGGCGGCGACGGCGAAGGTCCGGAACCCCCCCCGGACGGTGGCCCCCGTGCCGACTGCCACGGCCAGCGCCACCCGGTACGCGGTGAGCGCGGTCGCGTCGTTGAGCAGGCTCTCCCCGCCCAGCAGGGTCATGATCCGCTTGGGCAGGCCGAGGCGCCGGCCGATCGCGGTGGCGCTGACCGCGTCGGGCGGGGCGACGACGGCGCCGAGGACCAGCGCGGCGGTGAACGGCAGCTGCGGCAGGGCCAGCCACGCCACCCACGCGACCGCCACCGTCGTGACCAGGGGCAGCACGACGGCGAGCAGCCCGATGGGTCGCAGGTTGTCCCTGATGGCCACCGCCGAGCTGTCCAGCGCGGCGGAGTACAGCAGCGGTGGCAGGACGACGAAGAGCACCAGGTCGGGTTCCAGCGTCACCTCCCGCAGCCCCGGAACCAGCGACGCCGCCAGCCCGACGACGGTGAGCAGCAGCGGGGCGGGCAGGTCGTGGCGACGGGCGATCCCCGCGACCAGCAGGGCCAGCACGGCGACGACGAGCAGCAGGGCGTTCACGGGGGCCATTCTCGCCCGGCAGGATGGGGTGGTGAAACTGTTCCGACGCGCACCTGACACCGCCCCCGAGGTCGCCCCCGTCGCGGGCTGCGCGGAGCTCTCCGCCTGCCGCGCCGAGACCGACCCGACGCCCAGCAGCGACGGGGTGTGCACCGACTGCACCGCGCTCGGGGAGGAGACCTGGGCGCACCTGCGGATGTGCCTGACCTGCGGTCACGTCGCGTGCTGCGACTCCAGCCCGTACACCCACGCCACGGCCCACCACCGGGAGTCCGGCCACCCGGTGATGCGCTCGGTGGAGCCCGGGGAGACCTGGCGCTGGTGCTACGTGCACTCGCTGCTCGGCTGAGCCGGACCCGGGCCCCACCGAGAACCGGCCCGCCGCCCGACGCGCACGGGGCAGAATGCGCGCCGTGCGCGTCCTCGTGATCGGTTCCGGTGCTCGTGAGCACGCCCTGCTGCTGGCCCTGCGCCGTGACCCCGGGGTCGGTGAGCTGCACTGCGCCCCCGGCAACGCCGGCACCGGACGGGTGAGCACCACCCACGCCGTGGACCCCGTCGACGCCGCCGCGGTGGTGGCCCTGGCCCGACAGGTCGCCGCGGACCTGGTGGTGATCGGGTCCGAGGTCCCGCTCGTGCTCGGGGTGGCCGACGCGGTGCGGGCCGCCGGGGTCGCCTGCTTCGGCCCGTCCGCGGAGGCCGCCCGCATCGAGGGTTCCAAGGCGTTCGCCAAGGACGTGATGGCCGCCGTCGGGGTGGCCACCGCGCACAGCGAGGTCGTCGACTCACCCGCCGGGATCGACGCCGCGCTGGACCGCTTCGGCCCCCACTGGGTGGTGAAGGACGACCGGATCGCGGCCGGCAAGGGCGTGGTGGTCACCACCGACCGTGACGTCGCCCGCCGCCACGCCGCGAGCCTGCTCGACGACGGGCACCCGGTGCTGCTGGAGTCCTACCTCGACGGGCCGGAGGTCAGCCTGTTCTGCCTCGTCGACGGCGACACGGTGGTGCCGCTGCTGCCCGCGCAGGACTTCAAGCGCGTGGGCGACGACGACACCGGGCCCAACACCGGCGGCATGGGCGCCTACGCCCCGCTGCCCTGGCTGCCCGAGGGCGGGGTGGCCACCCTGACCGCGCTCGTCGAGCCGGTGGCCGCCGAGCTGGGGCGCCGCGGCACGCCGTTCCACGGGCTGCTGTACGCCGGGTTCGCCTGGGGCACGGCAGGTCCCGCGGTCGTGGAGTTCAACTGCCGCTTCGGCGACCCGGAGACCCAGGCCGTCCTCGCGCTGCTCACCTCACCCCTGGGGACGCTGCTGCACGCGACCGCGACGGGCACCCTCGCCGACCAGCCGGCCCTGGAGTGGGCGGCGGGCTCGGCGGTGACCGTGGTCGTCGCGGCGGAGAGCTACCCGGGGCGCCCGCGCACCGGGGACCCCGTCACCGGGGCCGACGGCGAGGGGGTGCTGCACGCCGGGACCGCGTCCGGTCCGGACGGCGCCGTGCTGTCGGCGGGGGGCCGGGTGCTCAGCGTCGTGGGCACCGGGGCCGACCTCACCGCGGCGCGCGCGCAGGCCTACGCGCGCCTGGCGGGCGTGCACCTCACCGGCAGCCACCACCGCACCGACATCGCGGCGGCCGCCGAGCAGGGGCGCGTCCGGATCCCGTCCTGACCCGCCCACCTCAGCGCACCAGCCGCCCCGCCACCGCCGCATCCAGCACCGCCGCCGCCCCGTCGTCGCCCACCCCCGGCGCCACCAGGTGTGCGCCGGTCCGCACGTCGTCGGGGGCCTCGCCCATCGCGACGGCGGTCCCGGCGACGGCGAACATCGACAGGTCGTTGTGGCCGTCGCCCACGGCCACGCAGCCAGCCAGGTCGAAGCCCTCCCGCCCCGCGAGCCAGCGCAGCGCCGCGCCCTTGTGCACCCCGGGCGCGGTCACGTTGACGACGCCGACCCCGGGCAGGGCCGGGGCCGTCGACAGCTCCGCGGTCAGCCCGAGGCGCTGGGCCAGGGCCACCACCGGCGCGCTGGAAGCCCCAGCGGGCACGTTCACCGTCGCCTTCACGAACCCGGCGGTCCGAGCGTCGAGCTCGGCCACCAACCCGTCCGGCGGGCCGCTGATCTCGTCCCACATCGGCTGCGCCGCGGCCCGGGTGTCAGTCACCCAGAACCCACGTCCGACGTAGAGCTCGGCGTACAGCTCCTGCTCCAGGCACCACCGGACGAGCTCGGCGGCCGCCGCCCCGGGCAGCGGCCACGTCGCCAGCTCCTGCTCCGCGTGCACCACCGCCGCCCCGTTGTGCACGATGTCGGGCCCGGTGTGGGCCAGCTGGGCCAGCACGCTCGTCGTCCCCGTGGGCAGCCGGCCGGTCGCGAACAGCACCCGCAGCCCCGCGGTCCGGGCCGCCCGGTGCGCCGCGGCGACCCGCTCGCTGGCGTGGTGGCCGCGGTCCAGCGTCGTCCCGTCCAGGTCCAGCACCACGGTGTGCACCGGGGCCGGGTCCCACGCGTCGAAGCGTCCGCCGGGGCTCAGGAGGCTGTCCACGCGGCAATCCTCCCGCACCCCGCTACCGTCGGATCCCGTGCCGCAGGAATCCGCCCGCTCCCGCATCGAGCCGTTCCACGTGATGGACGTGTGGGCGGCCGCGGCACAGCGCGGCCGCACCCACGGCGACGTGCTCACCCTCGCCGCCGGGCAGCCCGCCACCGCTGCCCCCGCCGGGGTGCTCGCCGCCGCCCGCGCCGCGCTCACCGGCGACACCCTCGGCTACACCGTCACCCCCGGCATCCCGGCGCTGCGCGAGGCGATCGCCGGCCACCACCGCCGCGACGGGCTCGAGGTCACCGCCGAGGACGTGGTCGTCACCACCGGCAGCTCCGGGGCCTTCACCCTGCTGTTCCTGGCCGCGCTGGACCCCGGCGACGTGGTCGCGCTGGCCCGGCCCGGCTACCCCGCCTACCGCAACACCCTGGCCGCGCTGGGCTGCCGGGTGCTCGAGCTGGACTGCCGCGCCGAGAGCCGCTTCCAGCCCACCGTCGCCATGCTCGACGCGCTGGAGACCCCGCCGGCCGCGCTGGTGGTGGCGAGCCCGGCCAACCCGACGGGCACGATCCTGGCGCCGGCCGAGCTCGCGGCGCTGGCGACGTGGTGCGAGGACCGCGGCACGCTGCTCGTCTCCGACGAGATCTACCACGGCATCTCCTACGGCCGCCCGACCACCAGTGCGTGGGCGACGTCGCGGAGCTCCGTCGTCGTCGGGTCGGTGAGCAAGTACTTCTCGATGACGGGCTGGCGGCTGGGCTGGATGCTGGCGCCGGAGCCGTTGCGGCCCGCGGTGCACCGACTCGCCTCCAACCTCACCATCTGTCCCCCGGCCCTGGCCCAGCACGCCGCGGTGGCCGCGTTCACCGACGCCTCCTACACCGAGCTCGACGGGCACGTGCACCGCTACCGCCGCAACCGCGACCTGCTGCTCGACGGGCTGCCCGCCCTCGGGCTCACCGACCTGGCTCCGGCGGACGGGGCGTTCTACGTCTACGCCGACGTGGCCCACCGCACCGACGACGCCCGCGCCTGGTGCGCGGACCTGCTCGCCGAGACCGGGGTGGCGATCGCCCCGGGGCTGGACTTCGACACCGTGCACGGCCACCACACCGTGCGGTTCAGCTTCGCCGGTGCGACCGCGGACGTGGAGCAGGCGCTGGAGCGCCTGGCGGGCAGCCGGGTGGTGCGCGGGTGATCTCGCTGCGGACCCTGCCGACCGCGGACCTCGGCCCCGCCGCCCGGGACGAGCTCCGGGCCCTGGTCTTCGACGCCTTCCGGACCCGGTTCGAGGAGTCCCACTGGGAGCACGCCCTGGGCGGGGTGCACGTGCTGGCCCGCATCGAGGGCGAGCTGGTCGGGCACGCGTCCGTCGTCGGGCGACGGCTGCTGCACGGGGGCCGGGCGCTGCGCTGCGGCTTCGTGGAGGCGGTGGCCACGGCGCCGACCGCCCGCGGGCAGGGCGTCGCCTGGACGGTCATGGCCGAGGTCGAGCGGCTGGTCCTCGGCGGCCACGAGGTCGGGGCGCTCGGGGCCAGCGACGCCGGTCGCAACCTGTACGTCGCCCGCGGCTGGGTGCCGTGGCGGGGCACGCTGCACGCCCTGTCCCCGGACGGGGTCCTCGACACCCCCGACGAGGTGGGCACCGTGCACGTGCTGCCCGGCTCCGCCCCGCTCGACGTCGACGGCGCCCTGACCTGCGACTACCGCGACGGCGACCTGTGGTGAGCGAGACCGGTACGCCGGGTGACGTCGCGTTCGCATAGAGTGACGGTTTCCGACGGAGAGACACCTCGTGACGCACAGCAACCACGCGACGGGGGCCGGTGACGGCCCGGACACCGGCGGTCTCGCCGTGTCCGGCGAGTGGGGCCCCGTCACCCGTCCGGTCGCGCAGACCGTGGGCGAGCTGGCGGAGCCGGCCGTGGTGGTGCCGTCGTCGGTCGGCCTGCAAGTCCTGGGGCGCACCTTCGAGCGCGACGCCGAGCTGCGCGCGATCGTCCTCGACCGCGGGGACGAGGGCCTGGTCCTGCTGCGGCGCGCCGACCTCGACCCGGCGCTGCACCTCGGGCGCGGCCCGGTGACCCGCCGCCGCGGGGCGGAGCCGCTGCGCCTGGAGCCCGCCCAGCTCACCGGGACGGTGGTGGTGGACGCCTCCACGAGCGTGCTGCGCGCCGCCGGGGTGCTCATCAACTGCAGCCGACCGCTGGACTGGCTCGTCGTCACCGGACCGGGGGACCGCATCGGGCTGGCCCCGTCGGCCCGGGTGTTCGAGACCCTCGCCCAGCACTACGCGCACGAGTCGCTGCACGACCCGCTCACCGGGCTGCCCAACCGCTCCCACCTCGCCGAGCGGCTGGCCGCGTCGCTGCGCTCCCCCCGGGCGAGCACCGTGTTCTTCATCGACCTCGACCGGTTCAAGGACGTCAACGACCAGCACGGGCACGACGCCGGGGACCAGGTGCTCACCGAGTTCGCCGACCGGCTGCGCCACCTGGCCCGCGCCGACGACCTCGTCGTCCGCCTCGGGGGTGACGAGTTCGCGCTGCTCGTCGAGGGCCCCGTGCCCCGCGGTGGTCGCGACCGGGTCGCCGACCGGATCTGCGCCCGCGCCGCCGAGCCGTTCCTCGTCCAGACCTCCGACCCCACCGGGGGTGCGGACGTGCCCACCCACGTCCGCATCGGCGCCAGTGTCGGCATCGCCCACACCGACGGCACCGGCACCACCCCGCCCGAGGCGCTGCTGGACCTGCTGCTGCGCCAGAGCGACCTCGCGATGTACCGGGCCAAGTCGCAGGGCCGTGGCCGGCACGCCCACTTCGAGCCGGAGGTCGACGCCGCCGAGGTGGCGGCCACCCGGGCCCGGCGCACCGTCGAGCGCGCGCTGCGCGCCGCCATCGGCACGTCGGCCATGCAGGTGCACTACCAACCCGTGGTGAGGCTGCCGTCGGGACGGGTGCTCGGCGCGGAGGCGCTCGCCCGCTGGTTCGACCCCGAGCTCGGACGGGTGACCCCCGACGTGTTCATCCCCGTCGCGGAGAGCACGGGGCTCATCGTCGACCTCGGGCGCTGGGTGCTGAACACCGCCTGCCGGGAGGCCACCCGGTGGCGGGGCCGTCCCGGCGTCCCGGAGCCCACCGTGGCCGTGAACGTCTCGGCCGTCCAGCTGGCGCAGCGCTCGTTCGTCGCCGACGTCATCGAGGCCCTGCACACCTCCGGTCTCGCCCCGCACCGCCTGGTCCTGGAGATCACCGAGACCGCCGCCGTGACCGACCTGCACGAGACCGCCGAGCGGCTGACGGCGCTGCGCGAGCAGGGGGTGCGTCTGGCCCTGGACGACTTCGGCACCGGCCACTCGTCGCTGACCATGCTGCGCGCGCTGCCGGTGCACACGGTGAAGATCGACCGCAGCTTCGTCGAGCACGTGGCCGACCGCGCGCAGGACGCGGTGCTGGTGCGCCTGGTCGTCGACGCGGCCCACAGCCTGGGCCTGGAGGTGTGCGCCGAGGGGGTCGAGAGCCCGGCGCAGGCCGGCGAGATGGTCTCGCTGGGCTGCGACGAGGCCCAGGGATGGTTGTTCGGCCGGCCCGAGCCCACGTCGGCCAAGCTCCGGGAGGTGCTCGGCGGGCGGCTGTCGGTGGGGCCGGACGTGGTCACCTCGAGCTCCGCGCTCGCCTTCGGCAGCAGCGACGAGCTGGTGCTGGTGACCACGCCCGAGCGGGTGGTCACCTACGCGTCGTCCTCCCTGGGCCCGATGCTGGGCTACCTGCCCTCGGAGCTGGTGGGCGTCGGCATCCGCGACGTGCTGCGCAGCTCCGACCTGCACACCGACGTCGGGCAGAAGGTGCCGGGGATGCAGGAGAAGGGGGCGACCCTGCACCGGGTGTTCCACCGGGACGGCTCGTCGCGCTGGTTGCTCAGTCGCACCGAGTGGCTGCACGACCACGAGGGCCTCCCCCGTGAGGTCCTCTCCATCTCGCGGGACGTCACCCGCGCCGTCGACTCCCAGCTCGCGCTGGCCGAGAGCGAGGCCCGCTTCCGCTTCGCCTTCGACGACTCGCCGACCCCGATGGCGATCGCCCGCCTGGACGGGATGTACGTCCGGGTCAACGCCGCCCACGCCCAGCTCCTCGGACGGAGCGCGCAGGAGATGTGTGCGCTGACCGTCGGGGACCTCACCCACCCCGACGACCGGGACGTCGACGCCAGCAACTTCGACCTGCTGCGGGGCGGGGACACGGCGCGGCAGGTGGTCGAGAAGCGGTACCTGCACGCCGACGGGCACGCCGTCGCCGTGACGGTCACGGTGTCGGTGCTGCCCGACCGCGAGGGCGCCCCCGGGTTCGTCGTGGCCCGGGTCGAGCCCCGGACCTGAGCACCCCGAGCGGGTGGCTTCCCGCGCCGGGGGTGCAGTCGGGCGGCGGCACGGGATCCACGACCTGCACCACCTCCACGACGCGGTGGGTCACGCCCCGCTGGGGTGCCACCCGCCCAACGGCTACCCCGACGTGGCGCCGGCGTGGGCGTCGCCAAGCCCGGCGCGGGGTGGATGCAGGACGAGCTGACCGAGCTCGCGTCGTCGCGGGCCGCCTTCGCCACCGACCTCGGCCCCGCGACGTCAGGGGTCACGGTGGTGACGCTCGCGGAGTTCGGCCGCCGGGTGGCCGAGAACGCCTCCCGGGGCACCGACCACGGCCACGGCAACCTGATCATGCTGCTGGGTGGGGGCGTGGTGGGCTCCGGGGTGCTCGCCGACGGTGACCTGCCCGGCTCCACCGACTACCGCCTCGTGCCGGGCGAGCTGCTCGAGAGGCGGACGTCGCCCGCCGCGTCGTCGGTGTTCCCGGGGCTCACGGGTGCGTACCTGGGGGTGGCGCGCTCGCGCTGAGACCGCCCGACCCGGCACGATGGTCGGCGATGACCGCATCCACGAGCGCCGCCACGCCCAAGGGGGAGCGACGCCGCGCGCTGCTGGCCGGGGCCGCGTCGGACCTGCTCGACTCCGGCGGGTTCGACGCGGTGAAGCACCGGGCGGTCGCCGAGCGGGCCGGGCTGCCGCTGGCCTCGACGACCTACTACTTCGACTCCCTCGACGACCTGGTGGTCGCGGCCGTGGAGCACGGGGCCGCACGGGAGCTCGCCGCGGTGCGGTCCCGGATCGCCGAGGTGACCCGGGCCCGGCGCAGCGCCGACGCCGCGGCCGAGCTGGTGCTGGACCTGCTGCTCGGCCCGGGGGAGGGCGAGGCGGCCCGCGAGCGCCTCGTCGCCCGCTACGAGCGCTTCGTGGCCTCGGCCCGGCGCCCGGCCATGGGGCCGCTGCAGCGGCGGCTGCGGGTCTCCCTCGACGAGCTGCTGACGGAGGTGCTCTCCCGCTGCGGGCGCTCGTGCACCCCGGTGCGGCTGCGCCAGCTGGTGGCCGTCGTCGACGGGGCGGTGGTGAGCGCGCTCATCGAGGGGGCCGCGGAGCCGCGGACGGTGGCCCGGGCGATGCTGCTGGAGGTGCTGGAGGACCTCGCGCCCTCCACCGCAGCGCCGGTAACCTCCTGACCCGTGATCCCGAACGTGCTCGCTGCCCGCTACGCCAGCCCCGAGCTCGTCGCGCTGTGGTCCCCGGAGCACAAGATCATCCTCGAGCGGCAGCTGTGGATCGCGGTCATGACCGCCCAGCACGAGCTGGGCGTGGACGTGCCCGCCGCGGCGATCGCGGACTACGAGCGGGTGGCCGAGCAGGTGGACCTGGCCTCGATCGCCGCGCGCGAGCGGGTCACCCGGCCCGACGTGAAGGCCCGCATCGAGGAGTTCAACGCCCTCGCCGGGCACGAGCACGTGCACAAGGGGATGACCAGCCGCGACCTCACCGAGAACGTGGAGCAGCTGCAGGTGCTGCGCTCCCTGCAGCACGTGCACGCCCACGGGGTGGCCGTGGCCGCGCGGCTGGCCGAGCGGGCCGCCGAGCACGCCGAGCTGGTGATGGCCGGCCGCAGCCACAACGTCGCCGCGCAGGCCACCACCCTGGGCAAGCGGTTCGCCTCCGCGGCCGAGGAGGTGCTGCTGGCGCTGGCCCGCGTGGAGGAGCTCGTCGCCCGGTACCCGCTGCGCGGCATCAAGGGTCCGATGGGCACCGCGCAGGACATGCTCGACCTGCTCGGCTCGTCGGAGAAGCTGGCCGAGCTCGAGTCCCGCGTGGCGGCGCACCTCGGGTTCGCGACCGTGCTGGACAGCGTGGGCCAGGTGTACCCGCGCTCGCTGGACCACGACGCGCTCTCCGCGCTGGTGCAGCTGGCGGCCGGGCCGTCCTCGTTCGCCCACACGGTGCGGCTGATGGCCGGCCACGAGCTCGCCACGGAGGGGTTCGCGGCCGGCCAGGTGGGCTCGAGCGCGATGCCGCACAAGATGAACACCCGCTCCTGCGAGCGGGTGAACGGCCTGGCCGTGGTGCTGCGCGGGTACGCCTCCATGGCCGCCGAGCTCGCCGGGGCGCAGTGGAACGAGGGTGACGTGTTCTGCTCGGTGGTGCGGCGGGTCGCACTGCCGGACGGGTTCTTCGCCCTCGACGGGCTGCTCGAGACGTTCCTGACCGTGCTCGCCGAGTTCGGGGCCCATCCGGCCGTCATCGGCCGCGAGCTCGACCGGTACCTGCCGTTCCTGGCCACCACCCGGGTGCTCATCGCCGCCGTCCGGGCCGGTGTGGGCCGGGAGACCGCGCACGAGGTGATCAAGGACCACGCCGTCGCGGTCGCGCTGGCCATGCGGACCGACGGGGCCGAGAACGACCTGCTCGACCGGCTCGCCGCCGACGACCGGCTGCCCCTGGACCGCGCCGCCCTGGATGTGGCGCTGGCCGACCGGGGCGCGTTCACCGGGGCCGCCGGGGCGCAGGTGGCGGCCGTCGTCGCGCGGGTCGACGCCCTGGTCGCGCGGTACCCCGAGGCGGCCGGGTACGCGCCGTCGGCGATCCTCTAGACCCCCCGGTGATCGCCGTTTCGGCAGGGTTGTCGTCGTCCGACGACGACAAACCTGCCGAAACCGGGATCAGCGGGTGAGCAGGGCGCTCCGCACCTGGGCGACGACGACGTCGGGCCGCACCGTCAGGTCGTGCCAGGTGAACCTGAGCACGGTCCAGCCCTGCCCCACCAGGTCGTTCTGCCGCTGCCGGTCGTGCTGGAAGCGCTCGCGGTCCACGTGCCAGGCCCAGCCGTCGACCTCGATCGCGACCCGTTCGCGCACGAACGCCACGTCCAGCTCGTAGCCCTGCGTCCGGTGGTGGAGCCGCCAGCCGTGGATCGCGGCGTCGCGGAGCAGCCGGACGAGGATGCGTTCGGCGTGGGAGCCCGCCCGGTCCGAGGCCACCGCCAGCAGCGCCCCCGCGGCGGGGGAGCCGCGCCGGCCCAGGTTCCGGCAGTGCGCCCGGTGCAGCGCGGCGAAGCGGACGTGGCGCTGCAGGGCACGGTCGAGGAAGGCGGGTCCG
Organism: Mycobacteriales bacterium; assembly: GCA_038234335.1. Classification (GTDB taxonomy): domain Bacteria; phylum Actinomycetota; class Actinomycetes; order Mycobacteriales; family Mycobacteriaceae; genus Rhodococcus_D. The sequence continues at coordinate 76,451 of JBBSUN010000003.1, forward strand.
TCCGGGCCGAGCTCCACGGCCGCCTCCAGCACCGTGAGCGCCACGTCGGTCACCCACAGCCCGCGCAGCTCGACGCGGTCGGCGTGGCTGAGGTCACGGCGACGCACCGACGCGAGTGCGGTCCCGGACAGCCGGGGCCGGGGCACCGTGACGTGGATCCGGCTCGGCAGCACCGGCACCAGCCCGTGCCACCACGCGCCCGCCATGCCGTGCGCGGCCGCACCGGGGCCGGCCGAGAGCACCGCCTCGAACAGTCGTGCCCGATCGGTCCGCTCCCGGTCGGCGACGGCGTAGAGGCCGCGCGCCACCGTGACCCACCGGCCCGAGCTCGTGCGAGCGCGGACCTGTCCGGGGGTGAATCCCAGCTCGAGCGCCTGGGCGCGGCTGATGACGCCGTCCTGGCGGCGGAGCAGCTCGTCGACCAGCACGCACTCTTCGACGGCGCCGACCCCCACGCGGTTCCTCTGAAGATCGACGTTCGGGAAGATCTGGTGTCGTCCGGCCGCGAGAAGTCTTCCGAGACGGTGATCACCGGTGGGCGGCCCCCGATACCCTCTGACCGTGGACCGCCCCGCGCTGAGCAGCTACCCGCACGTCGCCGCCGGCAAGGTCCGCGACCTCTACGCGGTCGACGACGCGCACCTGCTCATGGTGGCCAGCGACCGGATCTCCGCCTTCGACCACGTGCTGCCCACCACCATCCCGGGCAAGGGCGCGGTGCTGACCGCGATGAGCGTGGACTCCTTCGCGCTGCTGGCGCGAGCGCTGCCCCGGCTGCGCAACCACCTCGCCGGGGAGCTCGACGACCCCCGCATCCCCGCCGAGGTGCTCGGCCGCGCCCTGGTCGTGCGCCGGCTGGAGATGCTGCCCGTGGAGTGCGTGGCCCGCGGGTACCTCACCGGCTCGGGCCTGCTCGACTACCAGCGCACGGGGGCGGTCTGCGGCACCCCGCTGCCCGCGGGTCTCGTCGAGGCCAGCCGCCTGCCGGAGCCCATCTTCACCCCCGCCACCAAGGCCGCGGCCGGCGAGCACGACGAGAACGTGGACCTCGACGCGGTCGCCGCCGTGCTCGGGCGGGAGCGCGCCGAGCAGCTGCGGACGGTCACCCTCGAGGTGTTCCGGGTGGCGTCGGAGCACGCGGAGGCCAACGGGCTGATCCTGGCCGACACCAAGCTCGAGCTCGGCCTCGACGCCGAGGGGGAGCTGGTGCTCGCCGACGAGGTCCTCACCCCGGACTCGTCCCGCTTCTGGCCCGCCGACGGGTACACCCCCGGCCGCACCCAGCCCAGCTTCGACAAGCAGGTCGTCCGCAACTGGCTCACCTCCGGCGCGAGCGGCTGGGACCGCCACGGCGACACCCCGCCGCCCGCGCTGCCCGACGCCGTCGTGGCCGACACCGTGCGCCGCTACGACGAGGTGCGCGAGCGTTGGATGCGTGCCCGCCCGGTGCCGTGACCCCCCCGTTCACCGGTCGTTCACGGGCGCGGGGAACGATCACGTCGTGAGCGCCGAGCTGGTCGTGTCCCTGTCGGGTGTGCGCGGCGTCCACCTCGACGACGCCGCCGCGATGGCGGCGGAGCTGGACCGCCGCGGGGTCCCGCTGAGCCTGCTGGTCAGCCCCCGGGACCGCGGGGGCTACCGCCTGGCCGACGACGCCGCGACCCTGGCCTGGGTGCGCGGCCGCCGCGACCTCGGGGACGCCGTCGTCCTGCACGGCTACGACCAGGCCGCCACCAAGTCGCGCCGCGCCGAGTTCGCGGCCCTGCCCGAGCACGAGGCTGCGCTGCGCCTCGCCGCGGCCGACCGGGCACTGGAGGGCGTCGGTCTGCGCACGCGGCTGTTCGCCCCGCCCCGGTGGGCCGTGTCGGCCGGCGCGCTGGCGGCACTGCCCCGTGCCGGGTTCCGCGTCTGCGCCGACCTGACGACGGTCCGGGACGTGCAGCGGGGCACCGTCGTCCGCGCCCGCGTGCTCGGCGTGAGCGGCCGGGCCGGGGGCAGCGGGCTGGGGGCGGCGGAGAACCCGACGACGGAGCCGTGGTGGTGCCGGGCGCTCGTCCTGGGGGCGGGCCGCGCCGCCCGCCGGGGCACCCTCGTCCGCATCGCCGTCGACGCCCGCCACCTGGACCGCTCCGGCCCGCACCAGGCGGTGCTGGACGCCGTCGACCTCGCCCTGCACCACGGGGCTCGACCGGGTCGCTACCGCACGGCCGAGCAGCCCGCCGTGGTGACGGCCGCCTAGACCTCGGTGGCCACTCCCGGCTCGAGCACCGTGACGGTGGTGCCTTCCGGAGCCAGGCCGGCGAACGCGTCGTAGTGCAACGAGGCGATCGTGGTCACGGCCTGGTGGATCGGCACGGCCACCCGCGGCGCGACGGCCTGCAGGTAGTCCACGCCCTCGGAGAGCTTCATCCACGGGGCGGCGGTGGGCAGCGCCAGCACGTCCACGGCGACCCCCGGGACGTGGAAGGAGTCCCCGGGGTGCAGCAGCTGGTTGGGTGCCTCCGCCGTCCCCAGCAGCAGAGCCACGTTGTCCAGCCCGGGGAACGCCGGGTGGATGACGGCGTGCCGACCGCCCTGCACCTGCACCTGGACGGCGCCCACGGTGAGCGTCGAGCCGGGGTGCATCGCCTGCCACCCCTGCTGCTCCGCGGTCTCCGGGTCGGCGGCCAGCAGGGCGTCCGGGTTGGCGGCCACGAGCACGGGCACGGCCTCGGGGTCGAGGTGGTCGGCGTGCTGGTGGGTCACCAGGATCGCGTCGAGCCCGGTGAGGCCGTCGACGTCGGAGAACGAGCCCGGGTCGACGAGGATCCGGGTGCCCTCGATCTCGACGAGCAGGCAGGCGTGGCCGAGGTGGGTGAGCTGCACGGGGATCTCCTCAGGGGGTGGGCGGTTCAGGGCAGGACAGTTCAGGAGCCGGACAGGTCGAGACCGGCACGGTAGCGCTCCAGCAGGGTCGCGGGGGTGGCCCGGCCCCGTCCGGGGTGCAGGAAGCTGCGGGTCAGGGCCACGGTCAGCTCGGGCAGCTCGAACTGGGGCACGTGCCCGCAGCCGGGGAGGATCAGCGACTCCGCCGCCGGGACGGCGTCCTCCACGTGCCGTGCGAAGCCGGCGGGCACCAGCTTGTCCTCGGTGCCCCAGAGGAACAGCGACGGCACCGACAGCCCGCGCAGCCGCTCCCAGAACCCGGTCTCGCCGAACGGCTCGTCGGTGTAGATGTTCAGGGCCGCGGAGACGAACGCACGGCGGTGCCCGGCGTGGCCCATGGCCTCGACGTGCTCGTCGGTCGCGCTGGCGTACCAGGTCTCCGGCAGCCGCGACGGGTCGCCGAACATCCGCTTGATCGCGCGCGTGACCACCGGCCGGGGCATCCCGACGGGTACCCGGCCGATCCCCGCCGGGACGTGCCGGGCGACCGAGGCGAGCTGGCGGTGGCGGCGGAAGGCCGGCGCGGCGCACAGCAGCACCAACCGGTCCACCGTCCCGGGGTCGCGCAGGGCGAGCTCGAGGGCGAGCCGACCCCCCAGCGAGTTGCCGATCACGGTGACGGGACCGTCCGCGCCCGCACCCACCTCGTCGAGGAACGAGCGCAGCCACCGGTGCAGCTGCGCGGCGGTGTAGGTCCACGGGGGAGCCTCCGACGCCCCGAAGCCCGGGGTGTCGGGTGACCACACGTGGTGGTCGCGGGCGAGGTCGTCCAGCACCGGCAGCATGGAGGCGTTGGTGGCGCCGAGGCCGTGCAGCAGCACCACCGGCGGCGCCCCGGCGGGTCCGGCCTCCAGGTACGCGGTCCGGGCCCCGAGCGCGCTGACCTCGCGGGCCCGTGGACGGGTGGGCAGGTCCACGTCCGGGGCGAACGCGCCCCCCACCTGCAGCACCGTGGCGAGGCTGCCGCGCACCACCACGTCCCCGGTCAGGAACGCCTCGACCCCGCTGCGACGGCCCAGCAGCAGGTCCTCGAGGGTGACGGCGTCCAGGCGCAGGCGTGCCGTGGGGTGCTCCACCGCGTCCTGGGTCAGCGTCACCGTGCCGTGGTCGAGGTGCACCGTCCAGCGGCCCCGCCCCACGACGTCGAGCTCCAGCGTGGCCACGGTCCGGGCCAGCACGGTGCGCGTGAGGTCACGCGGGAGGTGCTCGGCGAGCACCCCGGCGGGGCCCTGGTCCCACGACGTCGCACCCACCCCACGAACCTAGCGACGCGGCGCCGGCCCCGCCCGCCTGGCGGTCACCCCCGCCAGGTGTAGCGGACGACGGGACGTCCGGCGCGGCCGTGGTCGCTGCTGCGCACGCACACGCCGTCACCGGCGAGCTTCTCCAGGTAGCGCCAGGCCGTCACCCGGGAGACCCCCACGAGCACCCCCACCTCGGCGGCGCTGCGCCCCTCCGGGTGCCCCCGCAGCACCCCGGCCACCTGCTCCAGGGTGTCCGCGGCCACCCCCTTGGGGGTGCTGGCCCGCTCGTCGGTGCTGCGCAGGCGGGCCATGGCGCGGTCCACGTCGTGCTGGCCGACGGCGAGCTCGCCCACCGGCAGCGCCGCCCGGTAGTCGGCGTAGCGCTCCAGCTTCTCCCGGAACCCGGCGAACGTGAACGGCTTCAGCAGGTACAGCAGCACCCCGGAGGCGACAGCGGCGCGCACCACGTCGAGGTCTCGGGCGGAGGTGATGGCGACGACGTCGGGCGGTTCGGGCAGCGAGCGCAGCGCCCGGCACACGTCGATGCCGCTGCCGTCGGGCAGGCCCAGGTCCAGCAGCACCAGCTCCGGGCGCAGCGACCGGGCGGCCCGCAGCGCACCGGCGGCGGTGTGCGCGACCCCGAGCACGGTGAACCCGGGGCAGCGCTGCACGTACTCGACGTGGGCGGCGGCGATGCGCGGCTCGTCCTCGACCACCAGCACGCCGGTCATGCGGGCGCTGCCGTCATGCCGGCACCCGCAGCGGCAGGCGCACCGTGACCACGGAGACCTCGGCGTTGTCGGCGTGCACCCGCCCGCCGTGGCGAGCCAGCACCTGGGCGACCAGCGCCAGACCCAGTCCGTGCTGGCCCCCCTTGGTGGAGTAGCCGCGCTGCAGTGCGACCTGCAGGGCGTCGTCGTCCAGACCGGGCCCGCTGTCGGCGACGGCGAGCAGCAGCTCCCCGCCGTCGACCCGCAGGCTCACCTCCACCCAGGGCGGCCGGTCGGTGCCGTCGAGGGCCGCGTCGAGCGCGTTGTCCAGGAGGTTGCCCACCAGGGTCAGCAGCTCCCGCGGGCTCAGGCCCGTCTCCACGGTGAGCGCGGTGTCGTTGCTGACGGTCAGCTCGACCCCCCGCTCGGCGGCCTGCGCCGCCTTGCCCAGCAGCAGCGCGGCCAGCGCGGGCTCGGCGACTGCGGCGACCACCCGGTCGGTGAGGTGCTGGCTGAGCTCGAGCTCGGCGGTGGCGAGGGCGACGGCCTCCTCGCCGCGACCCAGCTCGACCATGGTGACGATGGTGTGCAGCCGGTTCGCCGTCTCGTGGGCCTGGCTGCGCAGGCTCTCGGCGACGCTGCGCACCGAGTCGAGCTCGCCGGTCACGTCCTGCAGCTCGGTGTGGTCGCGCAGGGTCAGCACCGTGCCCAGGGAGCGACCCTCCCAGGTGGCCGCGGCCTGGCTGACCAGCAGCACCCGGTCCGCGCTGAGGTGCAGCTCGTCGCGGACGTCCCGCCCGGACCGGGTCAGCTCGGCCAGCGAGTCCGGGAGCTCGTCCCGCTCGACCGGCCCCTCGGGCAGCCGCAGCAGCCGTCGCGCCTCGTCGTTGACCAGGACCGGGGTGCCGCCGGTGTCCAGGACCAGCACCCCCTCGTGCAGCGCGTGCAGCACCGCGTCCTGGTGCGAGTACATGCTGGCCAGCTCGTCGCGGCCCAGGCCCAGGGTCTGCCGGCGCAGCCGTCGGCTCAGCAGCAGCGATCCCCCGGTGGCCAGGGCGAGGGCGAGGGCGGCGATCCCGACGAGCACCTTGAGCTGGGCCACGAACTCGCGCCCGACGGAGGCCTGGGTGATGCCGACGGCGACCAGACCGACCACCTGCCCGGCGGCGTCGCGCACCGGGGCGACGGCCCGGATCGAGGGACCCAGGGTGCCGGGGAACACCTCGGTGAACGTCTGCCCGGCGAGCGCGGGGGCGATGGTGCCCTGGAACGACTCCCCGAGCAGCTCGGGGTTGGGGTGGGAGTACCGGGTGCGGTCCGGGGCCATGACGACGACGAAGTCGACCCCGGTGCGCCGCCGGACGGACTCGGCGGAGGGCTGCAGGGTGACCGCAGGGTCCGACGACCGCAGCGAGGCGAGCGTGGACGGGGCCAGCGCCTCCGCCTCCGCGATGCCCAGCACCTGCGACCGGGCCGCGGCCTCCCCGTCGCGGCGCGCGCTGACCAGGGCCAGCGCGGCCCCGGCGAGCACCACGACGGCCAGCACCACCAGCTGGAGGACGAACAGCTGCCGGGCGAGGCTCCGTCGTCCTGCTCCTCGACGTCGCGGTGGTCGGCGGTTCACGGGCACCTGCGCATCCTCCCGCCCGGCTGAACACAACGCACGCATGTGGACGGCCCCGCGCCCGGAGCTGGAAGGTTCAGCCACTGCCGTCGGGGTGAGCCAGATCACGTCGCGGCCCGTTGCGAGAACCGCTGCCGAGGAGGCTGACGTGAGCACCACCCACCCGAGGACGACCGACCCGGAGTCCCGTGCGAAGCGGGACAAGACGAAGTGGCTCTACCTGGCGGTGATCGCGGCCGTCGTGCTCGGCGCGATCGTCGGCCTGGTGGCCCCGGGGGTGGGCAAGTCCCTGGCCCCGCTGGGGACCGGCTTCGTGGCCCTGATCAAGATGATGATCTCGCCGATCATCTTCTGCACCATCGTCCTGGGCATCGGGTCGGTCCGGTCCGCGGCCAGCGTCGGTCGCACCGGCACCCTCACCCTCGTCTACTTCCTCGTCATGTCCACCTTCGCGCTGGCCATCGGCCTCGTCGTCGGCAACTTCCTGCAGCCCGGCAGCGGACTGCAGATCACCCAGTCCAGCGCGGCCGCGGTCGCCAAGCTCGCCGCGACCGAGCCCACCGGCACCACCGCCTTTCTGCTCGGGATCATCCCGACCTCGCTGCTGAGCTCGCTCACCACCAGCTCGGTGCTCCAGACCCTGCTCGTCGCCCTGCTGGTCGGCTTCGCGCTGCAGTCCCTGGGCCGGGCCGGCGCGCCCGTCATGCGGGGCATCGGGCACCTCCAGAAGCTCGTGTTCAAGATCCTGACGATGATCCTCTGGCTCTCCCCGATCGGGGCGTTCGGCGCGATCGCCAACGTGGTCGGCCAGACCGGTGTCGACGCGCTCGTCCAGCTCGGCATCCTCATGTTCGGCTTCTACCTGACCTGCATCATCTTCGTCTTCGGCGTGCTGGGCACGCTGCTGCGGGCGGTCACCGGGTTCAGCGTGTTCAAGCTGGCCCGCTACCTGGGCCGGGAGTACCTGCTCATCGTGGCCACGTCGTCCTCGGAGTCGGCCCTGCCGCGGCTCATCGCCAAGATGGAGCACGCGGGCGTGGAGCGCACCACCGTCGGCATCGTGGTGCCCACCGGGTACTCGTTCAACCTCGACGGCACGGCGATCTACCTGACCATGGCGTCGATCTTCATCGCCGACGCGCTGGGCAAGCCGCTCGCGATCGGCGAGCAGATCGGCCTGCTGCTGTTCATGGTCGTCGCCTCCAAGGGCGCGGCGGGTGTCTCCGGGGCCGGAATTGCCACCCTGGCCGGCGGGCTGCAGGCCCACCGGCCCGAGCTGCTCGACGGTGTCGGCTTCATCCTCGGCATCGACAAGTTCATGTCCGAGGCCCGGGCGCTGACCAACTTCTCCGGCAACGCCATCGCCACCCTGCTCGTCGGCAGCTGGACCAAGACGATCGACAGCGACCGCGTGCGCTCGGTGCTCGACGGGGAGATCCCCTTCGACGAGGCCCTGCTCGGCGACGACCCGCACGGGCTGGACGACGAGCCCGAGGCCACCTTCACCACCGGCGGCCCCGCCGTGCAGCCGTCCCTGGTGCAGTAGCCCGCCCCGTTCCACCCTGACCGCACACAGTTCGCTCCTCGCGCTCCGGAGCTCGTCGGATGCGCGAGGAGCGTGCTGTTCGCGTTCCGGGGGGTGGTGCCCGAGATCACTCTGCGGTACGAAGTCGAAGCACTTTGCAACGCACACTCGGGAGGAGCCCGACGTGGTCGCACCGCTGCACCCCGAGGCCGAGCTGGACCCGTCGCAGACCCTGGCGCTCCTCGAGGAGCAGCGGCGGGCCACCGAGCAGGCCCTCGACGTCGACGCCCGGCTGCTCCCCGGCGGGTTCCTGCTCGCCGCGGCCTGGTCCACCCTCCGGTCCCGGCCGTGACGGCCGAGCTCGCGCTGGACCCGGTGATCCACGCCCACGCCCGGCTCCGGGTGATGAGCTCGTTGTCCGCCCTGGCCGCCGACGACCGGCTCGCCTTCCCGCGCCTGCAGCAGCTGCTGGGCATGACCGCCGGCAACCTCGCCACCCACCTGCGCAAGCTCGAGGACGCCGGCTACGTGGCCAGCACCAAGACCCACCGCGGCCGCACCCCGGCCACGTACCTGGCCCTGACCCCCCTGGGCCGCAGCGCGTTCGAGGACTACCGGACGGCGCTGCGGACCCTGCTCGGCGCCACCACCGAGGAAGGAAGCACGTGATCACGAACAGCTCCGAGGTCCTGGTGCGCACGGTCGCGCTCCGGCGCACCTTCGGTGACGTGGTGGCGCTGGACGGGGTGGACCTGGAGGTCCCCGCCGGCCAGCTGGTGGGGATGCTCGGGCCCAACGGCGCCGGCAAGTCGACCCTGATCAGCCTGCTGCTGGGGCTGCGCCGTCCGACGTCGGGCACGGTCGAGCTGTTCGGGGGGGACCCGCGCGACCCGACGAGCCGGCAGCGCCTCGGCAGCACCCCCCAGGAGACCGGGCTGCCCGCGACGCTGCGGGTGCGGGAGGTCGTCGACTTCGTGGCCGGACACTTCCCCGACCCGCTGCCGACCCCCGAGCTGCTCGGCCGCTTCGGCCTGGACACCCTGGCGGCCAAGCAGACCGGGGCGCTCTCGGGCGGTCAGCGACGACGCCTCGCCGTCGCGCTCGCCTTCGTCGGGCGCCCCAGCCTGGTGCTCCTCGACGAGCCGACGACCGGGCTCGACGTCGACGGTCGTCGCGACCTCTGGGCCGGCGTGCGGGCGTTCCACGCCGAGGGCGGGGCGGTCCTGCTGACCAGCCACTACCTGGAGGAGGTGGAGGCCCTCGCCGAGCGGGTGGTGGTGATCGGTGCCGGTCGCGTGCTGGCCGACGACTCGCTGGACGCGGTGCGCTCCCGGGTCAGCCTGCACCGGGTGAGCGTCCGGCTGCCGGGACCCTGCCCGGAGCTGGCGGGGGTGGTGCGCACCGAGACCGAGGGCGCCACGACCCACCTGCTCACCGCCGACGCCGACACCCTCGTGCGGGAGCTGGTGCGTGCCGACGTGGCGTTCACCGACCTGCAGGTGCGCGGCGCCTCGCTGGAGGAGGCGTTCCTGTCCCTCACCGCAAGCCCGGAGGTCCCCGCATGAGCACCACCACCGCACCCGGCGCGGGGCGGCTCACCGTCCTGCACGCCCGCTACCTCGTCCTGGAGGCCCTGCGCACCCCGGTCGCGGTGATCGGGACCGCGTTCTTCCCCGCGCTGGCGCTGCTGTTCTTCGTCGTCCCCCAGTCCGCGGTGGCCGACGACCCGCCCTCCGCGACCGCGGCCGCCGCGCAGCTCTCCATGTTCGCGGTGATCTCGGTGTGCCTGTTCAGCTTCGGGGCCGCGGTCGCCGAGGACCGCTCCCTGCCCTGGGACCCGTACCTGCGCACCCTCCCCGCCGGTGCCACCCCACGGATCCTGGGTCGGTTGCTCACCGGTCTGGTGTTCGCGCTCATCGGGATCGCGCCCGTGGTCGTCATCGCCGCGCTGCTCACCGCGGCCACCCTCACCCCGGCGCAGGCCGTGCTGGGCCTGGCCGCGCTCGTCGGTGGGGCGGTGCCGTTCCTGGGTATCGGGCTGGCCCTGGGCTACTCGCTCTCGCCGAAGGCGGCGGTGCCCATCGCCCAGGTCATCCTGTTCCCGATGGCCTTCGCGGGTGGGCTGTTCCTGCCGCCGGAGACCTTCCCGGCGTGGCTGGACACCCTGAGCCGGGCGCTGCCGTCGCGGGCCGGGCGGGACCTGGTGGTGGCCGCGGTGGGCAGCGGGGACCTGGCGCTGGAGTCGGTGCTGGTGCTCGTGGTGTGGGCCGTGCTCGGGCTGGGGCTGGCCGGCTGGGCCTACCGCCGCGACGAGGGCCGCCGCTTCCGCTGACCGTGCTCGCCCGCGGTTCTTCACGAGGCGGGCCGGGCCCGGCGGCGGTGCTGGCCGGGCGTCTCCCCGGCCAGGCGGGTGAACTGCCGCGTGAAGCTCGGCTGGTCGTAGAACCCGGTGCGCTGCGCGACGTCGGCGAGCGGGACGGTGGAGCCGGTGAGCAGCTCGCGCGCCGCGTCGATCCGGGCGCGCAGCACCAGCTGGGTCGGGGAGAGCCCGTACACCCGTCGCACCCGCCGCTCCAGCGCCGAGGTGGAGCACCCGGCGGCGGTGGCCAGCTCGGCCAGGCGCGGCGGGTCGTCCAGGCGCACGGCCACCAGCTCCACCACCCGGGCCAGCGAGGTCAGCGACGGGTCGTCGGCGTCCGCGGTGCGCAGGTCCTCCGAGACGGCCACCACCCCCTGGGCCCCGTCCGGCCCGAGCAGCGCCGCCTTCGACGTCAGGTACCACCCGGGCGTGCCGCCGGCGCGGCGGATCAGCTCCAGCTCGTGGCGCAGCGGGGTGCCGGTGGCCAGCACCACCGCGTCCTGCTCGGCGTACCGCTCGGCCAGCGCCGGCTCGAACAGCTCGGCCGCGGTGCGCCCCAGGACGGTGGCGGCGGTGCGCTCCCGGGTGCGGCGGACGAAGGCGTCGTTGACCTGGGTGTAGCGGCCGTCGGCGTCCTTGACCGAGAACATCACCGAGCTGAGCTCGCCGACGATCTCCAGCAGCGCCCGCGTCAGCCCGTCCTGCACGCGCTCCTCCTCGCTGGTGGCGCACCCACCACCCGCCCTGGGCGGGTGATCGGTGCAAGACCGGACCCGCGGTTGCCGAGCATGCTGCCGTCATGACCACCACCGACGCCACCGCGACGACCGTGCACGACGACGTGCAGGCCGCGGTCCCCGCCGCGATCGCCCTGGCCCAGTGCTGGGTGCGGGCGACCGAGGAGAACGAGACCCCGGCGGAGAAGGCGTCCACGGGCCAGCTCGCGGCGCTGGTCCACGACCCGGACGGCGTCGAGTTCACGATGCGCTTCGTCGACCGGGTCGCGCGCCCGAGCGACGACAAGGTGGCCGCCCGCGAGCTCCGCCGCCTCGCGATGCCCTCGGGCGAGCCCGGCTCCGTGCCGGTGCCGGCCTTCCTCGGTGGCATCGACAAGGGCCTCATGATGCTGGGCGCGGTCGCCGCCCCGATCGCGCCGAGGCTCGTGATGCCGCTCGCGCGCCGCCGTCTGCGCCAGCTCGTCGGGCACCTCGTGCTCGACGCGTCGGACCGCGCCCTGACCAAGCGCCTGGCCATCGCCCGCGAGGAGGGCGTGCAGCTCAACCTGAACCTGCTCGGCGAGGCCGTGCTCGGCGAGGACGAGGCCGACAAGCGCCTGGCCCGCACGGCCGCGCTGCTCGCCCGCCCCGACGTCGACTACGTCTCGGTGAAGGCGTCCTCGGTGGCCAGCCAGCTCAACCCGTGGGACCTCGACGGCAGCCGCGACCGGCTCGTGGAGCGTCTCACCCCGCTGTACCGGCAGGCTCAGGCGCGGCCCGTCCCGGCGTTCATCAACCTGGACATGGAGGAGTACAAGGACCTCCACCTCACCGTCGACGTGTTCACCACGCTGCTGTCCGACCCGGCGCTGCTGCACTTCTCCGGCGGCATCGTGCTGCAGGCCTACCTGCCCGACGCGACGGGAGCGCTGGAGCGCCTGGCGGAGTTCGCGGTCGCCCGTCGTGACGCCGGTGGCGCGCCGATCAAGGTGCGCCTGGTCAAGGGCGCGAACCTGGCCATGGAGCACGTCGACGCCGAGCTGCACGACTGGGAGCAGGCCCCGTTCACGTCCAAGCCGGGTACCGACGCCAGCTACGTGCGGCTGCTCGACCTGGCCCTGCGCCCCGAGCTCGCCGGTGCGCTGCGGGTCGGCGTGGCCAGCCACAACCTGTTCCACGTCGCCCTGGCCCACGAGCTGGCCACCGCCCGCGGGGTGGGCGAGCAGATGGACGTGGAGATGCTGCAGGGCATGGCGCCCGCGCAGGCCCGCGCCGTCCGCGACGTCGTCGGCGGGCTCATCCTGTACACGCCGGTGGTGCACGCCGGGGACTTCGACGTCGCCGTCTCGTACCTGGTGCGCCGCCTCGAGGAGAACGCCGCGTCGGAGAACTACCTGTACGCGCTGTTCTCGCCCGAGCCGAGCGCCCTGGTCGAGCAGGAGTCGGCCTTCCGGGACTCCGTCCGCGACCGGAACGCCGTCGAGGACTCGGCCCGGCGCACCCAGGACCGCACCGCCGAGCCCGCCCCGTTCCCCGCCCGCTTCGAGAACACCCCCGACACCGACCCGTCGCTGCCCGCGAACCGCACGTGGGCGGCCGCGGCGATCGCCGCCGAGCCGGCGCCCGTCCGCGTCCCGGAGCTCACCGAGGTCGCGGCCGTCGACGAGGTCGTCGCGGGGGCCCTGGCCGCCGCCACCGGCTGGGCCGCCACCCCGGCCGCCGAGCGCGCAGCCGTCCTGCGGGCCTGCGCCGACGCCCTCGAGGCGGCTCGCGGCGAGCTCGTCACGGTGATGGTGCACGAGGCCGGCAAGACCGTCGCCGAGGCCGACCCGGAGATCTCCGAGGCCATCGACTTCGCCCGCTACTACGCCGAGCAGGCGCTGCTGCTGGACGCCGACGCCGACGCGTCGTTCGCCCCGCACCGCGTCGTCGTCGTCACCCCGCCGTGGAACTTCCCGGTGGCCATCCCGCTCGGCGGGGTGCTGGCCGGGCTCGCCGCCGGGTCGTCGGTCATCATCAAGCCCGCCCCGCAGACCCGGGCGTGCGCGGAGGTCGGCGTCGCCGCCCTGCAGGCCGGTGGCATCCCGGCCGACGTGCTGCAGCTCGTCCACACCGACGAGGCCGACGCCGGACCACGGCTCATCACGCACCCCGACGTCGACGCGGTGATCCTCACCGGGGCCACCGAGACCGCGGCCCTGTTCCGCTCCTGGCGACCGGAGCTGCGACTGCTCGCCGAGACCAGCGGCAAGAACGCCCTCATCGTCACCCCGAGCGCGGACCCCGACCTGGCCGTGGCCGACCTGCTGCGCTCCGCCTTCGGCCACGCCGGGCAGAAGTGCTCCGCGGCCTCGCTGGTCATCTGCGTCGGCTCGGTGGCCACCGACGAGCGCTTCCGCCGCCAGCTCGTCGACGCGGTCCGCTCGCTGGCCGTCGGCTACGGCACCGACCTGGGCACCACGATGGGCCCGCTGCAGGAGCCCGCGCAGGGCAAGCTGGAGCGCGCGCTGACCACCCTGGAGCCCGGCGAGCGCTGGCTGGTGGAGCCCCGGCAGCTGGACGACACCGGCCGCTCCTGGTCCCCGGGGCTGCGCGACGGGGTGGCGCCGGGCTCCTGGTTCCACCAGACGGAGTGCTTCGGCCCCGTCCTGGGCATCATGACCGCGGCGACCCTCGACGAGGCGATCGACCTGCAGAACGCCACCCGCTACGGCCTCACCGGGGGCATCCACAGCCTCGACGAGGGCGAGGTCGCGCACTGGCTGGAGCGGGTCGAGGTGGGCAACGCCTACGTCAACCGGCACATCACCGGCGCGATCGTGCAGCGGCAGAGCTTCGGCGGGTGGAAGGGCTCCACCGTGGGCCCCGGCGCGAAGGCGGGCGGTCCGGGCTACGTCCCCCAGCTGGGCACCTGGACCGACCGCGTCGAGCTGGACGACCTGGGCGACGCGGCGTGGCTGGCGGCGGGCCGGGCCAGCGACGCCGTCGCGCTCGCCGAGCGGTTCGGCATCGAGCACGACCCGTCCGACCTCCGCTCGGAGGCCAACGTGCTCCGCTACCGGGCCCTGCCCGAGCTGGCCGTGGTGGTCGGCGACGGGTCCCCGGCCCGGGAGCTGCCCCGGGTGCGGGCCGCGGCGGCCGCCGCCGGGGTGCCCGTCCGGGTGCTCCGCGGGAACGTCCCCGCCCAGGTCTCGGGTCTGGCGACGGGCACCCGGCTGCGGGTGCTCGGCGACCTCGACCCGGCGGTGGCGGAGGCCGCGGCGAAGGCCGGGGTGAGCCTGCTCGACGCGGTACCGGTGGTCTCCGGGGCCCGCGAGCTGTCGACGGTGTTCCGGGAGCAGGCGATCAGCCGGACCCGGCACCGCTTCGGCCACCTGCCTCCGGCCGCCTGATCGGGGCACCGGCCTACGGTCGAACGATGACCCGCACGCTCCCGCACGGCAGCTGGCCGACCCCGATCACCACCGAGCTCGTGGTGACCGCGGCCGTCCGGCTCGGTGAGGTCCACCTCGACGGCGAGGACACGTGGTGGTCCGAGGCCCGTCCCGCCGAGGCCGGCCGCACCGTGCTCGTGCGGTGCACCCCGGACGGCACCCGCACCGACCTGCTCCCCGCCCCGTGGAACGCCCGCACCCGGGTCCACGAGTACGGCGGCGGCGCGTGGTGCGTCGCCGACGGCTCGGTGTGGTTCACCGAGTTCTCCGACCAGCGGGTGTACCGGGTCGCCCCCGGTGCGGAGCCGGTGGCGCTCACCCCGGTGCCGGCGAGACCCGCCGGGGTCCGCTTCGGCGACCTCACCCCCGACGGCGACGGGGTGCTCGCGGTCCGGGAGACCCACGCGGCGAGCGGGGCCAGCGCCGACGTGGTCCACGAGATCGTCCGGATCGGCCCCGACGGCGCCCAGCAGGTGCTCGCCGCCGGCAGCGACTTCGTCTCCGACCCCCGCCGCTCCGCCGACGGCTCGCTGTGCCGGCTGCGGTGGGACCACCCCGACATGCCGTGGGACGCCGCCCAGCTCGTCGTCCGGTATCCAGACGGGGCCGAGCGCGTGGTCGCCGGCGGGGCGGGGGAGTCGGTGGTGCAACCCGAGTGGGCGGCCGACGGCACGCTCTGGTTCCTCGCCGACCGCACCGACACCTGGTCGCTGCACCGCTGGACCGCGGCGACCGGGGTCGAGCTGGTCCACGACGCGGGCGTGGACATCGGCGGGCCCCAGTGGCAGCTCGGCGCCAGCCGCTACGCGCTGCTCGACGACGGCCGCGTGGTCCTGGCCCGCCCCCGCGACGGCGCCGACCGCCTCGTCGTCCTCGAGCACGACGGTGCCACCCGCGAGCTGGACACCCCGTACGCCACGTTCCGCCAGGTCCGGGCGCGCGACACCCACGTGGCCTGCGTCGCGGGCGGCCCGGCGGCCGAGCCGGTGGTGCTCGAGGTGGGGGTGGACGGCGGGGCGCCCCGGGTGCTCCAGCCGGCCCGTGAGCTGGGCCTGGACGCGGCCTGGTTCTCCCGTCCCGAGCCGGTCACCTTCCCGACGGTCGACGGTGGCAGCGGGGCGGGCGAGGCCCACGCCCTGGTCTACCCGCCCACCAACCCCGACGTGGCCGGTCCGGACGGTGCGCTGCCGCCGCTGCTCGTCAAGGTCCACGGTGGACCCACCGGCGCGGCCTCGTCGGTGCTGAACCTGGGGGTGCAGTACTGGACCTCCCGCGGCTTCGCCGTCGCCGACGTGGACTACCGCGGCTCGGCCGGGTACGGCCGCCGCTACCGGGACGCCCTGCAGGGCCGCTGGGGGATCGCCGACCTCGACGACGTCGTCGCCTGCGTGGCGCACCTCGTCGCGGCGGGCCGGGTCGACCCGGCGCGCTGCGTCATCACCGGTGGCTCCGCGGGCGGGTACACCGTCCTGGCGGCGCTGACCTTCCGCGCCGGGGTGTTCGCCGCCGGGGCCAGCCACTACGGCGTCGCCGACCTCGCCGCGCTGGCCCGCGACACCCACAGCTTCGAGTCCCGCTACCTCGACGGCCTCGTCGCGCCCTGGCCGTCGGGTGAGGCGGTGTACGCGCAGCGCTCCCCGATCCACCACGTCGAGCAGCTCACCACCCCGCTCGCGGTGTTCCAGGGCGACGAGGACGCGGTGGTGCCGCCGGCGCAGGCGGAGATGATCGTCGCTGCGCTGCGCGCCAACGGGGTGCCGCACGCGTACCGGCTGTTCGCCGGCGAGCAGCACGGGTTCCGGCAGGCCGCGAACATCCGGACGGCGCTGGACGGTGAGCTCAGCTTCTACGCCCAGGTGCTCGGGTTCGACCTGCCCGCGGCGGAGGGGATCACCCCGATCGAGGTCGTCGGGACCACGCACCACCGGTCGACGTCGCGTGCGCCCAAGGGATGACCTCGTTCGGACAGGTACGAGATCTGAGAACTTGCTCAGATGCCGTACTGCGCTGGAGGCCATCCGGACCCCCGTAGGCTCCTGCTCCGGAACCCGCCTCGTCTGCAAGGAGCTCCGCATGCCCCGTGTCGTCGTCGACGTCGTGCCCAAGGCCGAGATCCTCGACCCCCAGGGCCAGGCCATCGTCGGGGCGCTGCCGCGGCTGGGCTTCGCCGGGGTCACCGCCGTGCGGCAGGGCAAGCGCTTCGAGCTGGAGGTCGGCGACGACGTGGACGACGCCACCCTGGAGCAGATCGCCGAGACCCTGCTGTGCAACACCGTGATCGAGACCTGGACCGTGACCCGGGTGTCCGACGAGCAGCCGTCGTGACGCGCGTCGGCGTCATCACCTTCCCGGGCACGCTCGACGACGTCGACGCCGCCCGGGCGGTGCGTCTGGCGGGCGCCGAGCCGGTGAGCCTGTGGCACGGCGACGCCGACCTGCGCGGGGTCGACGCCGTCATCGTCCCGGGCGGCTTCTCCTACGGCGACTACCTGCGCGCCGGGGCGATCGCCCGCTTCGCCCCCGTGATGGGCGCGCTCGTCACGGCGGCCGCCGGCGGGATGCCGGTGCTGGGCATCTGCAACGGCTTCCAGGTGCTCTGCGAGGCTGGGCTGCTCCCCGGCGCGCTGACCCGCAACACCGGGCTGCACTTCCTGTGCCGCGACCAGTGGCTGACCGTGGAGTCGACGGCGACGGCCTGGACCTCGCGGTTCGAGGTGGGCGCGGAGATCCTCGTTCCCCTGAAGTCCGGCGAGGGCCGCTACGTCGCGTCGGCGGAGACCCTGGCCGAGCTGGAGGGTGAGGGCCGGGTCGTGTTCCGCTACACCGGCTCCAACCCCAACGGCTCGCTGCACGACATCGCGGGCGTGGCCTCCGCCGATGGACGCATCGTGGGGCTGATGCCGCACCCCGAGCACGCCACCGAGGTGCTCACCGGACCCACCGACGACGGGCTGGGGCTGTTCCTCTCGGTGCTGGACTCGGTGCTCAGCGTCTGAGCCCCCGCCCCGCCGTCCTAGGCTCGCGCCCATGACCACCGGCCTCACGACCACCGAGCACGCCCTGTCCGACCGCCTGGCCCAGGTGATGCCCGGGGTTCGCCGCGACCTGGAGGACCTGGTCCGCATCCCGTCGGTGTGGGCGCAGCCCGAGCACGCCGACGACGTGCACCGCAGCGCGCAGGCCGTCGCCGAGCTGCTCCGCGGGGCCGGGTTCGCCGAGGTGGACGTGGTCAGCGAGGGCGGGGCGCCGGCGGTGATCGCCCACCACCCCGCGCCCGAGGGGGCGCCCACCGTCCTGCTCTACGCCCACCACGACGTGCAGCCCACCGGCGACGTCGACGCGTGGTCCACCGCGCCCTTCGAGCCCACCGAGCGCGGCGACCGCCTGTACGGCCGGGGCGCCGCGGACGACAAGGCGGGCATCGCGGCGCACCTGGCCGCGTTCCGCGCGCACGACGGCACGCCCCCGGTGGGGGTCACCGTGTTCGTGGAGGGCGAGGAGGAGTCGGGCTCGCCGTCGCTGCTGCGGCTGCTGGCGGTCCACCACGACCGCCTCGCCGCCGACGCGATCGTCATCGCCGACTCCGCGAACTGGGACATCGGGGTGCCGGCGCTCACGGTGTCGCTGCGCGGGTTGGCCGACTGCGTCGTCGAGCTGCGGACCCTGGAGCACGCCGTCCACTCCGGGCTGTGGGGTGGGGTGGTCCCCGACGCGCTGACCGCGCTGTGTCGGCTGCTGGCCACGCTGCACCACGAGGACGGCTCCGTCGCCATCGAGGGGCTGCCCCAGGGACGCGCCGCCGCGCTGGAGTACCCGGAGGCGCGGGTGCGCAGCGAGTCGTCGATGCTCGACGGGGTGCGCGAGCTGGGCACCGGCTCCGTCGTCGACCGGCTGTGGGAGGGCCCGGCCGTCGCCGTCATCGGGCTCGACGCCCCCACCGTGGCGAACGCCTCCAACACGCTGGTCCCGGTGGCCCGGGCCAAGGTGAGCCTGCGGGTGCCGCCAGGAACCGACGCGCACGACGCGCTGCGAGCGCTCGTGAACCACCTGGAGACCCACGTGCCCTGGGGCGCGCAGCTCACCGTCACCGAGGGCGAGACGGGGCAGGCGTGCAGCATCGACGCCACCGGCCCGGCCTACGACGCGGCGCGCTCGTCCTTCCGCGACGCGTGGGACGGCACCGAGCCCGTCGACATGGGGATGGGCGGCTCGATCCCGTTCATCGCCGAGTTCGTCAAGGCCTTCCCGGAGGCGTCCGTGCTGGTCACCGGGGTGGAGGACCCGGACACCCGGGCGCACGGCATCGACGAGGGGCTGCACCTCGCCGAGTTCGAGCGGGTGTGCCTGGCCGAGACGCTGCTGCTGTCCCGGCTCGCGCAGGGCTGATCCCGGGGGTCAGCCCTTCTTGATCGCTCCGCGGATGGTCTGGAACACGTACCAGACCGAGCTGAGGAAGAACAGGGCCCCGATCGCGGCCTCGACCTGGTCGGCCTTGAGCCGGGTGCGCTGGGACAGCTGCTTGGCCACGGGCTTGCCGACCTTGGTGCGCCACCCGCTGAGGGCCTGGTTGCCGATCGTCTTCGCCTTCATGGGTCTGACCTTAGGCGTTCTGCCCGGGTTGCTCGCGGTCGGAGGGACGCTCAGCGCTCGGTGAGGTCGAGGACGTCGACCAGCCGGTCGAGGCCCACGAGATCCGCGGCGTTGCGGGTGACGAGGGTGGCGTCGTGCGCGACCGCCGTCGCCGCGATCAGGAGGTCCATGGCTCGCGCACGTGGCTGTCGGCCGACTGCGACGACGGCCGCAGCGAGGCGCCCGTAGGCCTGGGCTACCCCGGCGTCGACGGCGAGGGGACGGAAGGCCCGCTCGATCGTGGACAGGCGGCGGAGGCGCTCGGCGCGCACGTCGCCGTTGCCGCTCACCAGCACCCCGAAGTGCAGCTCCGCGAGGGAGATGCTGCTGATGGCGAGATCGCCGTCGAGCGGGCCGGGATCCGGTCCCAGGATGGCGCTCGTGTCCAGCACGTACCTCACCGGGCGAAGGGGTCGTGCAGACCCTGGTCGACGCGGTCGCGGTCGACGGACCAGTCACTGTCCCCGGGCCCGTGCCAGAGCTCGCGCACGTCGTCGTAGCGGCGCCACTGGCCACGTTCGACGGGACCGAGCTGCGCCGCGACCCGGCCGCTCACCGTGACCTCGATGACCTCACCGCCCTCGGCCGCCCGCACGAGATCACTCGCCCGCTGGCGCAGCTCACGGAGTCCCGCTGTGGTCATGCGCGACGGTAGCATCTGTGCATCGTCGGACGTCAGCCTCGACGGAACCCGCCCTCGGTGTGCAGCACCTGCCCCACCATCCAGCGCCCCTCATCACCGACCAGCCACGAGACGAGCCGGGCGACGTCGTCCGGCTCACCCCACGCACCGCCCGGGAAGCGGGCGGCCACGGCGGCGTGCGCGTCACCGGTGGCGTACCCGGTGTCCACCGGTCCGGGGTTCACGGTGTTGAGCAGGATCCCCGGCGCCAGCTCGTCGGCCAGGGTCGGGGTGATCGCCGCGAGCGCGCCCTTCGCCGCGGCGTAGGCCACCTCACCCGGCATCGGGCCCAGCCCCGGCCCGGAGGTCAGCAGCACGGCGCGTCCACCCGGGCGCCCGTCGTGCTGGGCGGCGAGAGCCTGGACGAGCAGGACCACCGAGCGCGCGTCCACCGCCCAGTGCCCGTCGAGGATCGCTGCGGTGACCTGCGCCAGCGTGCCGTCCGGGGCCGAGCGGGCATGGTTGGCGACGAGCACGTCCAGGTGCCCCACCAGCGCCACGGTCTCCGCCACGACCCGGGCCGGGGCGTCGGTCTCGGCCAGGTCGGCGCCCACGTGCCCAGCGAGACCCGGCAGCGCGGCGAGCACGTCATCGAGGTCGTCGGCACCCCACGGCTGGGCCGCGTCGTGGGGCACGTGGTGGTGGACCACCACGCGGAACCCGTCGTCGAGCAGCCGGCGGGCGAGGGCGAACCCGATGCCCGCCCGCCGGCTCACCCCCGTCACCAGCGCGGTCCGCTGTGATCGAAACATCGCCTCAGGGGTCCAGTTATCACGCACGAGGGCAGAATGCCCGCATGCGACCGCCGATCAAGCCGATGCTGGCGAAGGCTGTCGACGCCGTGCCGCCGCAGCCCGACGGGGAGCCGGCGTGGAGCTACGAGCCCAAGTGGGACGGCTTCCGCTGCCTGGTCTTCCGCGACGGCGACGACGTGGTCCTCGGCTCGCGCAGCACCAAGGAGCTCACCCGCTACTTCCCCGAGCTCGTCGAGGCGGTCAAGGCGGAGCTGCCGGAGCGCTGCGTGCTCGACGGCGAGGTCGTCGTCCCCACGGTCGTCGACGGCCGGACCCGGCTGGACTGGGAGTCCCTCAGCCAGCGCATCCACCCCGCCGACAGCCGGGTGCAGCTGCTCAGCCGCGAGACCCCCGCCCAGCTGGTGCTGTTCGACGCCCTCCAGGTCGGCGACGAGGAGCTGGTGGCGCAGCCGTTCTCCGTGCGACGCGCGGCCCTGCTCGCCGCCGTCGGGCCGGGTCCGTCCATCCACGCCACCGCCGCCACGCAGGACGCGGCGACGGCCACCCGCTGGTTCGCCGAGTTCGAGGGCGCCGGCCTGGACGGGGTGGTCGCCAAGCGCCTGGCCGGGCCCTACCTGCCCGACAAGCGCGACATGCTGAAGATCAAGCACCACCGCTCCGCCGACGCCGTCGTGCTCGGGTACCGGTCGCACAAGTCCAAGCCGGGCATCGGCTCCATGCTGCTGGGGCTCTACCGCGACGGCGAGCTGCACATGATCGGCGGGGCCTCCGCCTTCACCGACGCGATGCGGTTGGCCCACCTCGTGGAGCTGGAGCCGCTGCGGGTGGGCACGGAGAAGCAGCGCGGCGAGCCCAACCGGTGGAACACCCGGGAGGACCACGGCTGGGTGCCGCTGCGCCCGGAGCGCGTCGTCGAGATCGCCTACGACCAGATGGAGGGCGACCGGTTGCGGCACGTCGCCCGCTTCGTCCGCTGGCGGCCGGACCGGGAGCCCGAGAGCTGCACCTACGACCAGCTCGACGTGCCCGTCCGGTACTCGTTCGACGACGTGCTGGCGGGTGGGGAGTGAGCAAGGAGGAGCACGGCAAGGCCGAGACGCACCACGTCGGCGGGGTCGAGGTGCGGCTGAGCTCGCCGGACAAGGTCGTGTTCCCCGAGCTGGGCGCGCAGGGCACCAAGCGGCACGTGTTCGAGCACTACCGGGCGGTGGCGGAGGACGGCGCGATCCTCACCGCGCTGCGCAACCGGCCGACCTACCTGCAGCGCTTCCCCGACGGGATCGCCGGCGAGGAGGTGTACCAGAAACGGGTGCCGGCCAAGCACCCCGAGCACCTGCGGACCGTGCGGGTCACCTTTCCCTCCGGACGCTCGGCGGACGCGCTGTGTCCGCAGCAGCCCGCCGACGTCGCGTGGGCCGCGCAGATGGGCACCGTCACCTTCCACCCCTGGCACGCCCGCGCCACCGACGTGGACCGCCCTGACGAGCTGCGCATCGACCTCGACCCGCAGCCCGGCACCGGGTTCGACGAGGCCCGCGACATCGCGCTGGAGGTGGTGGCACCGCTGCTCGCCGAGCTGGGCCTGGTGGGCTTCCCCAAGACCTCCGGTGGACGCGGGGTGCACGTCTACGTGCGGATCGAGCCCCGCTGGACGTTCACCGAGGTGCGTCGGGCGGCCATCGCCTTCGCCCGCGAGGTGGAGCGGGGGGCGGGCGGCCGGGTGACCACGGCGTGGTGGAAGGAGCAGCGCGGGGCGCAGATCTTCGTCGACTACAACCAGAACGCCCGCGACCGCACCATCGCCAGCGCCTACTCGATCCGCAAGACGCCGCGCGCGACGGTGAGCACGCCGGTGACCTGGGCCGAGCTGGTCGACGTGGACCCCGACGACTGCACCATGGCCACCGTCGCCGGGCTGCTCGCCGAGCGGGGCGACCCGATGGCCGACATCGACGCCCGCGCGTTCACCCTCGACACGCTGCTGGACCTCGCCGAGCGAGACGAGAGTGGCGGCCTCGGCGACCTGCCCTACCCCCCGAGCTACCCGAAGATGCCGGGCGAGCCGAAGCGGGTGCAGCCGAGCCGCGACACCGAGCGCAACGACGGCGGGCCACCCGCGCACTGAGCGCGGATCAGCGCCGCCGTCCCACCAGCACCACCGTGGGGCCCGCGGCCAGCAGCAGGCCGGCAACGACGCCGATCGGGATCAGGGCGACGGGGCCGGTGTTCGCCAGGGCGACGGGCTCCCGGGGCTGGGCGGTGAGGGTCGGACCTGCCGGGGGCGCGGGGGGAGCGGCGACCGGAGGCGCGGAGGTACGGGAACCGGCGTGGCGAGGAGCCCCCGGAGCACCGGCTCCACCCAGCGGGTGGTCTCCGGCGAGCTCGCCGAGTGGGCGATCGAGCTGGGGGAGACGTCGGCGTGGGAAGCGCCGAGGTCGGTCGCCTGCTGCGCGATCGCGGCCCGCACCTCCGCCGTCACGCTCGCGAGGCGGCCGTCGGGGTCGGGGTCGGTGGGCCTGCCCTCGGGCGAGGTGTCGTCGTCCTGGCACGAGGTGAACTCCTGGTGCGAGGACCGGGCCGGTCGGGCTCGCGGCGGCGCAGTCACCGGTGATGGCGCTGGGGCCGAGGTCGTTGCCCCCGATGGTGATGGTGACCAGGTCGGGGCCGGGGACGTCCTGCGACGCCGTGAGGTCGTCGGTCACCGCGGCGGCGGCGGTCGCGGCGGTGACTCCGAGCAGGGCGAAGGCGCGGCGGTGCACGAGCACGAGGTCTCCTGGGTGGCGGTCCGGGGGGAGTCGCGGCGGACGGTAGGCCACGTTGCTCGACGGCACCGGAGACCGGACACGACCGTGTGAGCAGGGTTGAGATCCGGTTGTGGATCGTCGACACCTCTCGGGAGGAACGCGCGACACCGACCCGAGACGGACGAGGCGAGCTGCTGATGTGCGAGAACCACCACCCCATCCCGAGCGAGACCAGCCAGGCGGGCGACCCCCCGTCGCGGCGCGCGGGCTCCCGGCCCACCATGAACCGGCGGGCCCTGCTGACCACCGGGGTGGTGGGTGCGGCCTCGCTGCTCGCGCTGCGCTCGGTCCCCGGGACGGCCTCGGCCGGCATCGACGGCGTGGTCGGCGAGAGCCAGGTCCTCTCCATCAACCGCTCGGGCAACCGGTGGCCGGTGCCCACGACGAACTCGCCCAGCGTCATCGGGATCCGCACCTTCGTGGTGCCGAGCACCAGCTCGGTGAGGCTCTCGGTCTCCTCGGGTGCTGCGGCGACGATCCTGCTGCACGTGGCGACCCGCTTCCACGCCATCGTCGAGCCGCTGCAGTCGGTGCAGTGCGGGGCCTACGCGTGGCGGGCGAACGTCAACAACCCCAGCAGCTGGTCCAACCACGCCTCCGGCACGGCGATCGACCTCAACTGGAGCCTGCACCCCAACGGGCGCAAGTACACCTTCACCGAGGAGCAGGTGCGGGCGATCCGGGCGATCCTCGACGAGACCCAAGGCGTCATCCGCTGGGGCGGGGACTACACCGGCACCACCGACGAGATGCACTTCGAGATCAACAGGACCAGGGTCGACCCCCTCGTCGGCCAGGTGGCCAACTCCCTGCGGGTGCGCTTCGGCGCCGCCCGGGAGCAGGGCTTCGCGGCGGTGTCGGCGGAGGGCTCCACCGTGGGACCCGACGGTGACCTGCTGCTCGGCGAGGTGACCGTGCCCGGCGGTCCGGGCACCGCCGACGGGGTGCACCCGGACTGAGCGGGGCAGCAGGGCCACGGTGACGGCAGCCACCTCCCGCCACACCGTCTCCTGCGGGGCGTGGTGATCGGGGTCCGGGTTCGGGGTTCGTCACGACCTCACGCCAGGCAGGCGCCGCCGTCGGTCCACCGGTGCTCCTGCTCCGGTGCTCCCCCGGGGTCGGCGGCGCGACGGAGGCACCCCGGCACGCGGATAGGCTCGTCGCCCGTGACGACCACACCGGATGCGCCCGACACCTCGGCCCCCGCCCTGGACACCGTCTCGCGCGCTGCGGAGACCCCCGGTGTCGAGCAGCCGTGGGCGGCGCTGGGCCTGGCGGCCGACGAGTACGCCCGGATCCGCGAGATCCTCGGCCGCCGGCCCACCGACGCCGAGCTCGCCATGTACTCGGTGATGTGGAGCGAGCACTGCTCCTACAAGTCCTCCAAGGTGCACCTGCGCTACTTCGGGGAGACCACCACCGACGAGATGCGCTCCCGGATGCTCGCGGGCATCGGGGAGAACGCGGGCGTGGTCGACGTCGGGGACGGCTGGGCGGTGACGTTCAAGGTGGAGAGCCACAACCACCCCAGCTACGTGGAGCCCTACCAGGGTGCGGCCACCGGGGTCGGCGGCATCGTCCGCGACATCATGGCCATGGGTGCCCGCCCGATCGCCGTGATGGACCAGCTGCGCTTCGGCCCGGCGGACGCCCCCGACACGGCCCGCGTGCTGCCCGGGATCGTCGCCGGCGTGGGCGGGTACGGGAACTCCCTGGGTCTGCCCAACGTGGGCGGGGAGACCGTCTTCGACGCGTCGTACGCGGGCAACCCGCTGGTCAACGCGCTCTGCGCCGGGGTCATGCGCACCGAGGACCTGCATCTCGCCTTCGCCTCGGGTGCCGGCAACCGCATCATCCTGTTCGGCGCCCGAACGGGTCTGGACGGCATCGGCGGGGTGAGCGTGCTGGCCAGCGCGACGTTTGCCGCCGACGACGACACGGCCACCTCCCGTCGCAAGCTCCCCGCCGTGCAGGTGGGTGACCCGTTCACCGAGAAGGTGCTCATCGAGTGCTGCCTGGAGCTGTACGCCGCCGGGGTCGTCGTCGGGATCCAGGACCTGGGCGGGGCCGGGCTGAGCTGCGCGACCTCCGAGCTGGCGGCGGCCGGGGACGGCGGCATGCACATCGAGCTCGACAAGGTCCCGCTGCGGGCCGCCGGGATGACGCCGGCCGAGGTGCTCTCCTCGGAGTCCCAGGAGCGGATGTGCGCCGTCGTCGCGCCGGCCGACGTCGCGGCGTTCCTGGCGATCTGCGCCCGCTGGGACGTCCTGGCCACCGACATCGGCGCAGTCACCGACGGCGAGCACCTGCAGATCACCTGGCACGGGGAGACCGTCGTCGACGTCCCCCCCCGCACCGTGGCCCACGACGGACCCGTCTACGACCGCCCGGTGGCGCGCCCGGCCACCCAGGACGCGCTCGTCGCCGACACCTCCGCCCGACTGGCCCGACCGGGGACGGCTGCGGAGCTGCGCGCCACGCTGCTGCAGATGGTGGCCTCGCCCCAGCTCTGCAGCCGCCGCTTCATCACCTCCCAGTACGACCGCTACGTCCGCGGCGGCACCGTGCTCGCCGAGCACGCCGACGCCGGCATGGTCCGCATCGACGAGGCCACCGGGCGGGGCATCGCCCTGGCCACCGACGCCTCCGGCCGCTACACGGTGCTCGACCCGTACGCCGGTGCCCAGCTGGCCCTGGCCGAGGCCTTCCGCAACGTCGCCACCACCGGTGCCACCCCGATCGCGGTCACCGACTGCCTGAACTTCGGCTCGCCGGAGGACCCGGGCGTCATGTGGCAGCTGCAGCAGGCCGTGCACGGCATCGCCGACGGGTGCGTCGCCCTCGGCATCCCCGTCACCGGCGGCAACGTCAGCCTGTACAACCAGACCGGCGAGACGGCGATCCTGCCCACGCCCGTCATCGGGGTCCTCGGCGTGATCGACGACGTGGCCCGGCGCATCCCCACCGGCATCGGCCACACCGCGGGGGAGACCCTGATCCTGCTCGGCGACACCCACGACGAGCTCGACGGCTCCATCTGGGCGCAGGTCGTGCACGACCACCTCGGTGGGGTGCCTCCCCGGGTCGACCTGGCCCGCGAGCAGGAGCTCGCGGCGGTGCTGCTCGCCGGCTCGCGCGACGGGATGATCTCCGCCGCGCACGACCTCTCCGAGGGTGGGCTCGCCCAGGCCGTGGTCGAGATGGCGCTGGCCGGGGAGACCGCCTGCCGGGTGCTGCTGCCCGAGGGGGCCGACCCGTTCGTGGCCCTGTTCAGCGAGTCGGCCGGGCGGGTGCTCGTGGCGGTGCCCCGCAGCGAGGAGCCGCGGTTCACGTCGATGTGCACCATGCGCGGCCTGCCGTGGACCCGGATCGGCGTGGTCGACGACGGCGCCGACTCCCTCGACGTGCAGGGCCTGTTCACCGTGCCGATGCTCGAGCTGCGGGAGACCTTCGAGGCCACCCTGCCCGCCCTGTTCGGCGGTGCCGTCCCCCCGGCCGTCCCCCCGGCCGTCCCCTCCGCCGACACCCCCACGGGAGCCTGAGTTGCGCCGCACCATGATCGCCGTCCTCACCGCCACCACCCTGCTGGGGGCCGCGGCCTGCGGTGGCTCGTCGGGAACCGCGACCCAGAGCGGATCCGGTGCGGGTCCGAGCTCGAGCGCTGCCGCCGGAGCGGACGGGGGCATCCCCGCCCTCACCGGCGACCCGACCGACACCTCCACCGAGGCCACCATCAGCGCCGGCGGCGGGACCCCGCCCGACGGGCTGCGCACGGTCGACATCGTCGCCGGCACGGGGGCCACCGCCGCCCAGAGCAGCACCGTCGACGTCCGCTACACCGGTGCCCTGTACTCCGACGGCACGGTTTTCGACGCCTCCTGGAAGGGCGGGGACGAGCCGATCTCGTTCCCGCTCTCGGGTGTCGTCCCCGGCTTCGCCCAGGGCATCGTCGGCATGCAGGAGGGGGGCCGCCGGGAGATCGTCATCCCGCCGGCGCTGGGGTACGGCGCCGCGGGCAACGGCCCCGTCCCCGGCGGCGCGACGATCGTCTTCGTGGTCGACCTGGTCACCGTCAGCTGAGCCCGGGGACGAGGGACCCGCACAGCACCGTCGGGCCCGACCGCAGCCGGGCCAGCACCGCAGGGGTGAAGGCCCGGGCGATCCGCGCGTGCCCGGCGTCGTTGGGGTGGAAGAAGTCCCCGGCCAGCTCGGTGCGGATGCGGGTGCCGGTGGTGGCCGCCTCGACGGGGGCGAGGACCAGGTGCGGCCGATCGGCGACCACCTCCCGGACCACCGCCGCCAGGGCGGCGGCCTCGGCGATCCGGGGGCCCCACTGGAACTCGGGCACGTCCCCGACCACGGCCCCGGCGGGCAGCAGGTCGCAGATCGTCCCCAGCGCGGCCCGGAAGTCCTCCGGGCTGAGCCGGCCCGCGTCATTGGACCCGACGCACAGCGTCACGACGTCGGCCGCCGCGAGGTCGAGCGCCCCCAGCTGCTCGTCGAGCACGTCGGACACCCGCGCCCCGTACACGGCGAGGTTCACCACCCGGAACCGTCGGCCCGTCACGGCCTCCGCGGCGGCCACGCCGAGCCCCAACCAGGACGTCGCGGGCCGGGTCGAGCCGGTGCCCTGGGTCAGCGAGTCGCCCAGCGCCACCCACAGCAGCGCTCCGCTGCGGGCCCGGGCGTCCCAGGCCCGGCGGCGGGGCGCCACCGAGAGGCGGGTGCGCAGGGCCAGCCCACCCACGGCCAGCAGCAGGGCGGCGAGCGGGCGCACGACGGTCACGGCGCGACCCTAGGCTGGTCCGGGTGACCGCCCGCCGCACCGCCGATCCCGCGCAGCTGCGGGCCGCGGTGCTGGCCGTCGGGGCCTGGCTCGACGGGGGAGCAGCGCCGGACCGCACCACGACCGCCGCCGCGGTCCGCCTGTCGGCCCGCTCGCTGGCCGAGGTGGCCCCGGGCAACAGCGTCGAGGTGCGGGTGCCGCCGTTCGTCGCGGTGCAGTGCGTCGCCGGGCCGCGGCACACCCGGGGCACCCCGGCCAACGTCGTCGAGACCGATCCCCGGACCTGGCTCGAGCTGGTCACCGGACGGCGCACGCTGGAGCAGGCCCTGGCTGCGGGCCTGCTCAGCGCATCGGGCACCCGGGCCACCGAGGTGGCGCACTGGCTCCCGCTGCTGCGCGCCTGAGGCCCCCCGCGCGGCCCGTACGATCACCTTCGTCCCACCCCGCTCGTGAGGGAGCTGCCCCGGTGTCCACCACCCCCGTCCCCGACCGGACCGACGAGCTCGAGAACGCGCCCCGCGAGGAGTGCGGCGTCTTCGGCGTCTGGGCCCCCGGCGAGGAGGTGGCCAAGATGTCGTACTACGGCCTCTACGCGCTCCAGCACCGCGGCCAGGAGGCGGCCGGCATCGCGGTGGGCGACGGTGCCCAGGTGCTGGTGTTCAAGGATCTCGGCCTGGTCAGCCAGGTCTTCGACGAGCAGACCCTCGCGGCCATGCAGGGCCACATCGCGATCGGCCACACCCGCTACTCGACGACCGGCGCGGTGACCTGGGAGAACGCCCAGCCCACCTTCCGCACCACCCGGGCCGGGACGTCGATGG
Organism: Mycobacteriales bacterium; assembly: GCA_038234335.1. Lineage (GTDB taxonomy): Bacteria > Actinomycetota > Actinomycetes > Mycobacteriales > Mycobacteriaceae > Rhodococcus_D. The sequence continues at coordinate 105,465 of JBBSUN010000003.1, forward strand.
CCCTGGGCCACAACGGCAACCTGGTCAACACCGCCGAGCTCGCGGCCCGTGCGCGGGAGGCCGGGCTGCTGAACACCCGCAGCGACCGGATCGCCGCCACCACCGACTCCGACCTGCTCACCGCGCTGCTGGCCCACGCCGCCGCCGACCGCACCATCGAGGCCGCGGCCCTGGAGCTCCTGCCCGACCTGCGGGGCGCGTTCTGCCTGGTGTTCATGGACGAGCACACCCTCTACGCGGCGCGCGACCCGCACGGGGTGCACCCCCTGGTCCTGGGCCGCCTGGAGCGCGGCTGGGTCGTGGCCAGCGAGACCGCAGCGCTGGACATCGTGGGCGCGAGCTTCGTCCGCGACGTGGAGCCCGGCGAGATGCTGGCCATCGACGCCGACGGCGTGCGCTCCGCCCGCTTCGCGAACCCGACGCCCAAGGGCTGCGTCTTCGAGTACGTGTACCTGGCGCGGCCGGACACCACCATCTCCGGTCGCTCCGTCCACGCGACCCGGGTGGACATCGGCCGCCGCCTCGCCGTCGAGCACCCCGTCGAGGGCGACCTCGTCATCCCCGTCCCGGAGTCGGGCACGCCCGCCGCGATCGGCTACGCGCAGGCCTCGGGCATCCCCTACGGGCAGGGCCTGGTGAAGAACGCCTACGTGGGGCGCACGTTCATCCAGCCCAGCCAGACCATCCGCCAGCTCGGCATCCGGCTCAAGCTGAACCCGCTGCGCGACATCATCCGCGGCAAGCGCCTCGTCGTGGTGGACGACTCGATCGTCCGCGGCAACACCCAGCGCGCGCTCATCCGGATGCTTCGGGAGTCCGGGGCGCTGGAGGTGCACGTGCGGATCGCGTCGCCGCCGGTGCGCTGGCCGTGCTTCTACGGCATCGACTTCGCCAGCCCCGCCGAGCTCATCGCCAACGGCCTCGGCGACGGTGACGACGTGTTCGAAGGGGTCCGCCGCTCCATCGGCGCCGACAGCCTCGGCTACATCTCCGTGGACGGGATGGTCGCCGCCACCGAGCAGCCCCGCAACCGGCTGTGCACCGCCTGCTTCACCGGCGAGTACCCCATCCCGCTGCCCCACGAGGCGGCGATCGGCAAGAACGTGCTCGAGGGGATGCTGGACAGTGCCGCCGACGCGGTGGCCCGCGAGGTCGCCGCCCACCCCGACGACCCGGCGCTGCAGCGACCCTGACCCGCGCTCCTGCGCGGGAGGTCGGGTGCCGCGCGGGCAGTACGAGCTCAGAGATTCTCCTCAGATCGCGTACTGCTCGGCGACGCACGCCCCCGAGGGCGCGAGGCGGCCCCTCCCGGACTACCGTGCGGGGACGCGGCCGGCACTGCCCGGCCCCAGATCACGGAGGTGTTGCGTGGACCTCACGCTGTCGCAAGAGCACCAGGCCCTGAAGGAGTCGGCGGCCGCGTTCGTCGACAAGGAGGTCGTGCCGCACGCCCCCGCGTGGGACCGCGCGCAGGAGGTGGACCGCGGGATCGTGCGCAAGCTCGGCGACGCCGGCCTGCTGGGTCTCGGCGTCCCCGAGGAGCTCGGTGGCTCCGGCGGCGACATGTTCGCCTACGCCCTCGCCATCGAGGAGCTGGGCCGGGGCGACCAGGCCATCCGCGGCATCGTCAGCGTCTCGCTGGGCCTGGTGGCGAAGTCGATCGTGAAGTACGGCACCACCGAGCAGCAGGAGCGCTGGCTGCCCGGGCTGTGCTCCGGCGAGCAGCTGGCCTGCTTCGGCCTCACCGAGCCCGGCACCGGCTCCGACGCGGGCGCGCTGACCACCAAGGCGGTCAAGGACGGCGACACCTACCGGATCACCGGCTCCAAGCAGTTCATCACCAACGGCAACTGGGCCGACGTGGCGCTGGTCATGGCCCGCACCGGCGGCGAGGGCGCCCGCGGCGTCAGCGCGTTCCTCGTGCCGACGGACTCCGAGGGTTTCTCCGCCACCAAGATCCACGACAAGCTGGGCCTGCGCGGGCAGGACACCGCCGCGCTGCACCTCGACGACGTCGTCGTGCCCACCAGCGCCATGCTCGGCGAGGAGGGCCGGGGGTTCACCGTCGCCATGACCGCGCTCGACCGCGGTCGCACCTCCATCGCCGCCTCCGCCGTCGGCCTGGCCACCGCCTGCCTGGACGCCGCGCTCTCCTACGCGCAGGACCGCACCCAGTTCGGCAGGAAGGTCGCCGGCTTCCAGCTCGTGCAGCAGCTGCTGGTGGAGACCCAGGTGGAGCGCGACGCGGCCCGCCTGCTCGTGTGGAAGGCCTGCGACCTGGCCGACCACGACCAGCCCTTCCGCAACGAGGCCTCCGCGGCCAAGTACTACGCGGCGGAGATGGCGGTCCGTGCGGCCAACCGGTGCGTCCAGGTCTACGGCGGCTACGGCTTCACCGAGGAGTACCCGCTGGCCAAGTACCTGCGCGACGCCCGCGTGCTGACCCTGTACGAGGGCACCACCCAGGTGCAGACGCTGCTGCTCGGTCGGGCGCTGACGGGCGTCTCCGCGTTCAGCTGAGCACCATCGATCGTGCGGGGGCGGTCGTCCCTCGGGTACCGTCGCCCCTCGGCGCGCACCCGCTCGCCCGTCCCCGGACCGTCCCTGGAGCACCCCTGCGATGACCGACCGCGAGCACCGGCACGGCTCCTCCTACGCCGCGGCGGGTGTGGACATCGCCGCCGGCGATCGGGCCGTCGCGCTGCTCGCCCCGCACGCGCAGCGGGCCACCCGACCCGAGGTGCTCGGTGGCATCGGCGGTTTCGCGGGGCTGTTCCAGCTGCGCACCGACCGCTGGCGGGAGCCGGTGCTGGCCGCCTCGACCGACGGCGTGGGCACCAAGCTCGCCATCGCGCAGGCCCTGGACAAGCACGACACGGTGGGCCTGGACCTGGTCGCCATGGTCGTCGACGACCTCGTGGTCTCCGGCGCCGAGCCGCTGTTCCTGCAGGACTACATCGCCGTCGGCAAGGTCGTCCCCGAGCGGGTCGCCGACATCGTCTCCGGCATCGCGGCCGGCTGCGTGATCGCCGGGTGCGCCCTGCTGGGCGGGGAGACCGCCGAGCACCCCGGTCTCATGCTCGACGACGCCTACGACCTCTCCGCGACCGGGGTCGGCATCGTCGAGGCCGACTCGGTGCTGGGCCCCGAGCGGGTGCGCGCCGGGGACGTGGTGCTCGCCATGCAGTCCTCCGGGCTGCACTCCAACGGCTACTCCCTGGCCCGGAAGGTGCTGCTGGAGATCGCCCGCATGTCGTTGGACGGGCACGTCGAGGAGCTGGGTCGCACCTTGGGCGAGGAGCTGCTCGAGCCCACCCGCATCTACGCCAAGGACTGCCTGGCGCTGGCCGCGGAGACGGAGGTGCGCACCTTCTGCCACGTCACCGGGGGCGGCCTCACCGCGAACCTGGCGCGGGTGCTGCCCCCGGGCACCCGGGCCGTCCTCGATCGCGGCACCTGGTCGCCGGCCGCGGTGTTCGGTCTCATCGCCCAGCTCGGCCGGGTCGAGCGCGCGGAGATGGAGCAGACCTTCAACATGGGGGTCGGCATGGTGGCCGTGGTCGCGCCGGAGGACGTGGACCGGGCACGGGCCGTGCTGACCGCGCGCCACGTGCGCTCCTGGGTGCTCGGAGCCGTGGAGCGGGCGGCCGACGGCGGTGCGGTGCCGCCGACCGCCGAGCTGGTGGGGGAGCACCCCGGCTTCTGACCGGGGCAGGGGAAGGGGTGGCTCCCGCCGGGCGTTGCGTCCGGGGTGAATGCACCCAGCACGCCGCTGCTCGCCCAACCGCTGACGCTGCGCGGGGTCACCCTGCCCAACCGCATCGCCGTCTCGCCCATGTGCCAGTACTCGGCCACCGACGGCCTGCCCGACGCCTGGCACCTCGTGCACCTGGGCTCCCGGGCCGTGGGTGGGGCCGGGCTCGTGATCACCGAAGCCACCGCCGTGAGCCCCGAGGGCCGCATCAGCCCCCAGGACACCGGCATCTGGAGCGACGAGCACACCCGGGCGTGGGCGCCGGTGACGGCGTTCGTCCGTGCCCAGGGCGCCGTCGTCGGGGTGCAGCTGGCCCACGCGGGTTTCAAGGCCTCCACCTACCGCCCGTGGGACACCGAGCGCGGCGCGGTGCCGGCCAGCGAGGGCGGCTGGTCGGTCGTCGGGCCCACCGAGGTCCCGTTCAGCGAGACGTACCCGGTCCCGACCGCGCTCGACGAGGTCGGCCTCTCCCGCGTGGTCGACGACTTCGCGGCCGCCGCGGTGCGGGCGCTGGAGGCCGGCTTCCAGGTCGTGGAGGTCCACGCCGCCCACGGCTACCTGCTGCACGAGTTCCTCTCGCCGCTGACCAACACCCGCACCGACGAGTGGGGCGGCCCGCTCGAGCACCGGATGCGTCTGACCCTCGAGGTGGTGCGGGCGGTCCGGGAGGCCGTGGGCCAGGACGTGCCCGTGCTCGTGCGCATCTCCGCCTCGGACTGGACCGAGGGCGGCTGGAGCGGCGAGGACAGCGTGGTGCTCGCCCGGGCGCTCGCCGAGGCCGGGGCCGACCTGGTGGACAGCTCCTCCGGCGGTGCGGTGCCGCGCGCGGACATCCCGGTGGGTCCGGGCTACCAGGTGCCCTTGGCGGAGCAGGTGCGCACGGGCGGGGCGCTCCCCGTCGGCGCGGTCGGCATGATCACCGAGCCCGAGCAGGCCGAGGCGATCCTGGCGCAGGGCCGGGCCGACCTCGTCCTGCTGGGCCGGGAGCTGCTGCGCGACCCCTACTGGCCCTCCCGCGCGATCGAGGCGCTGGGCGCCGACGGCGGGTGGCCCGACCAGTACGCGCGGGCGTTCTGAGCCGGACGTGACGAGGGCCCGCCGCGCCCAGGGGGGTGGAGCGCGGCGGGCCCCGTCAGTGTGCCACGGGCGCACCCGGTCGTGACCGCGAGATCACGGGCCGGTGTGCGCCAGACGTCAACGACGGTCGGCGTCGTCCCCGTCGTCCCGATCGTCCTCGTCCCACCGGGAGCGGGGCTCCTCGACGGGAGCGGGTCGGGGGACCTCCGGATGACCGGACAGCTCCCGAGCCAACGTGTCGAAGTTCGTGCTGGGGGAGCTGTACTTGAGCTCCCGGGCAACCTTGGTCTGCTTCGCCTTCGCCCGGCCGCGGCCCATGGCAAGACCCCCTCGTGCAAGGACCGGGGCGGCCAGGGGATGCGGCGGCCCCGTTCGTGTGTGTGTTCTTCCTGTCGTCACAGTACCGCGCGTTGTCCCCGGGCGCTGACACCGTGCCCGCCGCGTCACCCGCGCGGGGCACCGGGAGTGCGAGCATGGGGCGGTGTCGACCTCGTCACCCCGCGCGGGCGGTGTCCCCGGAGTCCCGCACGTCCCCCCGGTGGCCCACCTGCGCGTCCACGAGCCCCTGGCCGGTCTCGACGAGCCCCGGCGGACCGAGCTGGCGCGTGTCCTGGTCCGCGGGTGCCCCGGGGTGGTGGCTGCGCTGCGGGTGGAGCGCAGCGCCGGCCTGGTCGCGGTGACCACCGGCCGGCTGCCGACCGACGACGTCACCGTGGGCAGCCTGGAGCCGGACCAGGTCACCGGCGGCGCCCACCGGGTGGTCGGGCCCGGGACGCTGGTCTGTCCGTGGGACACCCGTCCCCGGACCGCCGCCGCGCTGCTGGCCGCTCCGCGGGGGCTGCCCGACCTGCTCGTGCGGGCCACGGCGCCGGGGTCCGCGCTCGAGGGCGAGGCCCGAGCGGTGCTCGCGGGCGCGACGTCCCCGGTGCACGTGCTCAGCAGCAGCTGGGCGGTGCCGCTGGCCTGGTTCGCACTCGTCGACCCCGGTGCGGTGCAGCTGCTGGAGACCGACGGCCTGCGCCGGCCGGTGTGGCGGGTGGCGATGTCCGACGTGCGGGTGCGGGGGGCCCGCGTGCTGGGGACCGTGGCCGAGCACCTCGGCGACACCGGCACCGCCGCCGCGCTGGGCGACGTGCTCCGCTGGCTGCACCGCTTCCCCGACGGCTGCGCGGTCGAGCTGGACTACGGCGGGATCGGGGCGCGCCTCGACGACGCGGCGCTCGCCCAGGACCGCAGCTGCGCGGTGGTGCACGAGGTGGTCGGCCAGCTCGAGCGTGGGGAGGGTGCGGACGTCCGCGACACCCTCGCCCCCGTCCTCGCCTTCTGGGCGCGGGTGCGCTCCTGGGAGCACGCCAGCTAGCGTCCGAGCACCCCGGGCACGAGCCGCACCTCACCCACCGGCACCCCACCCCCCAGCAGCGGCTCGTGCTCCAGCGCGGCGAGCCAAGCGAGTCCCGCGCAGCCCCAGCGACGCAGCACCTCGACCGTGACGGGGCCGCGCGCGCGGTTCGCGCCGTCGTCGATCTTCACCGCGAACGCCCGTCCGTCGGGCAGCGCACCGGCGTGCACCCCCTCGGCCCCGGCCTTGCACAGCAGCCCGGGCACCGCCGTCATGAGCTGCAGGTCCTCCCGGCCGGTGCCGGAGACCAGGAACGGGTGGGCCCGGACCGCGTCGGCGACGCGGCGCTCGGCGGTGCCGCCGGTGGCGCCGACCAGGGTGGCGAAGGACCGGGCCAGCCCGGTGAGGCTCAGGGCGAAGATCGGGGCGCCGCAGCCGTCGACCCCGGGGGCGGCGACGGCCTCGCCGGCCAGCTCGGCCACGGTGGCGGCGGCCGTGCGCTGCAGCGGGTGGTCGGGGTGGGTGTACCCGTCGGTGGACCACCCCGCTGCGACGCAGGTGGCGAGCATGGCGGCGTGCTTGCCCGAGCAGTTGTGGAACACCCGCCGTCGTCGGCCCCCGGCGGCCAGCAGGGCCTCCCGGGTCGGCTCGTGGCCGGGCAGGTCGGCCGGGCACCGCAGGTGCTCCTCGGTCAGCCCGGCGCCGGCCAGCAGGTCCAGGGCGCCGCGGACGTGCGCGTCCTCGCCGGAGTGCGAGGCGCTGGACAGCGCCAGGGCCTGCGTGCTCGCCGGCGCGAACCCGCTGCGCAGCAGGGCGACGGCCTGCAGCGGCTTGTTCGACGAGCGGGGGTAGACGGGGACGTCGACCTCGCCCACGGCCAGCTCGACGGCACCGTCGGCATCGAGGACCACGAGCGACCCGCGGTGCACCCCCTCGGTGAAGCCCGAGCGGACCACCTCGACCAGGGCGACGCTCACGGTGCGGGGTGCGCCTCGTGGCGGGTGCCCGCGCGCTCGGCGTCGAGCAGCCCGTCGATCGAGGCGGTCCCGTCGCGGTACCGGCGACCGATCTCGGCGTTGCAGGCGTCCATCACGGCCTGCACCTGGTGGCGGGCCTCGCTCGTGTCGTGCTCCTCGGCCTCGAACGCGGTCAGGGCTCGGGCGAGCTGGTCGACGTCCAGGTGGATCACGTCGGAGAGCTCGGGGTCGGCGGCCAGGGCCTCACCGTGGCGGCGGTGCTCGCCGGCCCGGGAGGGGTTCACCGTGAGGAACCGGCCGGAGCCGTGCGCGGGGCCGGTGACCCCGGCGCCCAGCACGTCGGCGAGGTCGTCCACCGTGCTGCCCGGCGTGCCGGCGCGGTGGGACTGCTCGGCCCGGACGAGGTCCGCGCGGGCCTGCAGCAGCCGCCGGAGGTACGAGAGGTCGGTCTCCTCCTGGGCGGCCTCGTCGCGACGGGAGCGCAGCTCGTCCAGGTCCAGCGACGCCAGGTCGACGGCGAAGTCCGGGTCCAGCACCTTGTCGATCCGACGGCGACCGCCGGGACGCACTTCGATCATGGGCACATCCTCGCCGTCGGAGACCCGGAGGGCAACGAGGCCGCGGTCACGACCCACCCGCTCGGGTCGCGACCCGCTCGGCCTTCGCCGCCGCCTTGGCCGGCACGTCGCGGCCCTCGCGGAGCAGCCGTCCCATGGCCCCGGGGTCCGTCGCGACGAACACGTCGCGGACGGTCACCCCGTGCTCGGGGGTGTGCACGACCTCGACCACGTCGCCCGCCCGGACCTCGCCGGGCTCGACCACCCGCAGGTAGGCCCCGGTGTCCCCCCGCTCGCTGAAGCGCCGCACCCAGTGCTCCTGGACGCCGAACGTCGCGTCGACCCGGCGGGCGAAGGTGGCGCACGGGTCGCGCGGCAGGGTCACCTCGAGGACGCACTGGCCCCCGACCCGCCAGCGCTGTCCGACGACGGCGTCGCTGACCGTCAGCCCCTGGACGGTGAGGTTCTCCCCGAACCGGCCGGGCCGCACCTCCTGACCCAGCTCGTCCGCCCACCGCCGGGCGTCCTCCGCGGCGTAGGCGTACACCGCCTGGTCGCGTCCGCCGTGGTGCTCGGTGTCGCAGATCTCGTCGCCGTCCAGGCCCGCGGCCGTGACCGTGACCGGACCCGTCCGGGGCCGCTTGTCGATGCCGGTGCGCCCGCCCCGCCCGGCGTCGGGGATGACCTCGGCGACGGTGCACACCGCGAGCAGCTCGCCGCTCACGCGCGCCCGCGCAGCCGGTCGACCGCGGCGCGGCCGGCCTGGACCAGCGCCTCGGGCACGACGGAGTCCGGGTCGATGGCGACCGCGCACGGCCCCGCGACCAGCTCGGTCTCCACCGGGACGCTGCGCTTGAGCAGGCCCAGGGCGATCGGCCCCAGCTCGTGGTGGTCGACCACGGTGCCCAGGCGTCCGACCACCCGTGCCCCGGCGGTCACGTCGTCACCCGGCTCCGGACGGCCGTCGGCCGAGCCGTCCAGGTGCAGCAGCACCAGCCGTCGGGGGGGCTTGCCGAGGTTGTGCACCCGGGCCACCGTCTCCTGCCCGCGGTAGCAGCCCTTGTCCAGGTGCACCGCCCCGCCGGTCTCCACGCCGCCGATCCAGCCGACCTCGTGGGGGATGGTGCGCTCGTCGGTGTCCACACCCAGTCGCGGCCGCAGCGCCTGCACCCGCAGGGCCTCGAAGCTCCACGTCCCCGCCGGGCGGGCGCCGGCGGCGGACAACCGCTCCCACCAGGTGCGCAGCTGGTCGCGGGGGACGAGCACGTCCGCCGCGTCCACCCCGGGCCACGGCATGCGGCGCACGAAGCCACCTCCCTCGAGGGCCGCCACCCCGTAGGTGGCCGGGGGCAGCCCCAGCAGCTCGCCGACCCGCTCCTGCAGGGCGGGGCCGACCAGGCTCAGCTGGGCGAGCTCGGACCCGGCGTCGCGCGGGGCGGCCTGCGACCAGAACACCATCTTCTGCAGGTAGGAGAGCAGGCCGGCGGCGCGGTCGGTCTCGGTGTCGATCCAGGTGGAGCCGTCGAGGTCGGCCATGACGAGGTGGTGCTCCACCCGGCCCTGACCGTCGAGGACGAGGTTCTCCGCGCCCGAGCCGTCGGCCACGGCGAGCAGGTGCTGGGTGGTCAGCGCGTGCAGCCAGCTCAACCGCTCGGCGCCGGTCACCGCGAGCAGCCCGCGGTGGCTGCGGTCGACGACGGCCAGCCCGGTGCTGGCGGCACGCTGCTCGCCGAAGGGGTCGCCCAGGTGCCAGGCCACGCCCGCGTCCGGGGTGCCGTCGGGGTTGGCGATCGCGCCGCGGATGTCGAGCAGGGGGGATCTCACGGGGTCTCCTGAGGTGTGACGGACGGGGTCGTGTCCAGCTCGGCGCAGGACGCGCACACCCCGGACAGCGCGAGGTGGGAGGGGTCCAGGGTGAAGCCGTGCGCTTCGGCGAGGGCGGCGGTGAGCGGGGCGAGCACGGCCGGGCTGATCTCGGTGACCGCGTCGCAGCGGTGGCAGACCAGGTGCACGTGCGGGTGCTCGTCGGCGGAGTAGGTGGGGGCGCCGTGGCCCAGGTGGGTGTGCCGGAGGACGCCGATCTCCTCGAGCAGGTCCAGGGTGCGGTACACGGTGGAGATGTTCACCGCCGGCGCGGTGCGCTGCACGTGGGTGCACACGGCCTCGGGGGTGCCGTGGCCGAGGTGCCGGACCGCGTCGAGGACCATCTGCCGCTGCGGCGTCATCCGCAGCCCGCGCTCGTGCAGCGTGCCCCGGAGACCGGGTGCGGGCCCCGACGCGACTGCCGACGTGCCGGGATCTGCCATGGGGTGATCGTAGGCTCGCGGGCATGACGGTGCGGGTGGTCGTGGGGCTGGACGGCGCGGTGCACGACCCGGGGGCTCCGCTGCTCGCGGCGGACGACCTCGCGGCCGTCCGTGGCGACGGGGTCTTCGAGACGCTGCTGGTCCGGGACGGGGTGGTCCGCGAGGAGCGGGCGCACCTGGACCGGATGGCCCGCTCCGCCGCCGCGCTGGGTCTGCCCGAGCCCGACCGCGACGCCTGGCGGCGGTGCATCGCAACGGTGCGCGAGCAGTGGGCGCGCACCGCCGGTGTCGGGGGTGGCGCCGGGGCGGGTGCCGCGCCGGAGCTGGTGGTGCGGCTGCTGCTGAGCCGGGGCCGCGAGGGGGGCAGCACCCCCACGGGGTGGGCGACCGGCAGCCCCGTCACGCCCGCCGTCGCCGACCAGCGGGAGGCCGGGGTGTCGGTGCTGCGGCTCGAGCGCGGCCTGCCCAGCGACCTCGCGTCCCGCGCGCCGTGGCTGCTGCTCGGGGCGAAGACCCTCTCCTACGCGGTGAACATGGCCGCCCTGCGCCACGCGGTCGCGCTCGGGGCGGACGACGTGATCTTCACCAGCACCGACGGGGCCGTGCTGGAGGGGCCCACCTCGACCGTCGTCGTCGCCCGGGGACGCGAGCTGGTCACCCCCCCGGTGGAGACGGGGATCCTCCCGGGAACCACCCAGCAAGCGCTGTTCCGGGCCGCCGGGCAGGCGGGGTTCACCTGCACCGTGGGGCGGGTGGAGGCTGCGGAGCTCACCGACGCCGCCGCGGTCTGGCTGCTCTCCAGCGTGCGCCTGCTCGCCCGGGTGCACACCCTGGACGGGGTGGTGCTGCCCCGGGCGGAGCCCGCCGCCGCGCTCACCGCGGAGCTGGCCTCGCTGCTCGCGTGAATCCTGTTGCCGGAGTGCCGGTGCGGACGTAGCGTGGTGGCACACGAGAGAGGAGGTGGTCTGAGGTTGAACGACGCATGGACACGTGAGGTGGCTGCCCGCTAGCCGCTCCAACGCTGATCGGGAGTTCCTCGTCGCACGAGCGGACGGCGAATCCCCGGCAGTCACCCGGCCCCCGAGCCCCTGACCGGTCCTGGTCAGGCTCCGTCACGACGGAGGACGCTCGGGGGCCGCACTGCGCGCGTGTCGCTCCCGGACGGCCGGAACTGCGACTCGCGCGAGGATCGCGGTCCCGGGAGGTCGGATCCGGGCTGCGCTCAGCCGACGACGCGGGCGAGCTTGGCCGAGAGGTGCGGCTGCAGGGGAGCCCCGCCCATCGCGCGCTCCTCCACCCAGGCCAGGTCTCCGTCGTCGACGATCCCGTAGAGCCGGGTCGCACCGGTCGACTCCGCGCCCGAGGAGCTGCGGATGACGACGTCGGTCGCGATCTCCCACGCCGCGGTGCCGACGGCCGCGCCGTAGTAGAGCTCGACCGTGCCGGCGGCGTGGGTGAGCAGCAGCTCCAGGGTGTCCTCGCCGTCGTCGGTGGCCTGGACCCGCCAGAACCCGCTCTCGCGGAGCGAGGGACCGAGGACCGCGTCGAACGTGTCGCCCCTGTTCGTGTCGCTGCGGTTGGTCTCGCTGTTCGTGTCGTCGAGACCGGGCTCGGCGAGCACCCAGGAGCGCGACTCCCAGGTCAGGAACGCGCGCCCGTCGTGGGCGACGACGACCTGCTGGCCGAACCTGTAGGGCTCGATCCCGGGGTGGCTGGCCTCGCCGGTCCCGCGCCACACGCCGACCAGCGGCAGCAGGGCCAACAGGTCCGGGTGCAGGTCCGGGCCCAGGCGCAGGTTCGCGGTGTCGTCGGGGACGGGCAGGTCGCTGAAGGCGGGGGCGTTGCGGGCCGCGGTGGTGCGCGCGCGCTCGGCGGCCACGGAGATCGCGCGGTCGCCCGAGCCGGCCGCGGTGCCCGTTCCCTCGTCGCCGAGGCCCTCGTCCGGGGTGGGGCTCACGACTGCTCGGTCACCAGCCGGTAGACCACGTAGACCGCGAACAACGTGATCAGCACGGAGTCGATGACCAGGAGCGCGGTGAAGAAGTGAACCAACATCGGCACATCCTATCCGGCGGGCGGCTCAGCGCCCGGTCGGGCCGTCGACCACGGTGACGTCGGTGCCGGAGCCCTCGACGACGAGGTCGGAGCCGTCGGCGCGCACCACGGTCGGGGTGATGCCGAAGGGCAGGGCTGCGGGGTCGAGGGTCACCGAGAAGCGGGAGAGCAGACCGTCGAGCACGCTCTCGGTGAACGAGCCGGACCCGCCACCGGCCGCCAGGTCCAGCCCCGTGGCGGTGATCACCACGGCGCCGTCGACCATGCTGAGCCCGGCCTCGACGCTGAGCTCCTGCTGCACCCCCAGCAGCGACACCGTCCCGGTGAGGACGACGGCGCGCCGGGGTGCCTCCGTGCCGCTCGACGCGGCCCCCGGCGGCTCGCTGACCCGCAGGTCGGGGATGCGGAGGTACTGGCCCAGGGTGGTGGCCCCGATGCGGACGCTCGCATCCACCGCGTCGGCGACGACGTCGGTGACCTCGCCCCGCGCCACGTCGCCGGGCGGCAGCCGCACCCCGTGCAGGACGGCGGTGAGGGAGACGGTGCCCAGGTCGGGCACCGGCACCCCGTTCCCCTGCACCTGCACCGAGCCGTACTCGCCGCGCACGGCCTGGGTGAGGAAGGGGAAGCCGTTGATGCGCACGTCCGGGTCCGCGGTCAGCGTGAGCTGGTCGCGGAGCTCCCGCGAGATGCGGTACTCGGCGTAGGCGGCGGTCCCGAAGTCGGCGAGCACGAGCAGCGCCACCAGGACGACCACCGACGCCAGCAGCTTCCTCATGCGCCCATCCTGCCCGGCCCGGTGGGGCGGGACGGCACGGTCGGGCCGCCGTGCTCGTCAACGCGGGTAACCTCACCGCTCGACGTCCGAGGACCCTGCCATCGGAAGGGTGCGCGTGGAGCTGCTGCTGCTGACGAACGACCCCGACGCGGAGTCGGTCCTGCCCTCGCTGCCCCTGCTCGCGCACGTGCTGCGGGTGGTTCCGCCCGAGGTGGCCTCGCTGCTCGACGCGGGGGGTGCCGACGTGGCCCTGGTCGACGCCCGCACCGACCTGGTCGCCGCCCGCGGCCTGTGCCGGCTGCTCGGCAGCACCGCGGTGGGGGTGCCGGTGGTGGCCGTGCTCACCGAGGGCGGCCTCGTCGCGGTCTCGTCGGAGTGGGGGGTGGACGACTTCCTGCTGCCCGGCACCGGCCCCGCGGAGCTGGACGCGCGCCTGCGCCTGCTGCTCGGCCGGCACGCCAGCGCCGGTGCGGACGAGGCCGTCGGCACCGTCGCCCTCGGTGACCTCCTCATCGACGAGGCCACGTACACCGCCCGCCTGCGGGGCCGGCCGCTGGACCTCACCTACAAGGAGTTCGAGCTGTTGAAGTACCTGGCCCAGCACGCCGGACGGGTGTTCACCCGGGCCCAGCTCCTGCAGGAGGTGTGGGGCTACGACTTCTTCGGCGGCACCCGGACGGTCGACGTGCACGTGCGGCGGCTGCGGGCCAAGCTCGGCGCCGAGCACGAGGCGCTCATCGGCACCGTGCGCAACGTGGGCTACAAGGCGGTGCGGCCCGCCCGGGGCGGGCGGTCCGCCGTGGGCACCGACCCCAGCCCGACGACCGATGCGTCCGAGCTGGTCGACGGTGGCCCGGTGCTGCCACCGAGCGGGGCGCGCGCGTGAGCGCGGGGACGTGGTCGGCCGAGCTGGACGACGCGACGCAGCAGCAGGTGCTCGCACTGCTGGAGCGCGCGCGCCGCGCCGACGGCGTGGCGGCGGTGGGCGACGACGTGCTGCGCGCGCTCGGTCGCCCGTCGGCGCACCTGCTCCGCACCGGGGTGGGGGCCGGGGACGGCCTGGTCGGCTACGCCAACCTCGACGCGGGAGGCGGCACCCCCGTCGGTGAGCTGGCCGTGGACCCGGGTCACCGCCGCCACGGCCACGGCCGTGCGCTGCTGGCCGACGTGCTCGACCGTGGGGGTGACGAGACCCGGGTGTGGGCGCACGGGGACACCGACGGCGCCCGCGCGCTGGCCGCCGCGGCGGGCCTCGAGGGCGTGCGTGACCTGCTGCAGCTGCGGCTGGACCTGCGGGCGACGGCGCTGCCCCCGACGCCCGCCCGCGACGACGTGGTCGTGCGCACCTACGCCGGCGCGCAGGACGACGACGCCCTGCTCGCGGTGAACAACGCCGCCTTCTCCTGGCACCCGGAGCAGGGCGGGTGGGGGCAGGAGGAGATCGACCAGCGCCGCGGTGAGGCCTGGTTCGACCCTGCCGGGCTGTTCCTGGCCCACGACCGGGACTCCGGCGCCCTGCTCGGCTTCCACTGGACCAAGGTGCACGCCGCGACCGGCGCGCGGGAGGGGGACTCCCCGGCGCTGGGCGAGGTCTACGTGGTCGGCATCTCCCCGGACGCCCAGGGCCGCGGGCTGGGCAAGCTCCTCACCCTGACGGGCCTGCACCACCTGCGCGCCGCGGGCCTGGGCGCGGTCGTCCTCTACGTGGAGGGCGACAACACGGCGGCGCTGCACACCTACGAGGGTCTGGGCTTCACCCGGTTCCACCTCGACCGTGCCTACGCACGGTCCGTGCGCTGACACGCTCCGTCGCCCTCGGTGGACGGCGCCGACCGGACCCGTCGGTGTTCATCCTGCGTTCACCCGCGCGGGGCCCGCCGTCCAGGTTGCCGCCCTACCGTCCTGCCCGAGCGGCTGACCCGGTGCCGCACGCCACGATCGATCCGGGCCCACCAACGGAGGACACCTGTGAAGAAGATGCCGAGCTCCCGCCGCCCTGTCTTCCGCGGTCACGGCCTCGCCGTGATCGGCGCCGCCGCCACCGTCAGCGTCCTGCTGGCCGGCTGCAGCGCGTCGAACGAGAGCAGCACCCCCGCCGCCGGCGGCAGCGCCGCGAGCTCGGACCTGTCGGGCACGTTCTCCGGCTCCGGCGCGAGCACCCAGACCGCGGCGCAGGGCGCCTGGGCCGCCGGGTTCCAGGAGACCAACCCGAACGTGACGATCAACTACGACCCGCAGGGCTCCGGCACGGGTCGCAAGCAGTTCATCGCGGGCGGCGTGCAGTTCGCGGGGACCGACGCCTACCTCACCGACGCCGAGCTGGCCTCGGCCAAGACCACCTGCGGTGGCGACGTCGTGGAGGTGCCGGTCTACGTGTCGCCGATCGCCCTCGTGTACAAGCTGGACGGCGTCTCCGACCTGCAGCTCGCGCCCGCCACCGTTGCCGGGATCTTCGCCGGCACCATCACCACGTGGAACGACCCGGCCATCGCGGCGGACAACCCCGACGCGACGCTGCCCGCCACCCGCATCGCCCCGGTGCACCGCGCGGACACCTCCGGCACCACGGAGAACTTCACCGACTACCTGTCCAAGGTCGCGCCCGACGCGTGGACCGACGAGGCGAGCGGCGACTGGCCGATCGCGGGCGGCGAGGCGGCCCAGCAGACGCAGGGCGTCATCAGCGCGGTCGGCAGCGGCAACGGCACGATCGGCTACGCCGACGAGAGCCAGGTCGGCGACCTCAGCGTGGCCAAGGTCAAGGTCGGCGACAGCTACGTGGGACCCAGCGCCGAGGCGGCGGCCAAGATCCTCGAGGACTCCACCCGCGTCGAGGGTCGCGGCGACAACTCCTTCGCCTACGACCTCAAGCGCGACACCACCGCCTCGGGCACCTACCCGATCGTCCTGGTCTCCTACGAGGAGGCGTGCCTCAAGTACGCCGACGCCGCCACCGGAGCGGTGGCCAAGGCCTACATGACCTACATCACCAGCAAGGAGGGCCAGGACGCAGCGGCCAAGGCAGCCGGCTCCGCCCCGCTCTCGGACGCGCTGCGCACGCTCATCGAGCCGTCGATCGCGAAGATCTCCTGACCACCGGCGGGCCGGCCCGGGCCGTCCGCCCCTGGTGCAGGACCCCCGGGGGTTGCCATCATGGTGACCCCCGGGGTGTCCGCACCCGCACCACTCCAGCCGCGTCACCTCCGACCTGCAGCACCCACGTTCCGCGCGAGACGCAGGAGCCCCGTTGAGCACCAGCACCGAGCCCGTGCCGGCTCCCCCGCCGTCCCCGACGGCCGGACCCAGGTCGGCCAAGCCCGTCCAGCAGCTCGGCGACCGCATCTTCGCCGGCACCACGAAGGCCGCGGGGATCCTGATCCTCGTCGTCCTCGCGGGGGTGGCGGTCTTCCTGGTCGAGGAGGGCTTCCCCGCCATCGTCGCGCCGGCGAGCGAGCTGC
Organism: Mycobacteriales bacterium; assembly: GCA_038234335.1. Taxonomy (GTDB): domain Bacteria; phylum Actinomycetota; class Actinomycetes; order Mycobacteriales; family Mycobacteriaceae; genus Rhodococcus_D. Next base: position 121,766 of record JBBSUN010000003.1, read on the forward strand.
CGGGCGGGCAGTCCTTCGTCGTGTACGTCTGGCCGCTGGTGTTCGGCACGCTGCTCTCGGCCCTGCTGGCCCTGCTCGTGGCCACCCCGTTCGCCGTCGCCGTCGCCCTGTTCATCACCCACTACGCACCACGGCGACTGGCCAAGCCGGTCGGCTTCGTCATCGACCTGCTCGCCGCCGTGCCGAGCATCGTCTACGGGCTGTGGGGCATCACCGTGCTCGCGCCGGCCACCGTGCCGATGAGCCGGTGGCTCAACGACAACCTCGGCTTCATCCCGCTGTTCGCCGGCCCGGCCTCGGCGACCGGACGCACCATGTTCACCATCACCATCGTGCTCGCGGTGATGATCCTGCCGGTCATCACCTCGGTGAGCCGGGAGATCTTCGTGCAGACCCCGACCCTGCACCAGGAGGCGGCCCTGGCCCTCGGCGCCACCCGCTGGGAGATGATCACGATGGCGGTGCTGCCCTTCGGCCGCTCCGGCGTGATCAGCGGCGCCATGCTCGGCCTCGGCCGCGCCCTCGGCGAGACCATGGCCGTCGCCATCGTGCTCTCGGTCTCCGGCGTCGTGACGTTCAACCTGATCAACAGCACGAACCCGTCGACCATCGCCGCCAACATCGCACTGGCCTTTCCCGAGAGCAGTGGCATCACCGTGAACGCGCTCATCGCCTCGGGCCTCGTCCTGTTCGGGGTGACGCTGGTGGTCAACATGCTGGCCCGCTACGTCATCAACCGGCGCAAAGACTTCTCGGGAGCGAACTGATGTCGGTGGAGCTGAACAAGGACGACACCGACGACGCCGTGGCCACCGCACAGCGGTCCAGCGGGACCACCGGGCCCGGGCGTGGGTCGAAGAACCTCGACCGGCCCATCTCGCCGGCGCGCGCGAGCTACAACCCGCTCCCCACCGGCACCTGGCTCGGTGTGCTGGTGCTGGCGTTCGTGATCGTCTCCGGGGTGCTGCTGACCCTCACCGACGGCTACAGCCTCGGCCTGGCGGCCGTCGGGACCGCCGTGGTCTACACGCTGGGGATGTACCTGGTCTCGCGGGTGCGCGAGGGCTCCCGCAAGGCCGTCGACCGGACCGTCACCGCGGTGGTCACCTCGGCGTTCCTGGTCGCCCTGGTGCCGCTGGTCTCGCTGGTCTACACCGTGGTGCAGAACGGCAGCGCCCGGTTCTTCGACGCCACGTTCTTCACCTCCTCCATGCGGGGCGTGGTCGGCGAGGGTGGCGGGATCTACCACGCGCTGTTCGGCACCCTCATCATCGCGGGGCTGGCCACCGTCATGTCGGTGCCCGTCGGGATGCTCACCGCGATCTACCTGGTGGAGTACGCCCGGGGCCGCCTGGCCAAGGTGATCACCTTCTTCGTGGACGTCATGACCGGCATCCCCTCGATCGTCGCCGGCCTGTTCGCCTACGCCCTGTTCGTGATCTTCGTCGGGCCCGGGGCGCGGCTCGGCTTCGCCGGCGCCGTCGCGCTGTCCGTGCTCATGATCCCGGTCGTCGTGCGCTCCACCGAGGAGATGCTGAAGGTCGTGCCCAACGAGCTCCGGGAGGCGGCGTTCGCCCTCGGTGTGCCGCGCTGGCGCACCATCGTCAAGGTCGTGCTGCCCACCTCGGCGGCCGGGATCTCGTCGGGCATCACCCTGGCCATCGCCCGCGTCATGGGCGAGACGGCACCGCTGCTCATCACCGTGGGCACCACGTCGTCGACCAACTTCGACCCGTTCCACGGCCGGATGGAGACCCTGCCGGTCTTCTCCTACTACCAGTACGCGCAACCCGGCGTGCCGCGCGACCCGTACATCGAGCGGGCGTGGGCGGCGGCGATGCTGCTCATCGTCATCGTCATGGTGCTGAACATCGTCGCTCGGCTCATCGCGAAGCTCTTCGCCCCCAAGACCAAGTGACCACACCCCCCGAGACCCGGTAGGAGACGCCCGTGGCCAAGAGCATCGAGGTCAAGGACCTCAACATCTACTACAGCTCCTTCCTGGCGGTGAAGGACGTCACGATGACGATCAAGCCGCGCTCGGTGACCGCCCTGATCGGGCCGTCCGGCTGCGGCAAGTCGACCTTCCTGCGCTCGATCAACCGCATGCACGAGGTGATCCCCGGCGCCCGCGTCGAGGGCACCATGACCATGGACGGCCAGGACCTCTACGGCGCCAACGTCGACCCGGTCGAGGTGCGCCGCCAGATCGGCATGGTCTTCCAGCGACCGAACCCGTTCCCGACGATGTCCATCGCCGACAACGTGCTCGCCGGGATGAAGCTGAACAGCAAGCGGATGCGCAAGGCCGAGGCCGAGGAGGTCGTGGAGCGGTCGCTGCGGGGGGCGAACCTGTGGAACGAGGTCAGCGACCGGCTCGACAAGCCCGGCTCGGGCCTGTCCGGCGGCCAGCAGCAGCGGCTGTGCATCGCCCGCGCCATCGCCGTCGCGCCCGACGTGCTGCTCATGGACGAGCCGTGCTCGGCGCTCGACCCGATCTCCACGCTCGCGATCGAGGACCTCATCAACGAGCTGAAGAACGAGTACACCATCGTCATCGTCACCCACAACATGCAGCAGGCCGCGCGGGTGAGCGACGAGACCGGCTTCTTCAACATCGAGGGCACCGGCAAGCCGGGCCAGCTCGTGGAGATGGGCGACACCGCCGACATCTTCTCCACACCGAGGGAGAAGGCCACCGAGGACTACATCTCCGGCCGCTTCGGCTAGACCACGCACCGACCAGGATCAGCCGAGCGCGGTCATCTCCGGGACCACCGGCTCCGGGAGCTTGCCGGTGACGAGGAAGACCACCCGGCGGGCCACCTCGACGGCGTGGTCGGCGTAGCGCTCGTAGAAGCGACCGAGCAGGGTCACGTCGACGGCGGCCTCGACCCCGTGGGTCCAGTGGGTGTCCATCATCAACGTGAACAGGTGCTTGTGGAGGTCGTCCATCGCGTCGTCCTCGGTCTCCAGCGCACCGGCGTCGGCGATGTCGCGGCTCAGCAGCACCTCCCGGGTGCGGGCGGCCAGGCTGACGGCGACCTTGCCCATCTCGGCGATGTACCCGGTCACCGCGTCGGGCAGCACGTGGGCGGGGTGGCGCCGGCGGGCGATCTTGGCGACGTGCAGGGCGAGCTGCCCCATCCGCTCCAGGTCGGCGACGATGTGGATGCCGCTGACCACGACCCGCAGGTCGCCGGCCACCGGCGACTGCAGCGCGAGCAGGGCGAAAGCCTTCTCCTCGCACTCCGCCCGCAGCACGTCGATCTTGTCGTTCTCGCCGATCACCTGCTCGGCGAGGGCCAGGTCGGCCTGCAGCAGGGCCTGCGTGGCCCGCTGCATGGCGATCTCGGCGAGCCCGCACATGAGGGCGAGCTCACCGGTCAGGTCGGAGAGCTGTTCGGTGTAGGCGGCGCGCATGGGCCGAGGATACGGGCTGGTCCCGGACCGGGGTCCACGCTGGACGGGCCGGCGGGTGAACTCCGGGTGAACGGTGGTCAGCCGCCGGAGCTCATCACGTCCGCCGCGTGGGGGACGGTCGCGTCCTGCGGGTCGTCGAGCCAGCCCTCCGGCAGGGCGACGGAGCCGGGGGAGCCCTGCCGTCCCCGGGGGCCCTCCGCGTCGGCGGGGAAGGGCGCGGCGTGGTCGAGCTGGGCGAGCAGCCCGTCGAGCTCGCCGAGGGTGGAGACCATGGCGAGGCCGCGGCGCAGCTCGGAGCCCACCGGGAAGCCCCGGAAGTACCAGGCCATGTGCTTGCGCAGGTCGCGGACGCCCTTGTCCTCGCCGTGGTGGTCGGCGAGGAGCTCCGCGTGCCGGGCCAGGGTCGTCGAGACCTCGCCGAGCGTGGGCGGGGTGGGGGCCGGCGTGCCGCCGAGCGCGGCCGCGAGCTCGGCGAACAGCCAGGGCCGCCCGAGGCAGCCCCGACCGACGACGACGCCGTCGCAGCCGGTCTCGGCCATCATCCGCGTGGCGTCGTCCGCGGCGAACACGTCACCGTTGCCGAGCACGGGGATCTCCGTGACGGCCTCCTTGAGGCGGGCGATCTCCGACCAGTCCGCGGTGCCGGAGTACCGCTGCGCGGCGGTGCGGGCGTGCAGGGTGACCGCGGCGACGCCCTCGCCCGCCGCGATGCGCCCGGCGTCCAGCGAGGTGTGGTGCTCGGCGTCGATGCCCACCCGCATCTTCACCGTCACCGGCAGCGCGCCCGCGCTCCGCACCGCCGCCGCGACGATGCGGGTGAACAGCTCGCGCTTGTAGGGCAGGGCCGCGCCGCCACCCTTGCGGGTCACCTTGGGCACCGGGCAGCCGAAGTTCAGGTCGACGTGGTCGGCGAGGTCCTCGTCCACGACCATCGCCACCGCCCGGGCCGTGGTCTCCGGGTCGACGGTGTAGAGCTGCAGCGAGCGGGGGGACTCGTCGGGGGCGAACGTGGTCATGTGCAGGGTGTCGGGGTGCCGCTCGACCAGGGCCCGTGCGGTGACCATCTCGCACACGTAGAGCCCCGCGGCCGGCTGGGAGGTGCGGGCGCTCTCCTGCTCGCGGCACAGCCGGCGGAAGGCGACGTTGGTGATCCCCGCCATCGGCGCGAGCACCACGGGGCTGCGCAGGGCCAGCGGGCCGATGCGCAGCGCGGGCTCGACGAGGGTGGAGGTCACGGGAGTCCAGTGTGCCCTCTTCCCGGGGCGCCGGGAGCTACTCGGCGATCCCGCGGGTCAGCACGACCAGGGTGATGAAGGTGCGGAACAGGTGCAGCGGGTCGTCGTCGGTGATGCGGACACCCAGCAGCCCGTCCCGCTCCACTCCGCGGACCCAGGTGGCCATCTCGGCCAGGTCGGCGTTGCGCAGGGTCACCTCGAGCGTCGCGGGCAGCGCGAACGCCGGCGGCGCGACGTCGGCCACGGACCGCAGCGCCGCCTCCGCCTCGGCTGCGATGAGCTCGCAGGCGGCGTGCGGGTGCAGGCTCTGCGCCGCGAACCGGCTGACGGCCGTCTTCACCACCGCGGCGCGCACGCCGGGGAGCACGGCGCGGGTCTCCTCGGCGGTCACGTCGTCGCCGCTGACCAGGACGATCGGTACCCCGTGGGCCTGCGCGACGAGGGCGTTGATCCCCGCCTCGCCCACCGTCGTGCCGTTGAGCCGGACCTCCGCGATCGCCCGGGGGTTGTAGGTGTGGCTGAGCACGCTGCTGGGCCCGCCCACGGAGCCGTGGTAGCTGACCAGCAGGATCGCGTCGAAGCTCGGGTCGAGGCCCTGCATCATGTAGAGCGGCTTGTGCCGGCCGGAGAGGTACCGGGCCCGGCCGGCCAGCGCGGCCGGATCGAGGTTGGCCATCGACGAGTGCGAGTCGTTGACCAGGACCTCGGTGGCCCCGCCGGCCAGCGCGCCGGTGATGGCCGCGTTCACCTCGGCCTGCAGGAGGCCGCGGGCGGCGTCGTAGGTGGGGGAGCCGGGACGGCACTGCTCCCAGTCGACGACCCCGGCGGTGCCCTCCATGTCGGAGGAGAGGAAGACCTTCATGTCGGCCACCCTCGCACGGGGCCGGAGCCGGCTCCGACGCGGCGAGGAGCAGGTCGTGGAGCTGGGTCTCGATCAGGCCGCCGGGTGTGGGCGGTGGTCGGCTGCGGCACCCCGGCTGCGTCCTGCACCGCTCGCAGGGCGGCCCCCAGGTCGACCGAGATCCGCCCCTGACGACCCGCCGCCGCGCACGACAGCTCCTCCAGGGTGCGGCGCTGGTCCACCCGCACGACGTCGTCCCCCGGCGTCGCCTGCGGCAGCGCGTCGACCACGACCGGACCGTCTCGGCCGTTGGCGGGGTGGGGGGCACCGCCGCGGACAGCGCTGTCGTCGCCCGTGTCAGCTCACCCGGATCGCGCCGACCGCTGCGCGTGGTGGGCGGCAACCCCGAACATGGCCCACGCTGGGACGCACCGTGTCCAGCTGCAGGGTGGGCCGGGATGCCGGGACGGGCCGACGACGCACCCGGACGATGATGCCGCCGGACGATGACGCCGCCGGACGATGACGCGAGGAGCTCGACATGACGGGTTGGCACCTGCGGGACTTCACCCCGGAGGACCTCGAGCAGGCCGTGCGGCTGGACGAGGTCTCCTCCACGACGGCGCGCCCGCCGCTGTCCTCGCTGGCCGACGTGGTGGCAGCGTTGAGCGCCCGCCACCCGGCGGTGGTGGCCGTGACCCAGGGCGAGCTCGTGGGCTCCGCGGTGGCACGGGTCGACGGGGACCGCGCGTGGGTCATCCGGCTGGCCCTGGCGCCGTCGTGGCGCGGCAAGGGACTGGGCAGTGCGCTGCTCGCCGCCCTCGAGCAGCGGCTGGTCGCCGACGGCGTGCGGCACATCAGCGCGGTCCTGCCCGACGGGGAGACCGGCAGCACAGCCTTCGCGAACAGCGGTTTCACCCGCCGTGACGGGGTCAGCTTCTACGAGAAGACCGAGACCGTCACCCCGCACTCGGCGGCCCTGCTGTCCGCGTTGGGCGGGACGATGCCTGCGGCCGGGTTGTGGGAGCGGGTCGCGGGGATGGCCCAGGAGAAGACCCTCATCGAACGACGCGTCGTGCTGCCCCTGGCCCGTCCGGAGCTCGCCGAGGCCCACGGCGTCGAGCCGCCGCGGGCCGTGGTCCTGTTCGGGCCTCCCGGCACCGGCAAGACGACCTTCGCGCGCGCCGTGGCGAGCCGGCTGGGATGGCCGTTCGTCGAGCTGTTCCCCTCGCGCCTGGCCGCGCAGGCGGGGGGTCTCCCCGCGGGGATCGGGTCCGCCTTCAGCCAGCTCGCCGAGCTGGAGCACGTGGTGGTGTTCATCGACGAGGTCGAGGAGATCGCCGGCGCCCGAGAGTCCGGCACCACAGCCGTCGGGGTGGTCAACGAGCTGCTCAAGGCGCTGGTGACCTTCCGGGAACGACCCGGACGGCTGCTGATCTGCGCGACCAACTCGGTCCGTGCCCTGGACTCCGCGTTCCTGCGCCACGGCCGCTTCGACTACGTGCTGCCCATCGGTCCACCCGACGACGATGCCCGCGAAGCCATGTGGCGCGGGCACCTGCTGACCTCGGGAGACCAGGTGCCCCTGCCCGCACTCGTCCGCGCCACCGAGGGGTTCACCCCGGCCGACATCGCCCACGCCGCCCGCACGGTGAACCAGCGGATGTTCGAGGCCAGCGTCGACTCGGGAACCCGGTCCTACGCCCGGACCGAGGACTACCTCAGCGCCATCGCCGAGCTGCGCCCCACCCTGACCCCGGAGATCGTGGCCGCGTTCGAGGAGGACATCTCCACCACCGCCCGCACCTGACAACCACCGTCCGTGCGCGGTGCTGGAGCAGCAGAACGGGGCCCCGTTGCGGTAGCACGGTGCGGAGCCCGGGAGGCAGCACGGGACTCCCGGTCGTCGTTGACACGCGGACCCACCCTGGTTCTTCCACGCTGCTGATGGAACCTGGCCGCTGCAGGACACGGCTTGTACGCAACGTCGCCGAAGGCCGCCGGGCCGGGTGACAACACCCCCGGATGGCGTGACAGGAGGACACGCGTTCGACCGGACGACCTGTGCCGCGTGTCGCCCGACCGGCCCCGGGCGTGACGGGACCCCGCCAACCGGTCGGCCGACGGGGTCCCGGGAACGGAGGCGCTCAGCTCTCGAGCGCGGCGTCCAGCGTGATCTCGACGCCGGTGAGGGCCTTGGAGATGGGGCAGGAGCCCTTCGCGACCTCGGCGGCCGCCACGAACGCGTCGTTGTCCATGTTCTCGACCTCGCCGCGCACGGTGATCTTGACGCCGGTCAGCTTGAACCCGCCGTTGGCCGGGTCCGGGCCGAGGGAGACGTCCGCGGACACGTCGAGGCTCTGCGGGGTGCCACCGTTCTCGGCGATGACCGCCGAGAGCTGCATGGCGTAGCAGGCGGAGTGCGAGGCCGCGAGGAGCTCCTCGGGGCTGGTGACGCCGCCAGCGTCCTCGGCCGCCCGCTTGGGGAACGAGACGTCGTAGGTGCCGACCTTCGAGCTGGACAGCTCGACCTGGCCGGCGCCGTCCTCGAGGCCACCGTTCCAGGCGGTGCGGGCGGTACGAGTGGGCATCGTGCTCTCCTCTGCTGGGGGAGGCCGCAGCGAGCGACCTCTACCCAACTGTATCGCACACGACCGAGCTGGTGCGGGGGGTCAGGGGCGGAGCAGCACCTTGATCGCGGTGCGCTCGTCCATCGCCCGGTAGGCCTCGGCGACCTCGGCCAGCGGGCGCTGGCTGTCGAAGACCCGGCCGGGGTCGATGGTCCCGTCGAGCACGTCGCGCAGGAGCTCGTCGATGTACGCCCGCGCCGGGGCGACGCCACCGCCCACGGTGATGTTGTTGCTGAACAGCTGGCCGATGGGCAGCTTGGCCCCACCGGCGGGGACCCCGACGAAGCCGAGGTTGCCGCCCGGGCGCACGGAGTCCAGCGCCTGCTGCATGGACTCCTCGTTGCCCACGCACTCCAGGACGCAGTCGGCCCCGATCTCGCCGACGAGCTCCTTGACCCGGGCGACGCCCTCGTCGCCCCGCTCGGCCACGATGTCGGTGGCGCCGAAGGCCCTCGCGACCTCCTGGCGGGACTCGTGGCGCGACATGGCGATGATGCGCTCGGCCCCGAGGCGCCGGGAGGCGAGCACAGCGGACAGGCCCACCGCGCCGTCCCCGACGACGACGACGGTCCGGCCCCGGCCGACGTTGCCCGACACCGCGCAGTGGTGCCCCGTCGACATCACGTCCGACAGGCTCAACAAGCTGGGGACCATGGCGTCGTCGGGCACCTCGGGGGTGGCGACGAGCGTGCCGTCGGCGAGCGGGACGCGGACGAGCTCGCCCTGGCCGCCATCGACCAGGTGACCGTGCTCGTCCTCGCTGCCCCAGGCTGCTCCGTGCAGGCAGGAGGTCTGGATGCCGTGGCGGCAGTTCTCGCAGGTGTTGTCGCTCACGACGAACGGGGCGATGACGAACTGGCCGGTGCGCAGCGCGCGGACCTCGGAGCCGACCTCCTCGACGATGCCGACGAACTCGTGGCCGATGCGGGTGGGCTCCGTGATCTCCTGGACGCCGCGGTAGGGCCACAGGTCTGAGCCGCAGACGCAGGAGGCCACGACGCGGACGACCGCGTCGGTGGGCTGCTGCAGGGTCGGGTCGGGGACGTCGGCGAGGCGGACGTCACCGGTGCCGTGGATCAGGGTTGCGCGCATGCGGACAGTCTCCCCACCAGCTCCGTCGCGCGCTAGCACGAGGGCGCCCGAAACGATCGTGCTCGTCGGGCGCCGGCCGACGGGCAGCTACTGCGTGCGGGCGAGCTGGCGGGCCAGGGCGCGGTCCCGCGACTCCTCGAACCGGGTCGCGGCCTTGTCGAGCTCGGCCATGACCGCGACGAGCTCTTCGCGAGCCGCCTCCCCCTCGGGACCGAAGCCGGTGCGCTCGAACACGTTCCAGTGTCGAAGCACCGGCATGATGACGTCGTCGTGGTGCTGGCGCAGGTCGTAGATGCCGGCCTTGGCCATGAGCACCGACGCGCGGCGGAAGTTCTTCATGTCCGAGCCGGGCATCTCGAAGCCCTTGACCTCCTGCAGCACCGCCACCATCGTGTCGTCCGGCGCGCGGTCGAAGGCCTCGCTGACCAGGTTCCGGTAGAAGATCATGTGCAGGTTCTCGTCCTTGGCGATGCGGGACAGCATCGCGTCGGCGATCGGGTCGCCGCAGGCCTTGCCGGTGTTGCGGTGGCTGACCCGGGTCGCCAGCTCCTGGAAGCTGACGTAGGCCACGGTCTGCAGCATCGACTTCTCGCCCGCCGAGTAGCCGTTGGTCATGTGCGCCATGCGCTGGTTCTCGAGGTCCACCGGATCGACGCCCCGGGTGACGACGAGGTAGTCCCGCATCACGATGCCGTGGCGGTTCTCCTCCGCCGTCCACTGGCCGACCCAGGTGCCCCAGGCGCCGTCCTGTCCGAAGTGCGTCGCGATCTCGCGGTGGTAGGAGGGCAGGTTGTCCTCGGTGAGCAGGTTCAGCACCATCGCGGCCTTGGCCGTCTCCGAGAGCCTGCTCTGCTCGGGGTCCCAGTCCACGCCCCCCATGGCGGCGAAGTTCTGCCCGTCCGACCACGGCACGTAGTCGTGGGGGTGCCACGCCTTGGTCATGGAGTTGTGCCGGTCCAGGTTCTCCGCGACGACGGGCTCCAGCTCGTGCAGCAGCTGGACGGGGGTGAGCTTCGTGGCCATGGGAAACCTCCTTGTGGACTACCTACGACCTCGTAGGTTACGCGACCGTAGGTTTGCTGCACAGGGTGCGTCGACCACGCTCCGGGCGGCCGGTGGAACGTCCACGCCGGCCGTGACGTTCAACCCCACGTGGACGACACGACAATCGCGGCGCACATCGCCGACCTCGAGGCCGAGGTCGAGGCCCTCGGGCCGGGGGAGGCCGACCGCCGGGTCGATCTCGAGCAGCAGGTCGACCAGAGCCGGGACCTGCTCCGCCAGCGCCGGCTGCGCCGCGAGCACGGGGAGGACCCGGGGCTCGCCCAGGTCGACCCGGGCCTGCCGACGTGAGCAGTGACGACGTGAGCAGTGACGACGCGAGCAGGGACGACGCGAGCAGGGACGAGCCGAGCGGGGTCACGCCGGCCGACCAGGCGCTGCTCCGCGGGCGCGCCCAGGTGCTGCACGACCTCGCGGCCCGCGGCGCGGACACCGCGGACGTGGTCGACCGGGTGGAGGCCGCCGTCACCCAGCGGCGCTGGTGGGTGCAGCGCTGGCCCGACGGCGCGGCCCTGGTGGGCGGGCAGATCGCCCAGGACGTGCAGGACGTCATGATCGATACCGAGGGTCGCTGGCCGGTCTGCCCCCTGCACCGCGACGAGGCGATGGCGCTGGAGCCCGAGCTCGGCGAGGACCCGGAGTGGGTCTGCGAGCACGGCTGCGGTCCGGTGGCGCCGCTGGGGGCCCTCCCGGCCCTGGGCTGAGCCGACCGGTTCACAGCCACCGCACAGGTCGGTCCCAGCCTGCGTCCAGGCCCCCGGCCCACGCTCGGCACCATGACCAGCATCGCGCCGGTGCCGCGCGCCGTCCCCCGCCCGGCGCACGCTCCCCGCCCGGCGCCTGACCCGGCCGCACCCGTCCTGGACGTCGTGGTCCCCGTGTTCAACGAGGAGCGCGACCTCGCGACCTGCGTCCGGCGCCTGCACGCGCACCTCGCCGAGCACGTCCCCTACAGCGCCCGGATCACCATCGCCGACAACGCGTCCACCGATGCGACCCTCGACGTGGCCCGGGAGCTCGCCGGGGAGCTGGCCGGGGTCCGGGTAATGCACCTGGACGAGAAGGGCCGCGGGCGGGCGCTGAGCACGGTGTGGTCGGCCTCGGACGCCGCGGTGCTCGCCTACACCGACGTCGACCTGTCCACCGACCTCAACGCCCTGCTCCCGCTGGTCGCACCGCTGCTGTCCGGACACTCGGACGTCGCCATCGGCACCCGTCTGACCCGGCAGTCCCGCGTGGTCCGCGGACCACGGCGCGAGGTGGTCAGCCGCTGCTACAACCTCGTGCTCCGCGGGGCCCTGGCCGCGCGCTTCACCGACGCCCAGTGCGGCTTCAAGGCCATCCGGGCCGACGTCGCGCTGCGGCTGCTGCCGCTGGTGGAGGACACCGGCTGGTTCTTCGACACCGAGCTGCTGGTGCTCGCGCAGCGCTCCGGCCTGCGGATCCACGAGGTGCCCGTCGACTGGATCGACGACCCGAGCTCCACCGTCGACGTGGTCGCCACCGCGCTCGCGGACCTGCGGGGCGTCGTCCGGGTGGGCCGGGCGCTCGCGGCGGGCCGGCTGCCGGTGGCGACGCTGCGGGAGAGCATCGGGCGCGAGCCGCTGCGGGCGAGGGTGCCGGGGGTGCCTGTGGGCATGGTCGGCCAGCTCGCCCGCTTCGGGGTCGTCGGCGTGCTCAGCACGCTGGCCTACGCGCTGGTGTTCCTCGCCCTGCACCACGCCACGGGCGCCCAGGTCGCCAACTTCGTGGCGCTGCTCCTCACCGCCGTGGCCAACACCGCCGCGAACCGGCGCTTCACCTTCGGGGTCCGCGGCCTGGACGGGGCAACCCGCCACCAGCTCCAGGGCTTCGTCGTGTTCGCCGTCGGACTGGTCCTGACCAGCGGCAGCCTGGTCGGACTGCACGCCCTCGCCACGTCGCCGCCCCGCGGTGTGGAGCTCACCGTGCTGGTGAGCGCCAACCTGCTCGCCACCATCGTGCGGTTCGTCGCGCTGCGGGCCTGGGTCTTCCGCCGACGACCGACCCAGGGCGCCGCGACCCCCACCGCGGCCGTCCCGCTCGAGGCGCGGCCCACCCCGTGACCGCCACCCTCGTCCCCGCGCTCGAAGCGGCCCGCGCCCCCGCCACTCCCACCGCGGCGCGGCCGCGGTGGGAGCGCCCGGCCCTGGCGCTGCTGCTCGCCGCGACTGCCGTGCTGTACCTGTGGGACCTCGCCGGCTCCGGCTACGCCAACGCCTTCTACTCCTCGGCGGTGCAGGCGGGCTCGCAGAGCTGGAAGGCCTTCCTCTTCGGGTCCTCCGACGCCGCGAACAGCATCACGGTGGACAAGCCCCCTGCGTCGCTGTGGCCCGCGGAGATCGCGGTGCGCCTGTTCGGGCTGGGCCCGTGGGCGATCCTGGTGCCGCAGGCCCTCGCGGGGGTGGCCTCGGTGGCGGTGCTGCACCGCACCGTCCGCCGGTCCTTCGGCACCACGGCGGGCCTGGTCGCGGGCGTGGTGCTTGCGCTCACCCCGGTGGCCGCGCTCATGTTCCGCTTCAACAACCCCGACGCCCTGCTGGTGCTGCTCATGGTCGGCGCGGTCGGGGCGACGCTGCGGGCGGTCGAGGACGGCCGCACCCGGTGGCTGGTCCTCACCGGGGTGCTGCTGGGCCTCGGGTTCCTCACCAAGCAGCTGCAGGTGTTCCTCGTCGTGGGGCCGCTCGCGCTCACCTACCTGGTCGCCGGACCGGTCGGCCTCCGACGACGGCTGGTCCAGCTCCTCGCCGGGCTCGCGGCGCTGGTCGTCGCGGCCGGCTGGTGGATCGCGACCGTCTCGCTGTGGCCGGCCTCGTCACGGCCCTGGATCGGGGGCTCGCAGGACAACTCGATCGTCGAGCTCACGCTCGGCTACAACGGCTTCGGCCGGCTCACCGGGGCCGAGACCGGCAGCGTGGGCGGCGGCGCCGGCGGTGGCACCCCGAGCTGGGGGGCCACCGGGCTGGGACGGCTGCTCAACGCGGAGTTCGGCGGCCAGATCTCCTGGCTGCTGCCGGCCGCGCTGGTCCTGGGCGTGGTCGGGATCGCGCTGCGGGGCCGGGCGCCGCGCACCGACGCCCGGCGCGCCACCCTGCTCGTGTGGGGGCTGTGGCTGGTGGTCACCGGGCTGACGTTCAGCCTGGCCCAGGGCATCATCCACCCGTACTACACCGTCGCCCTGGCCCCGGCGATCGGCGCTTTGGTCGGCGCCGGCGGCGCCTCGCTGTGCTCGCACCGCGACCGGTGGTGGGCGGGGCCGACCCTCGCCGTGGTGCTGGGAGCCACCACCGGGTGGGCCTTCGTCCTGCTGGCGCGGACGCCGATGTTCCTCCCGTGGCTGCGGTGGACGGTGCTGGTCCTCGGGCTGGGGGTCGCGGTGGTGCTCGTCGGGGTGTCGGCGCTGCCGCGGCGCCCGCTCGCCGTCGTGGTGCTGGCCGGTCTCCTCGTCGGCCTGGCCGGTCCCACCGCGTACGCCCTGCGGACGGTCGGTACCGCCCACGAGGGCTCGCTGCCCACCGCCGGGCCCACGGGCGGACCCGGTGGTGGCGGACGTGGTGGTGGCGGCACCGGGAGGACCCGGGGGCCCGTCATCGGCGGCACGCCGTCGCCGCTGCGCGGCGGCCCGCCATCGTCGTCGCGGGGTGGGCTGCTGAGCGCGTCGGTCCCGAGCGCGGCGCTGACCCGGGTGCTGGAGCAGGACGCGGGCTCCTTCACCTGGGTGGCCGCGACCACCGGCTCCAACAGCGCCTCCGGCTACCAGCTGGCCACCCAGGAGCCGGTGATGGCCATCGGCGGCTTCAACGGCAGCGACCCGTCGCCCACGCTGGCGCAGTTCCAGGCCGACGTCGCCGCCCGCGAGATCCACTACTACGTGCCGGGAGGTTCCTTCGGCCGCGCTCAGGACGCGGAGGGCACCGCCTCGGGAATCGCGGCGTGGGTGGCGGAGACCTTCACCTCGACCACGGTCGACGGGACGACCCTCTACGACCTGACCTCGCCGGCGGCCTGAGGGGCGCGGGTGGGCGCCGAGCCGGCGCCCGCTCGTCGGTCGGGGTCTCCTCCGGCGGCGCGAACCGCACCTCGACGGTCTCGAAGCCCTTGTGCCGCTGGGCCCGGGCGTACCCGGTGTAGGCCCTGCGGTCGGCCTGGGTCAGCTGCACCGCGTCGGTGAACGGGGTGAGCAGGGCCCGCGGCCACAGCCGCTGCGCGAGCACCGTGTTCACCTCCGCGCAGACCACCAGGACGGCGGCCTGCAGGGTGATCCAGGCGATGAGGCCCAGCACCACCCCGAACCCGCCGTACAGCGCGTTGGAGCGGGAGATGCTCGAGCTCAGCAGGTAGGCGCCGTACAGCTGCAGCAGCTGGACCAGGATCCCGGCGGCCACCGCACCCGGCGCCACCTCCCGCAGCGAGGTGGGGTGGGTCGTGCCGTAGCGGAACAGCACCGCCACGGCCACGCCGTTCACCAGCATCGACACCGGGACGGAGACGGCCGCGTTGAGCACGTCGTCGTCGGAGAACCCGGCGGCGAGGGCCAGGGCGCTGGTGGCCAGCACCGCGGTGCCGAACACGACGAGCAGGCCGAGGCTGCGCACCCGGGCGGCCACCGGGTTGGGCCGGGCGTTGCGGGGAACCCCCCAGATGATGTTGAGCGCGTTCTGCCCGGCCTGGGCCACGCCGAGCCCGCCGTAGAGGGTGCCGACCACACCGATGACGAGGCCGGTGCCGCTGCCGCGGAAGGTCGAGATCGAGTCGCTGAGCTGATCGCTGACGAGCGGCACCTGGTCGAGCAGGTTGGTCACCAGGCGAGCCTGCAGGGCCTGGTCGTTCTGGAGCACGAAGCCCAGCACGCTGGTGGCGATGAGCAGCAGCGGGAACAGCGAGATGAAGGCGTAGTGCGCGATGAGGGCGACGAGGTAGGCGCCCTGGTCGTCGACGAACTTGTAGACGACGCCCACGGGGAGACCGGCCCAGCTGTGCCGGCGCTGGTGCCGGTCGAACCGGGCGACGGCACGGCTCAGCACGAGCGGCTCAGCACGGTGTGGTGCCCGCGGTGCGGGTGCGGGTGCGGGCCACGGGCGCAGACGCTACTGGCGCGGCTGCCGCCCGGCCCGAAGACCGGAGCGCAGGGCCGAGAGGATCTCGTCGACGTCGCCGTCGGTGCTGACCAGGGGCGGGCACATCGCCAGCGTGGTCGGACCCACCGGCCGGACGATCACCCCGGCCGCCATCGTCGCGTCCCGCACGGCCACCGCGTCCACCCCGGCGAGGGTCTCCACGGCCCACACCGCGCCCTCGCCGCGCACCCCGGAGACCAGACCGTCCTCCCGCAGACCCTGCAGCCCGGTCGCGAGCCGGGCGCCGACGACCTTCGCCCGTTCGAGCAGGCCCTCCCGCTCGGTGATGTCCAGGCACGCCAGCGCGGCGGCGCACGCGGTGGCGTGCCCGGAGTAGGTGTAGCCGTGGCGCAGCACCGCGGTGGGGTCGGCGGCGAGGCGCTCGTGCACGGAGGGGGCGACGAGCACCCCGCCCAGCGGCACGTAGCCGCTGGTCACGCCCTTGGCGAAGGTGGTGAGGTCGGCCTGCACGCCGTAGTGCGCCCCGGCGAAGGTGCTGCCCAGGCGGCCGAACCCGCAGATGACCTCGTCGAGGACCAGGAACGCGCCGTGCGCGGTGCACAGGGCGCGCAGGCCCTCGAGGTAGCCCGGACGCGGCGGGTGCACGCCGCCCGCGCCGATCACCGGCTCGGCGAACACGGCGGCCACCCCGCCGGGGTGCGCGGCGAACACCGCGGCCACCGCGTCCAGGTCGTCCTTGTCCACCTGCACGGCGTCGCCGATGCCGGGGCCGAAGCCCGCGCTGTTGGCCGGCAGCCCGGTGAGCGTCATGCCGCCGTAGGTCACCCCGTGGTAGCTCGGCGCCCGGCTGATGATGAGGGTCCGCCCGGGCTCGCCGGCCGCGTGGTGGGCCAGGCGGGCGAGCTTGATGGCGGTGTCGACGGCCTCGGAGCCGCCGCTGGTGAGGAAGACCCGGCTGCCCGGCACCGGGGCCAGCGCCGCCAGCCGCTCGGCGAGGGCGTCGGCGGGGGCGTTGGTGAAGCGGTCGAAGCAGTGGAAGGTCTCCAGCCGACCGATCTGCTCGGCCACCGCCTCCGCGACCTCGGTGCGACCGTGGCCGACGTTGCAGTGCCACAGGCTGGCCATGGCGTCGACGTAGCGGGTGCCCTCGGCGTCCCAGACGATCGCGCCCTCGCCCCGCACCAGCGAGGTGAACGACGACGCCTCGGCGGCCGGGCGGGCGAACGGGTGCAGCAGGGCGGGCGTGGTCATGGCACCGATGATCCACCCCGACGGGCGTGCACCACCACCAGCAGCGGCCACACCGCCTGCGCCCCGGCCAGCACCCGCTCGCTGAGCCCGAACCGCGGCCCGCCCAGCTCGAGGCCGAACCACACCAGCAGCCCCACGAGCACGGCCGCCGCGAGCCAACCCGCGCGCCACTGCGGCAGCGCGAGCAGCGACCAGGTGCTCAGCGCCACGAACCCGACCGTCGCGGCCGCGGTGTGCGCCGCGGACGAACCCCCACCGGCGGGCAGCGGGGCGGCCGAGACCACCACCGTGGCGAGCCCACCCACCCCCAGCAGCACCCGGCCCGGCCCTCGACCCGCCCGCAGCGCCAGGGCCGTGACCACGTGGGCGAGCCCGAGTCCGGCCAGGCCGACGGTCATGATCGCGCGGTACGGGGTGTCCCGGGCGGCGAGCTCGGAGATGGTGCGCGACACGGCGTCGAACGGGACGGGCTGCACCGCCGCGGCGAGCTCCCACCCGCCGATCAGGAGCACCGGTGCGAGCACGGCGGAGACTGCACCCCACCACGGGACGGCTCGCGCCGGCGCGGTCACGGCGTCAGCGCCGACGGCGGCGCAGGGACGCGTCCGCCAGCGCGGGCGGGGCGTACCCGGCGTCGGCGGCGTTGAGCGTGGTGCCCGGGGCCACGATCACGTCGATCGCGTCCAGCACCTCCGTGCTCAGCCGCAGGTCCGCGGCGTCGAGCTGGCTGGTCAGCTGCTCCAGGGTGCGGGGCCCGATGATCGCGCTGGTCACCCCCGGGTGCTCCAGCACGAACGCGATCGCCAGGTGCACCAGCGACAGGCCGTGCTCCTCGGCCAGCCGGCCGAGGGCGTCGGCGGCGTCGAGCTTGGCCTGGTTGGCGGGGTCGGACAGGTCGTAGCGGGCGGGCATGCGGGCGGCGCGGCCGCTGGTGGGGGCGTCGGTCCCCTTCCGGTACCGCCCGCTCAGCCAGCCCCCGGCCAACGGGCTCCACGGCAGCACCCCCATCCCGTACCGCTGGGTCACCGGGAGCACCTCGGTCTCGATGCCGCGGGCCAGGATCGAGTACGGCGGCTGCTCGGTGACGAACCGCTCGCGGCCCCGCCTCTCGGCGACCCACTGCGCCTCGACGATCTCGCTGGCCGGGAACGTGGAGCTGCCGACGTAGCGGACCTTGCCGGCGCGGACCAGGTCGGTCAACGCGCCCAGCGTCTCGTCGATCGCGGTCGACGGGTCGGGCCGGTGGATCTGGTAGAGGTCGATCCAGTCGGTCTGCAGCCGGCGCAGGCTGTCCTCCACCTCGCGGACGATCCAGCGCCGCGAGTTGCCGCTGCGGTTGGCCCCCTCGCCCATCTGCCCGTGCGCCTTGGTGGCCAGCACCACCTCGTCGCGGCGACCCTGCAGGGCCTTGCCGACGATCACCTCGGACTCGCCCTGGGAGTACACGTCCGCGGTGTCCACGAAGTTGATCCCGGCGTCCAGCGCCGCGTGGACCACGGCGACCGAGTCGTCGTGGTCGGGGTTGCCCCAGGCGCCGAACATCATGGCGCCCAGGCAGAGCGGGCTGACCTGGACCCCGGTGGTGCCGAGCGTGCGGTGCTGCATCGTCGTCTCCTCCTGGCCGCCCGACGGCGGACCGACCAGCCCCCACCGTCCTCGGACCGCGGCCCGGACGCCACCGCGCGCCCGGGGCAGGCGATCTCAGGGCAGGGCGGCCTCGAAGAACAGGGCGACCGCGACCGCGCCGGGGTCGAGCACCCCCACGGCCACGTCGCCCACGTAGCTGGAGCGCCCGCGCCGGGCCCGCAGCGCCTCGGTGGACCCGGCCCCCCGCCCGGCCGCGGTCGCCGCCGCCGCCAGGTCCGCGTGCAGGTCCTCGCCGGCCATCGCCTCGGCCGCGGGCACCATGGCGTCGACCATCGTCTTGTCGCCCACCTCGGCCTTCCCCAGGCGCTGCACCGTGGCCACGCCGGCGGCGACGCCGTCGGCCAGCTGCCGGGCACCCGCTCGCTCGGTGCACGCCTTGCCGAGCTCGCGGAACCACATGCCGAACAGCGGGCCCGAGGTGCCACCGGTGTCGAGGAAGCCCTCGCTGACCCGGGCGAACACCTCGCCGGCGGTGTCGGCCGGCCCGGTCGCCAGGCGGGCGGTCGCCCGGCGGAGGGCGGCGGCCAGGTTGGTGCCGAAGTCACCGTCGCCGGCGCGGCGGTCCAGCTCGGCGAGCGCGTCCCGCTCGTCGGTGAAGCTCGTGGTGAAGCGCTCGATCCAGGCCCGCGCGTCGGGGCCGCTCAGCTCGCCGGGAAGTGCTGCAGCCATCTCGTTCTCCTACCAGGTCAGGGCGGGGGTGCGGACGGGGGCGTCCCACAGGCGGGCCAGCTCGTCGTCCAGGCGCGTCAGGGTGAGCGATACCCCGGCCATGTCCAACGACGTCAGGTAGGTGCCGACGAGGCTGCGGCCGATCTCGACGCCCCGCCCGGTGAGCGCGGCGTGCACCTCGCGGAAGCAGACGCTGAGCTCCAGCGGGTGGGTGGCGCCCATGCCGTTGACCAGGGCGAGCACCCGGTCGCCGCGCCGCAGCTCGAGGGCCTCGACGAGCGGGGCGACGAGGGCGCCGACGAGCTCGCGGGCCGGGGCGAACGGGGCGCGGTGCGCGGCCCGCTCGCCGTGGATCCCCACGCCGAGCTCCACCTCGTCGTCGGCCAGGTCGAAGCTCGGTCGCCCGGACCCGGGGTGCGCGGCCCCGGCGAGCGCCACGGCCATGGTGCGCGAGCGCGTCACCGTGCGGCGGCCGAGCGTGGCGAGCTGCGCCAGGTCCGCGCCGGTCTCCGCGGCCGCGCCGCACACCTTCTCGACCACCAGGGTGGCCCCGGTGCCCCGGCGCCCGGGACCGTCGTCCAGACCCGTCAGCGATGGGTCGGTCGCGTGGTCGTCGTCGACGAGGACGGTCTCCACCCGGGTGCCCTCCTCGGCGTTGATCTCCCCGGCGATCTGGAAGTTCAGGACGTCGCCGGTGTAGTTCTTCACCACCTGCAGCACGCCGTGGCCGAGGTCGGCGGCGCGGGTGGCCGCGGTGACCTGGAAGGCGGTGGGGCTGGCGAAGACCTCGCCCGGCACGGCCACGTCGAGCATGCCGGTGCCCACGAAGCCCGAGTGCAGGGGCTCGTGGCCGCTGCCGCCGCCGGAGACCAGCGCCACCTTGGGCCGGCCGCGGTCGGCGCGCACCACGAACGCGGGGTCGGCGTGCAGCGCGAGGCTCGGGTGCGCGAGCACCAGGCCCTGGAGCGCCTCGGTGACGAACGCGTCGGGATCGTTGACGAACTGGCGTCTGCTCACGCTCGTGATCATGCACGGGGTGGGCCGCGGAGGACAGGGGTACGACGGTGGGGACAGGCTAGAGCTCCAGCCCCGTGGCCTCCCGGCACAGCTGCCACAGCCGCTCGGTGGTCGCCGGGTCGTCGTGCAGCACCGGGGCGTACTGCGCTGGGCGGACCGCGCGGTCGTGCCACAGCTCGCCGCTGCTCCGGGCGGCCTCGGCGGATGCCACGAGCCAGACCACGGTGTCCGCGCCCTGCTCGGGGGTGCGCAGCACGAGCCTGGTCAGCCGGGCGAAGCCGGGGATGGAGCCGCTGACGCCGGGGGTGTCGGCCCACCCGGGGTGCATGGCGTGCACCACCGGGTCGCCGGCGCGGGTGAGGGCGTCGGCGAGCCGCTGGGCCAGGGCGACCTGCATGCGCTTGGTGCGGGCGTAGGCGGTCACGCCGCGGTACTCGCCGGTGGTGAACTCCAGGTCGCGGGGGACGGCCGGCACCGGGTACATGCCGCCCGAGGAGACGAGGACGACCCGGCCGTCACCATCCGCGGTCAGCAGCTCGCGCAGCCCCGCCGTGAGCGCGTACGGGCCGAGGACGTGGGTGGCCAGGGCCAGCTCGTGTCCCTGGGCGGTGGTGGTCCGCCGCTCGGGGATCAGCCCCGCGCAGTGGACGAGGCCGTGCAGCGAGGCCAGCTCCTCGCCGAGGTCCGACACCAGTGCGGCGACGTCGTCGAGGTCGCTGACGTCGCACTCCCGCAGCACCAGGTCCGCCCCGGGGACCTGCGCCGCGATCGCGCCGGCCGCCCGCTCGAGCCGGTCGGTGCTGCGGCCGACCAGGTGCACACGGGCCCCGAGCTGCGCCAGCCCGGCGGCGGCGGCGGCCCCGATCCCCGAGCTCGCCCCGGTGACCAGGACGTCGGGGCGGCCCCGGAACGGCTCGGCGTCGGCGGGCCACCAGTGCCGGCGCAGCGCCGGACCCAGCGCGGAGTACCCGGGCACGACGAGCTTGTCGAGGGCCACGTCCAGGGCCGCGGTGACGAGGGACATGCCGCGACCGTACTGGCGGCGGCGCGGGGGCGGTCGGGGTCGCGACCGGCGGCGTCGGCGAAACCCGCAGAGGGCGAGGACCGCGGTCCCGGGAGGCGCCAGGGCTCAGTCTCCCCGCTGCTCCAGGGTCCGGGCGAGGATGCCCAGGGTGGCGCGCAGGGCCGACTCGGGGAGCACCGGGAACCCGCGGTCGCGGTACCGCTCGAGGATGCGGCTCCAGTCGTGGTTCGAGGTCACCAGGGTGCCGCGGCGCTCCGGGGCCAGGGTGTAGCCGTAGCGGTGCTCGATGGGCGGCTGGACGGTCCCGGAGATCGTCCACTCCACCCGGGTGTCGGGCTCCAGCGCGGTGATGACCACGGTGACGTCGTAGCGGCCCATGGGCAGGTCGCCGAGCGCCTCGCGGTCCAGGAACGTGTCGCCGACGGTGGTGACCGGCTCGCCCTCGGCGGACTGCAGCATCCCCGTGCTGTCGATGGCTGCGTGCCCGGCCGGGTCGCAGAGCAGCGCGAAGACCTCGGACGGTGGGACCGCGATCCGTCCACGGTAGGGGGAGCGTCGGACC
Source organism: Mycobacteriales bacterium (assembly GCA_038234335.1). Lineage (GTDB taxonomy): Bacteria > Actinomycetota > Actinomycetes > Mycobacteriales > Mycobacteriaceae > Rhodococcus_D. The sequence goes on from JBBSUN010000003.1 coordinate 143,315, forward strand.
CGACCGCCGACGAGGCGCACGAGGAACGAGATCGCGGTGCAGGACCGACGGGGACCCCCGGGAGGAACGCATAGGTAGGTGATACAACTGTTTGCGTGTCCACCACCACCGACCCCGTCGCCCCCTCGCTGCAGCACCGGGTGTCCGGAAAGACCGCATGACCACCACGACGGCCGGCGTCCGCGCCCCCGTGCCGAGCCCGTTCCGCCAGCCGAGGGCCGTCTGGGCGGTCGCGTTCGCCTGCGTCATCTCGTTCATGGGCATCGGCCTCGTCGACCCGATCCTGCCGGCGCTCTCGGAGAAGCTCGACGCGACGCCGAGCCAGGTGACGCTGCTGTTCACCAGCTACCTCGTCGTCACC
>JBBSUN010000004.1:0-142870 GCA_038234335.1 Mycobacteriales bacterium
ACGGCCGACTTCTTCACTCCCGTCGTCGACGACCCGTACGACTGGGGCCGCATCGCCGCCGCGAACGCGCTGAGCGACGTCTACGCCATGGGCGGCACGCCGGTCGTCGCGGTGAACCTGCTGTGCTGGCCGCGCGACCTGCTGCCGATGGAGCTGGCCGCGGAGGTGCTGCGCGGCGGGCTCGACGTGGCCGACCTCGCGGGCTGCCACGTCGCCGGTGGGCACAGCATCGACGACCCGGAGCCCAAGTACGGGATGGCCGTGACCGGGACCGGCGACCCGGACCGCTTGCTGCGCAACGACGCCGGGGTCGCCGGGATGCCCATCTCGCTGACGAAGCCGCTGGGCATCGGGGTGCTGAACAGCCGCACCAAGGCGACCGGCCAGCCCTCGCCGGAGGCGATCGAGGCCATGACCACCCTGAACCGGGACGCGGCGCGGGCCGCCCTGGCCGCGGGGATCCGGGCCGCCACCGACGTCACCGGCTTCGGGCTGCTCGGGCACCTGTACAAGCTCGCGCGGGCCAGCGGGGTCACCGCGGTCATCGACTCCGCGGCGGTGCCCTACCTGGACGGGGCGCGGGACGCCCTGGCCGCCGGGCACGTCAGCGGCGGCACCCGGCGCAACCTCGACTGGGTGCGCCCGCACCTGGAGTCGGCGGTGGGGCAGGACGAGCTGCTGCTGCTGGCCGACGCGCAGACCTCGGGCGGGCTGCTCGTGGTCGGTGAGGTCCCCGGGGCCCCGGTGGTCGGGGAGCTGGTGGTCGCGGGGGAGCACGTGCTGCGTGTTCGCTGAGCGCCATTCTTGACTCGTTCCAGAACCGTGCTCACACTGGGGGTGATGGAGACGGCCCCGATCGATCCCCACGAGCACCCCGACGCCCGCACCCTGCTGCGTGCGTCCGGTCTGCGTGTCACCAGTCCTCGGGTCGCCGTCCTGGGTGCGCTGCAGGCCCACCCGCACGCCACCGTCGAGACGGTGGCCCTGCACGCGCGGCGGGCCCTGGGCTCGGTGTCCACCCAGGCGGTCTACGACGTGCTGCGGGTGTGCACCGAGGCCGGCCTGGTCCGCCGCATCGAGCCTGCCGGGTCTCCGGCGCTGTTCGAGACGCGGACCGGGGACAACCACCACCACCTGGTGTGCCGCGGCTGCGGGATGACGGCGGACGTGGACTGCGCCGTGGGGGCCGCCCCGTGCCTCACCCCGGCCGACGCCGCCGGGTTCGTGGTCGACGAGGCCGAGGTCGTGTTCTGGGGGACCTGCTCGACCTGCCAGGCCGAAAAACCGGGTGAGGTGGTCGGGGGAACACCGGGCGCGGCCCGGAGGTTGGCTCGGAGCAACCATCCCCCACGCGAGGAGCACCCATGAGCATCGAGGTCGTCTACACCGCCCACGCCGTCGCCACCGGGGACGGGCGCAACGGCCACGTCGCATCCTCCGACGGCCTCGTCGACACCGCGCTCGCCATCCCCGCCGAGATGGGCGGCCCGGGTGGAGCCACCAACCCCGAGCAGCTGTTCGCCGCCGGGTACGCCGCGTGCTTCCACAGCGCCCTGCGCATCGTCGCCAAGACCGAGCAGGTCACCCTGGACGACGACACCACCATCGACGCCAGCGTGGGCATCGGCGCCAACGGCCAGGGTGGCTACGGCCTCACCGTCTCCCTCGCGGCGAGCCTGCCCGGCCTGAGCCAGGAGCAGGCGGACGACCTCGTCGCCAAGGCACACCAGGTGTGCCCGTACTCCAACGCCACCCGCGGCAACATCGAGGTCACCCTCAGCACCACCGTCTGAGTCCCGCGCGAGGGAGCGGGCCGTTCAGGGGCGGGCGCCGAGGACCAGGGCGCGGCGGGCGAAGTCGATCTCCGTCGCGACCTGGTCGATCATCTGGCTCACGACCAGCGACCCGTGGCCCGCGTCGTAGCGCAGCACCTCGTAGGTGGCTCCGCTCGTGGCCAGCGCGTCGAGGTAGTTGTCCACCTGCTGGATGGGGCAGCGCGGGTCGTTCTCCCCGGCCAGCACCAGCACCGGGGCGCTCACCGCGTCGACGTAGGTCAGCGGCGAGCACTCGGCGTACAGCTCGGGCAGCTCGGCCGGGGAGCCGCCGAACAGCGCGCGGTCGTAGGCGCGCAGCGGCTCCATCTCGTCGGCGTACGCGGTGACGTAGTCGGCCACCGGCACCCCCGCGACCCCGGCCGTCCACCGCTGGGGCTGGGTGCCCAGGGCCAGCAGCGTGAGGTACCCGCCCCAGCTCCACCCCTCGACGACGCACGCCGCGGGGTCCGCGAGCCCGGAGCCGACGGCCCAGTCGTGCACCGCGGCGACGTCCTCGAGCTCGGTGAGCCCGGGTCGGCCCTCGATGGCGTCGCGCCACGCGCTGCCGTAGCCGGTGGAGCCGCGGTAGTTCACGTGGACCACGGCGAACCCGGCCTCCAGCCAGGCTGCGCGCATCGCGGAGAACCGGTCCTCGTCGGCGGAGTGCGGCCCGCCGTGCAGGCTGAACACGGTGGGCAGCGGACCCTCGGGGGCGTCGGCCGGCCGGGCGACGAGCGCGTGCACCGATCCGGCGGCCGACCCCACCCAGGCGTCGACCAGCGGCTGGGACGGGGCGGGGGTGTCTGCGCCGGGCGGGCGCAGCAGCACGGTGTCGGTGTCGGCGCCGTCGGCCCCGCCGGCGAAGCGGGCGCGGACCACGGACGGCTCCGCCGAGGACGACCACGAGTACTCGACCGTGCCGTCGGGGCGGGTCCCGGCGCCACCGATGGTGCCGGCCGGGGTGTCGATGTCGGTCAGCTCGCCGGTGGCCAGGTCGTAGCGGTGCAGGGTGGAGCGGGCGGCGTGGACGTGCTCGACCAGCAGGGCGGTGCCGTCGGGGGTGAACTCGGCGGCGACCTCACCGGGCAGGTCGATCTCCAGCTCCGTCTGCTCACCGGTGGCCACGTCCCAGATGAGCAGCGCCTCGCGGCCGTGTCGCTCGTGGCCGACGAGCAGGCGTGCGTCGCCCTCGGTGGGCGCGAACTCCAGCGCGTCGAGGTTCTTGCCGGGCCCGTCGAACAGCTCGCCCGCGGTCTCGACCACCACCCCGTCCGCGTCCAGCCGCAGCACCCGCAGCGCCGTGTGCCGGGAGTCGCCGTGCTCGGAGTGCGCGATCGACAGCAGCGTCTCGTCGCGGCTCAGCGCCCCGACGCCGGCGTGCTCGCGGTGGGTGTACGCCACCACCGCGTCGTGCTCGCCGACCTGGGTCCAGATGGTCGTCGCGTCGTCGGTGGAGGCGCCGACGACGGTGACCCGGCGACCCAGCTCGAGCCCGGCCGGGTAGCCGGGGTGCACGCCCGGGACGGCGGAGGCGGGCTCCCAGCCCTCGGGTCGCCCGGCGAACGGCTCGCGCACCCACACGCCGAGCTCGTCGCCGTCGGCGTCGTTGAACCACCACACGTGCTCGCCGTCGGCGCTCAGCGCCACGTCGTGGGTGCCGGCCGGGCGGTCGGTGACCTGGCGGCGGACGTCGGTGGCGCGGTCCCAGGTGTACACCTCGAAGGTGCCGGAGGCGTTGGAGACGAACACCGAGCGGTCCGGGGCGTCCAGGGCCCACTCCGGCAGCGAGATGCGGGGCGCGGTGAACCGGCCGCGCCAGCGGGCCTCGACCTCGGCGTCGTCGAACAGGGCGGTGGGTGGGGTGGCGGTGGGGTGTGACACGAGCACTGATCCTGCCAGCCGCACGATCACCCCAGGTCGAGGGCCATGCAGCGGGAGAAGGTGATCGACTCGTACGGCGGGTAGATGGGGACGGGGACGTAGCCGGCCCGCTCGTACAGCCGGACGGCGGCGGGCTGGCGGTCGCCGGTCTGCAGCAGCACCCGGTGGTGACCGAGCTGCCTGGCCCGGGCGTGCGCCGCGTCGAGCAGGGCCGCCGCCACTCCGCGGCCCCGGGACGCCGGGTCCACGACCAGCCGCTTGAGCTCGACGACCCCGTGCAGCGTGCGCAGGGCGGCGTGCCCGGCCACGTCGCCGTCGACGATCGCGAGCCCGGTCCACACCACGGTCGACGGGTCGACGACCAGCGCCGTGGCGTCGATGGTGCGGTCGGCGTAGACGACCGACATCTCGCCGTCCATCCGCGCCCGGGCCGCGACCGCCCGTGCGTCGTCCCACTCGACCTGCACCACCTGCACGCCGCGCTCCTCCGCTCACGACGAAGGCCCGGCCCCGCGGCGGCGGAACCGGGCCCTCGTGAAACTGGTCGGGGTGGCGGGATTCGAACCCACGGCCTCTTCGTCCCGAACGAAGCGCGCTACCAAGCTGCGCCACACCCCGGTGGAGCAGCGCTGACTGTACCGGAGACCGGGGGGTCCGCTCACCTCAGACGGTGGCGCCGACCCGGACGGGCTGCGGCGCGGGGGTCACCGAGCGCGAACGGCCCGGGACCAGGGTCAGCAGCGTCGCCTCCGGCCGGCACGCGAAGCGCACCGGCGCGTAGGGGGAGGTGCCGAGCCCGGCGGAGACGTGCAGCCAGGTGTGCGAGCCCCAGCGGGAGGCCCCCTTGGCCCGGCTCCGGTCGAGCTCGCAGTTGGTCACGATGGCGCCGACCCCCGGGATGCAGAGCTGTCCCCCGTGGGTGTGCCCGGCGAGGACGAGGTCGTGGCCCTGGGCGGCGAACGCATCGAGCACCCGCGGCTCGGGCGAGTGGGTCAGGGCCAGGCGCAGGTCCACGTCGGCCGCGGCCGGACCGTCGACGGTGCCCATGCGCTCCCGGTGCAGGTGCGGGTCGTCCACCCCGACCACCGCGATGCGCACCCCGTTGACCTCCAGCCGGTTGCGGGTGTGGGTGGCATCGACCCAGCCGCGCTCGCTGAACGCGGCCCGCAGGTCCTGCCACGGCAGCGGGGTCCCGTGCTGACGCTTCTCCTTGGCGAACAGGTAGTGCGTGGGGTTCTTCAGCGTGGGGGCGAAGTAGTCGTTGCTGCCGAAGACGAACAGGCCCGGGATCGCCAGCAGCGGGTCCAGCGCCTGCACCACCGCCGGCACCGCCTTGAGGTGGGCGAGGTTGTCCCCGGTGTTGACGACGAGGTCGGGCTCCAGGCGCGCCAGGTCGCTGACCCACTGCTGCTTGCGCCGCTGCCCGGGCGTCATGTGCAGGTCGGAGAGGTGCAGCACGCGCAGGGTGGACGAGCCGGGCGCCAGCACGGGCAGGGTCACCTCGCGCAGGGCGAACGCGTTGCGCTCGATCCCGGCGGCGTAGCCGATGCCGGCGACCGCGATGCCGACCGTGCCGAGCGCGGTGCGGGCGAGGGGGTGCAGCTGCGAGCGCGTGGTCACGGCACCAGCCTACGAGGGAGAACCCGGTTGCCGGGCCCGCGTAGCGTCAGCGGCCATGAGCACGCTCGCCGACCGGCTGCACACCGACCTCGTCACCGCGATGAAGGCCCGCGACGCCCTCGTGGTCTCCACGCTGCGGATGGCGCTGGCGGCCGTGCGGACCGAGGAGGTCGCCGGGACCGCCGCGCGGGAGCTCGACGACGCCGAGGTGCTGAAGGTGCTGGCCAAGGAGGCCAAGAAGCGGGCGGAGGCGGCGGAGGCCTTCGACGCCGCCGGCCGGGGGGAGCTCGCGGACAAGGAGCGGGCCGAGGCCGGGGTGCTCAACGTCTACCTGCCCCGCCAGCTCGACGACGGGGAGGTCTCCGCGCTGGCCGCCGACGCCGTCGCCCACGTCCGGGCGCAGACCGGCGAGCACCCCGGGATGCGGCAGATGGGGCAGGTCATGAAGCTGGCCGCCGCCGCCGCGGCGGGTCGGGCCGACGGTGGGCGGGTCTCCGCCGCGGTGAAGGCGCTGCTGCAGGCCTGACCCCGGGGCTCAGTTGCCGCCGCCGGCCTGCGGGGTCTGCGTCGGTCGGGTGTCGCCACCGCCCCCGGTGTCGCCCCGGCCGTTGCCGCCGGCGCTGACGTTCTTGACGTACTTCGGGTCGACCTCCGGGAGCCCGATGTCGCCGAACTTGCCCACCACCGGGGTCAGGGCGCTGAACCAGGTGTGTGCGGGCGTGGTGCCGCCGGTGACGGTGCAGGTCTTGTTGGACAGCGCGCACGTGTAGGGCGCGAAGTTGTTGACCCCGATCCGCTGGGGCGACAGCGAGTCGTCGAAGACGATGTTCGATGCTGCGATGGTGTTGGTGAAGCCCAGGAACGCCGCGGAGCGGAAGCTGTTCGTGGTGCCGGTCTTGCCGGACATCGGGAAGTTCCACCCCACGTTCGACGCTGCGCGGGCGGAGGTGCCGCCGGGCTGGTCGTCCTCGCTCAGGGCGACCGAGACGCTGCGGGCCAGGCCCGGCTCGATGACCTGGCTGCACGGCTCCTCGTTCAGCGCCAGCGCGGTGCCGTTGACGTCGGTCACGCTCTCGATGGGGCTGGGCGGGCACCACATCCCGGTGGAGGAGAGGGTGGCGCCCACGTTGGCCAGCTCGACCATGTTCACCGGGTTGACCCCGAGGGTGAACGACGCCGAGTTCTCGTCGATCATCCGCTGGGCGACGCTGCGCGTCGGGTTGTCCGCCGTCTTGGCCGAGCCGGGCGCGTCGAGGGAGCGCATGCCGAGCTTCACGGCCATGTCGACGGTCGGCTTGACGCCCGCCTCGGTGATGAGCTTGACGAAGGCGGTGTTCGGTGACTTGGCTAGGGCCTGGGTGAGCGAGTACTTGAGCTCGTACTTGTTGTTGTAGTTCTCCACGCAGTAGGTCTTCGCCGGGCACCCCTCTGCACCTCCGTCGCCGAAGCCGGTGATCTCGAACCGCCTCGGGGTGTCCAGGACGCTGTTGATCCCCACCAGGCCCTGCTGCATCGCGGCGGCGGCGGTGAAGATCTTGAACACCGACCCCGCGCCGTCGCCGACCGGGACGTAGGTCTCGCCGATGGTCGTCGCGGGGGCGGTGAGGCCGTAGGTGCGACTGGAAGCCATGGCCAGCACGCGGTGCTTGTCCTGGCCGGGCTGCACCACGTCCATCACGTTGGCGACGTTGGGCTGGTCGGGGGCGACGTCGCGGTTGGTCGCCGCCTTCACCGACGCCTGCACCACCGGGTCGAGCGTGGTCTTCACGACGTAGCCGCCGGAGCTGAGGGCGTCGCTGTCGATGCCGAGGCCGTCGAGGTACTGCCGGGCGTAGTCGCAGAAGAACCCGCGGTCCCCGGCGCCGAGGCAGCCGTTCGCCGGTGACTTGACCTGCGCCAGCACGCCCAGGGGGGCGGCCTTGGCGGTGGCGGCGTCGGCGGCGGTGATCGACCCGGTCTCCGTCATGGCGGTGAGCACGAGGTTGCGCCGCTTGAGCACGTTCTCGGCGTTGGTGTACGGGTTCAGGGCGGAGGAGGACTGCACCATCCCGGCCAGCATCGCCGACTGGGTGAGCGTGAGGTCCTTCGCGTCCAGCCCGAAGTAGGTCTGCGCGGCCGCCTCGATGCCGTACGCCCCGTTGCCGAAGGGCACCAGGTTCAGGTAGCGGGTGAGGATCTCGTCCTTGCCGAGCTCCTGGTCGATCGCCAGGGCGATGCGGATCTCGCGCAGCTTGCGGGCAGGGGTGACCTCGGTGGCCTGGCGGCGCTCCAGGTCGTTCTGGGCCACCACCAGGAGCAGGTAGTTCTTCACGTACTGCTGGGTCAGCGTGGACCCGCCCTGGGTCGCGTCGCCGTTGGCGTTGTTCAGGGCCGCGCGCGCGGTGCCCCGGTAGTCGACGCCGGTGTGCTCGTAGAAGCGGCGGTCCTCGATGGAGACGATGGCGCGCTTCATGGCCGGCGAGATCTGGTCGCCCGGCACCACCGTCCGTCGCTGCGAGCCCCAGAACGTGGCCAGCAGCGAGCCGTCGGAGGCCAGCATCACGCTGGTCTGCGGGACGGTGCCGTTGGCCAGCTCGGCGGACACGCTGTCCACCGTGTCGCTGGCGCGGTTGGAGAGCAGGCCCAGGCCGCCCACCACGGGGAACAGCACCCCCGCCACGAGGACCCCGGCGAGGAGGCAGGCACCGAGGAGGGAGAGGAGGCTACGCAGTGGGTGCACGGTGCCGAGGATACGCAAAGGGCACGACAAGCCCCGGTGATGTCGCCCGTCGGCCGGGCGTCCGGGTCCGTTCACCCGACGGGGTGAACCCGGGTCGGTGCACGACTGCGCAGTGTTGTCGTGCGCCGGTCCGACCTCCTACAGTGCGACCGGGCCGACGAGCAGGACCGTCGGCACCGGAGCTCGGAAGAACAGGGGTTCGGAAGAACAGGGGCTCGGGATCCGCGGCCAGCGGACCGGGGGTCGGCCAGGGGTGGCCGGCACGGAGCAGGACCTACAGGGGTGGGAGCAGTGGTGGGGGCTGGATGCGTGGCGGCCGAGGTGTGGCCGGAGGGTGGTAGCGAGGCGTGGGTGGGGCGCGCCGCGTGCCGGGGGGTGGACCCGGATCGGCTGTTCGTCCGGGGTGCCGCGCAGCGGGCGGCGACGGCGATCTGCCGGCACTGCCCGGTGCAGCGGGAGTGCCTGGCCGACGCGCTGGACCACCGGGTCGAGTTCGGGGTGTGGGGCGGGCTCACCGAGCGCGAACGCCGCGCACTGCTGCGCACGAGACCGGACGTGACCTCCTGGCGGGAGCAGCTGCTGAACCTCGGGACGGTGCACTCGCGCGCAGGGTAGCGGCGCTCAGACGGTGCCGGTGAGCTCGTCGCCCACCGCGCGCAGCGCCGCCAGGTCGGCGACCTCGAACGGCAGCGCCGGCACGCCCACCACGGGCACCCCGGGGTGCGCGCCGGTGAAGCGACCGAGCTGGCGCACCTCGCGCTCGGCGGTGACGCTGCGCTCGGCGTGCACGCGCAGGACGGCGGCAGCCAGCGGGGAGCCGCCGTCGGCGTCCAGGGACTCCGCGGCCACCTCCGCCCGGTGCGCCGAGAGCGCGGCCAGCCGCGGGTGGGTGCGGTTGAGCACCAGCCCGGCCAGCGGCATGCCCTCCCCGGTGAGCCGGTCCACGAAGTACGCGGCCTCCCGCAGCGCGTCGGGCTCCGGCGCGGCGACCACCACGAAGTGGGTGCCGGGGGCGCGCAGCAGCTCGTAGGTGGTGCGGCTGCGCTCGCGGAAGCTGCCGAACATGGTGTCGAAGGCGGCGACGAACGCGGACGCGTCGGAGAGCATCTGCCCGCCGAGGATGGTGGAGACGGCCTTGGCGGCCAGCCCGAACGCGCCGCCGACGACCTTGCGCAACCCGGTGCCCCCGGCGCGGGCCGGCGCCGAGAGCAGCCGGATCATCCGACCGTCGAGGAAGCTCGCGAGGCGCTGCGGCGCGTCGAGGAAGTCCAGCGCGTTGCGGCTGGGCGGGGTGTCGACGATGACGAGGTCCCACTCGCCGGAGGAGGTCAGCTGACCCAGCTTCTCCATCGCCATGTACTCCTGCGTCCCGGAGAACGAGGTCGCGATGGTCTGGTAGAACGGGTTGGCGAAGATCGACTCGGCCCGGTCACCCTCGGCGTGCTCGAGGACCATGTCGTCGAAGGTCCGACGCATGTCCAGCATCATCGCGTGCAGCTCGCCGGGCGCCGCCTGCCCGTCCACACCGGGTCCGAGGTCGACGGGCTGGGGGGTGTTGGTGAGCTCCGCGACCCCGAGCGACTGGGCCAGGCGCCGGGCCGGGTCGATGGTGAGCACCACGGTGCGCCGGCCCAGGTCGGCCGCGCGCAGGGCCAGCGCCGCAGCCGTCGTCGTCTTGCCCACCCCGCCGGCGCCGCAGCAGACGATGACCGACGTCGCCGGATCGGCCAGCAGCGCCGCCACGTCCAGCCGCGGCGGGGCCCCGCGCGAGGGGCTCACCGGGCCCCCTGCTCGGTGAGCAGCTCGCCCAGCTCGTAGAGCGCGGCCAGGTCCACCCCGTCGTGCAGCAGCGGCAGCTCGACCAGGGCGGTGCCCACGGCGCCCAGCCGCTCCCGGCTCGCCGCCTGGGTCCCCACCCGGGCGGCGTGCTGCACGGTCTCGGTGACGAGCCCGGCCACCTCGTCGTCGGGGAGCTCCAGCCCGGCCCGGACCAGCCCCTCCCGCAGGTCCGCGACGTCCACCTCGCCGGCCGCGGCCGGGGCCAGGGAGCCTGCGGGGAGCAGCTGCGGTGCGACCCGGTTCACCACGACGGCGCCGACCGTGAGCTCGGCGGCCTCCAGCTCGTCGATGGCGTCGAGGGTCTCCTGCACCGGCAGCTCCTCGAGCAGGCACACCAGGTGGACCACGCTCGCCTCGCTGTGCAGCAGCTCGATCACCCCCTGGCTCTGGCTGCGGATGGGGCCGCCCTTGGCGAGGTCGCTCATCGCCCGGGTCACGTCGAGGAAGCTCACGATCCGCCCGGTCGGCGGGGAGTCGACGACGATCGCGTCGTAGGTGCGGGAGCCGTCGGGCTCGCGGCGCACCGCGCACTCCTTGACCTTGCCGGTGAGCAGCACGTCGCGCAGGCCCGGCGCCAGGGTGGTCGCGAACTCGATCGCGCCCACCCGTCGCATCGCCCGCCCGGCGAAGCCCAGGTTGTAGAACATGTCGAGGTACTCCAGCAGCGCCGTCTCCACGTGGATCGCCAGCGCGCGGACCTCCCCGCCGCCGTGGGTCACGGCGATGCGCTCCTCGGAGTGCGGCAGCGGCGGGGTGTCGAACAGCTGCGCGATGCCCTGGCGACCCTCGGTCTCCACCAGCAGCACCCGGGCGCCGTCGTGGGCCAGCGACAGGGCGAGCGCGGCGGCCACCGTCGTCTTGCCGGTGCCGCCCTTGCCGGTGACCCAGTGCAGGCGGGCGGTGCGGGCCCGCTCGGGCCACGGGTCGGGTTCAGCAGGCACCCGGTCAGCCTATGGGGGGCGCACGACGGCCGCCCGGGGGTGGTCGTGGTGCGCCGCTAGGGTCAACGTCCATGACGACCTGGGAGTACGCGACCGTGCCGCTGCTGACGCACGCGACCAAGCAGATCCTCGACCAGTGGGGCTCCGACGGCTGGGAGCTCGTCGCCGTGCTGCCGGGCCCGACGGGCGAGCAGCACGTGGCCTACCTCAAGCGGCCCAAGGGATGAGCACCTGGAGCGAGCGCCTGGCCGAGCTGGGGATCACCCTGCCCCCGGTCGCGGCCCCGGTCGCGGCCTACGTGCCGGCGGTCCGCTCCGGTGGGCAGGTCCTCACCTCCGGGCAGCTGCCCTTCGTCGACGGCGCGCTCGCCGCCACCGGCAAGCTGGGTGCCGAGGTCTCGGCCGAGGACGGCAAGGCCCTGGCCCGCACGTGCGCGCTGAACGCGCTCGCCGCGGTGGACGCCCTCGTCGGCATCGACGCGGTGGTGCGGGTGGTCAAGGTCGTCGGCTTCGTGGCCTCGGCGCCGGGCTTCACCGGTCAGCCGGGCGTGGTGAACGGCGCCTCCGAGCTGCTCGGGGAGATCTTCGGCGACGCCGGGATCCACGCGCGCTCCGCCGTCGGGGTGGCCGAGCTGCCGCTGGGCGCCCCCGTCGAGGTGGAGCTCGTGGTGGAGGCCCGGGCCGAGGTCTCCTGAACCGACCTACAGCGCGGCGAGCACCTGTGCGGCCACGGCCTGCAGGTGCACGCCGCGGTGCACGTCCAGCGGGTGCGGTGCACCCGTGCGGGCGGAGGACAGCAGCTCGTCGAGCAGCACCCGGTAGCAGTCGGCCGACGTGGTCTCGCGGCTGGTGAGCTCGGCGTACCCGCCCGCGCCGTGCACGGCGACCCGCAGCACGCTGGGCTGCACCGGGGTGCGCAGCGAGAGGGTCGCGGTGGAGCGGAGTCCGCCGTGGGCCAAGCCGAGCTGCCAGGTGTCGCTCGGGGCGTGGTGCCGGGCGTCGAGCACCCCGGTGACCGGGCCGAGCGCCGCGTCGAGCAGGTCGAGCACGTGCGGGCCCACGTCGGCCAGGGCCCCGTCGGAGCGGCGCCACGGCGAGGCGGCGTAGGGCCCGCCGAGCACGGCCCCCGAGAGCCACACCCCCTCCGCGGCCACCGCGTCGACCCGCGTGACCTCCTCGAGGAACGCCCGGGTCTCCGGTGCGAAGCGGCGGGTCAGCACCAGGACCGACACCACCCCGGCCTCGTCGACGGCGTCGGCCACCGCGCGCGCACCGGCGAGGTCCGCGGCCACCGGCTTCTCCAGCACCAGGTGCTTGCCCGCCCGGGCCGCGCGGGCGGCCAGGGGTGCCTGCACGGCCGGGGGCACGGCCAGCGCCACCGCGTCCACGTCGTCGAGCAGGGCCTCGAAGCTCGGGTACGCCGGCGCCCAGGTGATGTGCTCGGGCCGTCGGGCCCAGCCCCCGACGAGCTCCACCCCGGGGTGCGCGGCCAGCGCGGGGGCGTGCGTGCCCGCTGCCCACGGCCCCGCTCCGACGAGTCCGAACCTCACGGGTGCTCCTGACGGTGGTTAGGGTGCGATCCATGCGCCTGCCGGACGAGATGGTCCTGCCCCCGCACATGATGCCGGGCGAGCCGCCGGAGGTGCCGGCGACGCCACGGGACGCCGCGACCATCGCGCTGGTCCGCGACGGTGCGCCGGGCCTCGAGGTGTTCCTGCTGCACCGGGTCACCGCGATGGCGTTCGCCGGGGGGATGACGGTGTTCCCCGGCGGCGGTGTCGACGCCCGTGACGACGACGTGGACCTGGGCTGGGCCGGCCCGGACCCGGCGTGGTGGGGGCAGCGGTTCTCCTGCGGCGCGGCGCTGGCCCGACGGCTGGTGTGCGCCGCGGTGCGGGAGACGTTCGAGGAGTGCGGGGTGCTGCTGGCCGGGCCGACCGCGGACACCGTGGTCGCCGACACCTCGGGCTGGGGCGACGTGCGCGCGGCGCTGGTCGCCCGGGAGCTGAGCTTTGCGGAGTTCCTGGCCCGGGAGCAGCTGGTGCTGCGCGCGGACCTGGTGCGGCCGTGGTCGCACTGGATCACCCCGCCGGAGGAGCCCCGCCGCTACGACACCCGCTTCTTCGTCGCGGCCCTGCCCCCGGGCCAGGTCGCGGACGGGCTGACCAGCGAGGCCGACGGGCACGGCTGGCAGACGCCGGTCGAGGCCACCGCCGACTGGCAGGCGGGTCGGCGCGCGCTGCTCGCGCCGACCTGGGTGACGCTGCAGGAGCTCGGTGCGCACCCCGACGTGGCGGGGGTGCTGGCGCAGGAGCGGGAGATCGCCCCCGTGGTGCCACGGGTGTACCGCGACGGGGACGTGCTGCGCGTGGCGCTGCCCGGCGACGAGCACTACCCCGGGTGAGGCTCGCCTACGAGCGGCTGCGGGCGGTCACCGCGCACGCCGGGGTGCTGCTGTGCGACAACCCGTCGGTGATGACCCTCGACGGCACCAACACCTGGGTCCTGCGGGCCCCCGACGAGGACGGCTGCGTCGTCGTGGACCCGGGACCGCTCGACGAGGCGCACCTGCAGGCAGTCGCGGCGTGCGGACCGGTGCTGGCCACCGTGCTCACCCACGGCCACGACGACCACGCCGCCGGGGCCCGCCGCTTCGCCGAGATCACCGGCTCGACCGTGCGGGCGGTCGACCCGGAGCTGCGGCTGGGCTCGGAGGGCCTGGCCGCGGGCGCGGTGGTCGAGGCCGCGGGCGTGGTGCTCACCGTCCTGCCCACCCCGGGGCACACCGGTGACTCCGTCAGCCTGGTGCTGTCCGCCCCGGACGGTCCCGGACGACCCAGCGTGCTCACCGGCGACACCGTGCTCGGCCGCGGCACCACCGTGATCGATCCGCGCACCGGCGACCTGGGGGACTACCTGGACTCGCTGCGACGGCTGGCGGAGCTGGGGGACCGGGTGCGGGTGCTGCCCGGGCACGGCCCCGAGCTGGACGACGCCGCCCTGATCGCGGGGCAGTACCTCGCGCACCGCGAGCAACGACTCGCCCAGGTCCGCGCCGCGCTGGCCGAGCTGGGCCGCGACGCGAGCGCCCGGGCCGTCGTCGAGCTGGTCTACGCCGACGTCGACGAGAGCCTGTGGCCGGCGGCGGAGTGGTCGGTGCAGGCACAGCTCGCGTACCTGCACCGACGCTGACCCCCCTACCGCAGCCCGAGCTCGGTGGCGTCGCCCTCGGCCCGTGGGCCGTGCCAGCGACGGTCGTGCTCGGCGATGGCCACGTCGTTGATGCTGGCCTCGCGCCGGGACATGAGGCCCTCGGCGTCGAACTCCCAGTTCTCGTTGCCGTGGCTGCGCCACCACTGCCCGCCGGCGTCGTGCCACTCGTAGGCGAACCGCACCGCGATCCGGTCGTCGTCGAAGGCCCACAGGCTCTTGCGCAGCACGTAACCCTGCTCGCGCTCCCACTTCGCGGTCAGGAACGCGACGATCTCCGCGCGGCCGGAGAGGAACACGTCGCGGTTGCGCCACACGCTGTCGACCGTGTACGCCCCGGCCACCTTCTCCGGGTCACGGGTGTTCCAGCCATCCTCCGCGGCCTGGACCTTCTGCAACGCGGTCTCCCGCGTGAAGGGCGGAACGGGCGGCCTGCTCACGCGATCTTGCTCAGCGACTCCAGCGTGCGCTCCCACGCCAGCTTCGCGAGGTCGGCGTCGTAGGTGCCCATGAGGTTCTCGTCGTTGAAGAAGGCGTGGCCGGCGTCGTAGACGTGGAACGTCGGGGAGGTGCCGGAGGAGGTGGCGATCTTCTCCTCGAGCGCCTCCAGCCCGTCCATCGGGATCATCTGGTCGCCGGTGCCGAAGTGGCCCTCGAGGCGTGCAGTGATGCCGGACAGGTCCGGGTCGCCCTGGACGATGCCGTAGAAGGGCACCGCGACGGAGATCTTGTCGCCCAGCTGCGCGGCCATGGTGATGACGAAGCCGCCGCCCATGCAGAAGCCGACGGAGCCGACCGTCTTCGAGGTCACGGCCGCGTGCGCGGTGAGGAAGTCGACCGCCCCGGCGAGGTCCTTGGCGGCCTGCTCGACGGGCAGCCGCTGCATGAGCTCGCCGGCCTCGTCGGAGTCGTGCGTGGTCGAGCCGCCGTACAGGTCGGGGGCCAGGGCCACGTAGCCGGCGGCCGCGAGGCGGTCGGTGACGTCCTTGATGTGGGTGGTCAGGCCCCACCACTCCTGGATCACGATGACGCCGGGGCCGGAGCCCGACTCGGGGACGGCGAGGTAGCCGTGCGCGGTGCCACCGTTGGAGGGGAAGGAGACGTTCTGGACGGGGTTGTCAGCCATGAGTACCAGCCTCGCACGGGTCGGTGCCGCGTGCACCAACACCTCCGGCGCACCGGACGCCCCGTGTTCAGGCGAAGCTGGCGGCCGGCTGGCGCCCGGGAGCCCCGACGGGCTCGGCCAGGGTGTCCCGGCGACTCCACACCAGCCCGGCCAGCAGCAGTCCGGCCACCCCGGCGAGGACGAACGACGCGTCGGTGCCGACGTGCTCGACGAGGAACCCGGAGACCGACTGACCCCCCGCCAGGCCCAGGGTGACCGCGGTGATGATCCAGCCGAACGCCTCGGTGTGGGTCCCCGCCGGGGCGACGGTGTCGATGAGGTGCGAGTGCGTCGTCGACTGCGGGGTGATCATCGTGCCGACGACCAGCAGCACCAGCGCCAGGCCCCACAGGCCACCGGGCAGCGCCAGCAGCGGGACGAGCAGGGAGAACGCAGCCAGCAGCACCGGCAGGCGGAGGTGGATGGGGCGCGGCCAGGGCCGGGTGCCGTACCAGACGCCGAAGACGACCGAGCTGATCGACCACAGGCTCAGCATGAGCCCGCTCAGCGCGGGCCGGCCGGCCGCGGCGGTCACCGCGGGCACGGCGACCTCCACGAAGCCGATGACCACCCCGAAGCCGAGCGCGGCCAGGGTCAGGGTGCGCATGCCGGCGGTGGTGAGCGCGCCGAGCCCGCTGACCCGTGCGGCGGAGGCGTCGGCCGGGCCCCACGCGCGGACGGTGTCGGTGAGCGCGAAGCCCGCACCACCGACGGCCATGACCACCGCGCCGACGACGACACCGGTGCCGGCCCACGGTGCGTACAGCAGCACCCCGGCGAGCGCCGGCCCGAGGATGAAGAAGACCTCCATGCTGATCGCCTCGTAGGAGAGCGCGGCGCGACGGACCGGGCCCGCCGGGACCAGCCGGCTCCAGGTGGAGCGCGAGGCGGCACCGACGGCGGGCTCGTTGAGGCCGGTGACGAAGCCGAGGACCACGAGCAGCAGCGTGGGTGCGCGCACCTGCACCGCGACCACCGACGCGGTGATCGCGACGACGAACACCGCGACGACGACGAGCAGCGGCCGGGTCGGGCCGAAGCGGTCGATGAGCCGTCCCTGGCCGACCGAGCCCACGGCCACCCCGACCAGGACCGCGGCGGACACGAGCCCGGCGACGGCGAAGGAGCCGGTGGTGGTGCGGACGTAGAGCAGCATCGCCAGCCCGATCATGGCGATCGGCATGCGGGCGAGCAGCGAGAACAGCACCGGCCCGCGGGCACCGGGCGCGGTGAGGGCGCTGCGGTAGTCGGCGAGACCGCCGGGGCGGTCGGGGGGGGAGGGCGGCGCGGCCGCGGGTGGAGCGGAGGACATGGGAGCAGTGTGCCACAGAGAGGTACGCTCGTACCAGTTTTCGACAGGGCCCGCGCGGAAGGTCACCGGCGGCCCGGGACGCACCCGTTCGTCACAACATGGTCACGAAGTGGTGAACCGTGTATGTCACGGGGTGTGCTGAGAGGGTCACGTGGTGTTCGATCACCTCGAGGTCCGACGGGGGTCGGTCCTCGGCTCGCGCCGGTTCGGGGGAACCGAGACCGCGGCAGCACGGCAGGGCTGGGGTGTGACGTCGGGGGTCACACCCCAGGACCTGTCGGCGCGAGCGTCCGGTACCTGCCGGAACGCCGCACAGCGCAGCGGAGACACGAGCTCCGGCGACATGTGCGCGCTCACCGCGCCGGTGACACGTGCGCGCTCACCGCGCCGGCGACACGTGCGCGCTCACCGCGCGCGGCGGGCCAGGCGCTCGGGGTCGGAGATGAGGACGCTCTTGCCCTCCAGGCGCAGCCACCCGCGCTGGGCGAAGTCGGCCAGCGCCTTGTTCACCGTCTCGCGCGAGGCGCCCACGAGCTGGGCGATCTCCTCCTGCGTCAGGTCGTGCGTCACGCGCAGCGCCCCGTTCTCCTGGGTGCCGAAGCGCTGCGCCAGCTGCAGCAGGGCCTTGGCCACGCGACCGGGCACGTCGGTGAAGATGAGGTCGGCCAGGTTGTTGTTGGTGCGCCGCAGCCGGCGGGCCAGCACGCGCAGCAGCTGCTCGGCGATGTCGGGCCGGCGGCCGATCCACTCGCGGAGCGCGGCGCGGTCCATGCTCACCGCCCGCACCTCGGTGACCGTGGTCGCGCTGGAGGTCCGCGGGCCCGGGTCGAAGATCGAGAGCTCGCCGAACATGTCCGACGGGCCCATGATCGTGAGCAGGTTCTCCCGGCCGTCCGGGGAGCGCCGACCGATCTTGACCTTCCCCGACAGGATGATGTAGAGCCGGTCCCCGGGCTCACCCTCGTTGAAGATGGTGTGCGCCCGCGGGAAGTCGACCGGGGTGAGCTGCCGGGTGAGTGCCTCCACCGCGGTGGCCTCCACGCCCTGGAAGATTCCCGCCCTCGCCAGCACCTCGTCCACGCCGTACTCCTTCGTCCACGCCGCGCGCGGGTGCGCGTGCTCGCGTCCCTGCTGCATGACCTCTCGTGATCAGGGGCAGTCTAGGGCGAAACCGTGCCGCGGATCACGTCCAACCCGGGCGGGCGCCGGTTCAGCGCACGCGCGAGCGACGGGTCGCGGCGGCCCGGCGGGGGCGGTGTCGACGACGCCGGAAGACGTCCAGAGCCCGGCCCATGCCCTCCTGGGCCAGCGTGTCGACGTCGGCGGAGGTGGCGTTCTCGAGGAACTCGCCCACCTCCTGCTCCACGCTCGGCCGCGCGAGGCGGGCCTCGACCCGGGCCATCGCGAGGACGAACAGCATGAGCACGACGGGGAAGGCGACCACCGCGAGACCCAGCACGCAGCCGAGCATCGCACGCCCGGGTCGCGGGGAGGTCACGGTCGGGCCACCATCGGTGACCACCGGTGGCGCGGGACCGTCGGTCCGGCTCCGTACCCTGGACGCGTGACGGAGGACGGTGTGGCCCGGCTGCCGAGAACGGCACGCTCGCGCGCCGCGGAGACCCCGCTCGGGCTGGTGCGCCGCGCGCGTCGGATGTACCGCGACCTCGGCGCGGCGTTCCCCCAGGTGTGGGTGGAGCTGGACTTCCGCACGCCCTTCGAGCTCGCGGTGGCCACCGTCCTGGCCGCCCAGTGCACCGACGTGCGGGTCAACCTCGTCACCCCGGCGCTGTTCGCCCGGTACCCCGACGCCCGCGCCATGGCCGCGGCCGACCGCACGGAGCTCGAGGAGCTCGTCCGCTCCACCGGCTTCTACCGGAACAAGGCGTCGTCGCTGCTGGGCCTGTCCGCGGCCGTCGTCGAGCGCTTCGACGGCGAGCTCCCCGGTCGCCTGGAGGACCTGGTCAGCCTGCCCGGCATCGGGCGCAAGACGGCCAACGTGGTGCTCGGCAACGCCTTCGACGTCCCCGGCATCACCGTCGACACCCACTTCGGCCGCCTCGCCCGGCGGTGGGGGTGGACGGCGGAGACCGATCCGGTGAAGGTCGAGCACGCCGTCGGCGAGCTGGTCCCGCGAGCGGAGTGGACGACGCTGTCGCACCGGGTGATCTTCCACGGCCGACGCGTCTGCCACGCCACCAGGCCCGCGTGCGGGGTGTGCGTGCTCGCCCGGGACTGCCCGTCCTTCGGCGACGGCCCGACCGAGCCGGAGGCGGCCGCGAAGCTGGTCAAGGGCCCCGAGACCGCGCACCTGCTCGCCCTGGCCGGCCTGGAGCCCCCCGGATGAGGACCCGGCCGTGAGGACCGAGCTGTGAGGACCGAGCTGTGAAGGACCTGCTGCGCAACCCGTCGGTGCGCTGGAACCTGGTCGGGGTGGCCGTCATCGTGGCGCTCGTCGTCGCGCTGTGGCCTCGGGCCGATGCGGCCACGGGCGCGTCTGCCGGCCGCACGTCGAGTGCGGGTCCGTCGGTGAGCGCCCCGCCCGTGCCCGCGTCCGCACCCGTGCCGGCCTCGGAGCTCGCCGCACCCCGGGCGGCGGCGGACCTGCAGCCCTGCCCCACCACGGTGCGCGGTGCGCCCCGCAGCGTCGGACCGCTCGCCGGGCTCACCCTGGACTGCCTGGGGGCGGCGGGCACCGTCGACCTCGGCGCCGCGCTGGCCGGGAAGCCCGCCGTGCTCGACATCTGGGCCTGGTACTGCGCGCCCTGCGCCGAAGAGCTGCCCGCCATGCAGACCTTCGCGGAGCGGGCCGGGCCGGGCGTCACCGTGCTGACCGTGCACAGCGACCCCGCGTCACCCCTGGGACTGGAGAAGCTGGCTCAGTACGGGGTGACGCTGCCCGCGGTGCAGGACCCCAGCTCGACGGTGGCCGCCCTGGTCGGCGCCCCGCAGGTGCTGCCGGTGACCGTGCTGCTGCGCGCCGACGGTTCGGTGGCCAAGGTCCTTGCGGTGCCGTACACGAGTCCCGACGTGATCGCCGCGGACGTGCAGCGGTACCTGGGCGTCGCGTCGTGAGCCCCCTGGTGGACCCGCCCGCGTGGCTGCACCCGCTGGTGCGAGCCGCCGACGGTGCGCACCCGAGCCTGCTCTCGGCCGCCCCCGCCCCCCCGCCGGACGCCCGGCCCGCGGCCGTGCTGGTGCTGCTGGCCGGCACGGGCGTCGAGGACGGCGACCTCCTCCTGCTGGAGCGGGCGGCCACCCTGCGCAGCCACAGCGGCCAGGTCGCGTTCCCGGGCGGGGCGCTGGACCCGGATGACGACGGTCCCGTGGGGGCGGCCCTGCGCGAGGCCGTGGAGGAGACCGGGCTCGACCCCGCGGGGGTGGATCCGGTGTCGCTGCTGCCCGAGCTGTACCTGCCGCCGTCGGGCTTCGGGGTGCGGCCGGTGCTGGCCCACTGGCGCCGGCCGAGCCCGGTGCACGCCGTGGACCTGGCCGAGTCGGCGCGGGTGGTGCGGGTGCCGCTCGCCGAGCTGCGCGACCCCGCCCACCGCTTCCGGGTCCACCACCCTTCCGGGTACACCGGGCCTGCGTTCTCGGTGCGGGGCCTGCTGGTGTGGGGCTTCACCGGGGGCGTCGTGGCGTCGCTGCTGCAGCTCGCCGGCTGGGAGCGCGAGTGGGACACCGCCGACGTCCGTGACCTCGACGCGTCCGTCGCGCGGGCGCGGCACGAGGACACCGTCGCGCGGGCGCGGGAGGTCGGGTGAACCTGAACACGGTCGACGTGCTCGTCCTGCTGCTGGCCCTGCTGGCGGCGGCCTCGGGCTGGCGGCAGGGGGTGGCCACCGCCGTCCTGGCGTTCGTCGGGGTGCTCGTCGGCGCCGTGGTCGGGGTGCGGCTGGCCCCGGTGGTGGTCGCGTCGGTCGACGGCACGGTCGCGCGGGCCGCGCTCGGGGTGGTCGTGGTGGTGCTGCTCGTCGGCGTCGGCCAGACCGTGGGCTCGCTCGTGGGCCGGGCCGTGCGGGCGAGCATCCGCACCCCCGGGGCACGCACGCTGGACAGCGTGCTCGGCTCGGTGGTGCAGGCGGTCGGGGTGCTCCTCGCGGCCTGGGTGCTCGCCGTCCCGCTCACCTCCGCCGCGGGCACCGGCTTCGGGGCGGAGATCCGCTCGTCGCGGGTGCTCTCCGGGGTGAACGACGTGCTGCCGGTCCAGGCGCAGCGGCTGCCCGCGGAGTTCGGGGCCCTGCTGGACACCTCCGGCCTGCCCGACGTGCTGGGCCCGTTCGCCCGCACCCCGGTCGTGGCGGTGGCGCCGCCGGACACCGGGGCGGCCGGGGACGTGACCGGGCTGCAGGCCAGCGTGCTGAAGATCCGGGGGGTCGCGCCCTCGTGCTCGCGGGGCCTGGAGGGCTCGGGCTTCGTCGTCGCGCCCGGGCGGGTGGTGACCAACGCCCACGTGGTGGCGGGCACCGACGAGGTGGCGGTCGAGGCCGCCGGGGGACTGCTCCCGGCGCGCGTGGTCCTGTTCGACCCCGAGACCGACCTGGCCGTCCTCGACGTCCCCGGCCTGCAGGCCCCGACGCTGGCCCTGGCGGCGGGCACGGCCGCGTCCGGGACGTCGGCGGTGGTCCTGGGGTACCCGCTGGACGGGCCCTACACCGCGTCGCCGGCGCGCATCCGGGACGACATCACGCTGCGCGGACCCGACATCTACGACTCGCGCACCGTCACCCGGGACGTCTACACCGTCCGCGGCACGGTGCGCAGCGGCAACTCCGGCGGCCCGCTGGTGGGGACCGACGGGCAGGTCCTCGGCGTGGTGTTCGGCGCGGCGGTGGACAACTCCGACACCGGGTTCGTCCTCACCGCCACCGAGGTGCGCGACGAGGTCGCCTCGGCGGGCTCGCTGACCGCCGCGGTGCCCACCGGGAAGTGCACGGCCTGAGCTCGGCTCAGACCCCGGCCACCAGCTCGCGCAGCGCGGCGGTGGTGAGCTCCGGGGCCTCCTCGGGGAGGAAGTGTCCGAGCCCGTCGAGCACCCGCAGCTCCCGCTCGGGGGCCCACGCCCCCGAGGCGCGCGCGGTCGCGGGCAACAGGCACCGGTCGAGCTGCCCGTGCAGCTGGAGCACGGGCACCCGCACGGGCGCGGCGAGGTCGGCGGCGAACCGGTGGCCCTCGCTGCGGATCTGGCTGCGCAGTGCCCAGCGGTGGTACTCCATCGCCGAGTACGCCACCCCCGGGACCTGCACGGCGCTGCGGTAGCGCGCGCTCGCCGCGTCGAAGCCCGCACTGGCCACCCACGCCGGACCCGACCAGCGCCGCAGCAGGGCGTCCACCGCGGCGGCGTCGTCACGCACCAGCGCCCGCTCGGGCCGCCGGGGCAGCTGGTAGCCCAGCGTGTAGGCCGACGCACGACCTTGCGTGCGGGGGTGCCGGCGCACCGCACGGCGCAGGGCCACCGGGTGGGGGGCGGAGAGCACCGCGAGCCCGCTGACCAGGCGGGGGTGCAGGGCGGCGGCGGCCCAGGCGACGAGCCCACCCCAGGCGTGGCCGACGAGCACGGCCCGTGGTGCCCCCAGCGCTCGGACCAGGCCGGCCACGTCCCCGGCCAGGGTCCAGCCGTCATAGCCGCGCGGGGGCTTGTCGGTGTCGCCGTAGCCGCGCAGGTCCACCGCGACCACGCGGGCCCCGGCCTCGGCGAGACCCACGAGCTGGTGACGCCACGTCCACCACAGCTGGGGGAAGCCGTGCAGCAGCAGCACGAGGGGCGCACCGGGAGCGGCCCCGTCGGCCTCGGCCACGTGGAAGCGGATGCCGTTGGCGTGCACGTCGCGGTGCGTCCACGGACCGGGCACGTGCACCGAGGTGGGGTCGGGGGCGCCCACTCCGGGGGCCTAGCTCTTGCCGGGGAGGACCTTGGCCGTGTCCTTCACCGCGTCGATCGTCTTCTCGGGCTTGCGGATCTTCTTGACCTTGCGGTAGCCCAGGAAGCCGGCGACGGCCGCGATGAGGACCATGAAGAGGAACACCGCGAAGAAGGCGAGCCAGCGCCACAGGACCAGGTCGAGCGCCTCCGCAGCGGCGAAGAACAGGAAGAAGGTGCTGTAGAGCCCGATCACGGCCGCGACGATGAAGAAGATGCTGCCGGTGACGGCCTTGCGCACCTCGCCGGTGACCTCGGCCTTGGCCAGCGCCACCTCGGCCCGGACCAGGGTGGAGACCTGGGCGGTCGCGTCCTTCACCAGGGTGCCGATGCTGCCGGTGCCGGGCGTGTGGTGGTCGACGTCGGTCAGCGGGATGGACGCCACCGTCGTGGGCACGCCGTTCGTGGTCTTGTCCGTGGAGCTCAACTCGGTCCTCCAGAGTGGCGGGCAGCGCAGGGTGGGACGCGGCAGGGACAGCACTGCACCAGGTGCAGCGGTGGAGTCTCATGGTGCCACGTGCCGGCACCGTTGCGTGATCAGGAGGCGGGCGGCCCGTCGCGCTCGCTCTCGAAGACGTCGAAGGGGCGGTGGCGCTCCCGGGCGGCGAACACCCGGCCCCGCCGCACCAGCAGTGCCGCCCCGACGACGGAGGCCACGGCCGAGGCGAGCAGGATGGCGGCCTTGGCCACCTCCACCTCCTCGGTGCTCACCCCGGACAGACCCAGCTCGGCGATGAGCAGGCTGACGGTGAACCCGATGCCGCCGAGGACCGACAGCGCGAACATGTCGCGGTTGCCCAGCAGGCGGGGACGCTCCGCGAGCCCGGTGCGGATGGCCAGCCAGGACACCCCGAAGATGCCGACGACCTTGCCCACCAGCAGCCCGACGATGATCGCGAGCGCGATGCGGTCGGAGGCGAGGCTGCCCAGCACGTCGCCGGAGAGCGGGATGCCCGCGGCGAACAGCGCGAACAGGGGCACGCAGACCCCGGCGGAGAACGGCTGGATGCGGTGCTCCAGGCGGATGGCCGGGGACTCCGCCTCGCCGTCGTCGGCCCGCACCCGGGTCAGCAGGCCCAGGGCCACGCCGGCCAGGGTGGCGTGCACGCCCATCTCGTGGATCGAGTACCAGGTGAGCAGGGCCAGCGGCACGTAGAGCAGCGGGGTGGTGATTCGTCGGTGCTGGGCGAAGGCGTACAGCGCGAGGCAGGCGATCGCCACGCCCGTCCAGCCCAGCGCGATCCCGGAGGTGAACAGCACCGCGATGATCGCGATGGCCACCAGGTCGTCGACGACGGCCAGGCTGAGCAGGAACACCCGGGCGCTGCTGGGCAGCCGGGAGCCGGTCAGCGCCAGCACCCCGAGGGCGAAGGCGATGTCGGTGGCCACCGGGATGGCCCAGGCCTGACCGATGCCCGGGGCACCCCAGCCGACGGTGAGTGCGAGCAGCGCCGGCACCGCCACCCCGCCGAGGGCGGCGACCACCGGCAGGGTGGCGCGGCGGCGGTCGGCGAGCTCGCCGACGACCATCTCGCGCTTCACCTCGAGCCCGGCGATGAAGAAGAACACGGCCAGCAGGCCGTCCTGGGCCCAGGAGTCCAGCGTCAGGTCCAGGTGCAGCGCCGACGGGCCGATCGTGAGCTCGCGCAGGTGCTCGTAGCTGTCGCCGAACGGGGAGTTGACCCAGATCAGCGCGAGCGCCGCGGCCACGAGCAGCGCCGCCCCACCCACGGTCTCGGTGCGCAGGAACCGCGCAAGCTCGCTCGGGCTGGTGGGGGCCGCGGCCCGCAGCTTGCGCAGGCGCGGGGTGGGCTCGGGCGTCGGACCGGTCACGGAGGTCTCCTTCCGGCAACGGCTTCGGACGGCCAGGACCGGCGCGGGGCCGACCAGAGCACCGGGTGCTGCGGGTGCCCAGGTTATCCGAGTGGACCGGGGCCGGGTCGTCGAGGTCATCAGTTCTTCACACGGAGGGAACCGCCCGGTCAACGCCGGAGCGCAGGGTTCCCTCGTCCGCGACGCACCCGGTGGCTCGTTCGGCCGGCGACCCTGGAGGTTCCCCGATGTCCTCCGTGACTCCGCCCGAGTTCGTGCGCGAGATGGTCGACGCCGGCCGGTCCAAGGCCCTCGTGGCCACGCGCGACACCGTGATCCGCGGGTGCACGGCCGGCGCGATCCTGGCGCTGGCCGCAGCGTTCGCCAGCACCACCACCGTGCAGACGGGCGATCCGCTGGTCGCCGCGCTGCTGTTCCCGGTCGGCTTCTCGCTGATCTACCTCATGGGTTCCGACCTGCTCGCCGGGGTGTTCACGCTCGTCCCGCTGGCGCTGATCGCCAAGCGGCCCGGCGTGACCTGGAAGTCCATGCTGCGGAACTGGGGGCTGGTGCTCGTCGGCAACTTCGCCGGGGCGCTGACCGTCGCCGTGATGATCGCGATCACCGTCACGATGGGATTCGCGACGGAGCCGAACGCGGTCGGGGAGCGGCTGGCCGAGATCGGAGCCGCCCGCACCGTGGGCTACCAGAGCTTCGGTGCTGCCGGCATGCTGACGCTGTTCGTCCGCGGGATCATGTGCAACTGGATGGTCTCCACCGGCGTCGTCGCCGCCATGATGTCCACCACCGTCTCCGGCAAGGTCCTCGGCATGTGGATGCCCATCATCATCTTCTTCTACCTCGGCTTCGAGCACTCCGTCGTCAACATGTTCCTGTTCCCGATCGGGCTGATGCTGGGCGGTGACTTCACCATCGCGGAGTACCTGGTGTGGAACGAGATCCCGACCGTGCTGGGCAACCTCATCGGCGGGCTGACCTTCGTCGGGCTCACGCTCTACTTCACCCACGCCCGGACGGGGAAGAAGCGGGGCGCCGCCGGGGGAGCGGTGGTCGCCGACGTCGAGCGCGAGCCGGCGGTGCAGCAGGCGTAGACCTTGTTCGCTGGACAGACCCGATGGCACCCCGACGAAGGAGCGACGTGGAACCACTGATGACCAAGGCCGAGGCCGCCGAGCACGTTCGCAGCGCCCGGATCCGCTCGGGCACGACCTGGGCGGTGATCGCCGATGCCATCGGCAAGCCGCTGGTGTGGACGACCGCCGCTCTGCTCGGGCAGCACCCGGTGCCGGGCGAGATCGCGAGCAAGGTCGGTGAGCTGCTGAGCCTCGACGAGGACGTGGTGGAGGCCCTGCAGCTGCAGCCCACGCGCGGTCTGGACCCGGCCCTGCTGGAGGACCCGACGATCTACCGGTTCTCCGAGGCGCTCATGGTCTACGGGCCGGCCTTGAAGGAGCTGATCCACGAGGAGTTCGGCGACGGCATCATGAGCGCGATCAACTTCAAGGTCGACTTCGGGCGTCGCGCCGACCCCGACGGTGACCGGGTCGTCGTCACCTTCGACGGGAAGTTCCTCGACTACCGGTGGTAGCTGAGCCGCGTCCGGGTCGATCGGGCAGCGGGAGTGGTCGTGGTGACCACTCCCGCTGCCCGTCCGGTGGTTCCGGTGCGGCTCAGTCCCCGGCGGGGGCGGACAGGCCCTCGCTGATCAAGTTCATCACCGCGGAGTCGGCCAGCGTCGAGGTGTCGCCGACCTCGCGGTGCTCGGCCACGTCGCGCAGCAGCCGCCGCATGATCTTCCCAGAGCGGGTCTTGGGCAGCTCGGGCACGACCATGATCTGCCGGGGCTTGGCGATGGGCCCGATCTCCTTGGCCACGTGGTTGCGCAGCTCGGTGATGTACTCCTCGCCCGAGCCGGACTGGCCGCCGCGCTGGATGACGAAGGCCACGATGCCCTGCCCCGTGGTCTCGTCGGAGGCCCCCACCACGGCCGCCTCGGCCACCGACGGGTGGCTGACCAGGGCCGACTCCACCTCGGTGGTGGAGATGCGGTGCCCGGAGACGTTCATGACGTCGTCCACGCGGCCGAGCAGCCAGGTCGCGCCGTCGGCGTCGTAGCGGGCCCCGTCCCCGGCGAAGTACCAGCCCTGCTCCGCGTAGCGGGACCAGTAGGTGTCGCGGTAGCGCTCCGCATCGCCCCAGATGCCGCGCAGCATCGCCGGCCAAGGCTGGTCGAGCACGAGGTAGCCCTGGACGGAGCCATCACCCGCCCCGTCCTGCCCGCCCTGCCCGTCCGCGGTGAGCTCGTTGGCCTCCTCGTCGACGATCTTGGCCGAGATGCCGGGCAGCGTGCCCATGGCCGAGCCCGGCTTGCAGGCGGTGATCCCGGGCAGCGGCGAGATCATGATGGCGCCGGTCTCGGTCTGCCACCACGTGTCGACGATCGGGCAGCGGCCCCCGCCGATGACCTCGTGGTACCAGGTCCACGCCTCCGGGTTGATGGGCTCGCCGACGCTGCCGAGGACCCGCAGGCTCGACAGGTCGTGGGCGTCGGGGATCTCCCGGCCCCACTTCATGAACGTCCGCACGAGGGTGGGTGCCGTGTAGTAGATGCTCACGCCGTGGCGCTCGACGATGTCCCAGTGGCGGTGCTCGTCGGGGAAGTTCGGGGTGCCCTCGTAGACCACCTGGGTGACACCGTTGCTCAACGGGCCGTAGACGATGTAGCTGTGCCCGGTGACCCAGCCGATGTCGGCGGTGCACCAGTAGACGTCGGTGCCCTCCTTGTGGTCGAAGACGGCGTGGTGGGTGTAGCTGGTCTGCGTGAGGTAGCCGCCGGAGGTGTGGATGATCCCCTTCGGCTTGCCGGTGGTGCCGGAGGTGTACAGCACGAACAGCGGGTGCTCCGCGGGGAACGCCTGGCAGGTGTGCTGGTCCGAGGCCGGGGTCACCGTCTCGTGCCACCACAGGTCGCGGCCCTGCGTCCACGCCACGTCGGACTCCGTGCGGCGCACGACGAGCACGTGCTCGACGGAGGTGCCGGTGCCCTCGTCGGACGGGGCGAGGGCCTCGTCGACGGCCTCCTTCAGCGGGGCGGCCTTGCCGCGGCGCCACTGCCCGTCGGTGGTGACGACGAGCTTGGCCTCCGCGTCGTCGATGCGGGAGCGCAGCGCCCCGGCCGAGAAGCCGGCGAACACGACGGAGTGGGTCAGCCCGAGTCGGGCGCAGGCCAGCATCGTGACGATGGCCTCGGGGACCATCGGCATGTAGACCGCCACCCGGTCGCCGGCAACCAGGCCGAGCGCGGTGAACGCGTTCGCGGCGCGGGAGACCTCGGCGAGCAGGTCGCGGTAGGTGAGGTCGCGGCGGTCGCCGGGCTCGCCCTCCCAGTGGATGGCCACCCGGTCGCCGTGGCCGGCCTCGACGTGGCGGTCGACGCAGTTGTAGCTGACGTTGAGCTCGCCGTCGCCGAACCAGCGGGCCACCGGGGCGTCCGACCAGTCGAGGACCTCGGTGAACGGGGTGTGCCAGTGCAGGCGACGGGCCTGGGTGGCCCAGAACTCCAGGCGGTCGGCGGTGGCCGCCTGCTGCAGCTCGGGACCGGCGTTGGCCTGGGCGGTGAACTCCGGGCTGGGCGCGTACACCGACGTCTCTGTCATGAGGTCGAACCTAGGCCGTGGACGTGCCCTGGACCACAGTCCGCACGGCCGGGATGCGCCGAGCGGGACCGTCGGCCCGACCAGTGGTTACCGTCACTGCCCGTGCCCGGTGCAACCGATCCCCTCGCCCCCCTGCTGGACCTGCCCGGGGTGGCCGACGCGGCGGCCCCCGCCCGCGCCGCCGTCGACGCCGTACACCGGCACCCCGCCAACCGCCGGGGGTGGCCTGCCGGGGCGACGGAGGCGTCCGTGCGGGCCGCCCGCGCCTCGGCCGCGCTCTCGGGGGGCAGCACCGCCCTCACCGAGGGCGGGGTGGCCGACCCGGTGACGGCCGGGGCGCTGCGGGTGGCCGCCGTGCTGGACGGCGAGTCGCTGCCCACCGTGCTCGGGGTGTGGCGCCGGGCCCCGCTGCAGGTGCTGGCCCGGCTGCACCTGCTGGCCGCCGCGGGTCTCGCCCCCGACGCGGAGCTCGGCCGGCCCCGGGACGGGGCCGGTGAGCGGCTGGAGCTGCTCGGCCAGCTCGTCACCGGGGGCACGCGCGTGCCGGCCGCGGTCCTCGCCGCGGTGGTCCACGGGGAGCTGCTGGGCCTGGCGCCGTTCGGCACCGCCGACGGGGTGGTCGCCCGAGCCGCCGCCCGGCTGGTCGCGGTGAGCACCGGCCTCGACGTGCACAACCTCACGGTCCCGGAGGTCAGCTGGTACCGGCGGCCGCAGGTCTACCGCGACCAGGCTCAGGGCTTCGCCGGGGGGACCGCGGCGGGGGTCGGCACCTGGATCACCGCGTGCTGCTCCGCCCTGGCGGCGGGAGCCGCCGAGGCCGGGTCCATCGCGGACGCCGCGACGGTCTGAGCCGGGACCCGGGCCTGGTCGGTGGCGCGCGGTGCGCGGGGGGCGAGCGGCACCTGGTGGGCGGGCACCGGGTACCCGTACCGGTAGCCCTGGACCAGGTGGCAGCCGAGCCGGCGCAGCTGCTGCTCCTGGAGCTCGGTCTCCACCCCCTCGGCCACCGTGCGCAGGCCCAGGGCCCCCGCCATGGACTGCACCGCCCCGGCGACCGTCGAGCCCGGGTCACCCTCGTCGAGGACCGCGACGAAGCTGCCGTCGATCTTCACGACGGAGACGGGGAAGCGCTGCAGGTAGCCCAGCGCGGAGTACCCGGTGCCGAAGTCGTCCAGGCAGATGACCACGCCCAGGGCGGCGAGCTCGTCGAGGACCTCGAGGGCGCTGGCCGGGTCGTCGACCAGGGCGGTCTCGGTGAGCTCGAGCCACAGCGCGTCCCCGGGCAGGCCGGTCTCGGCGAGGACGTCGGCCACCGTCGCCGCGAGCGAGGTGTCCCGCAGCTGGCGGGCGGAGAGGTTCACCGAGACGTGCAGCGGGAGACCGTGCTCGCGCCGCCACGCCGCCAGCTGGGTGCAGGCGGTGCGCAGCACCCAGGCGCCGATGGGGACGATGATGTCGGAGGTCTCGGCGATGGGGACGAACACCGCCGGAGAGAGCTCCTCGCCGTCCCGGTTCCAGCGCAGCAGTGCCTCCCAGCCCAGCGTGCGGCCGTCGCGCAGGTCGACCATGGGCTGGTAGAAGACCTCGAACTCCTCGCGCGCGAGGGCGTGGCGCAGGGCGGTGGACGTCTCCACCTGCAGGCGGGCGCGCTCGCGGAGGCTGTCGTCGTAGCGTGCGTAGCCGCCCCGGCCCCGTGCCTTCGCCTGGTACATCGCGGTGTCGGCCTGCTGGATGAGCTCGTCGACCCCGGGTGCCGTCCCGTCGACGTCCGACGTCGCCGCAGGTCCCGCGGAACGTGCGATGCCGATGCTCGCGGAGACGAAGACGCTGCCCACGGCCAGCGAGAACGGCTCGCTGAAGGTGGCGACGACGCGGTCGGCGAGGCCCTCGGTGGCGGCCCGGTCCAGGGCCACGACGATGACGAACTCGTCCCCGCCGTAGCGGGCGACCACGTCGTCGGACCGGGTCACCCCGCGCAGCCGCCGGGCGGCCTGCACCAGCAGCTCGTCGCCCACGGTGTGGCCGTGGAAGTCGTTGACGAACTTGAACCCGTCGAGGTCGATGAACAGCAGGCTGACGCGCTCGACCCCGGTGGCCTCGGCCAGCCGCTGGGCCACCCGTTCGCGCAGCAGGACCCGGTTGGGCAGCCCGGTCAGGCCGTCGTGGGTGGAGCGGTGCCGCTCGTCGCGCTCGCCGGCCGCGTGGCGTCGCACCGCGCCCTCGCTGCGCAGCAGGATACCCAGCAGCAGGACGCCGAACAGCACGCCGCGCACGCTGCGGTCGAGCAGGTCGTCGGCGGGCGCGAGGAAGAGGATGGTGACGGCGGCGACCACGCCGACGACGAGGCCGGGCAGCCGACGGCGACCGACGTAGACCTGCCGCGGCTGGTTGCTGGCCACGTGCGCCATCGACGGGTGCAGCGCGGCCGCGGCGAGCGCGCCGTAGCCGAGCAGGAACGGCACGTCGCGCAGCCCCCCGGGTACGTCGACCAGGCCGACGGTGTTCACGGCGTAGCCCAGGTCCCCGACCAGGAGCAGGACCAGGCAGCTGGTCAGCAGCACGAAGGACCGGTCGCCGGTGGCGCTGGTGAACACCAGCTGGACCAGCACGGTGAGCAGGATGGCGTCGATGATCGGGTAGGTGGTCTCCAGCAGCACGGAGCCGTCGCTGACCGTGCTGGCCGCGCCCACCGGGGCGACGAGGACGGTCCAGATGACCAGCGCGACGGCCAGGCCCACCAGGGCGGCGTCCAGGGCCGCGGCCGCGCCCGTGCCGGTGGCCCGGGCGTGCAGCCACACCGCGGCGGCGGCCCCCACGGTGGCGTAGCCGGCGAGCGTGGCCACCGGGGCGAGGGTGACCTCCCACCCGACGAGGCCCTGGCGGCCCATCACCCGGCCCAGGCCGCCGACCAGGAACAGTCCCGACGCGACGGTGACCAGCTGCCACGGGAGCACCAGGTTCGGCCGGTGCACCGCGATCCCGACGACGATCGACCCCACGGTGACGGCCGCGATCGTCACCAGCACCGTCGTCGCGACCACGGTGGAGCTGTGCAAGAGGTACACCGCGCTCCCGAGCACCGAGCCGGCCAGCACGACCCAGGCGGCGAGGGTCCAGGCGCGGTCCCGCCGGCCGAGGATCTCGGCGACGGTGGTCACGGTGCCGCGGCGGGCGGGCTCACCTGGCCGGCGGGACCGGGAACCGCGCGCTGTAGTAGGTCTGCGTGTCCAGCACCTCCACGTCCACCGCGGTGGCGGAGGTGAGCATGGTGATGACGTTGCGCTCGAAGCCGTGGGCGGCGTTGTTGAAGCCGCAGACGTCGCTGCACACCACGGCACCCTCGTTCACGAGTCGGGACAGGAGCGGACTCATCATGTCGGTGAACACCGTGCCCCTGCGGGCGCCCGGGTGCACCAAGGTGAAGCCCAGATAATACAGCGTCCCGCGCGCAGCGTGGTCGGGGAACTGCGCAGCGTAGTACTCGGGGCTGACCCACGGCACCGTCGCGAAGTCGTTGGTGAGGGTGGTCATCCCGACCGCCCGACCGTCGAGGTCCCACGCCACGTACTTCTCCACCCGGGGGTCGCGCATCTCCTCGACGAACTCCTCGTGGTGCAGCACGTTGCGGGCGGCCGCCCGTGTCCGCAGCGGCTCGAAGGCCTTGAGGTACAGCTCCCAGAACGCCGACGTGTCCTCCGGGCCGACCAGGGTCTCCACGGTGACGCGGCTGCTGGGGGTGCCGGGACGTCGCCGCAGCACCACCTCCTGGACGCTCACGCGGTCCACGCCTGCGCCTGGTACGAGGCCAGGGCGAGCACGCACAGGGGCTCGCCCGTGCACTCCGCCGAGACCAGGGTCATCTCCGGCTCGGTGTAGCCGCCCCCGCGGCCGGCGGTCATGGCGGCGAGGCTGGCGCGGACCAGGTTGGCGACCTCCGCCTCCGAGGTGCCCTCGTGCTCGACGAACAGACCCTCCCCGGAGCCGTCGTCCTTGTGCACCCAGCCGACGGCGGCCACGGCGCTCTCACCCGGGTTGCTCGCGTGCTGCTCGGCGTACACGCAGTAGAGACGGTCACCCCAGCCGGGCTGCTGCACGATCTGCGGGGAGTGGTGCAGCGTCGCGCCCGTCGGGATCACCGAGGACAGCCGGACCAGGTTGACGTCGCCCGCGCCCACCTCGCGCAGCGCGGCGTCGAAGGCGGCCAGCGCGGTGGGGGCGACCCCGATCCCGGTGCTGAGCGAGATCTGCAGGGTCGCCGGTCGCGGGGCCACCGGGTCCGCCTCGCTCCCGACGTCCACCGGGATGGGCAGGGTGAGGGTGGGGCCTCGCGGGGTGGTGGGGTGCAGCACGAGCTCTCCTGTCGTCACGGAGCGGGACGGGTCGCAACCCAGCGTAGTTGATCTTGGCGACATGGTGTGCACGACGGTCTTGTGCCCCATCGTGCGCGCCCGGTCCTCCCCCCGCCCCTCGGGCGGGCGCGGCGGCGCTAGCGTGGCGCCATGACTGATGCTGCGTCCGGCGCCACCGCCAAACCTGCCCGCCGCGACCCCAGCCGGCTCACCGACGCCCCCGGCTTCCGCGAGTTCGTGGCCGACGGGTGGGGGCCGGCCGACCGGGCCGCCCACGTGGTCGACGGTGCGGCTCTCGCTGCCGCCGAGCACCGGCAGCGGCTCTCCCAGGCCTTCCCCGGCCGTCGGATCGCCGTCGCGGCCGGGCGCGCGCCCGTGCGCTCCAACGACTCCGACTACGAGTTCCGGCCCGACTCGGACTTCCTGTGGCTCACCGGCTGCCAGGCCGAGGGCGCGGTGCTGGTGATGCTGCCCAGCGGCGACACCCACGACGCGGTGCTGCACCTGCGCGCCCCTGCCGGACCGGGGGAGTCCGACTTCTTCGCCTCCGCCCGCGACGGGGAGCTGTGGATCGGTCCGGTCCCCGGGTTGGTGGAGTGGTCGGACGCGCTGGGCATCGAGTGCCGCCCGCTGGAGGCGCTGCCCACCTCGGTGCGCGGCAGCTACCCGGCGATGCTCGCCACCCGGGGGGTGGAGCCGGTGCTCGACGCGCTGGTCACCGGTGACGGTGGCGACCTGCGGCGGGTGCTCTCGGAGCTGCGCCGGATCAAGGACAGCTGGGAGATCACCCAGCTGCAGGCGGCCGTCGACGCGTCGGTGCTCGGGTTCACCGAGGTCGCGGCGGCGCTGGGCGAGGCCGAGCGCGGCGGCGGCGAGCGCTGGCTGCAGGGCACCTTCGACCGACGCGCCCGCACCTCGGGCAACGGCGTCGGCTACTCCTCGATCGTCGCCGCCGGCCCGCACGCCCCGGTGCTGCACTGGGTGCGCAACGACGGCGCCGTCCCGTCGGACGCGCTGGTGCTCATGGACGCCGGGGTCGAGGCGCACACCTTCTACACCGCGGACGTGACCCGCACGTTCCCCGTCTCCGGAGAGATGAGCGAGCCCCAGCGGCAGGTGTACGAGCTGGTGCACGCCAGCCACGTCGCCGCGATGGCGGAGGTCCGCCCCGGTGCGGAGTACCGCACCTTCCAGCAGACCGCGATGCGGGTGCTCGCCGAGGGCCTGCACGACTGGGGTCTGCTGCCGGTGGACGTCGAGGAGTCCCTCGACCCCAAGGGCCAGCACCACCGCCGCTACATCGTGTGCGGGGTCGGGCACTACCTGGGCCTGGACGTGCACGACTGCGCGCAGAGCTCGGCGCAGGCGTACCACGAGGGGACGCTCGAGGAGGGCATGGCGCTGACCGTCGAGCCGGGGCTCTACTTCCACCCCAACGACCTCACCGTCCCCGAGGAGCTGCGCGGCATTGGCGTGCGGATCGAGGACGACCTCGTGGTCACCGGGTCGGGCAACCGGGTGCTCTCGGACGCGCTGCCCATCACCGCCGACGGCATCAGCGAGTGGGTGCGGACGCACCGGGTCTGAGCGCACGCCGCCCGCGCTAGGTTCGCGGCCATGGACCTGAGGATCTTCACCGAGCCCCAGCAGGGCGCCACCTACGACGACCTCCTGCGCGTGGCCCGGGCCACCGAGGACCTCGGCTTCGACGCGTTCTTCCGCTCCGACCACTACCTGGCCATGGGTGGCGACGGCGGCGCCGGACCGACCGACGCCTGGACCACGCTGGCCGGTCTGGCGCGGGAGACCACCCGGATCCGGCTGGGCACCCTGGTCACCTCGGCGACCTTCCGGCTCCCCGGTCCGCTGGCCGTCACCGTCGCGCAGGTCGACGCGATGAGCGGGGGCCGGGTGGAGCTGGGCCTGGGGGCCGGGTGGTTCGCCGCCGAGCACGCCGCGTACGGCATCCCGTTCCCCGAGCTCGGCGAGCGGTTCGACCGCCTCACCGAGCAGCTCGACGTCATCACCGGGATGTGGTCGACCCCGCCGGGCCAGACCTTCTCCCACGACGGCCCGCACTACCCGGTCACCGACTGCCCGGCCCTGTCCCGCCCCGTCCAGGAGCACCTGCCGATCATCATCGGTGGTGGTGGCCGGCGGCGGACCCCGGCGCTGGCCGTGGCGCACGCGGCCGAGTTCAACGCCCCGTTCCAGACCGTGGCCGCCACCGGCGAGCTGGTGGCGCGCGTGCGCGAGGTGGCCGAGGCGGCCGGGCGCACCGACCTGGTGTGCTCCGCGGCGCAGGCGCTGTGCGTCGGGGCCGACGCCGCGAGCCTGTCCCGCCGGGCGGCCACGCTGGGGCGCGCGGTCGACGAGCTGCGGGCCGCGGGGCTGGCCGGCTCACCCGCCGAGGTCGTCGACACCCTG
The DNA here is from genome assembly GCA_038234335.1 of Mycobacteriales bacterium. Taxonomy (GTDB): domain Bacteria; phylum Actinomycetota; class Actinomycetes; order Mycobacteriales; family Mycobacteriaceae; genus Rhodococcus_D. The sequence goes on from JBBSUN010000004.1 coordinate 34,686, forward strand.
GGCCGGCTCGCCGAGGTGGGGGTCTCCCGGGTCTACCTGCAGGTCATGGACCTGCACGACCTCGACCAGCTCGAGCTGGTGGCCGGGGACGTGCTGGTCCACCTGTAGCCGCCCAGCACGAGGACCCCGGGGCGTCGAGCGCTCCGAGGTCCTCGAGCACGAGCACCAGGTGACCAAGCGTGCAGTGGGCGCCGTGTGGTTGGCCTCGGCGTCACGCCGACGGTGTCGACGGCGTGCGCAGGCCCACGGCGACGGTGTGGCCAGGCGCGCAAGGCGTGGGTGCCGGGTGCTCGTGCTGGGAGCGGTGTCAGGGAGGGCGAACCTTCTCTTCCGGTGCGACCTTGGCCTCTCACCGGCTCCGTGAGTCATGTCTACGCCGTGAGCGTCATCACAGCAAGGGGGGATGTCAGGAACGTCGGCGACGCCGGGTCAGCGAGTACCAGGTGGCCCCGGCGGCCGCGGCCCCGAGGCCCACCGCGGTGGCCGCGACGGCGGAACCCGACGCCGTGGGGATCCGGGCGCGGAGGCTGACCGGGTCGGAGAACGTGAGCACGGGCCAGCCCCGACCCACCGCCTCCTTGCGCAGGGCGCGGTCGGGGTTCACCGCCGTCGGGTGACCCACCTCGGCGAGCATCGGCAGGTCGGTGACCGAGTCGGAGTACGCGTAGCACCGGGTGAGGTCGTACCCGTGCTCGGCGGCGAGACGCTGGAGCTCGTCGGCCTTGGCCTGCCCGTAGCAGTAGAAGCCCACCTCCCCGGTGTAGAGCCCGTCGGCGGCGACCATCCGGGTGCCCACGCTGTGGTGGGCGCCGACCATGGCCGCGATCGGGGCGACCATCTCCTCGCCCGAGGCGGAGACGACCACCACGTCGTGGCCCTGCGCGACGTGGTCGGCGATGAGCGCCGCCGCCTCGGCGTAGACCAGCGGGTCGACCACGTCGTGCAGGGTCTCCTCGACGATCGCCCGGACCTGCTTGACCTCCCACCCGGTGCACAGGGCGGTGATGTGGGCGCGCATGCGTTCCATCTGGTCGGCGTCCGCGCCGGCGAGCAGGAACAGGAAGTGGGCGTAGCTGCTCTTGAGCACCGCCCGCCGGTTGATCAGACCCTCGTGGAAGAACGGCTTGCTGAAGGCCATCGTCGAGGAGCGCGCGATGATCGTCTTGTCGAGGTCGAAGAACGCGGCGACCCGGGTCCCGCCCTCGCTGGATGCCTCCTGCGTGGTCACCGGCACGAGCATAGGGCGCACGACCGGGGCCACCGGTGCTCGACGCCACAGGACGCGAAGCAGTTGAGAACTCAACCTCAGCAGATCCTGAGGTAGCGTGGCACCCGTCCGGGACTCGTCTCGGACCAGCTCAGCCCAACCCCCCGGGGCTGAGCTCGGACGGCCCCCGCCACCCCCCCGGCGGGGGTCGTCCCCCTTCGTCCTCGGACCGGTCCTCCGGCCCGGTGGAGCGGGACTGCACGCGGCCCCCGTCGTGTCCAGCGCGGTGTCCACAGCCCGCGCTCCGGAGAGGGTTGTCCACAGGCACGCAGACGGGTCTTCCGGGGTCGTCCGTGGTGGCCGACGGTGGGTAGCACACGAGCTGCCGGTCGGCGGCTCACCCGTCGATCCGGAGCCCACCGTGACCGCTGAGACCGCCCCCGTGCTGGCCCTGCTCGCCCCTGGAGGACTGCGCGAGGAGCTGCGCCGCCTCGCGGCCGCGGCCGGCTGCGAGCTGGTCCTGGCCGCGTCGGTCAGCGAGCTGCGGGTGCCCTGGGCGCGGGCCCCGATGATCCTGCTCGACGCCCCCGCCGCCACCCGTTGCGCGGCGGCGGGGCTGCGCCGCCGGGAGGGGGTGCTGGTGCTCGCCGGTCCCGGTCCGGAGACGGACGTGGACGCCGACCTGTGGCGGGCCGCCGTCGCCGTCGGGGCCGAGCACGTGGTGACCCTGCCCGACGGGGAGGGCTTCCTCGTCACCACGCTGGGGGAGCGGGTGGAGCGGGCCGACGAGGGCGGTCGGGTGCTCGCCGTGCTCGGCGCCCGGGGCGGGGCTGGGGCCTCGGTGCTGGCGGCCGCCGTGGCGGGGGCGGCCGCGGAGTCGGGCCGGCGGACCCTGCTGGTCGACTGCGACCCCCTCGGGGGCGGGCTGGACCTGGTCCTCGGGGCGGAGGAGACGGTGGGGCTGCGCTGGTCGGGGGTGGCGCTGACCGGGGGTCGGGTCACGGCGGCGGCCCTGCACGAGGCCCTGCCCTCCGCCCTGCCCTCCGCCCTCCCCGGTGGCGGGCTGCTGACGGTGCTCTCCTGCGGGCGCGACGAGGTGGCGCCCGGGCCCGACGCGGTGGCCGCCGTGCTGGATGCGGGGCGCCGGGCCGGGGACGTGGTCGTCTGCGACCTGCCCCGCACCCTGGGTCCGGCCTCGCTCGCGGTGCTCGACCGGGCGGACCTCGCCGTGCTCGTGGTGCCCGCAGAGGTGCGGGCCTGCGCGGCCGCGGCCCGGGTGGCGGCCGCGGTCGGTGCCCGCGGGTCGGGGTTGCGGGTGGTGGTCCGCGGTCCGGCGCCCGGGGGACTCACCGCCGCCGACGTCTCCCGGGCGCTCGGGCTGCCCGTGCTGGGGGCCAGTCGTCCGCACCCGGGCCTGCCGGCGCTGCTGGAGCGGGGTGGGCTGCCCCGTCGCGGCCCGCTGCCGACGCTGGCCGCCACCGTCCTGGACGCGCTCACCACCGCCCGCGCGGGCCAGCGGGCGGCGGCGTGAGCGCCGCTGCCCCCGCCCGTCCGACCGCCGAGCGCGCGGACCTGCTGGACCGGGTGCGCCGCCGCCTGTCCGAGCGCCCCGGCGAGCCCACGCCGTCGCTGGTCGCGGCGGCCATCCGCGCCGAGGCGGGCGGGGTGCTGGGCGACACCGACCTCCTGCTGGCCCTGCGCGAGCTGCAGACCGAGCTCACCGGGGCGGGTCCGCTGGAGGAGCTGCTCCGCGCCCCCGACACCGCCGACGTGCTGGTCACGGCCCCGGACGCGGTGTGGGTGGACCGCGGGGCCGGGCTGGAGCGGACGGCCGTGCGCTTCGCCGACGAGGCCGCCGTGCGACGCCTCGCCCAGCGCCTCGCCCTCTCCGCCGGACGGCGCCTGGACGAGGCGCAACCCTGGGTGGACGGGCGGCTGCCCGAGGCCGGCCACGACGGCACCGGGGTGCGTCTGCACGCGGTGCTGCCACCGGTCGCCACCGACGGCACCACCCTGTCGCTGCGGGTGCTGCGTCCGGCCACCCAGGGCCTGGACGCCCTCGTCGCGAACGGGGCCGTGCCGCTCGAGGCCGCCGCGCTGCTCGAGGCCGTCGTGAGCGCACGGCTGGCCTTCCTCGTCGTCGGGGGCACCGGCTCGGGCAAGACGACGCTGCTCGCGGCGCTGCTGGCCCGGGTGGACCGGTGCGAGCGGATCGTCTGCGTCGAGGACGCCGCCGAGCTCGCGCCGCAGCACCCGCACGTCGTCCGGCTCGTCGCCCGCGCCCCGAACGTGGAGGGCATCGGCGAGGTCACGGTGCGCCAGCTCGTGCGCCAGGCCCTGCGGATGCGACCGGACCGGGTCGTGGTCGGCGAGGTGCGGGGCGCCGAGGTCGTCGACCTGCTGACCGCGCTGAACACCGGTCACGACGGGGGTGCGGGCACGGTGCACGCCAACTCCCCCCGCGAGGTCCCGGCGCGGCTGGAGGCCCTCGCGGCCCTGGGCGGTCTGGACGCCCCGGCTCTGCACAGCCAGCTCGCCGCGGCCGTCCAGGTGGTGCTGCACGTGCACCGGGACGCCACCGGGGCCCGCGGACTGGTGGCGATCGGGGTCCTGCGTCGCGCCGAGGGCGGGCGGGTCGAGGTGGTCCCGGCATGGACCCGCTCCGGGGGCCGCGACGCGGGGTGGGCCGAGCTGGCCCAGCTGCTCGCCGAGCGGGGGGTGCTCCGGTGAGCGCCGTGCTGCTGGTGCTGGCGACCGCGCTGCTCGTCACCCCGGCCGCGGTCGCCCGGACCCGGCTGCGGGGACTGGGGGGCACGACCGTCCGAGGCCCCCGGTGGCGCAGCACCTCGGCGCTGGGGACCGCCGGCCTGGCCGGTCTCGCCGTCCTCGCGCTCACCGGTCCCGCCCCCGCGCTGGCTGCGGCCCTGGCCGCGGCGACCGGCCACCGGCGCCTGGCCGCGCGTCGTGCCGCACGTCGCCGGGCGGGGGACGCCGCTGCGCTCGCCGACGCCGTGGAGGTGCTGGTGGCCGAGCTGCGCACCGGGGCCCACCCCGCGCACGCCTGTGCCGTCGCCGCCGCCGAGGTGGGGGGTGCGGGCGCCGTGGTGGTGCACCACGTGCTCACCGAGGCCGCGGCTCGCGCCCGGCTCGGAGGTTCCGTGGCCGACGGCCTGCGCAGCGGCGAGCCGGGGCTGGACCTCGAGCTCGACCGGCTCGCCGCGGCGTGGCGGGTCTCCGAGCAGCGCGGGGTGGCGCTGGCCGAGCTGCTCGACGCCGTCCGTGCCGACCTCGCCGGTCGCACCCGCTTCGCCCGGCGCACCGAGGCGGGTCTGGCCGGCGCCCGGGCCACCGCGACGGTGCTCGCGGGGCTGCCGCTGCTGGGGATCGCCCTCGGCCAGGCCGTGGGGGCCCGCCCGCTGCAGCTGCTGGTCACCTCGTCGGTCGGGGGGCTGCTGCTGCTCGTGGGGACCGCCCTGGTCTGCGCCGGACTCGCCTGGACCGGTCGCATCACCGCGCGGGTGGGCACCCCGTGAGCGCGGTGCTCGTGCTGGTGGCGCTGGCCCTGCTCGTGGCGCCGGGCGAGCTCGCGGCCCGGGGTCGCACGCGCGCCCTGCTGGGTCCGGCGCCGACCGCGGGGCGCACCACCGCGGTGGTGCCGGTCGCGGCGTCCGCCCTGCTGGGCGCCTCGGTGGCGCTGGGCGTCGGCGGGGTGCCCGGTGCGGTGGCCGGGGCGGCCCTGGCCGTCGGGGCGTGGCTCGGGGTGCGCCGCCTGGGCGCCGAGCGACCGGTCGCGCTGGACCCGTTGGCCGTGGCCGGCACCCTCGACCTGCTCGCGGCCTGCCTGCGCGGTGGTCTGCCGGTCGCGACCGCCGTCCAGGTCGTGGCGCCGTCCGCCCCGGAGGAGGTGGCGGCGGTGCTGCGCCGGGCCGCGGACCTGCTGGTCCTGGGGGCGGAGCCGGCGGACGCCTGGGCCGCGGCGGCCGGGCTCGGGGCCACCGCCGGGCTGGCCCGCCTGGCCCGCCGGTCGGCCCGCTCCGGGGCGTCGCTGGCGGCGGGGATCACCGAGCTGGCGGCCGAGCACCGCGCCGGGGCGGAGGACGCCGCCGCGGCCGCCGCCGAGCGGGCCGGCGTGCTCGTGACCGGTCCGCTCGGCCTGTGCTTCCTGCCCGCGTTCCTCTGCCTGGGCGTGGTGCCCGTGGTGGTGGGCCTGGCCGGGCCGGTGCTGCAGGGCGGGATCGTCCACTAGCCGGGTCCACCTCGGACCCGCACACGTCCACCGCGGAGCCTCCGCGGTGGGGATCAAGGGGAGGAACCACCATGAAGAACATCCAGCAGCTGCAGGCCCGCGCGAACGCCCGGCTGGTCGAGCTGGCCGTGCAGGACGACGGCATGTCGACCGCCGAGTACGCCATCGGCACCATCGCGGCCGCGGCGTTCGGGGCCGTGCTCTACACGGTCGTGACCGGGGACTCCGTCGTCGGGGCGCTCACCGCGCTGGTCCAGCGGGCGCTCACCGCGAGCATCTGATGGGCCTCGTCGGCCGGGCCCGTGCCCGTCTGCGCTCCGACGGCGGCTACGTCACGGTGGAGGCCGCCATCGCGCTGGCCTCGCTCACCGTGGTGCTCGTGCTGGCGATCGGCGCGGTCCTGGCCGTCGCCGTGCACGTGCAGTGCCTCGACGCGGCGCGGGAGGCGGCCCGGCTGACGGCACGCGGGGAGGACGCCCGGGCGGTCAGCGCCGCCCGGCAGGTGGCCCCGGCGGGTGCGCGGGTCAGCGTGAGCACCGCCGGGGACGTGGTGACGGCCGTGGTCAGCGCACGCAGCCGGCTGCTGCCCGGGCTCGACCTCAGCGGCCGCGCGGTGGCGGTGCTCGAGCCGTGAGCACGCTCGCGCACGACGAGCGCGGCTCCGCGACGATCTGGGCGGTGGCCGCGACGGGCGCCCTGGTGGCCGTTGTCGCCCTCGTCCTCCAGCTGGGGTCGGCGGTGGCCACCCGGCACCGGGCCGAGTCGGCGGCGGACCTGGCGGCGCTCGCCGTGGCCGCGCACGTGCTCGAGGGACGCGACGCCGCGTGCGGTCGGGCCCGCACGGTGACCGACGGGATGGGGGCCGTCCTGGCGCGCTGCGAGCTCGACGGCTGGGACGCGGTGGTCGAGGTCGACGTGGCCGGTCCGGCCGGGCTCGGCTCCGGCCACGGCCGGGCTCGGGCAGGCCCCGTCCCGCCCTGATCGCTACGTTGCACCCGTGACCGAGCCGGAGGTGTGGGACGTCGTCGTCGTGGGTGCGGGCCCCGCGGGCTCCTGCGCCGCCCTCGCCGCCGCGTCCGCCGGGGCCCGCACCCTGCTGCTCGACCGGGCCACCCACCCCCGCTACAAGACGTGCGGCGGCGGGATCATCGGTCCGTCGCTGGCCGCACTGCCCGCGGGGTTCGCCCTGCCCGAGCGCGACGCGATCAGCCGCGTCAGCTTCAGCGTCGACGGCGCCGCGACGCGCACCCGTGGCTCCGGCACCCCGGTGCTCGGGATGGTCGACCGCGCCGAGCTCGACGCCGGGCTGGCCCGCGAGGCCGCCCGCGCGGGCGCGGAGCTCCGGATGGGGGTCACGGTCCGCGGTGTCGGGGAGGACGAGGGCGGGGCGCACGTCGTCCTGCGCACCACCGACGGCGACATCCACGCCCGCGCCGTCGTCGGCGCCGACGGCAGCACCAGCCGGATCGGCAGCTGGGTGGGGGTGCGGCTGGGGCAGGTGGACCTGGGCCTGGAGGTCGAGCTGGAGCCGGCCGACATGACGCCGTGGCACGGTCGGGTGCACCTGGACTGGGGGTCGCTGCCCGGCAGCTACGCCTGGGTGTTCCCCAAGGGCGACCGGCTCACCGTCGGCGTGATCGCGGCGAAGGGCTCTCCGGCCGAGACCCGCGCGTACCTCGAGCGCTTCACCGCCCAGCAGGGCCTCGCCGCCGCCCGGGAGCTGCACCGCTCCGGGCACCTCACCCGCTGCCGGGAGCCGGGCTCGCCGCTGCGCCGGGGCCGGGTGCTGGTGTGCGGGGACGCCGCGGGGCTGTTGGAGCCGTGGACCCGGGAGGGCATCTCGTTCGCGCTGCGCTCCGGCACGCTGGCCGGGGCCGCAGCCGCGGGCGACCTCGACGGGTACGCGCCCGCGGTCGAGCGCACGCTGGGGGCGGAGATGGCGGCCGGCATGCTCCTGCACACCGCCCTGGCCCGCCGTCCGCGCCTGGTGCACACCGGGATCGCTCGCACCGGGCTCGGCTGGTCGGCGTTCGTCCGCGTCGCCCGGGGTGAGGCGACCCTCGCCGGCGCCCTGCGCCACCGGCCCGTCCGCCTCGGCCTCCGCGCCCTGGCCGCGCTCCCCTCCCGCGGGGAGCACGCCACCCGGTCCCGCTCGCGCAGCTCGAGGGCGTTGCCCTAGCTCTCGTGCCGCTCAGGACAGCTCGGCGAGGACCGCGGTGAGCAGCGCGATCGCCCCGGCCTTGTGCAGCGGGTCGTTGCCGTTGCCGCACTTGGGGCTCTGCACGCACGACGGGCAACCGGATCGGCACCCGCACGCGGCCACGGCGTCCCGGGTCACGGTCAGCCAGCGGACGATCTGGGCGTGTCCGCGCTCGGCGAACCCCGCCCCGCCGGGGTGCCCGTCGTGGACGAACACGCTCGCTCGCCCGGTGTCGGGGTGCAGGGCCGTGGACACCCCGCCGATGTCGCCGCGGTCGCAGGTGGCGACGAGCCCCAGCAGCCCGATCGCCGCGTGCTCGGCGGCGTGCAGGGCACCGGGTAGGTCCGCACCCAGCGCGAGCTCGTCGACCAGCGCCGCGTCCAGGGTGTACACCGCGGCCCGGGTGCGCAGCCCCTGCTCGGGCAGGTCCAGCTCCACCAGGTCCAGCACCGCGCCGGTGCGGTCGGTGCGCACGTAGCCGACGACCTGCTCGGTGACCTCGACCTCCACCAGGCCCACCTCGACGCGGCCGTGCACCGACCGCTCGAGCCACCGCAGCAGCACCACGTCGCTCACCGAGCGCGCCGAGGTCGACCAGTCCGGGTCCTCGGCGTGCAGCAGCGCCACCCCGTCGTCCAGGTCGAGGGTGTCGACGACGAACGGCGCACCCCGGTGCAGGTGCAGGGCCCCGGGGTGCACCTGGGAGGGCGCCGAGCCCGCGCCCACGGTGCCCAGCACCCGCCCGGTGGCTCCTTCGACCAGCAGCACCTCCGGCCCGCCCGTGCCGCGGAGGTCCACCGCGGCGTGCGGGCGCTGCCCGGCGGCGAGGTACCAGCCGCGTGGCCGCCGCCGCAGCACGCCGTCGCTGACGAGGTCCGCCAGCAGCGCCGTCACCGCGCCCGGCTCGCACTCCGCGTCCAGGGCGGCGGCCTCGGCCAGGGTCACCGGCGACTCGGCGGCCATGCAGGCCAGGTGCGGGGCGAGCACGTGCGGGTTCGACGGATCGGTCACGCTCGCCTCGACGGGTCGGTCCAGCAGCGCCTCGGGGTGGTGCACGAGGTAGGTGTCCATCGGGTCGTCCCGGGCCACGAGCACCACCAGCGAGCCCTGGCCGCGTCGACCCGCCCGCCCCGCCTGCTGCCAGAGCGAGGCCACCGTCCCCGGGAACCCGGCGACGACCACCGCGTCGAGCCCGGCGACGTCGATGCCCAGCTCGAGCGCGGTCGTCGAGGCCACCCCGAGCAGCGTCCCGTCGTCCAGGGCCGCCTCCAGCGCGCGCCGCTCGTGGGGCAGGTAGCCGGCCCGGTAAGCCGCGACCCGGGGGCCCAGCCCGGTGCCCGCCTCGGTGAGCAGCCGGGAGGCGCCCAGGGCGGTGAGCTCCGCGCCGCGTCGCGAGCGCACGAAGGTCAGCGTCCGGGCGCCCTCCACGACGAGGTCGGCCATGATCCGACCCGCCTCCGTCCCCGCCGCACGCCGCACCGGCGCCCCCCGCTCGCCGGTGCGCCCCTCCAGCAGCGGCGGCTCCCACAGCGCGACGGTGCGGGGGCCGTGCGGCGAGCCGTCGTCGGTCACGGCCGCCACCGGTGCCCCCACGAGCCGGCCGACGGCGCCGGCCGGGTCGGCGGAGGTGGCGCTGGCCGCGATGACGACGGGGTGTGCGCCGTAGCGGGCGCACACCCGCAGCAGCCGGCGCAGCACCAGGCCGACGTGGCTGCCGAACACCCCGCGGTAGGCGTGCGCCTCGTCGAGGACCACGAACCGCAGCCGTCGCAGGAACCCCGCCCAGCGCTCGTGCCGGGCCAGCACCCCCAGGTGCAGCATGTCGGGGTTGGTGAACACCCACCGGGAGTGCGCCCGCACCCAGTCGCGCTCCTCGAGCGGGGTGTCCCCGTCGTAGGCGGAGGGCCGCACCCCGGGGACGCCGAGCGCCGTGACCGCCCGGAGCTGGTCGGCAGCCAGCGCCTTGGTCGGGCACAGGTACAGCGCGGTGGCGAGGGGGTCCTCGGCGAGCGCGCTGAGCACGGGCAGCTGGTAGCCCAGCGACTTGCCCGAGGCGGTCCCGGTGGCCAGCACCACGTGCCGTCCGGCCCGGGCGTGCTCGGCCGCCGCGACCTGGTGGCACCACGGCCGCACCACCCCGGACCCGGCCAGGGTGGAGACCAGCCCCTCGTCGGCCCACGTCGGCCAGCCGACCTCGACGGCGGCGCGCGCGGGCAGCTCGCGGACGTGGGTCAACGGGTGCTCGTCGCGGGGAACGCCGGCGAGCACGCGCTCGAGCAGGGTTGCTCCGTAGCTCGCCTCCGGCACGGGCGGCGATGCTAGGCGGCAGGTCCGACAGCCGGGCCCGAGCCGGGTCCGAGCGTCCACGCGGACGCCGCAGACCCTGCGTCCCCGGTGCCCGCAGCCCGGTCGAGGACCGCCGCCCCGGGCGGTGCCGCGCCCGCCGCGCTGTTCACGCGGGCTCGAACGTGGTTCACTATTCGTGGTCGCAGCTTCTGTGTCGTATGGCTTGAAAAAGTTCTCGCGCTCGCAGGATCGTCGTTGCGGGCGTGGTCTGCCAGAAGCTCCTTCGTGAGCCCACCGGTGCGCCCCTCCCGCAGCCGGCCCGGCGAGCCGCACGTGTGGCTCACCGCACCAGCTTTTTCAGAGGAGATACACGCATGGCACAGGGCACTGTGAAGTGGTTCAACGCGGAGAAGGGCTTCGGCTTCATCGCCCCCGAGGACGGTTCGGCTGACGTCTTCGTGCACTACTCCGAGATCCAGGGCAGCGGCTTCCGCACCCTCGAGGAGAACCAGCGCGTCGAGTTCGAGGTCGGCCAGGGCACCAAGGGCCCGCAGGCCACCGGCGTTCGCGCGGTCTGAGCTCCGAGCACCACGGAAGAACCCCCGTCGTCCTCCGGGACGGCGGGGGTTCTTCGCCGTCCGGGGTGGGTCCGGGGGTGCCGAGGCGCGGCTCCCCGCCGTCGCGGTGCTCCTGACCTACGGTGGCGCGCGTGGCGCAGCTGTCCTTCTTCTCGGCCGAGCTGGACGAGCCCTCGGTGGATGACCTGGCGGGTCTGCTCGCCGCGCACGGCCAGGTCGTCAGCGCCGGCGGGGCCAGCCGCATCTCGGTGGTGGTCGACGCCCCGTGGCGGGTCGAGGCGCTGGTACGGCTGGTCGAGGCGTGCGGGCTGGTCGCCGAGCGCGGCACCTCCGACGAGGGACGCCCGCTGTTCCGCACCGCGTCGACGGCCGCCCTGCACGGGCTGGTCCGGGCCTGGACGAGGGGGGCGGTGAAGACCGTCCCGCCCGGGTGGACCCCGCAGGCGCGAGCGCTGCGGGCGTGGGTGCTGGCCGCGGGCCGGGGTGAGGAGGCCGGGTTCGTGCTCGGGCTGGACCCGCACGCCGTCGACACCCACCTGCCGCTCACCGCCGCCCTCTCCCGCGCCGGACTCGCCGGGACCCTGCTGGGGCCCCGGGGCGGTGGCCCGGCCGTGCGGGTGGGGGGACGGCGACGGCTGCTCCGCCTGGCCCAGAGCATCGGCGAGCCCCCCGCCGGGGCCCCGGCCGCGGGGGTCTGGCCCGACCCGGACGGGGCGCGCCCGACGTGAGGGCCCGCCCCGACCGACCGGGGGGCACCGGGAACGTGTGCCACCCTGTGGTCGTTCGGCGGGGAGGAGCAGGTCGAGCACGACGAGCACGAGAGGTGTGGAGCAACAGGTGGCAGCAGCGAGCAAGGCCGGTGGCGCGTCCGGGAGCGGACGCACCCGTCGGCTGGTGATCGTCGAGTCCGGGGCCAAGGCCAAGAAGATCGGCGGCTTCCTGGGCTCCGACTACGTGGTGGAGGCCTCCATCGGCCACATCCGCGACCTGCCGCGCGGTGCCGCCGACGTGCCCGCCAAGTACAAGGGCGAGCCGTGGGCGCGCCTCGGGGTGGACGTCGACAACGACTTCCAGGCCCTCTACGTCGTCAGCCCGGACAAGAAGAGCAAGGTCGCCGAGCTCAAGAGCCTGCTCGCCGGCGTCGACGAGCTCTACCTGGCCACCGACCCCGACCGCGAGGGCGAGGCCATCGCCTGGCACCTGCTGGACACCCTCAAGCCCAAGGTGCCGGTGCGGCGCATGGTGTTCCACGAGGTCACGGAGAGCGCGATCCGGGCTGCGGCAGCGGACACCCGCGAGCTCGACACCGACCTCGTCGACGCCCAGGAGACCCGCCGCATCCTCGACCGCCTCTACGGCTACGAGGTCAGCCCGGTGCTGTGGAAGAAGGTGATGCCGAAGCTCTCGGCCGGACGCGTGCAGTCCGTAGCCACCCGGCTCATCGTGCAGCGCGAGCGTGACCGCATGGCCTTCCGCTCCGCCGAGTACTGGGACATCTCCGCGACGCTGGACGCAGGAGAGGCCGCGGCGTCCGGCGGGCCGCGCACCTTCGGCGGGCGGCTGTCCACCGTGGATGGTGCCCGCGTGGCCGCCGGACGCGACTTCGACCCCCTCGGTGCGCTCAAGGCGTCCTCCACCGTGACGGTGCTCGACGGCGCCCACGCGGGCCGGCTCGCCGAGGCCCTCACCGGGGCGGCGCTCGTCGTCACCTCGGTGGAGGAGAAGCCCTACTCGCGCAAGCCGTCAGCACCGTTCATGACCTCCACGCTGCAGCAGGAGGCCGGGCGCAAGCTGCACTTCTCCTCCGAGCGGACCATGCGGATCGCGCAGCGGCTGTACGAGAACGGGCACATCACCTACCTGCGGACCGACTCGACGACGCTGAGCCAGACCGCGCTGGACGCCGCCCGGGCCCAGGCCCGCGAGCTGTACGGCAGCGAGTACGTCCCCGACGCGCCGCGGCAGTACACCCGCAAGGTGAAGAACGCCCAGGAGGCGCACGAGGCGATCCGCCCGGCCGGCGACACCTTCGCCACCCCCGGCCAGCTGCACGCCCAGCTCGCCACCGACGAGTTCCGCCTCTACGAGCTGATCTGGCAGCGCACCGTGGCCAGCCAGATGAACGACGCCCGCGGCACCACGGTGAGCGCCCGGATCACCGGCACCGCGGCCACCGGCGAGGAGTGCGTGTTCGCCTCCTCCGGTCGCACCATCACCTTCCCGGGCTTCCTCAAGGCCTACGTCGAGGGTTCGGACGAGACGGGTGCCGACGCCTCCGCCGACGAGTCGAGGGACGCCCGACTGCCGCAGCTGAGCGAGGGCCAGTCGCTGACCGCCACGGAGCTGAACCCGGACGGGCACTCGACCAACCCGCCGGCCCGCTACACCGAGCCCAGCCTGACGGGCACCCTGGAGGAGCTCGGCATCGGCCGCCCCTCCACCTACGCCTCGATCATGGAGACCATCCAGAACCGCGGCTACGTCTACAAGAAGGGCTCGGCGCTGGTCCCGGCGTGGGTCGCCTTCGCCGTCGTCGGGCTGCTGGAGGCGCACTTCGCCCGGCTGGTCGACTACGACTTCACCGCCGCCATGGAGGACGAGCTCGACGCGATCGCGGGTGGCCGTGAGCAGCGGACCAACTGGCTCAACAACTTCTACTTCGGCGCCGAGACGGGCACGGAGCAGTCCGTGGCCCGGGCCGGCGGGCTGAAGAAGCTGGTGGGCGGCAACCTCGAGGACATCGACGCGCGCACGGTGAACTCGATCCACCTCTTCGACGACGCCGAGGGCCGCGAGGTCCACGTCCGGGTGGGCCGCTTCGGGCCGTACCTGGAGCGGGACGTGCAGGACGAGTCGGCCGCGGCCGGGGAGCTCAAGCCACAGCGGGCGAACCTGCCCGACGACCTCTCCCCGGACGAGCTCACCCTCGAGGTGGCCGAGAAGCTGTTCTCCACCCCGCAGGAGGGGCGCGAGCTCGGCGTCGATCCCGTCGGCGGCAACCGCATCGTGGCCAAGGAGGGCCGCTTCGGCCCCTACGTCACCGAGATCCTCCCCGACCCGCCCGAGGACGGCGCCGGTGCGCCGGTCCCGCTGGACCCGACGCCGGTCGACCTGCCCACCGGTGGCGGCACGGCCGCTGCGTCCTCCGGGGGCACGGCCACGAAGACGCGGGCCCCCGCCAAGAAGGCCCCGGCGAAGAAGGCGGCCGCCAAGAAGGTGGTGGGGCCGAAGCCGCGCACGGGCTCGCTGTTCAAGGGCATGGACCTGGCCACGATCACCCTCGAGGACGCGCTGCGCCTGCTCTCGCTGCCCCGCGTGGTGGGCAACGACCCGGCCGACGGCGAGGAGATCACCGCCCAGAACGGCCGCTACGGGCCGTACCTGAAGAAGGGCACCGACTCCCGCTCGCTCACCGACGAGGAGCAGCTGTTCACCGTCACCGTCGAGGAGGCGGTGAAGATCTACGCCGAGCCCAAGCGGCGGGGCCGCGCCGCGGCCGCGCCGCCGCTGCGCGAGCTGGGCACCGACCCGGTGAGCGGTCAGCCGATGGTGCTGAAGGAGGGCCGCTTCGGCCCGTACGTCACCGACGGGGAGACCAATGCGAGCCTGCGCAAGGGCGACGTGGTGGAGACCCTGACCGACGAGCGCGCCGTCGAGCTGCTCGGTGAGCGTCGCGCCCGGGGTCCGGCGCCGAAGAAGACGGCACGCAAGGCCCCGGCCTCGAAGGCCCCGGCGACGAAGGCCCCGGCGAAGAAGGCGGCCGCGAAGAAGACGCCAGCCACGAAGTCACCGGCCTCGAAGACCAGCTGACGGCGGGAGCGGTGGTGGACGAGCGGTTCGGGTCGGACAGGTCCTTCGGTGACGCGCTGTCCGGGGCCGACGGCACCGGAGCGGTGACCGCCTCGTTCACCGACGCGCTCGCCGTGCGCGCCGAGGCCGGCGGGGGCGCGTTCTTCGCCCTGCCGGCGCTGCCCGCCCTGCCCGGGGGCGGCCGGGAGGCGGCGCAGGCCCTGGTCGAGGCGGACGAGGCCGTGCGGGCGCCGGCACCGGTGCCCGCCGGGCAGTGGGGTCGGCTGCAGCCCGCGCCACCGGCCCCGCCCCGTCCGACCCCGGCACGCCCGACCCCGGCACGCCCGACCCCGGCACGCCCGGCACCGGCGCGGCCGACCGCGTCGCCCAGCTGGCACGCGCCGGCGGGCTGGGACCAGGGTGCGCGGCCGCCGGCGACACGGGCGCAGGCGCGTCCGGCGGTGCGTCCGACACCACCTCGGCCCGAGCCCCCGACCCTGCCGCGGCGGGTCAACGTGTCCGCCGTGGTGCTGGTCGTCGTCGTCCTCGTCGTCCTGGTGCTCGCGTTCCTGTCCGGCTGAGCTGGCGGCTACCGTGCACGCGGTGAGCGGGGTCTTCGCGAGGCTGGTCGGTCAGCCCGAGGTGGAGCGGGAGCTGCGCGCGGCGGCCGTCGCGGCCCGCGCCCCGGGAGCGCCCGGCGCCGCCATGACCCACGCCTGGCTGTTCACGGGCCCCCCGGGCTCCGGACGCTCGGTCGCGGCGGTCTGCCTGGCCGCGGCCCTGGAGTGCACCGCGCCCGACGACGACCCGTCCGCCGCCCCGGGCTGCGGGGCGTGCGCGGCGTGCCGCACCGTGCTGGGCGGCACCCACGGCGACGTCCGTCGGGTGGTCCCCGAGGGACTCAGCATCAGCGTCAAGGAGATGCGGGAGATCGTGCGGATCGCGGCCCGCAGCCCCACCACCGGGTCCTGGCAGGTCGTCCTGGTCGAGGACGCCGACCGGCTCACCGAGTCGGCCGGCAACGCCCTGCTCAAGGTGGTCGAGGAGCCGCCGGCGCGCACCGTCTTCCTCCTGTGCGCACCCTCGGTCGACCCGGAGGACATCTCGACGACGCTGCGCTCGCGCTGCCGCCACGTGGCCCTGCGCACCCCGACGACGGCCGCGGTTGCCCAGGTGCTGCGCGAGCGCGACGGGCTCGACGCCGACCGGGCGCAGTGGGCGGCCTCGGTCAGCGGCGGGCACGTGGGTCGCGCCCGCCGCCTGGCCACCGACGCCCAGGCCCGCGCCCGTCGGGACGCGGTGCTCGCCCTGCCTCGGGCCGCCTCCCGCCCGTCGACGGCGTTCGCGGCCTCGACGGCTCTGGAGCGGGCGGCCAAGGAGGAGGCCAGGGAGGCCTCCGCCGGGCGCGACGGGGCCGAGACCGAGGAGCTGCGGACCGCGCTCGGGGCCGGCGGCACCGGCAAGGGCGCGGTCGGTGCACTGCGCGGCTCCGCGGGGGTGCTGAAGGACCTGGAGCGTCGGCAGCGCTCACGGGCCACCCGTACCGAGCGCGACGCGCTGGACCGTGCCCTGGTCGACCTGGCGGGCTACTACCGCGACGCGGTGCTCGTGGCGCTGGGCTCGGACGTGGCCCCCGTGCACCCCGACCGGGCCGAGGAGGTGGGACGTCTGGTCGAGACCGGCGTGCCCGCCGACGCGCTGCTGCGCTGCCTGGAGGCCGTGCTGGCCTGCCGGGAGGCGCTGGCGGTGAACGTGAAGCCGATCATCGCCGTCGACGCCATGGTCGCCGTCATCGGTCAGCGCCAGCGCGCCGCCGCCGTGCGCTGAGCGGGCCCGCCCGGGATAGGTTCGCCGGGTGGACCAGCTGTTCCCGCCGCCCGCCCGGACCGTCACCGTCGAGGACCTGCTGGAGGCCTACGCCTGGCCCGGCGAGGGCCGCTGGGTGCGGGCGATGATGGTGACCACGCTCGACGGGGCGGCCGTCGGCCCGGACGGTCTCAGCGGCTCCATCTCCGGCACCGCCGACGGCGACGTGTTCGAGGCGGTCCGCCGGCTGGCCGACGTGGTGCTCATCGGGGCCGGCACCCTGCGGGCCGAGGAGTACGGGCCCATGCGGGCCGCGGCCGCCGACGCACAGCGACGCGCGCGGGACGGGCAGGCAGTCGCACCCCGGCTCGCCGTCGTCTCCGGCTCGCTGGAGCTGCCGTGGGAGCTCGACGTGTGGCGGGACTCGGCCCTCACCCCGCTGGTGCTCACCGGCGCCCGGCCCGACCCGGCCCGGCTGGCTACCGCCCGGGAGCACGCCGAGGTGCTCGTCCTGCCCGACGCGGAGCCCACCACGCTGCTGGACGCGCTCGCGGCGCGGGGGCTGCGGCGGATCGTCTGCGAGGGCGGGCCCACCTTGCTGGAGACCGTCGTCGCGTCCGGGCTCCTCGACGAGGCCTGCATCACGGTCTCGCCGGTGTTCGCCGGGACGGGAGGTGTCCCGCGCACCGAGGGGCTGACCACGGTTGCCGGGTTCACCCTGGTGCAGCTGCTCACCGCCGACAGCTTCCTCATGGGCCGCTACGTCCGGCCCGAGCGCTCGTGATCACCCTGCGCGAGCTCGCGCGCCTGGCCGCGGAGCACGCCGACGACCTCGACCACCCCGTCGCCCCGTTCCGGGTGGGGGCCGTCGAGCACGACACCGACGCGACCCCGCTGCTCATGGGCGTGGTGAACCTCTCGCAGGACTCCTGGTACCGGGAGTCGATCGCCCCGTCGGCGGCGCAGGCGGTGCGTCGGGGCAGGGTGCTGGCCGCGCAGGGGGCGGCGATCGTGGACGTGGGGGCGGAGTCCGTCGTCGCCGGGACCCGGCGGGTGGGCCCGGCCGAGCAGGTCGCCGCACTCGTCCCCGTCGTCCGGGGCCTGCACGCGGCCGGCGTCGTCGTCTCGGTGGAGAGCTACGCACCCGAGGTGGTGGCGGCGACGCTGGCGGCCGGTGCCCAGGTGCTGAACCTGACCGGCTCCGCCGACGACGCGGCGATGTTCGACCTCGCTGCCGCCCACGACGCCGCCCTGGTGCTGTGCCACGTGCACGGGGCCAACCCGCGCGAGCTCGCCGCCGCCGCCGCCCTGGGCGCGGGCCCGGCGCGCGACCCGTACCCGGCGATGGCGGAGGCCTTCGCCGCGCGGGTGGTCGACGCCCGGGCGCGCGGGGTCACCGCCGGGATCTGTCTCGACCCGGGGGTCGGCTTCGGGTTCGCCAGCGCCACCTCGCTGGACCGGGTGCGCCACCAGGCGGCGCTGCTGCTGAACAGCTTCCGGCTGCGGCGCCTGGGACTGCCGATCTGCCACGCGCTGCCCGGGGGGCTGGACTTCTTCGAGGAGGAGGCCACCACGGCGGAGGGCTTCTTCGCGGTCCTCGCCGCGCTGGGGGGCACCGGGATCCACCGGACCCACGAGGTGGCCCGGGTGCGCGGGGTGCTGGCGGCGGTGGGCGGGCTGTCGGTGGACTGACGCCGGTCCCGGTATGCTCGCCGACGGTCGTGCGGTTCCACCGCGCCCGGCCACGCCGCCTTAGCTCAGTCGGTAGAGCATCTCACTCGTAATGAGAAGGTCGTCGGTTCGATTCCGACAGGCGGCTCCACGCACGAGCCGGGTACGGCGGCTGCGGCAACCCGTGAGCGACGGCGAGAGCGCCCGAGGTGCCCCGCACGCCACGGGCAGGAACGCCCGGCTCCCTCCGGTGGCGGGCTGCGTACGGCACTCTGATCCCTGGGCGCCGGGCGTGCCTGCCGCGCGCCTGTCCCTCCCGAGGACAGCAGACGAGAATCCCCGGGAGCGGGACGCGCGCTGGACCCGCACCTGACTCCCGTCGTTCGTAGTCTCCTGCACGGCCGTTGCCACCGTTCCCGCCCGTCCGCCCGACGACAGGACCCCCGCACCCCATGAGCACCGACCTGCCGATCCGACCCCCGCCCCGCGCTGCCCGCCGGGCTGTTCGACGGGGTCCGCGACCTGTACGACGCCCGGTTGCGGGTGGCCGTCCACCCCCGCTGGTGACGTCCCGGTGAGCAGCGAGCGCGACCCGATCGAGGAGGCTCGGCGGCAGTGGGTGGCCCACGGGTGGGACGACGCCGCCGACGGCATGGCCATGGTCACCTCGGTGGTGCGGGTGCAGCAGCTCCTCGACGAGCGCATCGCGGCCGTGCTGCGCCCGCTGGAGCTCACCTTCGCCCGCTACGAGGTGCTGCAGCTGCTCTCGTTCGTCAGCGGCGGGGCGCTGGGCATGACGCGGCTCGGCTCGCTGCTGCAGGTGCACCCCACCTCGGTGACGTCGGTGGTGGACCGGCTCGAGCGGCAGGGCCACGTCCGCCGGGCCCGGGACACCGGTGACGGTCGGGTGGTGCGCGCGGCGATCACCGACGCCGGCCGGGCTGCCGCCGCCGCCGCCACCGCCGGGCTGAACGCGGCGGTGTTCACCCGGCCGGGCCTGGAGCCGGCCGACGTCACCGCGCTCACCCGGCTCCTGAGCGCGCTGCGCGCGGACGCCGGCGACCGGGTGGACCACCAGGCCGGGGGCTGAGCCGTTCCCAAACCCGTCGGGTGGGCCTAGTCTGGAGATGCTTGGACGTCCTACTACCGCACCCGAGGCCTCATGACTGCGCTGCACGTCCCCACGAACCCGGTCCGCCTGGTCACCGCGTCGAGCCTGTTCGACGGGCACGACGCGTCGATCAACATCATGCGGCGGATCTTCCAGGCCCAGGGCGCGGAGGTCGTCCACCTCGGCCACAACCGCTCGGTGCAGGAGGTGGTGGACGCGGTCCTCGAGGAGGACGCCCAGGGGGTGGCCATCTCCTCCTACCAGGGCGGCCACGTCGAGTACTTCGAGTACCTGGTGGAGCTGCTCCGCGCGCAGGGCCTCGGGCACGTCACCGTGGTCGGCGGGGGTGGCGGCGTCATCGTGGCCGACGAGATCGCGCGGCTGCGCAGCTCGGGGGTCACCATCTTCTCCCCCGAGGACGGGCAGCGCCTGGGCCTCGCCGGGATGATCAACACCATCGTCGAGGACTGCGACGTGGACCTGTGGGAGACCGCCGGGACGGTGACCTCCGAGCAGGTGGTCGCCGGGGAGCGTGGTGCCGTGGCCCGTGCCATCACCGCCGCGGAGCGCGGCCAGCTCGACGCCACCACCCTCGAGGCCCTGCGCACCGCCGGCCGTGCGCACGCCACCCCGGTCTTGGGCATCACGGGCACCGGCGGCTCCGGCAAGTCGTCCCTCACCGACGAGCTGGTCCGCCGGCTGAGGGTCGACCAGCAGGACAAGCTGCGCGTGGCCGTCGTCGCCGTCGACCCCACCCGCCGTCGCGGCGGAGGGGCCCTGCTCGGCGACCGGATCCGGATGAACTCCGTGGACGGCGACCGGGTCTTCTTCCGCAGCGTCGCCACCCGGGGGTCCCACGAGCTGCCCGAGCACCTGGCCGACGTCCTCACCGTGGTGAAGGCGGCCGGGTTCGACCTCGTCGTCGTCGAGACGCCCGGCATCGGCCAGGGCGACGCGGCCATCGTCCCCTTCGTCGACCTCTCGCTGTACGTGATGACACCGGAGTTCGGCGCCGCGTCGCAGCTGGAGAAGATCGACATGCTCGACTTCGCGGACGTGGTGGCGATCAACAAGTTCGAGCGCCGCGGGGCGCTGGACGCGCTGCGCGACGTGGGCCGCCAGCTCGTCCGCAACCGGGAGGCCTTCGGTTCCAAGCCCGAGGACATGCCCGTGTTCGGCACGTCCGCGGCCACCTTCAACGACGACGGCGTGACCGCGCTGTACCAGGAGCTGCTCACCCGGCTGGTCCCGCTGGGGCTGCGCACGTCCGAGGGTGCCCTGCCGCGGGTCGAGGTCCGGCACTCCTCGGGCATCCGGCAGGTGGTGCCGCCCGGGCGCGTGCGCTACCTCGCCGAGATCACCGACGCCGTGCGCGGCTACCACGCGCGCACCGCCGAGCTGGTCGACGACGCCCGGAACGTGGACCGCCTGGAGCGGGTGCGCACCGCGCTCGAGGCGGCCGGCTCCCCGGTCGACGGGGTCGAGGCGCTGCTCGTCGCGGCCCGCACGCGGCTGCCCGCCGAGGTCACCGACCAGATCGCCGGCTGGCCCGCCGTCGTCGAGTCCTACTCCGGTGACGAGCAGGTCACCCGGGTCCGGGACCGCGAGATCGTCACCGAGCTGACCCGGGAGTCGCTGTCGGGCACGAAGATCTCCCGGGTCTCGCTGCCGCGGACCGACGAGGTGGGTGCGCTGGTCTCCTTCTGGCGCCGGGAGAACCTGCCCGGGTACTTCCCGTTCACCGCCGGGGTGTTCCCGTTCAAGCGCGAGGGGGAGGACCCGGCGCGCATGTTCGCCGGCGAGGGCGACGCCTTCCGCACCAACCGCCGCTTCCAGCTGCTCTCGGCCGACGGCGACGCCACCCGCCTCTCGACGGCCTTCGACTCGGTGACGCTGTACGGGCGCGACCCCGACCCGCGCCCGGACATCTACGGCAAGGTCGGCACGTCCGGGGTCTCGATCGCCACCCTGGACGACATGAAGGTCCTCTACGGCGGGTTCGACCTCGTCTCCCCGTCGACGTCGGTCTCGATGACCATCAACGGACCGGCACCGACGGTGCTCGCGTTCTTCCTCAACACCGTCATCGACCAGCAGCTCGAGGCGTTCGTGACGCGGGAAGCACGGGAGCCCGACGACGCCGAGCGCGCCCAGGTGACGGCGACCGCGCTCGCGTCCGTCCGCGGCACCGTGCAGGCGGACATCCTCAAGGAGGACCAGGGCCAGAACACGTGCCTGTTCTCCACCGAGTTCAGCCTGCGGATGATGGGCGACATCCAGCAGTGGTTCATCGACCACGAGGTGCGGAACTTCTACTCCGTCAGCATCTCCGGGTACCACATCGCCGAGGCCGGGGCCAACCCCCTGAGCCAGCTGGCGTTCACCCTCTCCAACGGCTTCACCTACGTCGAGTCGTACCTCGCCCGGGGCATGGACGTCGACGACTTCGCGCCCAACCTGTCGTTCTTCTTCTCCAACGGCATGGACCCGGAGTACTCCGTGCTCGGCCGGGTCGCCCGCCGCATCTGGGCCATCGCGATGCGGGACCGCTACGGCGCGAACGAGCGCAGCCAGAAGCTGAAGTACCACGTGCAGACGTCGGGCCGCTCCCTGCACGCGCAGGAGATGGACTTCAACGACATCCGGACCACCCTGCAGGCGCTCATCGCGATCTACGACAACGCGAACAGCCTGCACACGAACGCCTACGACGAGGCGGTGACCACCCCGGGCACCGAGTCGGTTCGTCGGGCGCTGGCCATCCAGCTGATCATCAACCGCGAGTGGGGCATGACGATGAACGAGAACCCCCTGCAGGGGGCGTTCATCATCGACGAGCTCACCGACCTCGTGGAGACGGCGGTGCTCGACGAGCTCGACCGCATCAACGAGCGCGGCGGCGTGCTCGGCGCGATGGAGACCGGCTACCAGCGCGGCCGCATCCAGGACGAGTCGATGACCTACGAGCACCGCAAGCACGACGGCTCGCTGCCCATCATCGGAGTCAACACCTTCCGCCGGCCCGACGCCGACGGCGGCACGCCGGTCCACGTCGAGCTCGCGCGGGCCACGACGGAGGAGAAGGAGTCCCAGCTGGACCGCGTCCGCGCCTTCACCCAGGACCACGCCGAGGACGGGGCGGCGGCGCTGGAGCGGCTGAAGACGGCGGCGGTCAACGGCGACAACGTGTTCGCGGTCCTGATGGACGCCGCTCGGGTGTGCACGCTCGGGCAGGTCACGGATGCGTTCTTCGAGGTCGGCGGCCAGTACCGGCGCAACGTTTGACCAGCCTCGGCAACGTCGCAGACGACCTGGGCCACCCGTTCGACCTCGACCGCCCGGCCACCCGCGTGGTGTCGCTGGTGCCGTCGATCACCGAGGCGCTGGCCAGCGTGGATGCCGCCGCCGTGGTGGGCGCCACCGACTGGTGCACCCACCCGGCCGACCTGGTCACCACCCGGGTGCGGGGCACGAAGAACCCGGACAGGAAGGCGATCGTGGCGCTGGAGCCCGACGTCGTCGTGGTGAACAAGGAGGAGAACCGCGAGCTCGACGTGCGTCGGCTGCGGGAGGCCGGCGTGCGGGTGTGGGTGACCGAGATCGAGACCGTCACCCAGGCCCTGGACTCCCTGGAGCGGCTGTTCGACGAGGCGCTGCGCTGGGACCGGCCGGACTGGTTGGGCCGGGCCCGCACGCTGTGGGACGCCCCGCCCCCAGCCGTGCGGCGCCGGGTGGCGATCCCGATCTGGCGCGACCCGTGGATGGTCGTCGGCGGATCCACCTTCACCAGCGACCTGGTGGCGCGCCTGGGCCTGGACAACGTCTTCGAGACCGCCGACGGCCGCTACCCCGCCGTCGAGCTGGCCGACGTCGACCGCACCGAGGTGGACCTGGTGCTGCTGCCCGACGAGCCGTACGTGTTCACCGCCGACGATGGCGCCGAGGCGTTCACCCGCGCCCCGACGGCGCTGGTCAGCGGCCGGCTGCTCACCTGGTACGGGCCGTCACTGGTCGAGGTGGACACCCTGCGCGCCCAGCTCGGGACCGGCTGAGCGGGCCCCAGCCCGTCGTTGAAATCCGGGCTGGGACCCGGGCGTGGACGCTACCGCCCGTCGCTCACCCGGTCCTGCGGATCTCGGCGGCGCTGTTCGGCTCCGACCGGGTGCGCGGGGCGGGAGAGCGGGTCGTCGACTACCTGCCCGGACCGCTGGGCATCGACCGGGCCTTCGAGGCCGTGGTCACCGGGGCGGTGGGGGCGTCGTGGTGGGCCGTCCTGGTGGCCGTGCTCCCCACCTCGCTGTACGCCGAGGGGCTCGTCCGCTGCCGGGAAGGATTCGCGCGCAGCCCCGAGCAGCTCGCGCGGGGCCTGCGGGGCCGGCTGCTCACGGCACCCCTGCTGCTGGGCGTGCTCGTCGCGTTCTGGGTGTTGTGGATCGGGCTGTCGGCCCTGCTGTGCCTGGTGTACCGGCTGTTCTCCAGCACCCCGGTGCGCACGGTGCCGCTCGTGTTGGCCGCGGTGTGCACCGGTTCCTGGCTCGCAGGGCAGACCTCGGGCTACGTGCTCACCATCCGTCTCGTCACCGGCTACGACCGCGCCGACGCCGGGGTGGTCGGGATCGGGGCGATCGCCGCGGTGGCCTTCCTGCTCTACCTGAACCACGTCGTCACCCTGCTCGGCTACCTGCTGGCCCTGCAGCTGCACGAGTCGGGCGCGCTCCGAAGCACCCGGACGACGAAGCCGGTGACCGGACCGGCAGGGACGGGGTTGCCGGTCCGGGCGCTGTGAACGGTGGGAGCGGAATGTGCGCGGGGCGCCCACGCTGCTCCCGCGAGCACGAAGGCGGTGCTCGCGGGAGCAGATCACGCGCAGGACGGGCGTCGCGCGCCCGCCGTTGGTAGTGCTGTGCACCGGTCACACCCCCAACTCCGTGCGGGCAGGACGAACACCGGACCGGCCGGCCGCTGCGTACGAGGCACGCGACGGCCCCCGGTGCCGGGAAGAACCGGCGCCCCAGATTGTTGAAGCTTCCATGAAGATCGGGTTCCTCTCGTTCGGCCACTGGACGCCCTCGCCGCAGTCGGCCACCCGCACCGCCTCGGACGTGCTGCTGCAGTCGATCGACCTCGCGGTGGCGGCCGAGGAGCTCGGGGCCGACGGTGCCTACTACCGGGTGCACCACTTCACCCGGCAGCTCGCCTCGCCGTTCCCGCTGCTCGCGGCGGTCGGGGCGCGCACGTCGACGATCGAGATCGGCACCGGCGTCATCGACATGCGCTACGAGAACCCGCTGTACATGGCGGAGGACGCCGGCTCGGCCGACCTCATCTCCGGCGGCAGGCTGCAGCTCGGCATCAGCCGGGGATCGCCGGAGGCGTCCGTCGAGGGCTACCGGCACTTCGGCCACGTCCCGGCGGAGGGCGAGGACTCCGGCGACATGGCGCGCCGGCACACCAGCGTGCTCCTCGACGTGCTCCGCGGGGAGGGGTTCGCCCAGCCGAACCCGCGACCGATGTTCCCCAACCCGCCAGGGCTGCTGCGCATCGAGCCGCACTCCCCAGGTCTGCGCGAGCGCATCTGGTGGGGCGCGGCCACCCGCGCCACCGCCGAGTGGACGGCGCGGCAAGGCATGAACCTCATGAGCTCGACCCTGCTGACCGAGGACACGGGCGTCCCGTTCCACCAGCTGCAGGCCGAGCAGATCCTCCGCTTCCGCAAGGCCTGGGCCGACGCGGGGCACCCGCGCGAGCCCCGGGTCTCGGTGAGCCGCAGCATCTTCCCCATCGTCAACGACACCGACCGCGCCTACTTCGGCCACGAGGGCCGCGGCAGCGACTCGGTCGGCACCCTCGAGGGGGGCCGGGCCCGCTTCGGCAAGACCTACGCCGGCGAGCCCGATCAGCTCGTGGCGGACCTGGCGAAGGACGAGGCGGTCGCCACGGCCGACACGCTGCTGCTGACCGTGCCGAACCAGCTCGGGCCGGACTACTGCGCCCACGTCATGGAGTCGATGCTGACCCACGTCGCCCCGGCCCTGGGCTGGCGCTAGCGCGCCACCCGATGCCGCCCGGGCCGAACCCTCGCGGGTCGACCCGGGCGGCCGGGGGACGGCGTCAGCGCACGTCGAAGCGGTCGAGCATCATCACCTTGTCCCACGCGGCCACGAAGTCGACGACGAACTTCTCGCTCGCGTCGTCCATGGCGTACACCTCGGACACCGCGCGCAGCTCGGAGTTGGAGCCGAAGAGCAGGTCGACGCGGCTGCCGGTCCAGGACGCGTCGCCCTGCTGGCCGGTGTAGCTGCCGTCGCCGGCGGGGGTCCACTGCAGCTCCATGTCCAGCAGCGTGGTGAAGAAGTCGTTGCTCAGGGTGCCCGGACGCGTGGTGAGCACGCCCTGGGCGGACCCACCGTGGTTCGCACCCAGCACGCGCAGGCCACCCACCAGCACCGTCATCTCCGGCGCGCTGAGGGTGAGCAGGTTGGCCCGGTCCACCAGCTGGTACTCCGCGGGCAGGCGGTCGGCCTTGTCGGCCACGTTGCGGAACCCGTCCGAGCGGGGCTCCATCCAGCTGAACGACTCGACGTCGGTCATCTCCTGCGTGGCGTCGGTGCGGCCCGCGACGAACGGGACGGTCACCGGGTGCCCGCCGTCGGCCGCGGCCTGCTCCACCGCCGCGGCGCCCGCGAGGACGACGAGGTCGGCGAAGGAGATCTGCGTGCCGGCGGCGTTGAAGTCTGCCTGGATGCTCTCGAGCTCGGTGATGACCTGGCCGAGCTCGTCGGGGGAGTTGACCTCCCAGCTGCGCTGCGGCTCGAGGCGGATGCGGCCGCCGTTGGCCCCACCCCGCTTGTCGCTGCCGCGGAAGCTGGACGCCGCCGCCCACGCGGTGGAGACCAGCTGGGCGACGGTGAGCCCGGAGGCCAGGACCGTCTTCTTCAGCTCGGCGACCTCGGCGTCGCTGACCAGCGGGCCCTCGACGGCGGGGACCGGGTCCTGCCACAGCTGCTCCTGCGCCGGGACGAGCGGGCCGAGGTAGCGCTGCTTGGGGCCCATGTCGCGGTGGGTGAGCTTGTACCAGGCGCGGGCGAACGCGTCGGCAAACTTCGCCTCGTCGGCCAGGAACTCCCGGGTGATGCGCTCGTAGATCGGGTCGGCGCGCAGCGCGATGTCCGAGGTCAGCATGGTGGGCGTGCGGTTCAGCTCGCCGGACTCCGGGTCGGGGATCGTGTTGGCGCCCCCACCGTCCTTCGGCTGCCACTGGTGTGCGCCGGCCGGGCTGGTGGTGAGCTCCCAGTCGTAGGCGTACAGGTTCTCCAGGTAGCCCATGGACCAGCGCACCGGGGTGGAGGTCCAGGTGACCTCGAGGCCGCTGGTGATGGTGTCGCGGCCGACGCCGGAGCCGTAGGAGTTCTTCCAGCCCAGGCCCTGCATCTCCAGGGGGGCGCCCTCGGGCTCGGCGGCGATGAACTGGTCGGGGTCGGCGGCACCGTGGGTCTTGCCGAAGGTGTGCCCGCCCGCGATGAGGGCGACGGTCTCCTCGTCGTTCATGGCCATCTTGGCGAAGGTCTCGCGGATGTCGCGTGCGGAGCCCATCGGGTCGGGGACGCCGTTGGGACCTTCGGGGTTGACGTAGATGAGACCCATCTGGACGGCGGCGAGGTTGCCCGTCAGCTCGGCGTTGTCGTCGTGGCGCTCGTCGCCGAGCCAGGTCTGCTCCGGGCCCCAGTACACGTCCTCGTCGGGCTCCCACACGTCCGCGCGACCGCCGGCGTAGCCGAAGGTGGTGAAGCCCATGGTCTCCAGGGCGCGGTTGCCGGTGAGCACGATGAGGTCGCCCCAGGAGAGCTTGTTGCCGTACTTCTTCTTCACCGGCCACAGCAGTCGTCGTGCCTTGTCCAGGTTGGCGTTGTCGGGCCAGGAGTTCAACGGGGCGAAGCGCTGCATGCCCGCGCCCGAGCCGCCGCGACCGTCCTGCACCCGGTAGGTGCCGGCGCTGTGCCACGCCATGCGGATGAAGAAGCCGCCGTAGTGGCCGAAGTCCGCGGGCCACCAGTCCTGCGAGGTCGTCATCAGCTCGTCGATGTCGGCGGTGACGGCAGCCAGGTCGAGGGAGTTGAACGCCGCGCGGTAGTCGAAGTCGCCCCCCATCGGGTTCGCGACGTCGGGGTGCTTGCGCAGGATCTTCAGGTTGAGGGTGTTCGGCCACCAGTCCTGGTTGTTGCCGCCCTCGGTGGGGTGCGCGAACTGCTGGCCGACGGGACAGCCACCCGCCTCCTCCTTGCTCATCTTGCTCTCGACGGTGGTGTGGCTCTCGTCGGTCGCCGGGTTCTGGATCGTCTCGGACACGTGGGGCCTCTCCGGTGGGGGATGTCAGGCAGGCTTCTCCTCCGAGCATGGACGCTGATCTGGAACGAGTCAAGACAACGGTGGGTGGCCGGACGAGGAGCACGATGCACCGATGTCCACGACGCACGAGGTGCTGAACCAGGTCCCGCCGCTGGTCGGCCACGACACCAGCGCGAGCCCGGCGCTGCGGGAGGGCCTGGCGCGTGAGGGCGCGGGCTGGGCCCTGCCGGAGCTCACCGCGCTCGGCCGCCTCGCCGGCACCGGGGAAGCCCAGGAGCTCGGCCGCACCGCGGAGCGGCACCACCCGGTGCTGCACACCCACGACCGGTACGGCCACCGCACCGACGAGGTCACCTACGACGCGGCCTACCACCAGCTGATGACGACGGCGGTGGAGCACGGCCTGCACGGGGCGGCCTGGGCGGATCCCCGGCCGGGTGCCCACGTGGCCCGGGCCGCGAAGTTCCTCGCCTGGAACGTCGACGCCGGCCACGGCTGCCCCGTCTCCATGACCTACGCCGTCGTCCCCGCCCTCCGCGCCCACCCGGAGCTGTCCGCCCAGCTCGAGCCGCTGCTGACCAACCGCACCTACGACCCCGGCCTGCGCGACCCCGCGACCAAGGCCGGCCTGGTCGCGGGCATGTCGATGACGGAGAAGCAGGGCGGGTCCGACGTCCGCGCCGGCACCACCACCGCCTCGCCCCAGCCTGATGGCAGCCACCACCTCGTCGGTCACAAGTGGTTCACCAGCGCCCCGATGTCGGACGTGTTCCTGACCCTCGCCCAGGCGCCGGGTGGGCTCTCCTGCTTCCTCGTGCCGCGGGTGCTGACCGGTGGGGCGCGCAACCCGCTGCACCTGGTGCGGTTGAAGGACAAGCTGGGCAACCGCTCCAACGCCTCCGCCGAGATCGAGTACGACGGAGCCGTGGGGTGGCTCGTCGGCGAGGAGGGCCGCGGGGTGCGCACCATCGTCGAGATGGTGAACATGACGCGGCTGGACTGCGTCATCGCCTCCGCGTCGTCGATGCAGCAGGCGCTCACCCAGGCCGTGCACCACGCCACCCACCGCTCGGCGTTCGGTCGCCCGCTGCTGCAGGCCCCGCTCATGCGCAACGTGCTCGCCGACCTCGCGCTCGAGAGCGAGGCCGCCACGACGGTGATGATGCGGCTGGCCGGGGCCAACGACCGGGCCGTCGCGGGTGACGAGGGGGAGGCCGCGCTGCGTCGCCTGGCCCTGGCCGTCACCAAGTACCAGGTGTGCAAGCGGGTCCCGGTCGTCGTCGGCGAAGCCCTGGAGTGCCTGGGCGGCAACGGCTACATCGAGGACTCCGACCTGCCGCGGCTCTACCGCGAGGCCCCGCTGATGTCGATCTGGGAGGGCTCAGGGAACGTCGCTGCGCTCGACGCCCTGCGCGCGCTGGGCCGCGAGCCGCACGTGCTGGAGGTCTTTCTCGCCGAGGTGGAGCGGGCCGAGGGTGCCGACCGCCGCTTCGACGCCGCGGTGGACCGGCTGCGCAAGGAGCTGGTGGACGCCGGCGACCTCGAGCTGCGCGCCCGGCGGATCGTCGAGCAGCTCGCGCTGGTGCTCCAGGGCTCGCTGCTGCTGCGGCACGCCCCCGCCGCGGTCGCCGACGCGTTCTGCGCCTCCCGGCTGGACCGCGACTGGGGTGGCTCGCTGGGCACCCTGCCGCCGGGGGTGGACCTGGACGGGGTGCTGGAACGGGTGCCGGAGCTGCCCTGACCGGCGCGTCCGCGGCCCGCGCATAGGGTCGTCGCCATGTCGGAGCCCGTGTCTGCGTCCGAGCCCGCCCCCGAGACCACCTCGCTCCTGCCCGACGGGTTCGCCGCCGCCCTGTGCGCCGAGCGCGAGGCCTACCGGCTGCCCCCGGACCTGCCCGACGTCGCCGAGCGGCTCATCCACGCGAGCCTGGCCCTGCTGTTCCCGCACTTCACCCGGGAGGCGGGCTGTCGGGCCGGTGAGGTCGAGGCCGACGCCGCCGCGCTGGTGGCGCTGCTGGAGCAGGCGATGGACCTGCCCGGGGTGCCGGCGCGGGCTCGCCGGCTCGCCGCCGCCGGGTTCCTGCGGGCCCTGCCCGGGATCCGCGCCGCGCTGCTGCTCGACGCGGCGGCCACCGCGGCGGGGGACCCGGCCGCCTCCGGCGTCGACGAGGTCGTGCTCGCGTACCCCGGCTTCTTCGCCACGGCGGTGCACCGCCTCGCCCACCAGCTGCACGTCGACGGGGTTCCCCTGCTGCCCCGGGTGCTCGGCGAGCTCGCCCACCGGGCCACCGGCATCGACATCCATCCCGGCGCGAGCATCGGTGGCTCGTTCGCCATCGACCACGGCACCGGGGTCGTCGTCGGCGAGACGTGCGAGATCGGGGATCGGGTGCGGCTCTACCAGGGGGTGACACTGGGGGCGCTGGTCGTCAGCAAGGACCAGCGGGCCCGCAAGCGACACCCCACCGTCTCCGACGACGTCGTCATCTACTCCGGGGCCACCATCCTCGGCGGCGACACCGTGATCGGACACGGCAGCCGGATCGGCGGCAACGTGTGGCTGACCCGCAGCGTGCCGCCGGACTCCGTCGTCTCCACCAGCGCGGGGGTCGACCCCCGACGTGACCGGAACCGGGGTCCGGGTGCGAGCGGGGCCGGGGAAGCATCCGACCCCGGATTGGAGTTCTACCTGTAGATCCCGTACCCCAGCCCTCGGAGGACCCATGAAGGCCGACAGCATCCTCGACGTCATCGGCGGCACGCCCCACGTCCGCCTCGCCCGCCTTTTCCCCGAGGCCGAGGTGTGGATGAAGCTGGAGCGGCAGAACCCGGGCGGCTCCATCAAGGACCGCATCGGCCTCGCGATGATCGAGGCCGCGGAGGCCGACGGGAGCCTGCAGCCGGGCGGGGTGATCATCGAGCCGACCTCGGGCAACACCGGGATCGGCCTCGCCATGGTCGCGGCCGTCAAGGGCTACGAGCTGGTGCTGGTGATGCCGGAGTCGATGTCGGTCGAGCGACGTCGACTCATGGCCGCCTACGGGGCGACGTTCGTGCTGACCCCGCGCGCCGACGGGATGAAGGGCGCGATCGCGAGGGCCGAGGAGCTCGTGGCCGAGCGCGACGGGGCCTGGATGCCGCAGCAGTTCGAGAACCCGGCCAACGTCGACGTCCACCGGAGCACCTCCGCGCAGGAGATCCTCGCCGACTTCCCCGAGGGCCTGGACGTGCTCATCACCGGCGTCGGCACCGGCGGGCACCTCACCGGGGTCAGCGAGGCCCTGAAGGAGCAGTGGCCCGACCTGAAGACCTACGCGGTGGAGCCGGCGAAGTCCCCGGTGATCGGCGGGGGTGACCCCGCCCCGCACAAGCTGCAGGGCATCGGTGCCGGCTTCGTGCCCACCAACCTGCACCGCGACACCGTCGACGGCACCATCGGCGTCAGCGAGGAGGACGCGTACGGCTACACGCAGCGCGTGGCCCGTGTGGAGGGCATCTTCGTGGGCCCGTCGTCGGGGGCCTCGCTGGCCGCCGTCGCCCAGAAGCTCCCCGACCTCGCCCCCGGCACCCGGGTGCTGACCTACTGCTACGACACCGGCGAGCGGTACCTGTCGGTCGAGGGCCTGTTCGACACCGAGGCGGCAGCCGAGCGGTGATCCCGAGGCGGCAGCCGAGCGGTGAGCCCCGGGGCGGCCAGGGGCCTCGCGCCCGCGGCCGCCCCCACCCTCAGCGGTACAGGCTGAACTCCGGGGCCCTGCCGTTCAGCGCCCAGTCGCCCACCTCGCGGGCCTTGTAGGCCACCGGGTCGTGCACCGTGTGGGTCCGCAGGTTGCGCCAGTGCCGGTCGAAGCCGTGCGCGGTCGTCGTCGCCCGGGCGCCCTGGATCTCGAACAGCCGGCTGGTGGCGTCCAGGGAGACCTTCGTCGTCAGGTACTTGGCTTCGTAGATCGCGACGGCCGCCTCCGCGCGCTGCTCGGCGGTCAGCCCGGGGCCGACGGCCAGGGCGGCGTCGAGGGCGTCGTTGGCCCGGTCGGCCAGCAGCGCGGCGGCCCGGATCTCGCTGCGGACCTCGCCCACGGTCTGCAGCACGTATGCGTCGTCGGTCGCGCGCTCCACCCCAGAGGTCTCCCACGGGCTGGCGAACGAGCGGGTCCACTCCAGGGCCTCGGCGAGCGCCCCCTCCGCGGTGCCGACGTAGAAGTTGACGAACGCGAGCTGCCAGTGGGGGGTGACCATGGTCTGGTACGGCGTGGGCTCGCCCGGGGCGCCGGGGTTCGCGCCCAGGACCTGGTCGCGCTCCACCCGCACGTCCTCGAAGACCACGCCGCCGGAGTCGGTGAGGCGCTGGCCGATGTTGTCCCAGTCCCCGAGGGGGCGGAAACCTGGCAGCCCGCCGGGCAGCGAGAGGAAGACGAGCTCGCCGTCCAGGCTCGCGGTGACCGAGAGGTGGTCGCCGACCGACGCGCCGGAGGCGAAGGTCCGGGAGCCGTCGAGCCGGAAGCCGTCGCCGTCGCGGGTGAGGACCAGCCCGGCGCCGCCGCGCGGGTTCTGCACCCCGCCCCAGAACCGCTTCTCGGCCCCGTTGCGGCGGGCGTGCGCCGCGGCCTGCTCGGGCGTCCCGTACAGGTGCGCGATGCGGGTCTGCGCGAAGTGGTAACCGATGAGGTGCGCGATCGAGGTGTCCCCGCGGGCGATGGCGCGGGTGACGAGGGATGCCTCGCCGTAGCTGAGGCCGGAGCCCCCCAGCTCGACGGGCTCCTGCACCTGGAGCAGGTCGGCCGCGCGGAGCAGCTCGATCTCGGCGTGGGGCGCGACGTTGGCGCGGTCCCGCGCCGCGGCGGTCGTCCGCAGGGTGTCGGCCGCGGCGTCGGCGCGGACCAGGACGTCCCCGAGCCGGTCGGTGTGGGTGGTCGGTCGGTCGTCGAGCAGGGTCACGGCAGCACTCCAGGAAGGTCGGGCGGAAGGGTGTGCACGAGGGGGAGCGGCTCCCTCACCTCGTGGGTCGGGGCGGGTCGTCAGCGTCGACAGGCCGACGAGCACACCCGGGCGAGGTCGACCTGTCGACGGCGGGTCAGGTTCCAGCGCACGAGATCGTCCCTCGGGGTGGTCGCTTGTCCGCTGCTCGTGCAGCCGGACCGGGTCGTCACCTGGAGCACCCCACCGACGTGGAGGGTTGCCGACCAGCAAGCCAGGGCTTGACGCTGGTTCTCATGACCTGGTGCCGATCTTGGAGGTCCGCTCCGTGCCGTGTCAAGGGCGCGCCTACCGAGCTCGTGGTTGGGGTGTCGGTAGGCCCCGGCGGGGTCGAGCGCGGCGATCCGGGCCACCACCCCGACCAGGTCGCCATCACCCGTCCCGCCGCGCTCGTCGCCTCCTGGGCCGTCCTGGGGACCGCCCACGTGGAGGTGCTCGGCCACCGGGACTCGGGCCGGCCGGAGTGGGCGACGTCCCGCGTGCCGGAGGCGTTCGGCACTCTCGACCTCGACGACGCGCGCCCACAGCTGGACGCCGGGGGAGTCGGGCGAGGAGACGACGACCGAGCTGTTCGCCGGGCTCGACTATCGCTCGAACACCGCCGGGCGGCGCTCGAGGAACGCGCGCACGCCCTCCCTGCCGTCGGCGCTACCCGCGCGGGCGGCGATGGACGCAGCCTCGTGGGGCAGGTGCGCGTCGAGGGTGCGGTGGTCCCCCTCACGCAGCAGGGTCTTGATCGCCGCGTGGGACCCGGCCGAGCCCGCGGCCAGGGTGCCGGCGATCTCCAGGGCGGTCGTCCGCACCGCGTCGTCGGTGACCAGCCGGGTCAGCAGCCCCCACGCGTGCGCCTGCTCCCCGGTGATGACGGCGTCGGTGAGCGGCACGTCGCGGGCGCGCACGGCGCCGATGGCGCGCGGCAGGTGCCAGGACATGCCGCCGTCGGGGGAGAAGCCGATCGACGGGTAGGCGGGGCGGAACCGGGTGCCCGGGCCCCCCACGAGCACGTCGGCGCACAGCGCGGTGCTCATGCCCGCCCCGGCCGCCCACCCGGTGACGGCGGCGACGACGGGCACGTCCGTGCCGGTCAGCGCTTCGACGGCGTCGTGGAAGACGCGGGCCGCCTCGGCGACGTGGGCGGCCGGGTCGTCCGCGCCCGCGAACCCGGCCACGTTGCCGCCGGTGCAGAAGCTGGGGCCCGCCCCGGCCAGCAGCACGCACCCGATGCCGGCGGTGTCACCGGCCAGCACCCGCACCAGCTCCGCGAGCGCGGCGCCGTCCATCGAGGCGCCCTTGGCGGCGGTCGACACCGCGACGTGCAGCACGCGGTCGGTCAGGGTCACGGCGTCCATCGCTGCAGCCTGCACGACGCTCAGAACAGCGTCCAGGCCTCCTCGCGGGGCGCCGCGGCCCTCGTCGGCAGCACCACCCGGCGCACCGGCTCGCTCGCGACGACCACGGGCGGCGGGGTGAACTCGAGCCCGCACAGCGCGCGGATGGCGGGTCGGCAGATCGACTCCAGCTCGACCGCGCGCAGAGCCGAGCGCAGCGCGTCCTCCGCCAGCGGCAGCCGGCCCGCTCCCGCACCGAGGTCCAGCCCGAGCTCCACCGGCACCGGCGTCATGAGCTCCACGTTGCGGTCGAAGCGGGCCTGGCCCTCGCCGGAGGAGAACACCTCGGCGACCCGGGCCCCCAGCAGCCCGCGGGTGCGCCCCGGGTCGGCCAGCGCCGCGGCCACGGTGCCCAGCTCGGCGAGCAGCCGCGCCCCGGTCTTTCCTCCGATGCCGCGGACGCCCTCGAGGTTGTCGGAGGTGTCCCCGCGCAGCGCGGCGAGCTCGCGGTACTGCTCGGGCCACACCCCGGTTAGCAGCCGCATCCGCTCCCGGGTGAGCACGGGGGAGGCGTCGACCCCGCCGGTGATGAGACGCAGCAGCCGGGTGTGGGAGTCGACGAGGGCGAACGCGTCGCGGTCGGAGGTGGCCACGACGGTCTCCCAGCCCACCGTCGGGGCGTGCGCGGCCGCCGCGGCGACCACGTCGTCGGCCTCCAGGCCCGGCGGGACGACGACGGCCACCCCGGCGTCGCGCAGCACGGCCACGGCCAGGCGCAGCTGGACCACCAGGTCCGGGTCCTTCTCCCCGCGGGTGGCCTTGTACTCGGGGCAGTCGAGCTTGCGGCGGTTGTTGCCGGCGTCGTCGAAGCCCACGACGAGCCCGTCGGCACCCACCCGGTCGACGATGAGCCCGAGCTGGGAGACCAGCCCCCGCACCGCCCACGTGGGGGTGCCGGCGGGCGTGCGGGTGCCGGAGGAGAGGAAGGCGTGGTAGCTGCGGTGCAGCAGCGAGTTGCCGTCCACCGCCAGCAGCACCGGACGACGGACGTCCTGCGGCGGCTCGTCGGGGGCGGTGGTCACCCACGCATCCTCCCAGCCGCGGAGCGGCTCGGTGTGCCAGCCGCGGAGCGGCTGGGTGTGCCAGCCGCGGAGCGGTTCGGTCGTCCACCGAGAGGTGCACGTCGGCGGCCAGGTGGTGGTGGGTGCTCAGGTAGTCCACGACACACTGCCTCTGCTCGCTCCACACCATGGTCGCGTCGAAGCGGCGCCGGGTGTGGCCCAGCTCGAAGGTGCGCACCAAGGTCACCGTCCCGCGGCCCCAGCTGTCCACGTGGGGGAAGTTCTCGATGGTGAACTGGATGTCGTGCCCGTCTCGGGGAACAGGATGTTGCGCCTGGTGCCGAAGGCCAGGACCGGGCGGGTGGAGCCCGGGGCCCGCCAGACCTCGTCCATCACCCCGGTGCCGATGGAACCGTGGCCGTCGGCGTAGCTGACGTCGAAGCGGGCGGCGATCTCGGGGTGCAGCCGGTCGAACGCGGCGCCGAGGGCGCGCTGGTAGATCGATCTCGTGACGCCGCCTCCAGGGTCGCGAGAGTGGACGGGGCGGTGCGGGCTAGACGGTCGGGCGGGGTGCGCAGGCAGCGACGCGCCCGTGGGGTGCCCGGCACGTCCGGCGCCAGCTCGGCCAGGGCCAGCAAGGCGAGCCCCAGCGGGTCGCGCCGTCGGGCGGCCACTGCCACGGCGGTGGCGCGCAGGCCCGTGTCCAGGGTCCAGCGCCGGGCGGCCGCGTCGGGGGCCACCCCCTCGTCACGCCACAGCCGCAGCCGGTCGAAGCTGTACGCCGTCATCCAGCCCACCAGCGCGCGGAACCCGGCGCGGTCGACCACGGCGCCGAGACGCCCCCGGCCGGGGGCGTAGTCGTACCCGGTGAGGAAGCGGGTGCCGTGCACGGTCGGGACGTAGCGCCACCACCCGCTGCCCGAGCGGACCAGCGAGAGCGGGTGCGGCGAGGCGAAGCGCAGCGCCGAGGCGAGCGTGGCGTCCGGGCGTCGTCGCTCGCCCACCGACGTCCCGGTGCAGCCGACCACCAGGCCGGGCAGGCGGAGCTCGTAGGAGAACGACCGCGACGTCCGCTCGGTCTGGGCGGTGACGTCGGTGATGCGGATGAACCGCAGGTCCCACCAGGTGTGCTCGGCGGCGTCCTGGGTGCGGTGCCAGAGCACGTCCTTCCCGGCCTGCACGATCGTCTCGACGTGGATCTGTCCGCTCATCTCGATCATGCCCGCACGTCGGGCCGCTCCCTGTGTCACGTTTGGGAGAGTCCGCTGCGGAGGCCTGCTGTCAGGGAGGGGTGCCTGGGCCGACTACCGTCTGCTCCATGACTGCGCCGCGCCAGAACCTCGGACGACCCCCCGCGCTGGCGAAGGGCGGGCTGCGGGTGGTGGCGCTCGGCGGGCTGGGCGAGATCGGTCGCAACATGACCGTCTACGAGTCGGACGGCAAGCTGCTCGTCGTCGACTGCGGCGTGCTGTTCCCCGAGGAGCACCAGCCCGGTGTCGACGTCATCCTCCCGGACTTCTCCTACATCCGGGACCGGCTGGCCGACGTGGTGGCGATCGTGCTGACCCACGGGCACGAAGACCACATCGGCGGGGTGCCGTACCTGCTCAAGGAGCGCGGCGACATCCCCGTGATCGGCTCCCGGCTGACCCTGAGCTTCATCACGGCCAAGCTGGTCGAGCACCGCATCAAGCCCAAGGTGGTCGAGGTCAAGGAGGGGGAGACGCGCAAGCTGGGCCCCTTCGACCTCGAGTTCCTGGCCGTGAACCACTCCATCCCGGACAGCCTCGCCATTGCCATCCGCACCTCGGCCGGGCTCGTGCTCCACACCGGTGACTTCAAGATGGACCAGTTCCCCCTGGACCACCGCCTCACCGACCTGCGCGGCTTCGCCCGCCTCGGCGAGGAGGGGGTCGACCTGTTCTGCACCGACTCCACCAACGCCGACGTGCCGGGCTTCACCACGTCGGAGCGGGAGCTGACCCCGGCGATCGAGACCGTGTTCCGAACGGCGCCGCGCCGGATCATCGTCTCCAGCTTCGCCAGCCACGTGCACCGCATCCAGCAGGTCATCAACGCGGCCGTCTCCTCGGGCCGCAAGGTCGCCTTCGTCGGGCGCTCGATGGTCCGCAACATGGGCCTGGCCATGGATCTCGGCTACCTCACGGTGCCCGACGGGTTGATCGTCGATCTCAAGACGTTGGACAAGCTGCCGCCGAGCAAGGTCACGCTGATCTGCACCGGCTCGCAGGGCGAGCCGATGGCGGCGCTGTCGCGCATGGCCACCGGCGACCACATGATCCGCGTGGGCGAGGGCGACACGGTGCTGCTGGCCTCCAGCCTCATCCCGGGCAACGAGAACGCCATCTACCGCGTCATCAACGGCCTCACCGACCTGGGTGCCAACGTGGTCCACAAGGGCAACGCCAAGGTCCACGTCTCCGGTCACGCCAGCGCCGGCGAGCTCGTGTACTGCTACAACCTGGTCAAGCCCGCCAACGTGCTGCCCGTGCACGGCGAGGCCCGCCACCTGCGCGCCAACGCCGCGCTCGCGGTGAGCACCGGCGTGGCCAAGGACCGGGTGCTCATCGCCCAGGACGGGCACGTCATCGACCTGGTCGAGGGCCGCGCCTCGATCACCGGCAAGGTGGCCGTCGAGCTCGTCTACGTCGACGGCCAGTCCGTCGGTGAGGTGAAGGAGGCTGCGCTGGTCGAGCGTCGCACCCTGAGCGAGGAGGGTGTGCTGACGGTGGTCGCCATCGTCGACGCCGACACCGGCAAGCTGGCCGAGAACCCGGACTTCATCGCCCGCGGCTTCGTCAGCGACCCCAAGACCTTCGAGGCGGTCATCCCCATGATCGCTGACGCCCTGGCCGCGGCGCACGACCAGAAGATCTCTGGCAGCAAGCAGCTGGAGCAGGTGATCCTGCGCGAGGTGGCCAAGTGGATGCGCCGCTCCTTCCGTCGCGAGCCCGTCGTCATCCCGGTGGTCATCGACGCGTAGCGGAGCGGGTCTGCCGACGCGCCGGGTGATCCGGGGCGGCCCGCACCACGGCGGGGCCGGGGCTGGTTGAGTGGGTGCGGTGAACCAGACGTGCGAGTCGATGACCGTGACCACCGCGGACGGCGTTGCCGAGGTGACGATGACCGGCCCGGGCAGGGGCAACGCGATGGGGCCCGACTTCTGGCGCGAGCTGCCCGAGGTGTTCCGGGCCCTCGACACCGACCCCGAGGTCCGTGCCGTCGTGCTCGCCGGGTCCGGTCGCAACTTCTCCTACGGTCTCGACCTGGCGGCGATGAGCGGGTCGTTGAGCGCCGACCCCGGGCTCGCGGCCCCGCGCACCGAGCTCCTCGACCACCTGCGGCACCTGCAGTCGGGGATCAACGCCGTGGCCGAGTGCCGCAAGCCCGTCGTCGCGGCCGTGCAGGGCCGGTGCATCGGCGGAGGCATCGACCTGCTCGCCGCCGTCGACGTGCGGTACGCCAGCGCCGACGCCACGTTCAGCGTCCGCGAGGTGAAGGTGGGCATCGTGGCCGACCTGGGCAGCCTGAGCCGGTTGCCGGCGATCATCGGCGACGGGCACCTGCGCGAGCTGGCGCTGACCGGTCGCGACGTCGACGCCGCCCGCGCCGAGCGGATCGGCCTGGTCAACGAGGTGTTCGGCGACGCAGCCGCGGTGCTGGCGGCGGCGCGGGCCTGCGCGGCCGAGATCGCCGCGAATCCGCCGCTGGTGGTGCAGGGGATCAAGGCCGTGCTCGAGGACGGGCGCGCGGAGGGCGTCGCCCGCGGGCTGCGCTACGTGGGGGCGTGGAATGCCGCGTTCCTCGCCTCGGAGGACCTGGCGGAGGCGGTCTCGTCCGTGCTGGAGGGGCGCGAGCCCACCTTCCGCGGGCGCTGAGCCCCCGGCGAGGGTGCCGTCGGCCCACCCCGGGCAGAAACAAGTTGCCTCGGGCCACCGTGTGGGTGCATGCTTGCATCCATCAACGAGTTGAGTGGTACATGCAATCGAGCGCGGGGGGATCGGATGAGCACCACCGCCGCCGCATCCGTCAGTGCCGTCACGCCGGCCGGCGCAGCGCTGGGTGACGAGCTGGTCCGGCTGGTCAAGACGTTGGAGCGCACCGGGGCCCAGGTGGCGGCTCGGCGCCGCGACGACCTGGACAAGGCCGCCTACGCCGTGCTGTTCCGGCTGCTGCACGACGGCCCGCAGCGCTCCGGCGCGCTCGCGGAGGTCATGCTGACCGACCCCTCCACCGTCTCCCGGCACGTCGCCCACCTGGTCTCGCGCGGGCTCGTCGAGCGGCAGGCCGACCCTGCGGACGGGCGGGCCACCGTCCTGGGGGTCACCGGCGCCGGGCACCGTCTGGCCGACCAGCTGCACGAGCGGCGCAACACCACCATCGCGACCGTCGTCGCCGGGTGGGACGAGGACGAGGTCGGCCGGCTGACCGACCTGCTCGCCCGCTTCAGCGCCGACCTCGAGCTCCAGCGCCCGCA
Organism: Mycobacteriales bacterium; assembly: GCA_038234335.1. Classification (GTDB taxonomy): domain Bacteria; phylum Actinomycetota; class Actinomycetes; order Mycobacteriales; family Mycobacteriaceae; genus Rhodococcus_D. The sequence goes on from JBBSUN010000004.1 coordinate 73,787, forward strand.
CATCCTCGCCGCCTGCGACACCCTCGCGGCCGCCCAGACGAGCACCGCCCAGTCCAGCACCACCGAAGGAGCGTCATGAGCACCACCGCCGAGGGCCACCCGCTGCCCCCCGGGTCACCATCGCTCGTCAAGCCGGACAAGAGCGCGGGCGGCAACGCCGACGGCTCGTTCACCCACCGGCAGATCCTCACCATCCTGGCCGGGCTGATGATGGGCATGTTCCTGGCCGCGCTGGACCAGACCATCGTCTCCACGTCGATCCGCACCATCGCCGACGACCTCAACGGCTACTCGATCCAGGCCTGGGTGACCACGGCGTACCTGATCACGTCCACGCTGGCGACACCGCTGTACGGCAAGCTCAGCGATCTCTACGGCCGCAAGCCGTTCTTCATGGCCGCGATCTCGATCTTCATCGTGGGCTCGATCCTCTGCACCTTCGCGACGTCGATGTACGAGCTGGCCGGCTTCCGTGCCTTCCAGGGCCTCGGCGCGGGTGGCCTGTTCTCCCTGGCGCTCACCATCGTCGGCGACATCGTCCCCCCGCGGGAGCGCGCCAAGTACCAGGGCTACTTCCTCGCGGTGTTCGGCACGTCGAGCGTCCTCGGCCCCGTCATCGGCGGCGTGCTCGCCGGTCAGGACTCCATCCTCGGCCTCACCGGCTGGCGCTGGGTCTTCCTGGTCAACGTGCCCATCGGCCTGGCCGCGCTCGTCGTCGTGGCCAAGGTGCTGAACCTGCCGGTGCACCGCCGCGAGGCCACGGTCGACTGGGCCGGCGCCGCGTGGCTGGCCGTCGGGCTGGTCCCGCTGCTCATCATCGCCGAGCAGGGCCGCACCTGGGGCTGGGGCTCGGGCCGTGCGGTGATCATGTACGCCATCGGCGTCATCGGGGTGGCAGCCTTCATCTGGGCCGAGCAGCGCAAGGGTGACGACGCGCTGATCCCGCTGCGCATGTTCCGCAACCAGACCTTCGCCCTCGGCACCGTGGTCAGCGTCGTCGTCGGTGCCGCGATGTTCGGTGGCATCTCGCTGCTGCCGCAGTACCTGCAGGTCGTGAAGGGCTCCTCGCCCACCGTCGCCGGGCTGCAGACCCTGCCGCTGGTGCTGGGCATCATGATCGGCGCCATCTCCTCGGGCCAGATCATCTCCCGCACCGGTTCGTACCGGATCTTCCCGGTCATCGGCACCGCGATCATGGCCGTGGGGATGTTCGGCTTCTCGTTCGTCCGCTACGACACGTCGCTGGTCCTGGTGATGGGGCTCATGCTGGCCTTCGGCTACGGCCTGGGCAACGTGATGCAGCCGATCACCCTGGCCATCCAGAACGCGATGCCCCCCAAGGACATGGGTGTCTCCACCTCCTCGGCGACGTTCTTCCGCCAGATCGGCGGCACCATCGGGGTCGCGGTCTTCCTGTCCCTGCTGTTCACCAAGCTCCCGTCCAAGATCGGTGACGCCCTCGGCACCGCCGCGGGCAACCCGGCCTTCGGCACCGCCGTCCGCGGTGCCGCCACCTCGGCCGACCCCACCGTCGCCGCGCTGGGTCAGGGACTGGCGAGCGGGAACCCGGCCGTGGCCGGACAGGTCCTGGAGGACACGTCGTTCATCGGCAAGCTCTCCAACGTGCTCGCCGACCCGTTCCGGATCGGCTTCTCCAACGCGATGGACTTCGTCTTCATCGTCGTCGCCGCCCTCATGGTGGTCGGCTTCCTGCTCGTGCTGATGCTGAAGGACATCCCGCTGCGGACCCAGTCGGGCATCCAGGCCGCACGGTCCGAGCGGGACGGTGCCGCGCCCGGCACCGGTACCCCGGAGGTCGGCACCGCACCGGTGGCCGCGCCCGTGGTGCTCGACGAGGTGGCGGTGCTGGACGGTGCCCGTGGGCACGAGGCCCAGCGGGCTCAGGACCGTCACGCAACGGTGGCGGACGGATCGGCCGACGCGCACGGGACCGTGCCCAGGACGGGCCGGCACGAGGCGCGCGACGCCACCGTGACCTCCGGCGGGGGCATCCACGAGCTCGGTGCCGGCCACGAGAGCGTCGACGAGCTCACCGCCCGGGTGCACGCGGACCGTGCCACCGACGCCGACGGTGGACGGGCGTCGCTGCGCGACTAGGAGCGACGCGGACGAGGGCCCCGGTGCACCAGCACCGGGGCCCTCGTGTCGTTCGCGCAGACTAGTGCTCGCCGAGCACCGGCACCGGCGCCTTCGCGAAGGCGGTGCCCTTCGCACGGTCGAAGGAGCGCTGGATCTCGGCCTCGGCCTCGACCCGGCCGACCCACTCCGCACCCTCCACGCTCTTGCCCGGCTCGAGGGACTTGTAGACCTCGAAGAAGTGCTTGATCTCCAGCAGGTGGAACTCCGACACGTCGCCGATGTCCTGCAGGTTCTGCTGGCGGGGGTCGTCGGCGGGGACGCACAGCACCTTGTCGTCGCCACCGGCCTCGTCGGTCATCCGGAACATGGCGATGGCGCGGACCTTGACGACGCAGCCCGGGAAGGTCGGCTCGGAGATGAGCACGAGCGCGTCGAGGGGATCCTCGTCCTCGCCCAGGGTGTGGTCGATGAACCCGTAGTCGGCCGGGTACTGGGTGGCCGTGAACAGGGTGCGGTCCAGCCGGATGCGCCCCGTCCCGTGGTCCACCTCGTACTTGTTGCGGCTCCCCCTGGGGATCTCGATCGTGACGTCGAAGTCCACGCGCGTCTACCTGTCCTTGCCTCGTGGGCGCTCGTGCCACCGTCCTCGGCCGGGGGAGGAGGCGCCCTGCTGTCGTGATCGTCACTAGTCTGGACCACGACGCGCGTCCGGTGGTCACGCAGGTGCGACCACCGGACGCGGAGCTTCGGCGCACGGGGGTGGTGGACGGGTGCTCGGTCGGCGGATCAGCCACCGCGTCGCCGTGCCCGGACGGTCCCGCGCCGCCCGTGGGCTGGCCGTGGTCGCCGTCCTCGCGCTCGTGGTCGCGGCCACCCTCGTCGTCGCCCTGCGGAGCGCCGGTCCCGGCGGTGTCGCGTCCGTGCTGGCCGGGCCGCGGACGGTGACGGCGGCCCCGGCCGCCCCGCTGCTGCCCTCGTCCGCGCTGGCGCCGCTGAGCCCCGGAGCGCCGGTGCCCACCGCGGCCGCGGTCGCCGCCGCGCTGGACCCGCTGGCCGCCGCCCCCGCCCTGGCCACGCTCACCGGCACGGTGACCGACGCCGCCACCGGCACCGTGCTGTGGGCCGCCGGGGCCGACACCCCGCAGACCCCCGCCTCGACGATGAAGGTCCTCACCGCGGCGGCGGCCCTGCTCACCCTCCGCCTCGACGACGCCGCGCCGACGCGGGTGCTCGCCACCGGCACCCCCGGCCAGGTCGCCCTCGTGGGCGGCGGCGACGTGACGCTGTCCGACCAGCCCGTCGGCTCGCCCAGCTACTACCCCGGAGCCCCCCGGGTCGCCGACCTGGTCGCGCAGGTGCAGGCGGCCGCGACCACGGTGACCTCGGTGCTCGTCGACACCAGCCACTGGACCGGGCCCGGCCTCGCGCAGGGCTGGTTCGGGGTCGACGTGGCCGCCGGGTTCACCGCCCCGGTGCAACCGGTGATGCTCGACGGCGCCCGGCGCGAGCCCCTGGAGCCCTACTCCCCGCGCAGCGCCACCCCCGCGCTGGACGCCGGACGGGCGCTCGCCACCGGACTGGGCCTGCCCTCGTCGAGCGTCACGGCCGGCACCGCGCCCGACGGTGCCCGCCAGCTCGCCGAGGTCAGCTCGGCCCCGCTGGCCGTGCGCGCCCCGTTCATGCTCACCACCTCCGACGAGCTGGAGGCGGAGGCGATCGGGCGCGAGGTCGCCCTCGCGCAGGGCGAGGCGCCCACGTTCACCGGCACCGCGGCCGCGATCAGCACCGCCCTGGCCGACGCCGGGTTCGACGTCACGGGCCTCGCCGGGTTCGACGCCAGCGGGTTGTCCGTCGACGACCGGGTCCCGGTGCGCCTGCTGGCGCAGGTGCTCACCGCCGCGGCCGGCGACGGACCCCACGCCGCAGCGCTCGCGCCGCTGCTGACGTGGCTGCCCGTCGCCGGGGCCACCGGCACCCTCGCCGACCGGTACGGCGCGACGGGTTCCGGGTCCGCGGGGGCCGGCTTCGTGCGGGCCAAGACCGGCTCGCTGACCGGGGTGAGCGGCCTGGCCGGCACGGTCCTGGACACCGACGGCCGGGTGCTGGTGTTCGCCCTGCTCTCCAACGGCAGCTCCCCGGCCGACGCCCGCCCGGCGCTGGACGCGATCGCCGCCACGCTGCGCGGCTGCGGGTGCCGGTGACCGGCACGGGGACCCACCGGCGCCCGGTCGTCGACTGGGACCTGGCCGGTCGGACGGCGGCCCGGCTGGTGCGGCCGGGCCCGGACACCACCGGCGCGGAGGCCGCCGCGGTGGTCGCCGAGCTGACCGACGCCGCGGTGCGGGCCGAGGCCCCGGTCCGTGCGGTCACCGGGCTCGCCGACGGCCTCCCGGTCGCCCCCGCGCTGGTGGTCGACCGCGGGCGCTGGGCGCGGGCCGCGGCGACGTCGACCGGTCACCTCACCGGCACCGCGAGGACCGACGGCGGGCCCGGACCCGGGCTGGGCGGGCGGGCCTCGGGTCTCCAGGCCGGGGCGCTGCTGGGCTACCTCTCCCAGGCCGTGCTCGGCCAGTTCGACCCCTTCACCCACCCGCCCGGGACGACGACGGGCACCCTGCTGCTGGTGGCGCCGAACGTGGTGGCGGTGGAGCGGGCGCTCGAGGTGGACCCGCACGACTTCCGGCTCTGGGTGTGCCTGCACGAGGTCACCCACCGCGTGCAGTTCACGGCCGTGCCCTGGCTGAGCGGGTACCTGGCCGACACGGTGACCTCGTTGGTCGAGCCGGTCGTCGCGGGACCGGGTGCCGGCCGGGGTGCGGGGGAGGTGCTCGGCCGTGCGGTCCGCGCGCTGCGCTCGCGACCCGGAGGGGGGACGCTCGGGCTCGTGCGGGCCCTGCAGGCCCCCGAGCAACAGTGCTCACTCGATGCCTTGCTCGCCCTGGGCACCCTGCTGGAGGGCCACGCCGACCACGTGATGGACGCCGCCGGGCCGCAGGTGGTGCCGTCGGTGCGCACCATCCGCGCCCGGTTCAGCCGTCGCCGGGTGAGCCCCACCAACCCGGTGCACCGCGTGCTGCGGGCCGTGCTCGGGGTGGACGCGAAGATCGCCCAGTACGTGCGGGGCAAGGCCTTCGTCGACGCCGTCGTCGCCACGGTGGGGATGGACGGGCTCAACGCGGTGTGGACGAGCCCGGAGACGTTGCCCGTCGACGCCGAGATCACCACGCCGGCCCGGTGGGTCGCCCGGGTGCACGGGTGAGCCGGGGCCCGGATCCTGCCGTGACGGCCGTGCGGCGCGGGGTGCGGCGGTGGCAGGACGAGCACGCGCCGCAGGGCCCGGTGGCGGTGGCGGTCTCCGGCGGCGCGGACTCCCTGGCCCTGCTCGCAGCGGTGGTGCACGAGGCGGGTGGGCGTGGGGTGGTCGCGCTCGTCGTCGACCACCAGCTGCAGCCCGGCTCGGCCGAGGTGGCGGCCCGGGCCGCGACCGTGGCCCGCGTGCTCGGGGCCGCCGCGCAGGTGCTCACCGTCCACGTCGGCGGCGCGGGCGGGGTCGAGGCCGCTGCCCGCCGCGCCCGGTACACCGCCCTGCGCACCGCGGCCGACGGGGCCCCGGTGCTGCTCGGGCACACCCTGGACGACCAGGCGGAAACGGTGCTGCTGGGGCTGGGGCGCGGCTCGGGGCCTCGCTCGCTGGCCGGGATGCGCCCCTGGGACCCGCCCTGGGGGCGTCCGCTGCTCGAGGTGCGCCGCGCCGACACCGCGGCGGCGTGCGCCGCGCTCGGGCTGGAACCCCACCACGACCCGCACAACGACGACCCGTCGTTCACCCGGGTGCGGCTGCGCCACGAGGTGCTCCCGCTGCTGGAGGACGTGCTCGCCGGCGGGGTGGGCCCGGCGCTGGCCCGCACCGCGACCCAGCTGCGCGAGGACCTGGCGGCGCTGGACGCGCTGGCCGCGACCCTGGCGCACCGGGTGCGCGCCGGGGCCGAGCTCGACGCCGAGGTGCTCGCCGAGCACCCCGCCGCGCTGCGCCGCCGCGTGCTGCGCACCTGGCTCACCGCGCACGGCGCGACGGCGCTGACCGACGCCCAGCTGCGGTGGTGCGACGACCTGCTGGGGGCCTGGCGCGGGCAGGGCGGGGTGCACGTCGGGGGTGGGTTGGTCGTGTCGAGGGGACGTGGCAGGCTCACCGCGAGCCGGAAGTCCGCCGCCGGCCCCGCCGGTTCCACCGACAGCTGAGGGGATCACCCCGTGCACCATGGTGACTCGCGCGCAGGCGGTCCGAGCACCGACGACCTCTACGCGGGTGACATCGCGTCGGTTCTCGTCACCGCCGAGGAGATCGCCACCCGCACCGCCGAGCTGGCGGCCGCGGTCGCCGCGGCCGAGCCCGCGGACCCGGCCGAGGACCTCATCCTCGTCGGGGTGCTGAAGGGCGCGGTCATGTTCATGACCGACCTGGCCCGCGCGCTCCCGGTGCCCGTGCAGCTGGAGTTCATGGCCGTGAGCTCCTACGGCAGCTCCACCTCGAGCTCGGGCGTGGTCCGCATCCTCAAGGACCTCGACCGCGACATCGCCGGGCGCCGGGTGCTCATCGTCGAGGACATCATCGACTCCGGGCTCACCCTGAGCTGGCTGATGCGCAACCTCGCCACCCGCAACCCCGCGTCGCTGCAGGTGTGCACGCTGCTGCGCAAGCCCGACGCGGTGAAGGTCGACGTCGAGGTGGCCCACGTCGGCTTCGACATCCCGGACTCCTTCGTGGTGGGTTACGGGCTCGACTACGCCGAGCGCTACCGCGACCTGCCCTACATCGGGACTCTCGAGCCGTCGGTGTACTCCGCCTGACCGCTGCCGTCCCGGGGAGACCTGCGGCCCGGGGAACGCGTGGTGCGTGGTGCGCGTTGTCCGGGGGAGAACCACCCCGCGCGAGCGGGTGCGAGCCCGGTGGCGCACGTGCCCCCGGGGTAGCCTGATTCCTCCGGGACGTCGTCCACGCCCAGCGTGGCGGCGGTGCCCGGCCCAGCTCCCGGAAGGACGAGGCCGCCCCCGGCCGCAGGTGCATGACTCGAAAGAACCTCCCCCGCAACGTGGGAATCGCCCTGGTGCTCCTCCTGGTCGTCGCCGGGTTCAGCTTCTTCGGCGGTGACACCCGCGGCTTCACCACGGTTGACACGTCGGTGGCCCTGACCCAGCTGCAGGACGGCAAGGTCAAGGGCGCGCAGATCGACGACCGCGAGCAGCAGCTGCGGCTCACCCTCACCGACGGCACCTCCGGCGTGCGGGACGTGCCCGACGGCACCACCGAGCTCATCACCAAGTACCCGGCCGACGCATCGGTGCAGGTCTTCGACGAGGTGCGCGCGGCGAACCTGGCCGACGGCTTCACCACCACGGTGAACACGCCGGGCATCTTGTCCAGCATCCTGACCTTCGCGCTGCCGCTGCTGCTGGTGCTCGGTCTGCTGTTCTTCTTCATGAACAAGGCCCAGGGCGGCGGGCGCGGCGGGGTCATGGGCTTCGGCAAGTCCAAGGCCAAGCAGCTCACCAAGGACATGCCCAAGACGACCTTCGACGACGTGGCCGGCGCGGACGAGGCCGTCGAGGAGCTCTACGAGATCAAGGACTTCCTGCAGAACCCGCAGCGGTACCAGGCGCTGGGCGCCAAGATCCCGAAGGGCGTGCTGCTCTACGGTCCGCCCGGTACCGGCAAGACGCTGCTCGCCCGCGCGGTGGCCGGCGAGGCCGGGGTCCCGTTCTTCACCATCTCCGGCTCGGACTTCGTCGAGATGTTCGTCGGTGTCGGTGCCTCCCGCGTGCGCGACCTGTTCGAGCAGGCCAAGCAGAACGCGCCCTGCATCATCTTCGTCGACGAGATCGACGCCGTCGGCCGGCAGCGCGGTGCTGGCATGGGCGGCGGGCACGACGAGCGCGAGCAGACGCTGAACCAGCTGCTCGTCGAGATGGACGGCTTCGGCGCCCGGACCAACGTGATCCTCATCGCGGCCACCAACCGGCCCGACATCCTCGACCCGGCGCTGCTGCGCCCCGGTCGCTTCGACCGGCAGATCCCCGTCGGTGCGCCCGACCTGGCCGGACGCAAGGCCATCCTGCGCGTCCACGCCACGGGCAAGCCGATCGCGGAGGACGCCGACCTCGAGGGACTGGCCAAGCGCACCGTCGGCATGTCCGGCGCCGACCTGGCCAACGTGCTGAACGAGGCCGCCCTGCTCACCGCTCGCGAGAACGGCAGCCTGATCTCGGCCGCGTCGCTCGAGGAGTCCGTGGACCGCGTGGTCGGTGGACCGCGGCGCAAGAGCCGGCTGATCAGCGAGCACGAGAAGAAGATCACCGCCTACCACGAGGGTGGCCACGCCCTGGCGGCGTGGGCGATGCCCGACATCGAGCCCGTCTACAAGGTCACGATCCTGGCCCGCGGGCGTACCGGCGGCCACGCGCTGGCCGTGCCCGAGGACGACAAGGGCCTGATGACCCGCTCGGAGATGCTGGCCCGGCTGGTGTTCGCGATGGGCGGGCGCGCGGCGGAGGAGCTCGTCTTCCACGAGCCGACCACGGGCGCGTCCTCCGACATCGAGCAGGCCACGAAGATCGCCCGCGCGATGGTCACCGAGTACGGCATGAGCTCCCGGATGGGGGCGGTGAAGTACGGCCAGGAGCAGGGCGACCCGTTCCTGGGCCGCTCGATGGGCAGCCAGGCCGACTACTCCCTCGAGGTGGCCCACGAGATCGACGAGGAGGTGCGCAAGCTCATCGAGGCTGCGCACACCGAGGCGTGGGACATCCTCAACACCTACCGCGACGCGCTCGACCGGCTGGCCACCGAGCTGCTGGAGACGGAGACGCTGCACCGCAAGGACCTGCAGCGCGTCCTCGCCGACGTGGAGAAGCGTCCCCGGATCACCGCGTTCAACGACTTCGGGGGCCGCACCCCGTCGGACCGCCCGCCGGTGAAGACGCCGGGCGAGCTCGCCATCGAGCGTGGCGAGCCGTGGCCGCCGCCCGAGGCGCCCCGGCCCGACCTGCGCAAGCCGGAGCCGGTCGGTGCGGGTGTTGGTGCGGGTGGCAGCTGGGGTGGCCCCCCGGCCGGTCCGAGCCGCTCCGCGGGCGCGCAGCCGTGGGGTCCCCCGTCGTCCCAGGGGCAGAACGGGTGGGGTCAGCCCGACCCGCAGGGATCGCAGTCCGGATCCCGACCCGACTACGGCGCCCCTCCGGGGTGGTCGGCGCCCGGGTGGCCCGGCCAGGGCGGTGAGCCCGGTGCGGACCCCCGACGCGAGGGACCCCAGCACGGCGGTCACCAGAACGGCGGCCCCCAGAACGGTGGGTCGCGCAACGGTGGATACCAGGACGGTGGTTACCAGGACGGTGGCTACCAGCGCGGTCCCGCCCAGGGTGGACCGCAGCAGGGTGGCTACCCGGGCGGCCCCCCGAACGGTGGTCCCCAGCAGCAGGGTGGCTACCCCAGTGGTGGGTACGGCAACGGCGGTGGGTTCCCGGAGAGCGGGCCGCCCAACGGCCCCTGGAGCGGCGGCGGACCGGTGCCGGACGGGCCGGCGCCCGTCGGTCAGCCGCACGGGAGCCTGCCCCCGGGCACCCGCCCGGACACCGGGGAGCTGCCCCGCACCGGTGGACACCACCGCCCGGACGAGGTCGGTCCGCCCACGCAGCAGTGGGACGGCGACGACCAGCAGCGCTGAGGGACCCCGTCCGGCCGCCGTGTGGAGCGGACCTGGGGACGTGAGCAGAGAGGGTGAGGTCGTGACGCTTGTCGGAGCAGCGCCGTCGGTGCGCGGCCCGGAGGTCCCCGGTCGAGACGTGTTCGACGGACCGCGCGCGGAGGCGGCGGTGCGCGAGCTGTTGCTCGCCGTGGGCGAGGACCCGGACCGCCCCGGTCTACGCGAGACCCCCGCCCGGGTCGCGCGCTCCTACCGCGAGGTCTTCGCCGGGCTCTACACCGACCCGGACGACGTCCTGGCGACCACGTTCGACGAGTCGCACGACGAGCTGGTGCTCGTTCGGGACATCCCGATGTACTCCACGTGCGAGCACCACCTGGTGTCCTTCCACGGGGTGGCGCACGTCGGCTACATCCCCGGAGCGCAGGGTCGGGTGACGGGCCTGTCCAAGCTCGCGCGGGTCGTCGACCTGTACGCCAAGCGTCCCCAGGTCCAGGAGCGCCTCACCGGGCAGGTGGCGGACGCGCTCGTGCGGCGCCTCGAGCCCCGCGGGGTGATCGTGGTGGTCGAGGCGCAGCACCTGTGCATGGCCATGCGGGGCATCCGCAAGCCCGGCGCCACCACGACCACCTCCGCCGTCCGGGGCCAGCTCCAGAGCGATCCCGCCTCCCGCGCCGAGGCGCTGCAGCTCATCCGTGCCCACTAGCCCGCGCCGCCACCCCGCGCTGCCCGACCCGGGACGGTGCGCGGTCGTCGGCGTCCTCAACGTCACCCCGGACTCGTTCTCCGACGGTGGTCGCTTCCTCGACCGCGACGCCGCCGTCGCGCACGGGCTCGCGCTGCGGGACTCCGGCGCCGACCTCGTCGACGTGGGCGGGGAGTCGACCCGTCCGGGGGCCAGCCCCGTCGACGCCGTCGAGGAGGCCTCGCGCGTGGTCCCCGTCGTCGCCGAGCTGGTTGCCGAGGGGGTCCGGGTGAGCGTCGACACCATGCACGCCGACGTGGCGCGGGCGGCGGTCGAGGCCGGGGCGAGCGTGGTCAACGACGTCTCCGGCGGCCTGGCCGACCCCGCCATGGCGCACGTGGTGGCCGAGGCCGGGGTGGCCTGGATCCTCATGCACTGGCGCCCCGGCGTGCGGGGCTTCACCCACGGCGGTGTCCCGCCCGCGGGGGTCCCCTCTGCGGAGACCGGCTACGAGGACGTGGTCGCCGAGGTGCGCCACGAGCTGGTCGCCCGGGTCGACGCAGCCGTGCTGGCGGGGGTGGACCCCGCCGCGCTCGTCGTCGACCCCGGGCTCGGCTTCGCCAAGAACGCCGCGCACAGCTGGGCGCTGCTGCGCACCCTGCGCGCGTTCACCGACCTGGGGTTCCCCGTCCTCGTCGGGGCCTCCCGCAAGCGCTTCCTCGGGGCGCTGCTCGCGGAGCACGACGGCACCCCCCGGGCCACCGGGGGCCGCGAGGTCGCGACGGCCGCGATCACGGCGCTGGCCGCGGTGAACGGGGCGTGGGGCGTGCGGGTGCACGACGTGGCGTCGTCGATGGACGCGGTCGCGGTGGCCACGGCGTGGACGCTGGGGACGTCGCCGGCCACCGGCGACCCGGGAGCGGGCGCGGCACGGTGAGCGACCGGATCGAGCTGCGCGGCCTGCAGGTGTTCGGCCACCACGGCGTGTTCGACCACGAGCGCCGGGACGGGCAGGACTTCCTCGTCGACCTGGTGGTCAGCCTGGACCTCGCCCCCGCCGCGGCTTCCGACGACCTCGCGGACACGCTGCACTACGGGGAGCTGGCGCAGGCCGCGGCCGCGGTCGTGGCGGGCCCGGCACGGGACCTCATCGAGACCGTGGCCGCCGAGGTCGCCGAGGGTGTGCTGGCCGCGGACGCCCGGGTCACCGCGGTGGAGGTGACGCTGCACAAGCCGTCCGCGCCCGTCCCGCTGACCTTCGCCGACGTGGCCGTGGTGGTGCGGCGGTCCCGCGCGTGAGCCGGGCGGTGCTGGGGATCGGCGCGAACCTGGGGGACCGGCGGGCGGCGCTGCAGCAGGTCCTCGACGGTCTCTCCCCGGTGGTCCGGGCGTGCTCCTCGGTGTACTCCACGGCCCCGTGGGGCGGGGTGGAGCAGCAGGACTTCCTCAACGCGGTGCTGGTGGTCGACGACCCCGCGCGCGGACCGTGGGAGTGGCTGCACACGGCCCAGGAGCTGGAGCGGGCCGCGCACCGGGTGCGGGGGCAGCGCTGGGGCCCGCGGACCCTGGACGTGGACGTGCTCGACTGCGACGGCACCGCGCTCGCCGAGCGCACCGGCGACGGCCTCGAGCTCGTGCTGCCCCACCCCCGGGCGCACGAGCGGGCCTTCGTCCTCGTCCCCTGGGCGGAGGTGGACCCCGCGGCCCGGCTCGTCGGGCGCGGCCCGGTCACCGAGCTGCTCGCCGCGCTGGCCGACGCCGAGCGCGACGGGGTCCGGCGCCGCGACGAGCTGGCCCTGGTGCTCGGCCGGTGAGGCCCACCCGCCCGGCGGACCTCGTCGCCGTCCTCGGTGTGGTGGCCGTCCTCTCCTGGTTGCTCGCGCGCGCGTTCTACGGCTCGCTGCCCCCGGTCGGCCTGCTCACCGGGGCGTCGCTGCTCGTCCTGGCGGGGGTCGAGGTGGGCCTCGCGGTGGTGCTGCGCGGGCGCATCCAGCGCCGTGAGGGCGCCCGCCCGCTCGACCCGATCATGGCGGCGCGGTCCGCGGCCCTGGCCAAGGCGTCCTCGCTGGTCGGCGCTCTCGTCGCCGGGGCGTGGGTGGGGCTGGGGGTGCACCTGCTCGCCGAGCGCGGCCGGCTCGCCGCGGCGGTGGCGGACACCCCGGGCGCGGTGGTCGGTGTGGTCTCCGCCCTGGCGCTGGTGGCCGCCGCGCTGCTGCTGGAGCGCACCTGCCGCACGCCCGACGACCGCGGACGGCGCTGAGGCGGGACGCGGCCGGTCGCGCAACCGCTGCGCCCCGCAGCTGGCCGGTGGTCTCCTCGCGCCGCTCGCCGTGTTCGCGCGCGTCGTCCTGTTCTTCGTGGCCCGCCGCGATGCGGTCAGCGGTCGATGTCCCCGACGACCAGCGCGAACGAGCCGAGCACGGTGCCGAGCTGCCCGACCGGGGTGCCCGGCAGCAGCACCCCCAGGGCCTGCACGTTGCTGAACGACGGGGTTCGCAGCCGCAGCCGCCACGGGGTTCGTTCACCCCGGGACACCAGGTGCACCCCCGCCACCCCCAGCGGGGCCTCCCCCCAGACGTGCACGGAGCCCTCGCCGGGCGCGAGCGTGGTGGGCAGCCGCACGTTCACCGGCCCGTCCGGGACCGCCTGCAGGCACTGCCGAGCCAGGTCCACCGCCTGGGTGACCTCGCCCAGCTGCACCCGCACCCGGGCCAGCGCGTCGCCCGCGGTGTCGCCGACCACGGACAGCTGCAGCCCCTGGTAGCCGGGGGCCGGGTCGTCGCGGCGCAGGTCGAGGTCGACCCCGCTGGCCCGTCCGGCCACCCCGGTGACGCCGAGCGCGACGGCCTCGTCCCGGCCGAGGACCCCCACCCCCCGGTGCCGCGCGCGAAACGCGTCGTCCTCGATCGTCGCCGCGGCGATCGCGGGGACGGCCGCTGCCACCACGTCCAGCGCGTCGGCGACCACGTCCGTCCAGCCGGTGGGCACGTCCTCCCGCAGCCCACCGACCCGGTTCGCGACCTGGTGGATGCGTCCACCGGTGGCGACCTCGAGCGCGTGCTGCAGCGCCTCCCGGGCGGTCACGGCGGCGCGGGTGGACGCCGGCTCGGCACCGGTCAGCGGGGTGAGGAAGGCGAGGTGGGCCATCGCCCGGCCGAGCTCGCAGAACAGCACCCGCAGCCGCACCGCGCGCTCGGGCACGGTGATGCCGGTCATCACCTCGACGGCCTGCGCGACGAGCACCTCGTTGGCCAGGGCGGCCCACCAGTCGTGCCGGTTGGCCAGCACCAGCACCTGGCGGTAGTCGCGGACCTCGAACAGCTTCTCCGCGCCCCGGTGCAGGTGCCCGACCAGCGGGACGGCGGCGCGGACCACGGCGTCGTCGCCGTGGGAGTCGACGGTCAGCCGCAGCCGCAGCGCCCCGTGCGCGGAGGGGTGCAGGGGGCCGAGGTCGACCACGCGGTCCACCCCGAGGTGCTCGGTGGCGGCCCCGAGGCCGACGGTGATCTCCACCCGTGCATCCTCCCCCGCCCCGCGGCGGTCGCCGGCAACGCGAGTGGGTGGGAGGGGCGCGACGACGTCCAGGGCAGGCTGCGGGCGGCACCCGCGCCACGGGGAGCGCCGTGGTCGCGGCCGGTGTCGTGCTGGCGCCGGCGTGGGTGGTGTTCGACCATGCCCTCGAGTCCCCGGAGCTGGCGCACCCCTTCACCGTCCTGCGGCTGGCGGTCGTGCTGCCGTGGTGCCACCCCGTCGGCCGCCGGTGGGGGTGCCGAGCAGCTCCTGAGCACCGGTCATCGGCTCACCCACCACCAGCCGAAGCCGCCGAGGCCGCCGGGGTCGGTGAGCTCGGCGCGGTGCCCGGCCCGTTCCGCCGCCGCGAGCCAGTCGTCGGCGGAGCGCGGTGCCCCCGCGCCCAGCCCGGCCAGCGCGGCCGCCTGGGTCCGGTGCACGCCGGGGTGCAGGGCGCGCACCGACGGCCAGTGCACGTGCGCGGTGAGATCGGTCCGGGCGTCGGGCACGGGGTGCACCTGGACACCGCGGCGGTACCCGGCGAGGGTGTCGGCGGGCTGTTCCACCCCGTAGTCGACGGCGAGCGCGCCGCCTGCGCGCACCCCGGCGAGCACCCGGGCCCACAGCGCGTCCCGGGGCAGGCCCACCTCCACGCACGCGCCCTCCGCCGGGGCGCCCCAGCGCTCCAGCCAGCGGCGCTCCGCACCCCCGGCGCCGGGCCCCGGCCGCTGAAGCCCGCGCTCGTCCACCTGCACCCGCCGCAGCACCCCGCCGACCCGGGTCACCACCGGGCACGGCACCGCGTCGAGCAGCTCGTGCGCCACCACCAGCCCGTGCACGTCCGTCGGCAGCTCCGCGTGCCAGGGCAGCACCCAGCCCGCAGGTGGGGCCCGCAGGTCCACCGCCACCGGGTGCACCCGGGCCCGCAGCGCCGGGCCGAGGGAGTCGCGGACGCCGGCGAGCAGCTCCCCGCCCCCGGCCCCGGCGTCGACCAGGTCCAGCCGTGCGGGGTGGGCCAGCCGGGTGTCCACCCGCGCCAGCAGCTCAGCCACCGCCTCGGCCAGCACCGTGCCCACGTGCACCGAGGTCCGGTAGTGCGTGCCGGGGGTGCTGCCGTCGTGCACCAGGCCGCCTGCGCCGTACAGCGCGTCGGCCCACGCCCGCTCCCAGTCCCGCCACACCGGTGTCATCCTGCCCACCGCGCGCCCCTGTCCTCGACGGTGACATGCTCGACGGTGACGAACGGGACGCGCCCCAGGCCCGGAACGACACCGACGAGGAGCACCGATGACCACCCCCGCCCGCCTGGCTGTCGGGCTGGTCTCCGCCGGTCGGGTGGGCACCGCGCTCGGCCAGGCGTGGGAGCGCTCCGGCCACGTGGTGGTGGCGGTGGCCGGCGTGTCCGACGCCTCGCGCCGCCGCGCTGCGGACCGCCTGCCCGAAGCCGCGGTGCTGCCGCCGGACGAGGTCGCCGCGCGCGCCGAGCTGTTGGTCCTCGCCGTGCCCGACGCCGAGCTGGCGGGCCTGGTCCGCGGGCTCGCCGCCACCGGCGCGGTGCGGGCGGGGCAGATCGTGGTCCACACCGCGGGCGCCCGGGGGGTGGGTGTGCTCGACCCGCTCACCGAGCTCGGGGTGCTGCCGCTGGCCCTGCACCCGGCGATGACCTTCACCGGGCACCTCGAGGACGTGGCCCGCCTCGGCGGCTGCTGCGTGGCCGTCACCGCGGCCGACGAGATCGGGGCGACGGTGGGGCAGGCGCTGGCCCTCGAGCTGGGGGCGGAGCCGGTCCGGGTCGCCGAGGCCGACCGCGCGCTCTACCACGCGGCCCTGGCCCACGGCGCGAACCACCTCGTCACCCTGGTCCGCGACGCGGTCGCCTCGCTCGGCACCGTGACCACCGGGGGTGTCCCGCCCGAGCGGCTGCTCGGGCCGCTGCTCTCCGCCGCGCTGGACAACGCGCTGCGCCACGGCGACCGGGCGCTCACCGGTCCCGTCGCCCGCGGGGACGCCGACGCCGTGGCCACCCACCTGCACGAGCTCGCGGCACGGGGTCCTGACGGGGTGGCGGCCGGGTACCGGGCGATGGCGGGCCGCACCGTGTCCCGGGCGCGGGCCGCCCACCTGATCGACGACGCCCAGGCCCTGGACGTGCGCAGGGTCCTGCGGGAGGTGTCCGAGTGAGGTTCACCCCGGGCGAGCTGGCCGTCCACCACGACCCGGCGCAGCTGGCCGCGACGACCCGCGCCCTGGGCGCCACCGGTCGGCACGTGGTGCTCGTGCCCACGATGGGCGCGCTGCACGCCGGGCACCTGGAGCTGGTCCGCCACGCACGGCGGATCCCCGGCTCGGTCGTCGTCGTCTCCCTGTTCGTCAACCCGCTGCAGTTCGGGGCGGGCGAGGACCTCGACGCCTACCCCCGCACCCTGGAGCGCGACGTCGCGCTGCTCCGCGGGGCCGGCGTGGAGCTGGTGCTCGCCCCGAGCGCGGAGGGCATGTACCCGCAGGGCCGGCGCACCACCGTGCACCCCGGCCCGCTGGGTGACGAGCTCGAGGGTGCCAGCCGGCCCGGGCACTTCGCGGGCATGCTCACCGTCGTCGCCAAGCTGTTCACGCTGGTGCGCCCGCGGACGGCGGTCTTCGGTGAGAAGGACTACCAGCAGCTCGCGCTCGTCCGGCAGCTGGTCACCGACCTGCACCTGGACGTGGAGGTCGTCGGGGTGCCCACCGTGCGGGAGCCCGACGGCCTCGCGCTGAGCTCGCGCAACGCCTTCCTCGACGAGGCCCAGCGCGCGTCCGCCGTCGTCCTCAACGCGGCCCTGGTCGCCGGCGCGCACGCCGGCGCCGGGGGTCCCGGAGCCGTCCTCGAGGCCGCGCGGGCCGTGCTGGCCACCGAGCCGGGCGTCGTCGTGGACTACCTGGCCCTGCGCGACCGCAGCCTGGGCCCGGTCGCCGACGCCGGGGACGCGCGGCTGCTCGTCGCCGCGCGGGTCGGCACCACGCGACTCGTCGACAACGTCGGGGTCGTCCTGGGTGTCGTGCCGGGCCCCGAGAACCGGGAGGGCTGAGCCGTGCTGCTCACCATCGACATCGGCAACACCAACATCGTCCTCGGGCTGTTCGACGGCACCGGCGACTCGGGCGAGCACCCGGCTCGTCTCGTCCGGGACTGGCGGATGCGGACCGACCCGCGGATGACCGCCGACGAGATGGCCCTCGTCGTCCGCGGACTGCTGGGCAGCCACGCGCACGACGTCACCGGTGTGTCGGCGCTGTCCACCGTCCCCGCGGTGCTGCGCGAGCTGCGGGTCATGCTCACCCGGTACTGGACCGACGTGCCGCACGTCGTCGTCGAGCCGGGGGTGCGCACCGGGGTGCCGCTGCTGGTCGACAACCCCAAGGAGGTCGGCTCCGACCGGGTCGTGAACACCCTCGCCGCCCACCACCTGCACGCCACCGCGTGCGTCGTCGTCGACTTCGGCACCTCCACCAACATCGACGTCGTCTCCGCGCGCGGGGAGTTCCTGGGCGGCGCGCTGGCCCCGGGCATCGAGATCTCCGTCGACGCGCTGGCCTCCCGGGCCGCGGCCCTGCGCAAGGTGGAGCTGGTGCGTCCGCGCTCGGTGATCGGCAAGAACACCGTCGAGTGCCTGCAGTCGGGCATCGTCTACGGCGTCGCCGGGCAGGTCGACGGGCTGGTCCGGCGCATCCTCACCGAGCTCGTGGGCAGCACCGGCGAACCCGTCGCGGTGCTCGCCACCGGGGGTCTGGCGCCGCTCGTGGTCGCCGAGAGCGAGACCATCGCCCACCACGAGCCGTACCTGACCCTGGTGGGGCTGCGGCTGGTGTACGAGCGCAACGCCGGAGCGATCGACCGGGGGCACCGCACCTAGGATCGGCGTCCGTGACCGCAG
Organism: Mycobacteriales bacterium; assembly: GCA_038234335.1. GTDB lineage: Bacteria > Actinomycetota > Actinomycetes > Mycobacteriales > Mycobacteriaceae > Rhodococcus_D. Next base: position 91,687 of record JBBSUN010000004.1, read on the forward strand.
CCGAGCCGCCCGTCGACCCCGCCCCGGAGCTCTCCGAGCAGCAGCGCGTCCGCCGGGAGAAGCGTGCGAACATCCTCGCCCGCGGCGGCCAGGCCTACCCGGTGTCGGTCTCGCGCACCCACACCCTCGCCCAGGTCCGTGACGCCCACCCCGAGCTGGCGCCCGACACCGCCACCGGGGACCTCGTGGGGGTCGCCGGTCGGGTGATGCTCGCCCGCACCGGCGGCAAGCTGTGCTTCGCGACCCTGCAGGCCGGGGACGGGACCCAGCTCCAGGTCATGGTCAGCCACGACGGGGTCGGCGCGGACTCCCTCGCCGCGTGGAAGGCCGACGTCGACCTCGGCGACCACGTCTTCGTCCACGGCGAGGTCATCACCTCCCGCCGCGGCGAGCTCAGCGTGGCGGCCGACGCGTGGACGATGGCGTCCAAGGCGCTGCGGCCGCTGCCGGTGGCGCACAAGGAGATGAGCGAGGAGAGCCGGGTCCGGCAGCGCTACGTGGACCTCGTCGTCCGTCCGCAGGCCCGCGACACCGTCCGCCACCGCAGCCTCGCCGTGCGCGAGGTGCGCCACTTCCTGGAGCGGCGCAGCTTCCTGGAGGTGGAGACGCCGATGCTGCAGACCCTGCACGGCGGGGCGGCAGCGCGGCCGTTCACCACCCGCTCCAACGCGATGGACCTCGACCTGTACCTGCGCATCGCCCCGGAGCTGTTCCTCAAGCGGGCCGTCGTCGGCGGGCTGGAGCGGGTCTTCGAGATCAACCGCAGCTTCCGCAACGAGGGCATGGACTCGACCCACTCCCCGGAGTTCGCCACCCTGGAGACCTACGAGGCCTACGGCACCTACGACGACTCGGCCCGGATGACCCGCGAGCTGGTGCAGTCCGTGGCCGACGAGGTCTTCGGCACCCGGGAGCTGACCCTGGCCGACGGCTCCCCGTACTCCGTCGACGGCGGTGCGGACGGGGAGTGGGCGACGCTGGCGATGTACCCGACGCTCTCGGCCGCGCTCGGCGAGGAGGTCGTGCCCGCGTTCGAGGGGGCGGGCACCACCGTCGAGCAGCTGCGCGCCCACGCCAGCCGGGTCGGGCTGGAGGTCACCCCGTCCTGGGGGCACGGCAAGCTCGTCGAGGAGCTGTGGGAGCACCTCGTGGGCAACGACCTGTGGGCCCCCACCTTCGTGCGCGACTTCCCGGTGGAGACCTCCCCGCTGACCCGCGACCACCGCAGCATCGCCGGGGTCACCGAGAAGTGGGACCTCTACGTGCGCGGCTTCGAGCTGGCCACGGGGTACTCCGAGCTGGTCGACCCGGTCGTCCAGCGCGAGCGCTTCCTCGACCAGGCCCGGGTGGCCGCGGCCGGCGACGACGAGGCCATGGCGCTGGACGAGGAGTTCCTCGCCGCGATGGAGCACGGAATGCCCCCGACCACGGGTACCGGAATGGGGATCGACCGGCTGCTCATGTCGCTCACCGGGCTCGGCATTCGCGAGACCATCCTGTTTCCGCTCACGCGTCCGCGGACGTGAGGCGAACAATGGACAGGAAAGCCACCGAAATGCTGTACCCTTTTGCGGACGGGGATCGTCGGATTTGAGGGAGTGGTACGAGCAATGGCAAAGCAGCAGCAGGTGACGGTCGTGTACACCGACGACGTCTCCGGTGAGTCGCTCGAGCGCGACGCGGTCACCACCGTGGACTTCGCGCTCGAGGGCACCAGCTACGAGATCGACCTGTCCGAGGCCAACGCCGCCGCCCTGCGCGACGACCTGGCCACCTGGATCGGGCACGCCCGCAAGGTGACCGGGGCCCGCCGTGGCGCCACCCGGACGCCGGCGCCGCGCGCGGCCAAGGCCGGTGCGGACCGCGAGCAGAACCAGGCCGTGCGCGAGTGGGCCCGCGCGCAGGGCCACGAGGTGTCCGAGCGGGGCCGCATCTCGGCCACGATCATGGACGCCTACCAGGCCGCCCACTGAGCTGATCGTCCCGACGGCCCTGCACCCCCGTGGTGCGGGGCCGTCGTGCGTCCGGGCGTGGGCGCCCCCTGCCGCCGCCCGGGAGGGCGCGTTCACCCACAGCGCAACGACGCCGGAAAGCCCTGCGGGGCCGCCGTGGTTGCACCCGTCACGGGCAGGGGAACGTCCCCAGGCAGCAGGTGCCGTCCGTGCTGGCCGGGCTGGTGTCGTGACAGGCGATTACAGTGGGCCAGGAAAGGGAGCGGGTCGTCGGCACGCTCCCCGGCGTCACAGCCGTACCAGCGCACACCCGGCACGAGGGAGAGCAATGTTCGAGAGGTTCACCGATCGCGCTCGGCGCGTCGTGGTGCTGGCCCAGGAAGAGGCCAGGATGCTCAACCACAACTACATCGGCACCGAGCACATCCTGCTCGGGCTCATCCACGAGGGTGAGGGTGTCGCGGCCAAGTCGCTGGAGTCCCTGGGGATCTCCCTGGAGGGGGTGCGCAGCCAGGTCGAGGAGATCATCGGGCAGGGCCAGCAGGCGCCGTCCGGGCACATCCCGTTCACCCCGCGGGCCAAGAAGGTCCTGGAGCTGAGCCTGCGCGAGGCGCTGCAGCTCGGCCACAACTACATCGGGACCGAGCACATCCTGCTCGGGCTCATCCGCGAGGGCGAGGGCGTGGCCGCCCAGGTCCTGGTGAAGCTGGGCGCCGACCTCAACCGGGTCCGCCAGCAGGTCATCCAGCTGCTCTCGGGCTACCAGGGCAAGGAGCCGGCCGAGGCCGCCACCGGCGGTCGCGGCGAGGGCACCCCGTCGACGTCGCTGGTCCTCGACCAGTTCGGCCGCAACCTAACCCAGGCCGCGCGCGACTCCAAGCTCGACCCGGTCATCGGGCGCGAGAAGGAGATCGAGCGGGTCATGCAGGTGCTGAGCCGCCGCACCAAGAACAACCCGTGCCTCATCGGCGAGCCCGGCGTCGGCAAGACGGCCGTCGTCGAGGGCCTCGCGCAGGCCATCGTGAACAACGAGGTCCCGGAGACGCTGAAGGACAAGCAGCTCTACACGCTGGACCTCGGCTCGCTGGTGGCCGGCAGCCGCTACCGCGGTGACTTCGAGGAGCGCCTGAAGAAGGTGCTCAAGGAGATCCGCACCCGCGGCGACATCATCCTGTTCATCGACGAGATCCACACCCTGGTGGGTGCCGGTGCCGCCGAGGGTGCGATCGACGCCGCCAGCATCCTCAAGCCGATGCTGGCCCGCGGTGAGCTCCAGACCATCGGGGCGACCACCCTGGACGAGTACCGCAAGTACGTGGAGAAGGACGCCGCCCTCGAGCGGCGCTTCCAGCCCGTGCAGGTGGGCGAGCCCAGCGTCGAGCACACCGTGGAGATCCTCAAGGGCCTGCGCGACCGCTACGAGGCCCACCACCGGGTCTCCATCACCGACGGCGCGCTGGTGGCCGCGGCCACCCTGGCCGACCGGTACATCTCCGACCGGTTCCTCCCGGACAAGGCGATCGACCTCATCGACGAGGCGGGCGCGCGCATGCGCATCCGCCGGATGACCGCGCCGCCGGACCTGCGCGAGTACGACGACAAGATCGCCGGGGCCCGCCGGGAGAAGGAGTCCGCGATCGACGCGCAGGACTTCGAGAAGGCCGCGAGCCTGCGCGACACCGAGAAGCAGCTCCTCACGGCCAAGGCCGAGCGGGAGAAGCAGTGGCGCGCCGGTGATCTCGACGTGGTCAGCGAGGTCGACGACGAGCAGATCGCCGAGGTCCTCGGCAACTGGACCGGGATCCCCGTGTTCAAGCTGACCGAGGAGGAGACCACCCGCCTGCTCCGCATGGAGGACGAGCTCCACAAGCGGATCATCGGCCAGGACGAGGCCGTCGCCGCCGTCTCCAAGGCCATCCGGCGCACCCGGGCCGGCCTCAAGGACCCGAAGCGCCCGTCGGGCTCGTTCATCTTCGCCGGCCCCTCGGGTGTCGGGAAGACCGAGCTCTCGAAGTCCCTCGCGGGCTTCCTGTTCGGCGACGACGACGCGCTGATCCAGATCGACATGGGTGAGTTCCACGACCGCTTCACCGCCTCGCGGCTGTTCGGTGCCCCTCCGGGCTACGTCGGCTACGAGGAGGGCGGCCAGCTCACCGAGAAGGTGCGCCGCAAGCCGTTCTCCGTGGTCCTGTTCGACGAGATCGAGAAGGCCCACCACGAGATCTACAACACGCTGCTGCAGGTGCTGGAGGACGGTCGTCTCACCGACGGCCAGGGTCGGACGGTGGACTTCAAGAACACCGTTCTCATCTTCACCTCCAACCTGGGCACGGCCGACATCTCCAAGGCGGTCGGGCTCGGCTTCACCAGCGGCGCGGGCGCGGACTCCAACTACGAGCGCATGAAGCAGAAGGTGAACGACGAGCTGAAGAAGCACTTCCGCCCGGAGTTCCTGAACCGCATCGACGACATCGTCGTGTTCCACCAGCTCACCTCCGACGAGATCGTGAAGATGGTGGACTTCATGCTCACCCGCGTCGAGGGTGCGCTGAAGAACAAGGACATGGCGCTCGAGGTCACCGACCGGGCCAAGGCGCTGCTGGCCAAGCGCGGCTTCGACCCGGTGCTGGGGGCGCGGCCGCTGCGCCGCACCATCCAGCGCGAGGTCGAGGACCAGATGTCGGAGAAGATCCTGTTCGGCGAGCTCCAGCCCGGCCAGATCGTGCTCGTCGACGTCGAGAACTGGGACGGCGAGGGTGCCGGTGAGGACGCAGCCTTCACCTTCCGCGGCGAGACCAAGCCGTCGGTGGTGCCCGACCTGCCCCCGGTGGAGCTCAGCAAGGACTGATCGACCCCGCAGCACCGAGGCCGCCCGTCCCCGCACCCCGGGGGCGGGCGGTCTCGTCGTCGCCCTGATCCCGCTCCGCCCTGCTCCCGCCCGCCCCGGCGGCCCCGCCAACACGTGAGGTTCGGTGCTCCGGAGTGGCCGTGGAGCGCGAAGACGTCCGCAGTGGCGAGGCGGCGGGGGTCGGAGGTGGTCCCTAGCGGGTGGGCTCGACGCGGAGCACCACGTCGAACTCCAGCAGCGACGCCCCGGTCGACACGGGCTGCTGGGTGGGCGGTCCGTCGTGCGCGGCGGCGGCGCCGTTGCTCGCCCACGCCTGGTACGCGTCCTCGGACTCCCACCGGGTGTAGACGAAGTAGCGACGCTCGGCCCCGTCCGAGCCGGTCGGGCGCAGCAGCTCGAAGCCGAGGAACCCTGCGGTGCCCTCCACGGCGCCGGCCCGCGCGGCGAAGCGCGCCTCCAGCTGCTCCCCGGCGCCCTCGGGCACCTCGATCGCGTTGATCTTGACGACGGCTCTCGTTGCGTCCACCCCGCGACGCTACCCGCGTAGGTTCTCCCCTCGTGCTGCACGACCTGGGGGGTGAGGGGCCACCGGTCCTGCTGCTGCACGGGCTCATGGGCCGGTCGGGCACCTGGGCGCCGGTGGTGGAGTGGCTGGCCCGCCACCGGCACGTGTGGGCGTGGGACGCCGCCGGGCACCGGGGGGTCACCGAGCCCGGACCCGGGGTGGCGGACTGGACCACCGAGCGCTTCGTCGACGAGCTGGTGCCGGTGCTCGCCGAGCTGGGGCCGGCGGTGCTGTGGGGGCACTCGATGGGCGGTCTGCACGCCTGGTGCCTCGCCGCCCGGCACCCCCAGCTGGTCGGTGGGCTGGTGGTGGAGGACATGGCGGTCGACCTGCGCGGCCGCACCGCCGCGGGTTGGTGGGAGCGGGCCGCGGCGTGGCCCGCGGTCTTCGCCGACGACGACGCGGTGCGGGCGGAGTTCGGTCCGGTCGCGGGGGAGTACTTCCTGCGGGCCTTCACCGGGGGGCGGGCGCTGCACGGCGACCGGGCGGTGTGGGTGGCCATCGCCGAGCACTGGGGGACCCGGGACCACTGGCCGCAGTGGGAGGCCGTGCGGGCACCGGTGCTGCTGCTGGAGGGCGAGCACGGGGTGCTGCCGGCCGGTCAGGGCGAGGCGATGGCCCGGCGGGGGCACGACGTGCAGCGGCTGGTGGTGCCCGCCGCCGGGCACCTCGTGCACGCCCAGGCCCCCGACCTCGTCCGCGGTGCGGTGGAGGCGTTCCTCGACGGCCTCCGGCACGCCGAGTAGCGGGCTCGTCGTCCTCGAGCGGCGCCCCGGACCGCGAACAGCCCGCTCGGTGCGACGCGATCAGCCCTCGCCGGCCAGGGCGAACTCGCCCCGTGCGGTCTGCTCGACCAGGCCGTCGAGCAGCAGGGAGCCCAGGGCGCGGTCGCGCTGCACCGGGTCCTGGGGCCACACCACGTCCAGCGACGCCCGCGGCTGGGGGCCGGCGCCGTCGCGGAGGACGCCCAGCAGCAGCCCGCGGACCTGGCGGTCGGTGCCCGCGAACCGCTGCACCCGCGGACGGGGCTCGGTGGCCGCGGGCCGCCCCAGTGCGACCCACCGGCAGCTCCCGAGCACCGGGCAGCCCTCGCACTGCGGTGCCCGGGCCGTGCAGACCACCGCGCCGAGCTCCATCAGCGCCTTGCTCAGGAGCACCGCCTCACCGACGTCGGACGGCAGCAGCGCCTCGGTGTCGGCGAGGTCCCGCGTGGTCGACGGCGCTGCGGGCTCGGCCCGGCCGTGCACCGCCCGCGCCACCACCCGCCGGACGTTGGTGTCCACCACCGGCACCCGCTGCCCGTGCGCGAAGCAGGCGATCGCCCGGGCCGTGTAGCTGCCCACGCCGGGCAGCCCCAGCAGGACGTCGACCTCCTCGGGGACCACGTCGTCGTGCTCGGCGGCCAGCACGGTGGCACAGGCGTGCAGCCGCAACGCCCGCCGCGGGTAGCCCAGACGCCCCCACGCCCGCAGCACCTCACCCGGGCCGGCGGTGGCCATGGCGCTGGGCACCGGCCACCGGGCCATCCACTCCCGCCAGATCGGCACGACCCGGGCCACCGGTGTCTGCTGCAGCATCACCTCGCTGACCAGCACGCCCCAGGCGGTCGTCGTGGGTTCCCGCCAGGGCAGGTCGCGGGCCCGGGACCGGAACCACGCCCCCAGCGCTCCGGTGTCCGGCGTCGTGACCTCCCGAGCCGACTCGGCCACCGCTCAGTGCACCTCGCGCAGCTTCGCCCCGTCGGCCAGGTCGACGACGAAGCCGCGCAGCACCAGGCTGTGCTTGAGGAAGGGGCTGCGCCGCAGCCGGGTCATGCCCTGGCGGACGCTCGCGTCGACGTCGGCGAACGCCTCCACCGACCACGTCGGTCGCAGGCCGCTGAACTCCTCCAGCTCGTCCTTGAACTCGTCGTCGGCCATGGTCATCATGCCGCAGCGCGTGTGCTGTGCGAGCAGGATCTCCGTGGTGCCGAGACGGAACTGGCTGATGGCGAGCGAGCGGATCACGTCGTCGGTGATCACACCGCCGGCGTTGCGGATCACGTGGGCCTCGCCGGGACGCAGCCCGAACAGGTCGTAGAGGTCCATGCGTGCATCCATGCAGGTCACGATGGACGTGCCCGTCGACGGCTCCACCGCCAGCTCGGCCAGGTTCTCGCTGCGCGTGACGCGCTCCTGGTTGCGGGACACGAACGACGCGACGCCGGACATCGGGTCTCCTTCCTCCGGGTGTGGGCTGTTCGGTGCCGCGAGCACCGGCACCATCGAACACTGCGCCTGCCGACCCCGACGCCGTGGGGTGCACGACGCGGGCCACGACACGCCGCCGGCGCCCCGGGTCGGGGCCGGTGCGGCGGGTTACCGTCAGGTCCGTGATGAGCCCCGTCGGACCCCTGCCCCCGCAGGTGTACTGGCGCCGCCGGGCGGCCGCGGTGGGCACGGCGGTCCTGGTCGTGGTCCTGCTGGTGTGGCTGGTGACCGCGATGACGGGGGGGTCCGACCCCCGGGCCGCGGCCCTCGTGACCGGCTCCACCGCACCGGCCACCAACTCCGCGACGACCCCGTCCACGACAACGACCCGCGCGCCCACCCCGACGACCCCCCCGGCCCCGGCCTCAGCGCCGACGACCGCTGCCGCCCCGGCCGTGCCGGCCTGCCCCGACGCGTCGATCGGGCTGCGCGCCCAGGTCGCGGCGCCGTCCTACCCCGTCGGGGAGCTGCCGGTGTTCCGCATCCTGGTGAGCAACACGGGGGCGACGCCCTGCACCCGCGACCTCGACGCCGCCCTGCAGTCGGCCACCGTCTACGCCGCGGACGGCACCACCCGGGTGTGGTCCAGCAACGACTGCTTCCCCGGGAGGTCGACCGACTCCCCCACGCTGACCCCGGGGAAGACCACGACGTTCAGCGTGAAGTGGTCCAGGACCACGTCCGAGCCGACGTGCACCGCCGACCGCGCCCCGGTGGCCGCCGGGGCCTACCAGGTGGTGGTCTCGCTGGGCACGCTGACGAGCGCGCCCGCCCCGTTCACGCTCACCGCCGCGTAGCGAGCCGGGGCGGCTAGCCGTAGCGCTCGACGATGGACGACTCGGCCAGGCGCGAGAGCCCCTCCCGGATCACCCGGGCGCGGGTCTCGCCCACGCCGTCGACCGTCTGCAGGTCGTCCGCGGTCGCGGCCAGCATCGCCTGCAGGCTGCCGAACGTGCCGACCAGGCGGCCCACGACCACCGGCGGCAGCCGCGGCACCCGGGCCAGCAGCCGGTACCCGCGCGGGGTCATCGGGGCGTCCATGGCCGCGGGGGCCCCACCGTGGCCGAAGCAGCCGGCGATGGTCGCGAGGTCGAGCAGGTCGGACGTGCTCAGCGCGTCGAGCGCCGTGAGCACGTCGTCCAGCCCGCGGCCGCCGGCGGCCAGGTAGTCGAGCACCACCTGCACGCGCTCGGCCTCGGTGCCGCCGACGAGCTCGTCGAGCTGGAGGGCGAGCAGCCGGCCGTCGGTGCCCAGCTCGACCACGTCGCCGGTGATCTCGGCGGAGATCCGGCGCACCATCTCCAGGCGCTGCACCACCGTCATGGCGTCGCGCAGGGTCACGAAGTCCTCGATCTCCAGTGCGGAGAGCTGCTGGGCGACCTCGTTGAGCCGCGAGCGGTAGCGCTCGAGGGTGTCCAGCGCCTGGTTGGCGCGGGAGAGGATGGTGGCGGAGTCGGCCAGGACGTGACGGGTGCCGTCGACGTAGACGCTGATGATGCTCATCGACTGGCTCACCGAGACGACGGGGTAGCCGGTCTGGATGGCGGTCCGCTCCGCGGCGCGGTGCCGGGTGCCGGACTCCTCGGTGGGGATGGTGTGGTCGGGCACGAGCTGCACGTTGGCACGCAGGATGCGGCTCGCATCGGTCGTGAGGACGACGGCGCCGTCCATCTTGGAGAGCTCGCGCAGGCGGGTCGGGGCGAAGGCGACGTCGAGGTGGAACCCGCCGTCGCTCAGCCGCTCGACCAGCTCGTCCTGGCCCAGGACGATGAGCGCCCCCGTGCGGCCCCGCAGGATCCGCTCCAACCCCTCGCGCAGCCCCGTGCCGGGGGCGAGGCGGGCCAGGGTGGAGCGCAGCAGCTCGCTCTGCTCACCGACCGCCGCCACCACGCACCCCCCTCCGCCGACGTGTCACACCCTGTGAGCCGGTGGGCAGCATAGGTCACCGAGTGCTCATCACCCCCGCACGCGCAGCACCCGCAGGGCCGAGGCGAGGTCGGGCACCACGGTCTGGCGCACCCCGGCCGGCGCGGGCGGGGTGTCGGGCGGGACCAGGGCCCGGGTGAAGCCCAGCCGTGCTGCCTCGGCCACCCGCCGGGCGGCGCCGGTCACCCGGCGGACCTCGCCGGCGAGGCCGACCTCGCCCAGGACCACCGTGTCCGGGGGCAGGGCCACGTCCAGGGCTGCGGACGCCACGGCCATCGCCAGCGCCAGGTCGGCGGCCGGCTCGAGCAGTCGCATGCCGCCCACGGTCGCCGTGTAGACGTCGACCTGGGCCAGCTTCACGTCGCAGCGGCGCTCCAGCACAGCCAGGACCATGGCCACCCGGGAGGAGTCGAGTCCGCTCACCGCCCGGCGGGGGTTGGCCAGCGTGGACGGGGCGACGAGGGCCTGCAGCTCGCCCAGCATCGGGCGGCGGCCCTCGACGGCCACGGTGACCGCGGTGCCGGGGACCTGCTCGCCGCGGTGGTGCAGGAACAGCCCGGAGGGGTCGGTGACCCCGGCGATGCCGTCGGCGCGGAGCTCGAAGCAGCCCACCTCGTCGGCGGCGCCGAACCGGTTCTTGATCCCCCGGACCATGCGCAGGGTGGAGTGCTTGTCGCCCTCGAAGTGCAGCACCACGTCGACCAGGTGCTCCAGGCTGCGCGGCCCGGCGACCGCACCGTCCTTGGTGACGTGGCCGACGAGCACGATCGCGAGCCCGCGGGCCTTGGCCAGCGAGGTCAGCGCCGCCGTGACCGCCCGCACCTGGGTGACCCCGCCGGGCACCCCGTCCACGTCGGCGGCCAGCACCGTCTGCACCGAGTCGACGACCAGCAGGTCCGGCGCCACCGCCTCGACGTGGCCCAGGATCGCCCCCAGGTCGGTCTCCGCGGCCAGCCACACCTGCTCGTGCACCGCGTCGGTGCGCTCGGCCCGCAGCCGCACCTGACCGGCCGACTCCTCACCCGTCACGTACAGCGCGGTCCGCCCCGAGCGGGCCCACTGCGACACCACCTCCAGCAGCAGGGTCGACTTGCCCACCCCGGGCTCGCCGGCCAGCAGGATCACCGCCCCGGGCACCAGGCCGCCGCCGAGCACCCGGTCCAGCTCGGGCACCCCCGTGGCGCGGACCTGGGTCCGGCTGGCGTCGATCCGGGTCAGCGGCACCGCCGGGCTGGCGGGCACCACGGCGAGCGCCCCCCGCGTGGACGTGGTCGAGGTGCCTGCGAGGAGCACCGGGGCCTCGGCGACCGAGCCCCACTCGCCGCACGCAGGGCAGCGCCCGACCCACTTGCCGACGGTGTGCTGGCACGCCGTGCAGCGGAAGCTCGTCCTCGGTCTGGCCACGGGTGCAGGCTAGGCCCGCACCCCGACAGGAACGGCCCGCTCGGCGCTCGGTGCCCGGCGTCCCGGCGCTCGGTGTCTCAGCCCGCGGTCTCGACCGCGCGCTCGGTGGCCGGGTACTCCAGCGGCACGGGCAGTGTCACCGAGCCGGCCTTGGCGAAGGTGAACGTGAAGCTGACGTTCAGCCCGGGACGGATCACCTCGTTCAGGCCGGTGATGCGCACCTGCACGTTGCCCGGGGTCTCGGAGTACGGGGCCACCGGGGTCTCGGAGATGCCGTCGGCCTTCTCCTGCGCGACCGAGCGCAGCGTCGACTGCCCGGCGATGTCGGCGTTGCCGGTGATCGCGACGGTGCCGTTCGGGCTGGTGACCGAGGTGAGCTCGTCGGCGTCGACGCTGGAGTTGGTGATCGTGAACAGCAGCGGGGCGTCGTCGCCGACCTGGTAGGCGTCGCCCGAGGCCGGGTACGCCATCGTCACGTTGTTCAGGGAGAGCGGGCCCGCCGTGGCCTGGCCACCGTTCACGGCGGCCACCTGGCTGCCGATCGTGCCGACCTGGCCCGAGCCGCAGCCGGCGAGCAGCAGGACGGAGGTGGTGGCGACGGCCAGGACCGCGACGGAACGACGGGTGCTTCTCGTGGCGCTCACTGCGGCGTCCTCCCAGGCTGTGCCCGCACCGGCGTCCACCGGCAGGCTTCCCTCAAGGGTAGTGGCTGACCCGCCGTCGGGGCGCAGCCGGGTCGCGCACCCACCCCGGCGCGCTGTTGTCAAGGCCCCGCCGTCCCGTCCTGCCGCCCGCGCAGCGCCCTGACCTGCGACGACGGTGTTCCGGGCCTGCTGCGGCGTGTTAGCATGGTGACAGCGAAAGGGGCTTGTGAACTCATGATCTTCAAGGTCGGAGAAACGGTTGTGTACCCCCACCACGGGGCTGCGCTCATCGAGGCGATCGAGACGCGCACCATCCAGGGTGTGGAGAAGGAGTACCTCGTCCTCAAGGTGGCCCAGGGCGACCTGACGGTGAAGGTTCCCTCGGAGAACGCCGAGTACGTCGGCGTCCGGGACGTGGTGGGCCAGGAGGGGCTGGACAAGGTCTTCCAGGTGCTGCGGGCGCCCCACACCGAGGAGCCGACCAACTGGTCGCGCCGCTACAAGGCCAACCTCGAGAAGCTGGCCTCGGGTGACGTCAACAAGGTGTCGGAGGTCGTCCGCGACCTCTGGCGCCGCGAGCAGGACCGCGGCCTCTCGGCCGGGGAGAAGCGGATGCTCGCCAAGGCCCGCCAGATCCTCGTCGGTGAGCTCGCGCTGGCCGAGGGCACCGACGACGCGAAGGCCACCGACATCCTCGGCCAGGTCCTGGCGCTCGCCTCCTGAGCTCGTGAGCCCAGGGCCCCTGAACCCCGGGCACGTCGAGCCCGACCGGCCCGTCCCGCCTGCGCGGGGCGGGCCGGTGCGCGTGGCGGCCGTCGTCCCCGCCGCCGGTCGCGGTGTGCGGCTCGGTGCGGCAACCCCGAAGGCGCTGGTGCACGTGGGTGGGCAGAGCCTGCTGGCTCGCTGCGTGGCGTCGCTGCTGGCCAGCGGGGTGGTCGACCTGGTGGTCGTCGTCGCGCCGGTGGGGCTGCTCGCGCAGGTCCGCGACGAGGTGCCCGCCGACGTGGTCGTGGTCGCGGGCGGGAGCGAGCGCACCGACTCGGTGCGGGCCGGGCTCGCCGCGGTGCCCGAGGGCACCGAGCACGTGCTCGTCCACGACGCGGCCCGGGCCCTGACCCCGCCGGAGCTGGTCCGCGCCGTCGTCGCCGCGCTGCGTGCAGGGGTCGCCGCCGTCGTCCCCGTCCTGCCGGTCACCGACACGATCAAGACGGTGGACGCCGACGGGATCGTCACCTCCACCCCCGAGCGGTCCGGGCTGCGGGCGGTCCAGACCCCGCAGGGCTTCGAGGCCGCCCTGCTGCGCGCGGCCTACGCGGGGGCGGTCCCCGCGACCGACGACGCCGGGCTGGTCGAGCGGGTCGGCGCGGCGGTGCACACCGTGCCCGGACACCCGCTGGCCCTGAAGATCACCACCCCGCAGGACGTGACCCTCGCGCAGGCGCTGCTGGCGGTGCGGTCGGGGTGGCAGGCGGGCGGGTCGCAGTGAGGGTGGGTGTCGGCACCGACGTGCACCCCGTCGAGGCGGGCCGCCCGTGCTGGGTCGCGGGGCTGTTGTTCGAGGGTGTCGACGGCTGCGCCGGGCACTCCGACGGTGACGTGGCCGCGCACGCGCTCTGCGACGCGCTCCTCTCGGCCGCGGGGCTGGGCGACCTGGGCTCGGTGTTCGGCACGGGACGCCCGGAGTGGTCCGGGGCGTCGGGGGTGCGGCTGCTCACCGAGGTGGTGCGGCTGCTCGCCGAGGCGGGCTGGGCGGTGGGCAACGCCGCCGTCCAGGTCATCGGCAACGCCCCGAAGATCGGGCCCCGGCGGGCGGAGGCGCAGGCGGTGCTGTCGGCGTCGGTGGGCGGTCCGGTCTCGGTCAGCGCCACCACCACCGACGGCCTCGGGCTCACCGGTCGGGGCGAGGGGCTGGCGGCGATCGCGACCGCGCTGCTCCTCCCGCGCTGAGGTCGGGTGCCTGCACCCCCAACCGGGTGCCGAGCCGTCTGGAACCACCACCGGCTGCCGATCAGGGAGCCGCGCCGCGCCCCGTAGACTCCACCGCCGTGGCCCTGCACCTGTTCGACACCGAGACCCGGAGCCTGCGGGCCTTCCGGCCGCTGGTGGACGGTCAGGCGTCGATCTACCTGTGCGGGGCGACGGTGCAGGGCGTGCCCCACGTCGGCCACGTGCGCAGCGGCGTCGCCTTCGACGTGCTGCGCCGCTGGCTCGAGGTGTCCGGCCACGACGTGCGCCTGGTCCGCAACGTGACCGACATCGACGACAAGATCCTCGCCAGGGCTGCCGCCGCCGGTCGCCCGTGGTGGGAGTGGGCGGCCACCCACGAGCGCGCCTTCACCGACGCCTACGCCGCGCTCGGCGTGGCCCCGCCGTCGGTCGAGCCCCGGGCCACCGGGCACGTGACCCAGATGATCGAGCTGGTGGCCGAGCTGGTGGAGCGCGGGCACGCCTACGCCGCCGGCGGGGACGTGTACTTCGACGTCCGCTCCTACCCGGACTACGGCTCGCTCTCGCACAACAGCCTCGACGCCGTGCACCAGGGGGAGAGTGCGGCCACCGGCAAGCGCGACCCCCGCGACTTCACGCTGTGGAAGGCGGCCAAGCCCGGCGAGCCCAGCTGGCCCACCCCGTGGGGCCCGGGGCGCCCCGGCTGGCACCTGGAGTGCTCGGCCATGGCGCGCACCTACCTGGGCGCGGCGTTCGACATCCACGCCGGTGGTCTCGACCTCGTGTTCCCGCACCACGAGAACGAGCAGGCCCAGTCCCGGGCCGCCGGCGACGCCTTCGCCACCACCTGGCTGCACAACGGCTGGGTGACCCTGGGCGGGGAGAAGATGTCCAAGAGCCTGGGCAACGTGCTCAGCGTGCCGGCGGTGCTGGAGCGGGTGCGCCCGGTGGAGCTGCGCTACTACCTGGGGGCTGCGCACTACCGGTCCGCGATCGAGTTCAGCGAGGCCTCGTTGCAGGAGGCGGCCCTGACCTACCGGCGCCTGGAGGCCTTCGTCCACCGGGTCGCGGAGCGGGTGGAGCGTCCCGGCCGATCGGTGTTCTGCGCCGAGTTCACCGCCGCGCTCGACGACGACCTGGGCGTGCCCGCCGCACTGGCGGCCGTGCAGGGTTGCGTCCGCGAGGGCAACACCGCCCTCGACGCCGGTGACCACGCCGGGGCGCTGGGTGCCGCCGCCAGCGTGCGCGCCATGCTCGACGTGCTCGGCGTGGACCCGCTCGACCCCCGGTGGGAGCGCGCCCCCGCCCCCGGCGCGCGCGCGCTGGACGTGCTCGTCGGCGCCCAGCTGGCGGAGCGCGCCACGGCTCGTGCGTCGAAGGACTACCCCCGCGCCGATGCGGTGCGCGACCTGCTGGCCGCCGCGGGCATCGACGTCACCGACACCCCCGACGGTCCCCGGTGGACCGTCACCCCAGAGGACGGAAACCCCTGATGGCCGGCAACTCCCAGCGACGAGGAGCCGTCCGCAAGGGCGACGGCAAGAAGGGGGCGGCCGCCGGCTCCGGCGGGCAGCGCCGCCGCGGTCTCGAGCCGCGCGGGGCCACCCCGCCCGCCGAGGCTCGCACCAAGCACCCTGCGGCCAAGCGCGCCAAGGCGGCGGCCCGGGCCACGTCCCCGGGCGGGGGCAACCGCAACAGCACCGGTGGTCGCCTCGGCGGCGGGCGTCCCATGGGCAAGCCCGTGGACGGTCCGGAGACCGTGCTGGGACGCAACCCCGTCGTGGAGTGCCTGCGGGCCCACGTCCCGGCGACTGCGCTGTACGTGGCCGTGGGCACCGAGTCCGACGAGCGGCTCACCGAGAGCGTGCGGATGGCCGCCGAGCGGGACATCGCGATCCTCGAGGTGCCCCGCAGCGACCTGGACAAGCTCAGCCGCAACGGGCTGCACCAGGGGATCGCGCTGCAGGTGCCGCCGTACTCCTACGCGCACCCCGACGACCTGCTCTCCCGGGCCCGCTCCGGCCCCGGGGCCCCGCTGCTGGTGGCGATGGACCACGTCACCGACCCCCGCAACCTCGGTGCGGTGATCCGCTCGGTGGCTGCGTTCGGTGGGCACGGCGTCGTCATCCCGCAGCGCCGCAGCGCCTCGGTCACGGCCGTGGCGTGGCGCACCAGCGCCGGCACCGCGGCCCGGCTCCCGGTCGCCCGCGCGGTCAACCTCACCCGGACGCTGAAGGACTGGCAGTCCAAGGGGGTCACCGTCATCGGTCTCGACGCCGAGGGCGACGTCGGCCTGGACGACTTCGCCGCGGCGACCGGGCCGGTGGTCGTGGTCGTCGGCTCCGAGGGCAAGGGCCTCTCGCGGCTGGTCCGCGAGTCGTGCGACTCCATCCTCAGCATCCCCATGGCCGGACCGGTGGAGAGCCTCAACGCCTCCGTCGCCACCGGTGTGGTGCTCGCCGAGATCGCGCGGCTGCGCCGCCAGGGCTGAGCACGGTTCGGCGCCGTCCCTATGATCGCGGCATGGACGAGGTCGTCGAGGCGCTGCGACGGGCCGGCGCGGTCTTCGCGCTCCTGCACGGCAGTCGGGCCGCGGGCACCCACCGTCCGGGCTCCGACCTCGATGTGGCGGCCTGGTGGGGAGCGTCTGCCCCCCAGTCGTTCGAGGTCGACCTGCCCGACGGGGTCGACCTGCTCGTCCTGGACCGTGCCCCGCTCGAGCTGGCCGGCCGGGTTGCTCGGGACGGCGTCGTCCTGTTCGACGACGACCCGCCCGCCCGGGTCCGCTGGGTGGCGACGACCCGCAAGATCTACTTCGACGAGCAGCCACGCCTGCTGCGCGGGCACCGCGAGTTCGCCGAGAGCCTGCGTCGTGGTTGACGAGGTCCGGCTGCTGCGGCTCCTGCGTGCGGTGAGCGACGAGGTCGGGGTGCTGCGGGCCGAAGCCTCGGCGGATGACGACCGCAGGGCGGACCGCATGTGGCTGCGCGGCGTGAAGTACGCGTTCATCGCCGCGATCGAGGGGTGCATCGACGCGGGTCAGCACGTGTGCGCCTCCGAGGGTTGGGGTCCCCCGCAGAACAACGGCCACGTCATGCGGGTGCTCGCCGAGCACGGTGTGCTGGAGACCGAGCTCGGCGCCCGGATGGCGCGGGCGGCCGGTTTCCGCAACGTCCTCGTCCACGACTACGTCGAGGTCGACGACGAGGTGGTGCTCGCGCGGCTGGCGGACCTGTCGGACCTGGACGCCTTCGTCGTCGCCGTGGCGGCGCTGGCGGGGTAGTCCCGGCTCCCCACCGGAGCTCAGATCCGCAGGTCCAGCTCCATCCGGAACGGCCGCGCGTGGAGCGCGTGCTGCGGCAGCTCGACCGGCCCGCAGGCCCCGGTGCCGATCCCGTGCTGGGCCACGTCCAGGTTCAGCCAGTGCCACTGCGGGTCCGCGACCAGGTCGGTCCGGTGCGCCGCCGCGTCGAGGTGCTCGGTGGTCCACGGGCGCAGCGTCACCTGGATCGGCTCGGCGGCGTCCACCCGCAGCGGTGGGCCCTCGGCGCGGCTGAGCTGTGCCCACCGGACGTCGGCGCGGGCACCGTTCTCCTGCGGCCGCACGTAGGGCGTCTGCAGCTCGGAGATGCCCAGGGAGTGCCGGCCGACGCGCTGCGCGGCCCGGGTGTCGGCGTACGCCTCGCCCGGTCCGAGCCCGAACCAGCTGAGCCGGTCGACGGTGGTCGGCAGGCCCATCCGCAGTCCCAGCCGGGGCACCGGGACGGTCCAGGGGCCGAGCGGCTCCGCGGACACGTTCAGGTGGACCCCGCCCTCGATCGCGCGCCACGTCAGGGTGGCGCGGTAGCCGACGTCGGTGCCCGCAGGCAGGGTGCGGCTCGTGACGACCAGCGCGTCGCCGTCCACCGTCACGTCGGTGACGAGGTGGCGCAGCCGGTGCAGCCCGAGCCCCCGCCACGCCCGCGCCGGTCCGGCCCCGAGCTCGTCGTTGTCGGTCGGCGCCCGCCACAGGTCGAGGCGGGGCCCGAGGACCGCGAGGCCGCCGAGCTCGACGAGGGTGCCGTGGGCGTCGAAGCGGGCCGCGCCCAGCGACCAGCCGTCGGCCGCGGCCGGGGGAGCGCCCGCCGGCGCCGGGACGGCAGCAGCCCTGTCGACGCCGAGCCGGCCCTGCCCCCAGCCGACCTCGTGCCCGGCCGGGGCCCACCACGCGTCGTCGGCGGTGACGGCGCGGACGGTGAGCCAGCGCTCGCCGTCCCCGGTCTCCGGGAGCTCGGGCAGGGCCACGTGCCCGTCGGACCACGGCCCGACCTCGTCCACGACCAGCTCGCCGGTCGCGGCCTCCACCCCGTCCACGCTCAACGACCAGGGGAAGCGCAGGTGCCCGGTGCCCAGCTCGGCGTAGCGGTTGGCCACCGTGACGCCGTCGGCGGTGACGGTGAGCCGCACCGGCTCCACCACCTTCTTCAGCTCCAGCAGCCCGGGGGAGGGGGTGCGATCGGGGAGCACGAGCCCGTCGGCGATGAAGTTGCCGTCGTGCAGCACCTCGCCGAGGTCGCCGCCGTAGCCGGGGAACACCGCACCGTCGGCGGCCCGGACGGGCACGCAGTGGTCGATCCACTCCCAGACGAAGCCCCCGGCGAGGCGGTCGTGGGCCTCGAACAGGGCCTGGTACTCGCTCAGCCCACCGGGACCGTTGCCCATGGCGTGGGCGTACTCGCACAGCACGAACGGCAGACCGCGCCGGTGCGCGTCGGCGGCCGGGTCCGTGGTCGCCGGCTCGGTGCCCAGGCCGATGAGCTCGGTCTCGGCGTGGTCGGCGTACATGCGGCTGTAGACGTCGACGTGGGAGGAGTCCCAGTCACCCTCGTAGTGCACGAACCGGTCCGGGTCGCGGCCCTTCGTCCAGGCGGCCGTGGCGGCGAGGTTCTCGCCCACCCCGGCCTCGTTGCCCAGCGACCAGCCGATGACGCAGGCGTGGTTCTTGTCCCGCTCCACGGTGCGCGCCATCCGGTCCAGGTAGGCCTCCCGCCAGGCGGGGGTGTCGCTGGGGTTGCGGCGCCAGCCGACCAGCTCGAAGCCGTGGGTCTCCAGGTCGCACTCGTCGATCACCCACAGCCCGTGGGTGTCGCACAGGTCGAGGAAGCGCGGGTCGGGCGGGTAGTGGCTGGTGCGCACGGCGTTGACGTTGTGCTGCTTCATCAGCCGCACGTCGGTCTCGATGGCGGCCTGGTCCAGGGTGCGGCCGGTCTCCTGGCTCCACTCGTGCCGGTTGACCCCGCGCAGCAGCACCGGGGTGCCGTTCACGCGCAGCACGCCACCGTCGGTGGTGACGGTGCGGAAGCCGATGCGCAGGGCCACGGTCTCGGCGTCGGTGCGCAGGGTCGCCGCGTACAGCCGCGGACGCTCGGCCGACCACGGGTCCACGCCCACGGTGTACGGCCCGGCCGGGTCGACGTCGTGCAGGCCCAGCTCGGGGACGCTGAGCCGGGCGCCGGGGGCGGCGTCGACGGTGAGCGTCCCGGTGCCGGTGGTGTGGTCGTACCCGGCGTGGACGAACACGTCCTCCAGCCCCCCGGTGGGGCGCAGCAGCAGCGCCACCGAGCGGAAGATGCCCGACACCCACCACATGTCCTGGTCCTCGAGATAGCTCGCGGCCGACCACTGGTGCACCCGCACCGCGAGCGTGTTCTCCCCCTCGTGCAGCAGCTCGGTGACGTCGAGCTCGTGGACCAGGCGGGATCCGTGCGCCCCACCGACCTCGGTCCCGTTGCACCACAGCGTGAACGCCGAGTCCACCCCGTCGAGGCGGACCAGCACCCTCCCCTGCCCCAGCCAGCTCGCGGGCACGTCGACGCTGCGGCGGTACTCCCCGGTGGGGTTCTCCTGCGGCACGTGGGGCGGGTCCACCGGGAACGGGTAGACCACGTTCGTGTAGCCCGGCGCGCCGTAGGGGTGCGCGTCGGGCGCCCCGGTCATCTGCCAGCACGAGGGCACCGAGAGCCGGTCCCAGCCGGAGTCGTCCAGCGCCGGGTCGGCGAAGGCGGCGTCCGTGGTGGCCGGGGCGGCCGGCAGCAGCCGGAAGGCCCAGTCCCCGTCCAGGTCCAGCGCGGGGGCGTCGGTGTGCAGCCGGGCCCGGGCGGGAGCGCAGCCGGCGGCGGGGGCGAGCGAGCGGACGGCGTCCCAGGCGGGAACGGTCACGGGGGTTGCTCCAGAGGTCGGGGGGCGGGGACGGGGGTGCGGGACGGGCTCAGAGGGCGCGGGCGCCGGCCGCGGAGGGCCGGACCAGCAGGAAGGCCGGCTCCGTCCACCCCCGGGCCACGAAGGCGGCGCGGACGGCCGTCGTCGTGGCGTCGACGCAACCCTGGCCCAGCAGCGCGACCGCGGAGCCGCCGAACCCGCCACCAGTCATCCTGGCCCCGAGGGCGCCGGCGGACCGGGCGGCCGCGACGGCCACGTCGAGCTCGTCGCAGGACACTGCGAAGTCGTCGCGCAGCGAGGCGTGCGAGGCGTCCAGCAGGGCGCCGGTGGTGGCCAGCCGCCCGTCGCGCAGCAGGTCGGCGAAGGCCTGCGCGCGGGCGATCTCGGTGACCACGTGCCGAGCCCGGGCCCGCAGCCTCGGATCGTCCAGGCGCTCGACGTCGGCGGCGGTGACCTCGCGCAGGCTGGGCACGCCCAGCGCGGCCGCGGCGGCCTCGCAGTCGGCCCGCCGCGCGGCGTACTGGCCGTCGACGAGTCGGTGGTGGGCGCGGGTGTCGATGACCAGCAGCTCGAGCCCCGCTGCCGCCAGGTCCAGCGGGACGTGCTCGCGCGAGCCGTCGCGGCAGTCCAGCAGCAACGCGGTCCCTGCGCGGGCGAGCAGTGCGGCGGCCTGGTCCATGCCCCCGGTGGGGGCCCCGACGGCCTCGTTCTCCGCGCGGACGCACACCGCGACCAGGTCCGCCCGGGAGGCCCGGTCCTCGGCGAGCGCCAGGGCCACCGCACAGGTCAGCGCGGCCGAGCTGGACAGGCCGGCCCCGACCGGCACGCTGGAGTCGACGTGCAGCTCCACCCCGCCGACGTCGAGCCCGGCCTCGCGCAGCGCCCACAGCACCCCGGTCGGGTAGGCCGTCCACCCGGGTCCGACCTCGCCGACCCGGCCGACGTGGACGTGGGCGTCCTGCGCGCTGCTGACGTGCACCTCGTCGTCGTCGCGGCGGCGGACGGCGACCCAGGTGCGCCGGTCCAGCGCGACGGGCAGGCAGAAGCCGTCGTTGTAGTCGGTGTGCTCGCCGATGAGGTTGACCCGGCCCGGGGCGGCCCACACCGCATCCGGCGCGCGACCGTGCACCCGGGTCGCCCCGTCGGCCGTGCGGGTGGCGAGATCGGGGGCGGTCGCGTCGGGGGAGGGGCCGCTCACGAGGCGACCGCGCGCAGCCGGGCGGCGATGGCCTCGGGGCTCGCGTCGTTCACCCACGCACCCACCCCCGACTCCGATCCGGCGAGGTACTTCAGCTTGCCCGGGGCACGGAGGACGGAGAACACCTGCAGCTGCAGCCGGCCGAGCTCGCGGCCCTCGCCGACGGGAGCCTGGTGCCACCCGGCGATGTAGGGGACCCGTCCGACGCCGGGGAAGAAGCGGTCGACCCGGCGCAGCAGCTCCTGGTAGACGTCGGCGAGCTCGTCGCGCTCGGCCGCGTCCAGGGCGGCGAGGTCGGGCACGTCGCGGTGGGGGGCCAGGTGCACCTCCACCGGCCAGCGCGCGGCGGTGGGCACGTAGGCGCTCCAGTGCTCCCCGGCCAGCACCATGCGGGTGCCGGCCCGCTGCTCGTGGTGCAGCACGTCGCGCAGCAGGTTTCCCCCGGTGCGGCGCAGGTGCGCCCGCGCCTGGGTGAGCACGGCGGCGGTGCGCGGGGTGACGTAGGGGTACGCGTAGATCTGACCGTGCGGGTGCGCCAGGGTCACGCCGATCTCCTCGCCCCGGTTCTCGAAGCAGAACACCTGCTCCACCCCGGGCAGCGCCGAGAGCTCGGCGGTGCGCTGGGCCCAGGCGGCGACCACGGTGCGCATCCGGCGCCGCGTGAGCCCGGCGACGGAGGTGGTGTGGTCGCTGGAGAAGCAGATCACCTCGCAGCGGCCGTGCGCCGGGCGGTCGGGCAGCGTCATCCGGGGCTCGGGCGCACCGCCGGGCAGCTCGGCGCCGGTGGAGAAGCTGGGGAAGCGGTTGCCGAAGACGGCGACGTCGTAGTCGGGCTCGGGGACCTCGGTGGGGTGCGCGCCGTCCCGGGTGGGGCACAGCGGGCAGTCCGCCGTCGAGGGCAGGTGGGTGCGCGTCATGCGGTGCGCGGCGATCGTCACCCACTCGCCGGTGAGCACGTCGTGGCGCACGGTGCCCGCCTCGGCGGCGGCGCCGAGCTCGCGCGTGTCGACCCCGTCGTGCACGGCCTCGTGGCCGGCGTCGTCGAAGTACAGCAGCGCACGGCCGTCGGCCATCGGGCGCCGGGTCACGCTCACGGGGCCGGCGCGGCCACCGGTGGTGGGCAGGTCCTGCTCGGTCGCGGTCATCGCTCCTCCTCCCTCACGACGGCTCCGCGCGCGACTCGCGCTCCCACGCGGTGTCGGCGCCGGCCACCACGAGACGGCCGACGGCGTCGGTGAGCACAGTGCGCGCGGTCGGGTCCAGCCCCTCGTCGCTGACGAGCACGTCCACCTCGTCCAGGCCCGCGATCGTCGACAGGCCCACCACGTTCCACTTGGTGCTGTCGGCCAGCACCACCAGCCGCCGGGCGCACGTCACCAGGGCCCGGTCGGTCTCCGCCTCGGCCAGGTTGGGGGTGGTGAGCCCGGCCCGGGCGTCCATGCCGTGCACCCCGAGGAAGCACCAGTCGGTGTGCAGGGTGTGCAGCGCGGCCACGGAGACGGGCCCGACGAGGGCGTCCGAGGGGGTCCGCACCCCACCGGTGAGCACCAGCGTGACGTCCTTGCGCGGCGACTCGTGGAACAGCTGGGCCACGGGCACCGAGTTCGTCACCACGGTGAGCTCCGGCACGCTCAGCAGCTCCCGCGCGAGGGCGAAGGTGGTGGTGCCGGCGGAGATCGCCACGGCGGAGCTCGGCTCGACCAGCGCCGCCGCCGCCCGCGCGATCGCCGCCTTCTCCTCGCTCTGCAGGGCGGACTTCACCGTGAATCCCGGCTCGTAGGTGCTGCGCGGGGCCACCTCGGTCGCCCCGCCGTGCACCCGGGCCACCAGCCCGCGCGAGGCCAGCACCTCGAGGTCGCGCCGCACCGTCATGTCCGAGACGCCGAGCAGGTCGATGAGCACGGAGACCCGGGCGGCGCCGTCGGCCCGGACGATCTCGAGGATGCGCTCCTGGCGCTGGCGGGCGAGGACGGCCATCAACGTTCCCGCAGCACGGGGCCACCACCGGCCGGCACGGTGCGCCGCCCGACGTCGTCGGCGCCGAGCACGATGCCGCCGGCAGGCCAGTTCCGCATGGGAGCAGCGTGGCCGGGGGCTCTCGAGAAGTCAACAGGAACGGACATGTGGGCCCGACGGTCGCCGTGGCGTGCGGAACGGTGGCGCGCGGCGGGGCACCGGGGCCGCTGATGCCCCTCTGCCCCACCGCGTGCGGCGTGTACAGGCAGGATTCGGCTCGATGGCGCTCCCGCCGGATGAACAGGAGGTGTCCGGATGATGCCGATCCGTGTCTTGACATGTGGTGGCGCTCACTGAACAGTGATCGCGAGCGTGGTCGAACGTGTTCGTTGTTGTCGGTTGTCGCAACATTCCCGGGTCGGCCGGAAGCTGCAGTCCCGTTCACCGTCGACGGTCACCGTCGACGGCTCCGCACCCGCCAGGAGGATCCGTGTCCCGTTCGCAGTCCGCCCCCGGACCCACCGTCCCGTCGCTCGCCAGCACCTTCACCAGCAACCGGATGAGCCGTCGCTCGCTGCTGCGCGGGGCCCTGGGCGGCGCCGCCCTCGTCGGCCTTCCCGGCCTGCTCGCCGCGTGCGGCTCGGACACGTCCTCGGCCGCCGGACCCACCGGCGAGGGCGCCACCGGCATGGTGTCCTACGGTTCGAACCAGTCCGACGCGGTGCCCAAGAAGTCCATCGCGGACATGGTCGCGGCCTACCAGCAGCAGAGCGGCGGGGTCACCGTCTCGATCAACACCATCGACCACAACAGCTTCCAGGAGAACATCAACAACTACCTCCAGGGCAACCCGGACGACGTGTTCACCTGGTTCTCCGGCTTCCGGATGCGCTTCTTCGCCGACAAGGGCCTGGCCGGCGACATCTCCGGCGTGTGGGACGGCATCTCCGGCATGGGCGACGCGCTGAAGACCGCGTCGACGGCCCAGGACGGCAAGCAGTACTTCATCCCCGCCACCACCTACCCGTGGGCCGTGTTCTACCGGCCCAGCGTGTTCAAGGCCAAGGGGTACGAGGTGCCGAAGTCGATGGACGACTTCTACGCCCTCACCACCCAGATGAAGGCGGACAAGCTGATCCCGCTGGCCTTCGCCGACAAGGACGGCTGGCCCGCGATGGGCACCTTCGACCAGCTCAACCTGCGCATCAACGGCTACGACTACCACGTCAGCCTGATGGCAGGGAAGGAGGACTGGAGCGGCCAGCCGGTCAAGGACGTCTTCGACGCCTGGCGCAAGCTGCTCGAGGTCTCCCAGCCGGACGCGCTCGGGCGCACCTGGCAGGAGTCGGCGCAGGCGGTGCAGCAGAACAAGGCGGCCATGCTGGTGCAGGGCATGTTCATGGCCCAGCAGTTCGAGAAGGGCGCCGACCAGGAGGACCTGGACTTCTTCGGCTTCCCCGAGATCGACACCAACATCGGTGCCGACGCCATCGAGGCCCCCATCGACGGCAACATGATGTCGGCCCGACCCAAGAACGAGGCCGGCGCCAAGAACTTCCTCGCCTACCTCGCGACCCCGGCGGCCCAGCAGCTGCTCGTCAGCGCGGACCCGTCGGTGATCGCGACGAACACCGACGCCGACACCTCCGGATACACCGCGCTGCAGAAGAAGGCGGTCGAGTTCATCGGCGGCGCCAAGAACATCTCCCAGTTCATGGACCGCGACACCCGGCCGGACTTCGCCTCCACCGTGATGATCCCGGCCCTGCAGACGTTCATCGGAAAGCCGAGCGACGTCGACGGCCTCGTCAACAGCATCCAGAGCCAGGCCAAGACGATCTTCGTCTCCTGATCGGTCGATCCAGAGAGAGGAGCTCGGCATGGTGGACACCGCGGTAGGACTGACGACTCCGGCCGACGGCGCCCGGCGAGCGCCCCACCCCGACCGGAAGCGGAAGGTCCGGCGCCTCACCGGGCGGGACAAGCTGACCGTCGCGGTCATGGTCGGTGTCCCCAGCATCGTCGTGCTCGGTCTGATCTGGCTGCCCGCGATCGGTTCGGTCGTGCTCTCGTTCACCCGGTGGAACGGCATCGGCACGTTGCGCGGGTCGGACTTCATCGGGGGGGCGAACTACACCAACGTCACCACCAACTACCCGCCGTTCTGGCCCGCCATCCGGCACAACCTGATCTGGCTCGCGGTCATGTTCTTCATCGCCACCCCGATCGGGATGTTCCTGGCCGTCCTGCTCGACAAGGAGATGCGGGGCGGCCGGATCTACCAGACCGCGCTGTACCTGCCCGTGGTGCTGTCCCTGGCCCTGATCGGCTTCATCTGGCAGCTGATCTTCTCCCGCGACCAGGGTCTGCTCAACGCGGTCACCGGACTGCAGGTGGACTGGTTCGGCGACCAGAAGTGGAACCTGTGGGCGGCGCTGGTGGCCACCACCTGGCGCCAGGTCGGCTACATCATGCTGCTGTACTTGGCCGGGCTGAAGGCGGTGGACGCCTCGCTGCGCGAGGCGGCCGCGATCGACGGGGCCACCGAGTCGCAGGCCTTCTTCCGCGTCGTGTTCCCGGTGCTGCGACCGATCAACATCATCGTCCTGGTGGTGACGTTCATCGAGTCGCTGCGCGCGTTCGACCTGGTCTGGATCATCAACAAGGGCCGCAACGGCCTCGAGCTGATCTCCACGCTGGTCACCCAGAACGTCGTCGGGGAGGCCAGCCGGATCGGCTTCGGCTCGGCCCTGGCCACCTTCATGCTCGTCATCAGCTCCATCTTCATCGCGCTGTACCTGCGCGTCGTCATGAAGGGGGACGAGCGATGACCGCCGTCGCCGACCGACCCGCCGCCGCCGCCCCGTCTAGCGCCTCGCCGGCCCGGCGCACCCCGCGCACGCGGGTGAGCACGGGCCGTCGGGTGCTGCACGCGTTCCTCATCGTGACGGCGCTGGTGTGGCTGTTCCCCGTCCTGTGGGCGCTGTACAACAGCTTCCGCGACTACGCCTACACCTCGGCGAACGGGTACGCCTCGTTCGGCGGGTTCACCCTGAGCAACTTCTCCAACGCCTGGCGGCAGGGTGAGTTCGCCCGGCACTTCCTCAACTCGGCCATCGTGACCATCCCGGCGGTGGTGGCCACGCTGGTGCTCTCCTCGATGGTCGCCTTCGTGGTGGCGCGCTTCAACTTCACGTTCAACCTGGCGCTGCTGGGCATGTTCACCGCGGCCAACCTGCTGCCGCCGCAGGCGCTGCTCATCCCGATCTACCGGCTCTTCCGCTCCGTCCAGGTGCCGTTCTGGTTCTCCGGCTCGGGCACCCTGCTGGACAGCTTCTGGGGCCTGATCCTCATCAACACCGCGTTCCAGACCGGCTTCTGCGCGTTCGTGCTGAGCAACTACATGAAGACGATCCCGATGGAGCTCTACGAGGCGGCCGACGTGGACGGTGCGAGCGTGCTGCGCCAGTGGTGGCAGCTCACCCTGCCGCTGTGCCGCCCCCCGATCGCGGCGCTGGCCACCCTGCTGGTGACGTGGATCTACAACGAGTTCTTCTGGGCCACCGTGCTGCTGCAGAGCGGCGACAAGTTCCCGATCACGAGCTCGCTGAACAACCTCCGGGGCCAGTTCTTCACCGACTACAACCTGCTCTCGGCCGGCTCGGTCCTGGTGGCCCTGCCCACCCTGATCGTCTTCTTCGCGCTGCAGAAGCAGTTCGTGTCCGGCCTCACCCTGGGTGCCACCAAGGGCTGAGCTCAACCCCCCACACCCCCGACGACCCCGACCCCCCACCCCCCCGACCCCCGAGGAGGAGCACCCACCGTGCCCGCCCCCACCCCCGCCGTGCGCACCCTCCGGACGGCCGGGGTGGGTCTCGTGCTGGACGTCGCCGGACCGCGGCTGCCCCGGGTGCTGCACTGGGGGCGCGACCTCGGCCCGGACCCGCAGGGACTGGCCCTGGCGCTCGCGCCCCCGGTCGCGAACAACACCGTCGACGTCCCCGCCCCGCTCACGCTGCTGCCGAGCGAGCACGACGGCTGGAGCGGCACGCCCGGGCTGCAGGTCCTCCGGGAGGGCGTCTCCGCCCCGCTGCGCCTGGAGCTCACCGAGCCGGTGCTCCTGGACGGCAACCGGCTGGTCGCCACCGCGGCCGACGCGCGTGCCGGGGTCGGCGTGGTCGTGGACCTCGAGCTCGACCCGCACGGGGTGCTCCGGCACCGGGTGGAGGTGCGCAACACCGGGGAGGGGCTGCTCGACGTCGTCTCGCTGGTCCACCTGCTCCCGCTGCCGGCGCGCGCGGTCGAGGGCCTGGACCTCACCGGACGCTGGATCCGGGAGCGCAGCCCCCAGCGCTTCCCGGTGCAGCACGGCACCCACCTACGGGCGAGCCGGCGTGGGCGCACCGGGCACGACGCGACGCTGCTGCTCAGCGCGGGCACCGCCGGGTTCGGCTTCCGCCGCGGTGAGGTGTGGAGCACCCACGTGGCCTGGAGCGGCAACCACCAGCACCTGGTGGAGCAGCTGCCGGAGGGGGCGGGCGCGCACGCCGGGGTGCTGGGCGGCGGGGAGCTGCTGGGTCCGGCGGAGGTGCGGCTGGGCCCGGGCGAGCGGCACACCTCCCCGGACGTGCTGTTCGTGCACGCCGGCGACGGCCTGGACACCACCTCGGCCCGGCTGCACCGGCGCACCCGGGCCCGACCGCAGCACCCGCAGCGCCCGCGCCCGGTCGTGCTCAACGTCTGGGAGGCGGTCTACTTCGACCACGACCTGGACCGGTTGCTCGCCCTCGCCGACACCGCGGCGTCGATCGGGGTCGAGCGCTTCGTGCTCGACGACGGCTGGTTCGGCTCGCGCCGCGACGACACCAGCGGTCTCGGTGACTGGGTGGTCAGCGACCAGGCGTGGCCGGCCGGTCTGGCCCCGCTGTTCGACCGCGTCCGGTCCCTCGGCATGGAGGTGGGGCTGTGGGTGGAGCCGGAGATGCTGAACCTGGACTCCGACGTGGTGCGCGCGCACCCGGAGTGGGTCCTGGGGGGCGCGGAGGTGCTCCCCTCGCGGCGCCAGTTCCCGCTGGACCTGACCGACCCCGACGCCCGGGCGCACCTGCTGGAGCGCCTCGACGCCCTGGTCACCGAGAACGGGGTCGACTTCCTGAAGTGGGACCACAACCGGGACCTGCACGAGGCGGTGAGCGGCGGACGACCGGCGGTGCACCGCCAGACCATGGCGCTCTACGCGCTGCTCGACGAGCTCCTCGCCCGCCACCCGGGCCTGGAGGTGGAGAGCTGCTCCAGCGGCGGTGCCCGGGTGGACCTGGGCATCCTCGACCGCACCCACCGGGTGTGGACCTCGGACTGCAACGACGCCGTCGAGCGCACCGACATCCAGCTGTGGACGGGCCTGCTGCTCGCGCCGGAGCTCATGGGCTGCCACGTCGGCCCGCCGGTCGCGCACACCACCCACCGCGCCGTCGACCTCGGGATGCGCTGCGCCACCGCCCTGTTCGGTCACGCCGGGCTGGAGTGGGACATCACGACCTGCTCGCCCGACGAGCTGGACGTGCTGCGGGGGTGGATCGCGCTGCACCAGCGGCTGCGGCCGCTGCTGCACCACGGCGACGTGGTCCGCGCCGACCTGGACGACCCCTCGGCCCGGCTGCACGGCGTGGTCTCCCCGGAGCGGGACCGGGCCGTGTACGCCGCCGTGCAGCTGACCACCGGCCCCGGCACCCGGCCGGGACCGCGGCTCCTGCCCGGGCTGGACCCGACGCGCCGCTACCGGGTGCGCGTGCCGCACGAGATCCCGACCCCGGCCGTCGTGGAGCACGCGCCGCCGCCCTGGGTCGCGGTGGCGCGGGACGGCGGGCTCGAGGTGTCCGGGACCGTCCTGGGCACGGTGGGCCTGGCGCTGCCGGTGCTCAGCCCGGGCCAGGCGCTGGTGCTGCTGGTGGAGCCGGTCTGAGCGCGGTGGCGGGGTCCGGGCAGGGTCCCGGCAGGATCGGCGGGAGGAGACCTGCGCAGGTCGGGGCTTCTGAACCGTTACCGTTGGCCCATGGTCAGCGGCAACGGGGGGCGGCGCCCGGCCACCCTGGCCACGCTCGCGGCGTCGCTGAAGGTCTCCCGCACCACCGTCTCCAACGCCTACAACCGCCCCGACCAGCTCTCCCCGGCCCTGCGCGAGCGGGTGCTGGGTGAGGCCCGGCGACTGGGCTACCCCGGCCCGGACCCGGTGGCACGCTCGCTGCGCACCCGGCGGGCCGGGGCGGTGGGCCTGCTGCTCACCGAGGCCCTGACCTACGCCTTCCGCGACCCGGCGGCGGTGGGGTTCCTGGCCGGTCTCTCCGAGGCGTGCGAGGCGGCGGGGCAGGGGCTGCTGCTGGTGCCCGCCCACCCCGACCGCGACCGGGCGACCGCCTCGGCCGCCGTGCTCAGCGCGGGTGTCGACGGCTTCGTCGTCTACTCCGTGGCCTCGGACGACCCCTACCTCGACGCGGTGCTCGCCCGGCCCGTCCCCACGGTGATCTGTGACCAGCCCGGGGGTCTCGGGGGCGTTGACCGGGTCGGCATCGACGACCGGGCGGCGATGCGCGACCTCGGCACCCACCTGGTCTCCCTGGGTCACGAGCACTTCGGGGTGCTCTGCATGCGCCTGGGGCGCGACCGCAACGACGACGTCGCCGGGCCGCGGCGCTGGGAGCAGTCGACCTACCACGTGCAGCGCGAGCGGATCGGGGGTCTCACCGAGGCCCTCACCCGTGCCGGGCTGGACGTCACCGGGATGCCGGTCGTCGAGCGCTTCGACCACACCGAGGCAGCGGGCCGCGCCGCCGCGGCGCAGGCGCTGGACGCCGACCCGGGCATCACCGCGCTGGTCTGCACCACGGACGTGCTCGCCACCGGAGCGCTGCAGGAGGCGCAGGCCCGGGGGCTCGACGTGCCCGGGGGGCTCACCGTCACCGGCTTCGACGGCATCCCGGCCGCGCTCGCGCTGGGACTGACCACCGTGGTGCAGCCGGTGGAGGAGAAGGGGCGGGCCGCGGGTCGGCTGCTGCTGGAGGGGCGCGACCGCCCGGGTCCCGCCGCCCCGCGCGCGGTGCTGCTGCCCACCCGGCTGGAGCTGGGGGCCACGTCGGCGTCCCCGCAGACCCCGCGCTGGTTCTCCGGGCTCTGAGACGCCCGGTCCGCGCTGAGGCCCGCCGCTCGGCGGCGAGCCGTGAGGCGGTCGGCAGGAGCACCCGCCCCACGATCACCCGGTCGGGTGGCTCCGGTGGCGCTCGGCGAGGAGCAGCTCCAGCAGGGCCACGACCTCGGCGGTCCCGGCGACCCGGTGCCCCGCCAGCGTGTCCCCGGCACCCACCTTCACGCCCACGTCGCCGCTGACCAGGCGGGCGAAGGCGCGCTCGTCGGTCACGTCGTCGCCGAGGTAGACCGCCGGGGCGCCGGCGTCGAGCGCCGCGCGCAGACCGGCGACCGCGACGCCCTTGTCGGCGGTCAGCACCGCGAGCTCGACGACGGACTTGCCCTGCGTGACGTGCACGCCGTCCCACGTGGCCGGCCCCGAGCGCACGGCCGCCAGCACCCGTGCACCGACCTCCTCCGCGGCCCGTCGCACGTGGACGGCGACGCTGGAGGGCTTGGTCTCCAGGTGCACCCCGGCGGCCCCGTCGACCAGGCGGGCCAGCTCGAGACCCAGGCGTTCCAGCCGGTCCCGCGCGGCGGCGTCGATCCCGCCGGCGAAGCTGTCGTCGACCTCCGCCCCGTGGCTGCCCACCAGGTGCAGCGACGGCGGGGCACCGGAGAGCCGGGCCAGGTCGGCGCGGGCCCGACCGGAGACCAGCCCGACGCTCGTGCCGGGCAGCTCGGCCAGGGCGACGAGCGCCGCCAGCGCGGCCGGCTCCGGGCGGGAGGCCTCGGGGTCGTCCACGAGGGGCGCGAGCACGCCGTCGAAGTCGGAGGTGACGAGCAGCCGCGGTGCCCGGGCGACGACGACGAGCGCGCGCTGCAGCTCCGGGTCCAGCCCGGGCGCGGGGGCGCTCACGCGTCCAGCCCACCCAGGTCGTCGAGGAACGAGCGCGCCCACCGGTCCACGTCGTGGGTGAGCACCTGCCGGCGCAGCTTGCGCATCCGACGTCGCCCCTCGGCGGGCTCCTGGGCGAGCGCGGCGAGGATCGCGTCCTTCACCCCGTCGGTGTCGTGCGGGTTGACCAGGTAGGCGTCGGTGAGCTCGGCGGCGGCCCCGGCGAACTCGCTGAGCACGAGGGCCCCGCCGAGGTCGCCCCGGCAGGCCGGGTACTCCTTGGCCACCAGGTTCATGCCGTCGCGGATGGGGGTGACGAGCATGACGTCGGCGGCGACGTAGAACGCGACGAGCTCCTCGCGGGGGACCGGCTGGTGGAGGTAGTGCACCACCGGGCGCCCGACCTTGGCGTGGTCGCCGTTGATGCGACCGACCTCCTGCTCGATGTCCTGGCGCATCTGGATGTAGAGGCCGACCTTCTCGCGGCTCGGGGTGGCCAGCTGCACCATGACGGTCTCGTCAGCGCTGACGCGGCCCTCGTCGAGCAGCTCGTGCAGGGCGTACAGGCGGGTGTCGATGCCCTTGGTGTAGTCGAGGCGGTCCACGCCCAGGATCAGGTTGCGCGGGTTGCCGAGCTCGGCCCGGATCTCCCTCGCCCGGGCCTGCACCTCCGGTCGCCGGGAGATCTCGTCGAGCTGGCCGGCGTCGATGGAGATGGGGAACGCCCCCACCCGGACCGTGCGGTCGCCGACCTCGACGGTGCCCGGGCGCGAGCGGACCCCGACCGACGCGCGCGAGGCCGGCTGCCCCGCCAGGCGGCGGGAGAGGTAGAGGAAGTTCTGGGCGCCACCGGGCAGGTGGAAGCCGATGAGGTCGGCCCCCAGCAGCCCCTCGACGATCGCGGTGCGCCACGGCAGCTGCATGAACAGCTCGACCGGGGGGAACGGGATGTGCAGGAAGAAGCCGATGGTGAGGTCCGGGCGCAGCTCGCGCAGCATCTTCGGGACCAGCTGCAGCTGGTAGTCCTGCACCCACACCCGGGCGCCCTGCGCGGCCGTGGCGGCGGTGGTCTCCGCGAAGCGTCGGTTCACCTCGACGTAGGAGTTCCACCAGTGCCGGTGGTACTCCGGGCGTGCGACCACGTCGTGGTAGAGCGGCCACAGGGTGCCGTTGGAGAAGCCCTCGTAGTAGTCGGCCACGTCGGCGGCGGACAGCCGCACCGGGTGCAGGGTCAGGCCGTCCTCGGTGAACGGCTCGACCTCCACGTCGGCCACCCCGGTCCAGCCGACCCAGGCGCCCTCGTTGCGACGCAGCACCGGCTCGAGCGCGGTCACCAGACCACCGGGGCTGCGCTTCCAGCGGTGCTCACCCGCGACCGAGGTGTCGAGGTCCACGGGCAGCCGGTTGGCCACCACCACGAAGTCGGCGCCGGTGCTCGCCACGGGGGTCCTCCTGTCGGTGCTGCGGGGAGAGGGCTCAGACGGGGAGCGGGCGGCCGATCCCGAGCATGTCCAGCAGCACGACGCACTCGTCGACGTCGACGGCGTAGGCGGCGACGACCCGCTGCGCGGCGAGGGCGGTGTCGTCGGGGACCTCGACCTCCTCGTCCTCGTCGACGGGCTTCGCGGGCTTGGAGCTCTTGGCGTCGGCCACGACTGCCTCCTGGGGTCGGCGGGAGGGTCCGGCTCGAACCCCGATGCCCCAGTCTCTCACCCGGGGGAAATCGGCCCGGTCAGCCCGCGGCGAGCGCCGGGGAGTCCCGGCGCCGCCGGGAGAGCATCGCCCGGCGCTCGGACTCCCCGAGCCCGCCCCACACGCCGTAGGGCTCCCGGGCGGCCAGCGCGTGCTCCCGGCACCGCGCGAGCACCGGGCACCGCTCGCACACCAGCTTGGCGGCGGCCTCGCGCACGTCGCGGGCGTGCCCCCGCTCGTTGTCGGGGTGGAAGAACCAGTGGTCGGCCAGGCCCGCGCAGGCACCGTGCTGCTGCCACTGACGCTCCGTCGTCCCGGACCCGCCCACCGTCGCCTGGGTGCTCGCGTTCCTGCCTGCTGCCGGACCCGTCATCGTCTCCGTCACGATCGTCTCCGTCACGCTGTCCCCCCGCTCCCCGTCCTGCGGCCGGTGTCCCGGCTCGCCGGTCCGTGCCCCCGCACGGTCACGCACAGACACTAGGAGGACACAGCGGCGTGGTCCAGGCTTGATCAGGATCGGCGGACCGAGCCCCGGCCGAGGGCGACGCGGGCGCTGCGCAGGGAGCCGGCGGCCCACTCGCCGAGCACCACCCCGGCCGCGAGGGCCCCGGCGACGCCCAGCGCGCTGCCCAGCTCGGTGAACCCGACCAGCAGCCCACCGTCGTTCATCAGCGCGTACAGACCCCGGTAGACGGCCAACGCCGGGAGCAGCGGGGCGATGCCGGAGATGGTCACCACCAGCGGGGGCACCGCGCTGGTGCGGGAGATGAGGGCGCCGGCGGTGCCGACCAGGGTCGCAGCCGCCGCGGAGGCGAGCACGGGGCCTGAGCCCGCCCCGGTGAGCAGGGCGTAGACCAGCCAACCCGACGCGCCCGCCGCGGCGGCGGCCAGCAGCGCCGTGCGCCCGGCGTACGCGGCCAGGGCGAAGAACGCCGCGGTCCCCGCCGCCCCGAGCAGCTGGACCGGGAGCTCGGAGAGCAGGCGGCTGCTCGCGCCCAGCGGCGGCAGGTCCACCCCCAGGCCCGAGGACGCCTTCAGCGCGAGGGCGAGGCCCACGATGATCCCGGCGGTCAGCACGATCACCTCGGCGAACCGGGCGCTGCCGGTGACCAGCGCCCCGGTGATCGCGTCCTGCACGCTGCCCACCAGCGACAGCCCCGACAGCAGCACGACCACGCCGGCCGCGACCACCTGGGACGGGCGCACCAGCAGGCCCAGCTGATCCTGGAACGCGTACAGCACGGCCGCCGGCATGGTGGCGATGAAGCCGCCGACGACCTGCTGGAAGAAGAAGGGCAGCGCGGCACGGTTGAGGACCCGGTTGGTGCGGTCGATGGCGACGGTGGAGAAGAAGGCGGTCACCACGACCAGCAGGCCACCGCCGAGCAGCACGGCGACCGACGCGGCCATCCCGGCCCAGGCGAGGGTGGCGGCCCAGCGCGGGTAGGGGTGCGGCGCGGTGGTGATGCGGTCGAGCTCGAGGTGCGCCTGCGCGGCCCCCACCGCGCCGGCCCGGATCTTGCGGACGAGCTGGTCCACCCCGGCCAGGCGCGTGTAGTCCAGCGACCGGTAGCGGACCACCCGCACCACGTTGATCGGCGGTCGGGTGAGCCCGCGGTGGGCGCTGATGGTGATCGAGGTGAACGTGATGTCGACCTCGCAGCGCGGCAGCCCCTGGGCGGTCGTGGTCTCGACCATGAACCAGACGGTGTCCACCGTCGAGACGCCGCTGGAGAGCAGCACCTCGCCGATGCGCAGGGCCAGGTCGAGGACCTCGGTGACGGTGGCGTCGTCCGCCAGGGCGGGACCGGGGTCGCTCGGGTAGTCCAGGGGGGCGGAGAACCCACCGTCCACGGTCGGCTCGCCCACCTCGGGCCACGTGGTGGCAGGACGGGGGAGCCGGTGGGCCCGGCGGCTGCGGAGCACGGTCTTCTCGCTAGCCGGTCGCGGCGGTGTACTCGTGCTCGGCGCCGAGCCCGGTGGCCTCGAGCGCCGTGGTGAGGTCGGGGTGGTGGAACACGGACACGACCCGGCCCTCGACCACCCGGAACGCGGTGGCGGTGGTGGCGGCGCCGACCTGCTCCTGCACCACGACGACCCCGTCGTCGACGAACATGCGACCCGCGACGAGGGTGCGCTCCGCGTCGGCGGCCCACTCGCGCAGGGCGGTCAGGCCCTGGGTGGAGCCGGCGGGGCCACCCAGCTCCACGTCGTCGCTGGAGAGGTCGACCAGGCCCTCGCCGTCACCGGCGTTCAGCGCGTCGTGCCACGCCAGGACGGTGCCGATCTCCAGGGTGATCTTCTCCTCGGGATTCCTGTCGCTCACGGCCACCACGGTACTGGCCCTACGATCACGCCAGGACCCTGCGTCCCGCGCCGGATTAGCTCAGCGGTAGAGCACCGCTCTTGTAAAGCGAAGGTCGTCGGTTCGATCCCGACATCCGGCTCCGCCGACCACCCGCGCCACGCCCTCGGGCGCACCGTGCCGTGGAGGCACGGAGACGCCCGGAGCAGTGGGCGGTCTCACGTCGACCAGCGGCCCCCCCGGCCCCGCGAGAGGATCACCCTCGTCCCGCGGAGCCCCGACCGCCGCGCCGCGGGACCTGACGCGAGGAGTGCCCGATGGACCTGGAACAGCTCGCCTACCCCCGCCGCGAGCCGGAGCTGGCCGGGGAGGACCTGCGGCTGCGGAACTGGGCGCTCAACGCCACCCTCGGCGGTCCCGGCTCGGTGTGCGCCCCCACCACCGAGGCGGAGCTGCGCACGTTCCTGGCCGCCGGGACCGGTGCGGTGCGGATGATCGGCAGCCGCATGTCCCCCGGCCGCCTCATCGAGCTGGCTGGTCTCGGTGCGGCGGAGGCCCCGGCCCTGCTCGACCTGAGCCACCTCGTCGGGCTGGTCACCACGACGCCGGACACGGCCACGTTCGCGGGTGCGACCCCGCTGCAGGACGTCTACACGGCGCTGTCCGAGCGGGGCCGGATGCTGCCGTCCTCGCCCGGCGTCATCGCCACCCAGACCCTCGCCGGAGCCATGTCCACCGGGACACACGGGCAGGGGCTGGGCCAGAGCACCATCGCCGACGCGGCGCTCGTCGTCCGGCTGGTCCTGGCCGACGGCTCGGTGCGCGAGCTCGACCGGACCGACCCCTGGTTCCCGGCGGCGCAGCTGGGCCTGGGGACGCTGGGGGTGATCACGCAGGTGACCCTGCGGACCGTTCCCTCGCCGGTGTACACGTGCCGCAAGACCGCCGTGAGCGCCGACACCCTCGCCGACGACGTCGTGACGTGGAACCGCGAGCACGCCCTGGTGAAGGCGTGGTGGTTCCCCCAGGAGGGCCAGGTCCAGGTGTGGACCGCCGACGAGGCCACCGACGAGGAGGCGCAGGGCTACCGGGCCGGCGGCAGCGTGCTCGTCGAGCACGCCACCTCCACCGACACCATGAACGAGACCGTGGAGAACACGCTGCGGCAGATGCGCGACGACACCAAGATCGTCGACGAGCACGGCAAGCCGTTCCGCACGGTCGCCCGGTTCCGCGACTTCACCGACGTCACCGGCGACATCTACCAGGTGTTCACCCGCGGGATCGCGACCCCGCAGATCAACGTGGAGATCGGCATCCCCCTGGACCGGGCCGGCGCGGTGATCGAGACGATCCAGCGGTGGCACGCCGAGACGAGGCCGCGGATGCACTACCCGGTGATCCTGCGCTGCACCGGTCCGTCGCAGGCGTGGTTGAGCCCGTCGTTCGGCCAGGACACCTGCTACTTCGGCTTCGTCGTCTACTACTCCGAGGACGGCTCGCTGTCGGCGGAGGGCGAGAGCTTCCTGCGGGCGGTCGAGCTGGTGCTCTCGGAGCAGGGCGGGCGGCCCCACTGGGGCAAGTACTTCGACGAGAAGCAGTACGACTGGCCGTCGCTGTACCCGCGGTGGGAGTCGTTCCGGGAGGTGCGCGACGCCCTCGACCCGCACCACCGCTTCGCCAACACCTTCACCAGCGGGCTGTTCGACTGATGGGGACCTCGAGCGGAGCCTGGGTCACGCTGCTCACCCAGCCCGGCTACCTCCCCGGTGTGCGGACGCTGCGGGCGTCGTTGGCACGCTCCGGGAGCCCGTACCCGCTGGTCGTCGTGGTCACCGACGGGGTGGACGCGGCGAGCCGGCAGCTGCTGGAGGCCGACGGGTGCGTGCTGCGCCCGGTGGAGCCGCTGCGGCCGGCCGCGGGTCTGGCGGACAGCTACGCGAACGCGCGCTTCGCCGAGGTGTGGACCAAGCTCGAGGCCTGGCGCCTCACCGAGTTCGAGCGCGTCGTGGTCCTCGACGCCGACATGCTCGTGACGCAGAACATGGACGAGCTGTTCGAGCTGGAGCTGGCGCCCGGCACGATCGCCGCCTGCCACGCCTGCCGGTGCAACCCCAACCGGATCGCCAGCTACCCGGCGAGCTGGACCCCGGAGCACTGCTTCTACACCTACTGCCGCGGGGCCGAGCACACCAGTGAGCCGGAGCGGACGGACAGCTACCTCAACGGCGGGTTCCTCGTCGTGACGCCCGACGAGGCGGTCTTCGACGACATGGTCCGCCGGCTCGGGGCGTTGGACGACCTCTCCCGGTTCCCGTTCGCCGAGCAGGACTTCCTCAACGAGGTCTACGCCGACCGCTGGGTGCCCCTGCCCTACGTCTACAACGCCCTGAAGACGCTGCCCTTCCAGCACCCGGGGCTGTGGCGCGACGACGAGGTGAAGAACATCCACTACATCATCGACAAGCCCTGGGACGCCGCACCCGACCCCGACGACCGCTACTTCCCGCTGACCACGCTGTGGTGGGACGTGGCCGACGCGGCGGGGACGGCGCCGACGCTGACCATCTAGCGATCGAGCCACTCCCGGACGGCGGCGCGCAGGAACTGGAAGTCGTCCCGGTTGGTCGTCGGGCCGGGGGAGCCGGCGCGGTGGCCCCAGACCGACGGGATCGGCCGCAGCTCCGCGTCGCGCAGGTGGGCCAGCTCGGCCTCGTTGTCGGCGACCCGGAAGTACAGGTCGGTCGCGCCGGGCAGCAGCAGCACCCGCGCGGTGATCGCACCGAGCGCGGCCGCCAGGTCACCGCCGGCGCTGATGTCCGCGTGGTACCAGGTCAGGGCCTGGGCGTACCGGTCGGCGGCGCGGGTGCGGAAGCCGGCCTCCCAGTCGGTGCGCAGGAAGGTCTCCAGGTCGGGCGCGCCGAGCACGGTGCGGTGCAGGTCGGCGCGGTAGAAGTCCTGGCTCAGTCCCCAACCTGCGTAGACGTGGCCGAACGCGCGCAGGGTGGCCGCCGGCTCCGTCGAGAACCGTCCACCCCCACGGTGCTCCGGTGCCGCCTCCAGCAGCCGCAGCAGTCCGGAGAGGAACACCTGGTTGTGCACGGCCGTGCGGGCGCTGCCGCAGACGATGATCGCGCGCTCCACGGCGTCGGGGTACATCGCGGCCCAGTGGTAGGCCTGGCCCGCGCCCATCGAGAAGCCGTAGGTCGCGGCGACCTGGTCGATCCCGAGGTGCTCGGTCAGCAGCCGGTGCTGCGCGGCCACGTTGTCGCGCATCGTGACCAGGGCGGGGAAGTCGTCCTCGGCGCTCGCGCTCGAGGAGAGCCCGTTGGAGAACATGTCCGGGATGACGACGAACCAGCGCTCCGGGTCCAAGATCCCGTCGGGACCGATCAGCGCCGCGAGCTCGGTGTGGGAGGCGCCGTAGCTGCACGGGTACACGATCACGTTGTCCCGCTGAGCGTTCAGGGTGCCGTGGGTCTGCCACGCGAGACGGGCGTCCCGGATCACCCCGCCCCGCTCCACCTCGGTGTCGCCCAGGGAGAACACACCGTCGGTCACCGGCCACGTCTGCACGGCCCCCATGCAACACCCTCCGCGGCCGTGACCGCTGTTTCGTGACCGCAGGCGTCCTCCGACGACGCGTGAGTCACCGGACGGCGATCACCCCGGGCGGGTCAGAGCGCGGCGACCAGGGCGGTGAGGGTCTCGCTGCACCCCGCGTCGAGCTTCACCGTGGCCAGCTCGTCGCCCCGGGTGCGGCCGCGGTTGACGATCACGACGGGCTTGTCCGCCTTCGCGTTGTGGCGGACGAAGCGCAGCCCGCTCATCACGGTCAGCGAGGAGCCCGCCACGAGCAGGGCGTCGGCGGCGTCCACCCGGGCGTAGGCGCGGGCCACCCGCTCGCGGGGCACGTTCTCCCCGAAGTACACGATCTCCGGCTTCAGCATCCCGCCGCAGTGCTCGCAGTCCAGGACGACGAAGCCCTCCGTGGTGGCGAGCACGGCGTCCGCGTCGGGGGCGATCTCGGCGTCGCGCACCGTCTGGACGCCGGCGAAGCCGGGGTTGGCCGCCTCCAGCCGCACCGCCAGCTCGGCCCGGGGGCGCACCGAGCCGCAGGCCAGGCAGACCACGCGGGCGTAGCTGCCGTGCAGGTCGATGACGTCGCGGCTGCCGGCGAGGGTGTGCAGCCGGTCCACGTTCTGGGTGATCACGCCACCCACCACCCCCGCCTCCTCCAGCGAGACCAGCGCCCGGTGTCCGGCGTTGGGCTGCTGGCGGTGCACGTGCCGCCAGCCGACGTGGTTGCGGGCCCAGTAGTGCCGACGGAACACCGGGTCGCCGACGAACTGCTGGAACGTCATCGGGTTCCGGGGTGGCGAGGAAGGGCCGCGGTAGTCGGGGATGCCGGAGTCGGTGCTCATCCCGGCCCCGGTGAGCACCGCGACGGTGCGACCGGACAGCACCTCCAGCACGCGCGCCAGCCCGATCGGGAAGCCCGTCCCCAGCACGCCCGTCACGCGGGCGAGGGTAGGCCGGGTGCACGATGGACGCATGCCGCTGACCGGAGAGTACGAGCCCAGCCCGACGCAGTGGGTGCGCGAGCAGGTGGAGCGATACGAGTCCTCCGGGGGCACCGCGGGCACCACGATGCGCGGGATGCCGTGCGTGCTGCTGACGACGCGGGGCGCCCGCTCGGGGAAGCTCCGCAAGGTGCCGCTCATGCGCGTCGAGCACGACGGCGCCTACGCCGCGGTCGCCTCCCTCGGCGGCGCCGCGAAGCACCCCGTCTGGTACTTCAACCTCCTGGCCGACCCGCTGCTGGAGCTGCGCGACGGCACGGTGGCCCGGGACATGACGGCTCGCGAGGTCACCGGCGAGGAGAAGGCCGTGTGGTGGGAGCGCGCCGTCGCCGCCTTCGCTGACTACGCCGACTACCAGCGCCGGACCGAGCGCGAGATCCCCGTCTTCGTGCTGGAGCCCGTCACCGCCTGAACTGAGCCGGGCCGGGCTCGCCGGGGCAGGATCGGGACCCGTGCGCGGTGACGGGGACGGCTGGACGGTCGACGACGAGGGCCACCGCCGCTGGGGTCGTCACGGGGCCGCCGGGCTGCTGCTGCGCGCCCCGGGTCCGGACGGGCCGCTCGTGCTGCTGCAGCACCGCGCCGCGTGGAGCCACCACGGCGGGACCTGGGGGATCCCCGGCGGCGCCCGCGACTCCCACGAGGACCCGGTCACCGGAGCGCTGCGCGAGGCGGCGGAGGAGGCGGGGACCGACCCCGGCGACGTCGTCGTCCGGGCCGTCGTCGTGACCGTCCCCGGTCGGGCGTGGAGCTACACGACGGTGGTCGCCGACGCCGCGACCGCGCTGGCGGTGCAGGCCGACGCAGAGAGCGACGAGCTGCGCTGGGTCCCCGAGCGCGACGTGGACACGCTGCCGCTGCACCCGAGCTTCGCGCTGACCTGGCCGACGCTGCGCACGCACCCGGTGGTGCTGCTGCTGGACACCGCGAACGTGCTCGGCTCCCGACCCGACGGCTGGTGGCGCGACCGGGCCGGGGCGAGCGCCCGGCTGCTGGCCCGGGTGCGCGACGGGGTGCCCCGGACGGCGGCGTTGCGCGACGGGTGGTGCTGGGTGGG
This sequence comes from Mycobacteriales bacterium, assembly GCA_038234335.1. Classification (GTDB taxonomy): domain Bacteria; phylum Actinomycetota; class Actinomycetes; order Mycobacteriales; family Mycobacteriaceae; genus Rhodococcus_D. Next base: position 132,228 of record JBBSUN010000004.1, read on the forward strand.
CACCGTCGAGGCGGTGCTCGAGGGGGCGGCGCGGGACGTCCGGGTCGACGGGGTGGTGCTGCACCGGGCCACCGGATCCGGCGACGACGAGCTGGTGCGGGTGCACCGGGCGGAGCACCTCGTCGCCACCGCTGACCGGGGCCTGCGCGACCGGCTGCCCGTGGGCGCGCCGGTGGTGGGTCCCGGGACGGTGCTGGGCTGGGCTGGGCTGGGCTGAGGGTGCTGCGGGCCCGGGTCGGACCGACGGGGGTGCGCACGACGCAGAGTAGGGGGCCGTGCGAGGAGCGTGGTGCGTCGCGGGCGTCCGTCGGCGCTGGGTCGAGCACTCGGGTGGAGCCGCCGCGAACCTGTGCCACCCTGGAGCGGCGGGGCCTGCGGGTGACGGTCCTGCGGTCGAGAGCCCCGGAGCGTGTGGCCCGGGCGGACGGAGGAGTCGCGGTGGAGTCGTCGAGGTTGGTCGTGGCGGTGGCCACGGTGCTCGTGCTGGGCTCGGGCTGCGCCTCGTCCCCCAGCGGCTCCGCGGCCGCCCCGGGGACGACGACGCCCGCCCCGGCGACCACCGCGACGGCGGCGTCCACCGAGGACCTGCCCGGACGTCAGGACATCCCCACTGCCGCGGCCGTCGTCCCCACCCGGGTCGTCATCCCCGCGATCGGGGTCGACGCGTCCGACCTGGAGGCGCTGCACCGCGCCGCCACCACCGAGGAGCTCGACGCGCCGGTCGACTTCACCCGGGCCGGGTACTACGCCGAGGGCCCCGCGCCCGGCGATCCCGGACCGGCGGTCGTGGCTGCCCACGTCGACGACCGCTCGGGGCCCAAGGTCTTCTACCGGCTCCGCGAGCTCACTCCCGGCGACACGGTCTCCGTGACCCGCTCGGACGGGCGCACGGTGGAGTTCCGGGTCGACGCCGTGGAGCAGTACCCCAAGGACGACTTCCCGACCGAGGCCGTCTACGGCCCGCAGCCCGGGGCGTCGCTGCGGCTCATCACCTGCGGCGGCAGCTTCGACGAGTCCGTCCGCTCCTACCGCGACAACATCGTGGTCTACGCCAGCGAGACCGACGGCAACCGCTGACCGGTGACGGTGCCGCTCGTGCGGACCGGGGACACCCTCGTCCGACCCCCTGCGATGTCACGCACAGTGACAAATCTGCCCGTTCGGAGCGCGGCGAGTTGATCTTCGTGCCCGGTCCGCCGGGGCGGGGCCCTGGCGAGGGTCACGATGCGTGAGTACCGTGCGGGTACTGAGCTGATCGGATGACGGTGCGCGGACGCGTCGTGCCCGGCGCGGGGGGAGGGTCACGGATGCGTCGACGCCCGCTCGTCCTGCTGCTGGCCCTGGGGACCTCGCTCGTGCTGTCCACCGCCTCGTCCGTGGGGGTGGCCTCGGCGCAGGACTCCCCGGACGAGTCCGGCCAGCTGCTCCCCGCGGCCCCCTCGACGAGCATCGTCGTGAGCGCGGACCCCACCGCGGCCGCGAACCCCACCGCGGGTACGGACCCCACCGCGGCCGCGAACCCCACCGCCGGCGCGAACCCCACCGCGGCCGTGAACCCCACCGCCGGCGCGAACCCCACCGCGGCCGTGAACCCCACCGCCGGCGCGAACCCCACTGCGGCCGTGAACCCCACTGCGGCCGCGGTCCCGACCGACGCGCGGGCCCCCACGGGGGGTGCGGCAACCGCCGACCGCCCGGCGCCCAGCGCGCCGGGCGGGTCGGACGCGGCCTCCACCGACGCGTCGGCCGGACGGCTGCTGGTCCTCGGCCTGGTGGTCCTGGTGGCGCTCGGGACCGCCACCGCCGTGGCGCTCGCCGGGTACCGCCTGCTGCGGCGCGACCCGGCCGCCGAAGCCCGCGACGGCGCGGCCCGCGAGCCGACCTCGTCGTTCACCCTGCTCGTGCCCGCCGGTGACGACCAGGCCCTGCTCGACCGCACCGTGGACTCCGTCCTCGCGCTGGAGCACCCCACCTTCGACCTGCTCGCCGTGGTGGGCGACGCCGACGCCCGCGGGGGTCTTTCCGCCCACGCCGCCGCCCGTCGCCACCCCGGCGTGGTCCGGGTGCTCGCGGTGCCCGGCCGGGTACGGCCCTCCGCGCTGTGGTCGGTGGCCCTCGAGCACGCCGACGGTGACGTCGTCGGGGTGCTCGTGGCCGGTGACCGGGTCCACCCGGACCTGCTCGACGAGGTCGACCGACGGATGAGCACGGGGTCCGACATCGTGCAGGGCGCCGTGCTGCCCGGCCGCGGCGGGAGCGGCTGGTGGCGCGCTCCCGAACAGCTCGCCGCCCGGGTGCGCTGGGGCCGGCGGGCCCCGACGGCGGCACGGTCCGGGGTGCTGCCCCTGGTCGCGGGCGGTGCCTTCGTGCATCGCACCGCACTGCGACCGGGGGTGCTCGTCCTCGGCGACCTCGTCGTCACCCGGGCTGTCCGCACCACCGTGCTGCCCCTCGATCTCGTCGCCACCCGCGCCGTCGCGACGGCGAGCCTGCGCACCCATCTGGCCGAGCACCTCCGGGACGACCGGCGGGAGCTGGCGCGGGTTCGGGCGCGCAGCTGGCGGGCCGTGCCCGAGCGGGCCGCCCGCCGCGAGGTCCGCGCCGCGGCGCTGGGCCCGGTGCTCCGCGCGCTGCTCGTCGTCGTGCTGCCCGTGCTGGTGCTCGGCGCGCTGCTCCTCGACGCCCCGGCGGCCGTGCTCGCCGTGGTGGGGCTGCCGGTGGTCGTCGTCGTGGTGCTCGCCCGGTTGGTCGTGCTCCGCCTCGGTGGTGGCACCGAGATCCGGGGCGCGGACGGCCGCGGTGCCGGGCGGGCGGCCGCCGTGCGCACCACGGTGGCGCTGCTGCTGCACGAGGGCGTGCTGGCGCTCGTGCTGCTGCGCGCCCTGCTCCCGGCCCGGCTGCCCGACGACGCCACCCCCGTCGCCACCCGCGCCCTCGCCGCCGGCTGGCCCACCGAGCTCGACGCCCCTGTCCCCGCTGCCGCCCCGGACCCGGTCCGGGCGGCGTCCTGACCACCCCGCTCACGAGGAGAACCCCCATGACGACCCATCCCGCCCGAACACCCGCCCTCCGGGTGCTGGTGCTCGCCCTGCTGGGTGCCCTCGCGCTGCTCGTCGGCACCGCCGGTGCCGCATCCGCGCAGACCACGTCGACGACCAACCCCAGCGGGTTCGTCCGCGTCGGGCACCTCGCCCCGGGCGTCGGCCCGGTCGACGTCACCCTGACCGCGCCCGACGGCACCGTGTCGCCCATGGCGCAGAAGGCGCCCTACGGTCGGATCTCGGACTACCAGACCGTCGCGCCGGGCACCTACACGCTGGCCATGCGCGCGGCGCGCTCGGCGGCCGACTCGGCCCCGCAGCTCAGCGCGAGCGTGCCCGTGGTCAGCGGCGCTGCGTACACCGTGCTCGTCGCCGGCACCCCGGGTGCCCTGGTCACCCGGGTCGTCACCGACGACCTGACGCCGCCGTCCGCCGACTCCGCGCGCGCCCGGGTCCTGCAGGGCGCACCCGACGCCGCGACGCTCACCATCCGCGCGGTCGGCGGACCGGTCGTCGCCCGGAACGTCGCCTACGGCACCGCCACCGGCTACGGCGATGTCCCGCAGGGCCGCTGGACCCTGCGCGTCACCACGCCCGACGGCACCGACGCGCTGGAGAACGCCCCCACCGTGGACCTCGCGGCCGGCACGGTGAACAGTCTCGTCGTCACCCAGGACGCGAGCGGCCGCTTCTCCGTCACGCCCATCGTCGACGCCACCGGTCTGGACACCGCGGTGGCGCCCCAGGCCGGGGTGGAGACCGGTGGTGGCGGCACCGCGACGACCGTCGTCGGCTCCTCGACCCCGGGGACCGTCGTGGCGCTGACCGTCGTCGGCCTGGTCGGCGTCGGTGTGCTGCGGGGCCGCCGCCGGGTCGCCTGAGACCCGGACCGGCGTCACCGGGGTGCCCGCGCGTCCCCTGCCCGTGCGGGACGGGCTGAACCCGACACGGCTGCGCCTGCCCGAGGGGGGACCCGGGGCGACCGTGCTCGAGCACCTGCAGCGGCGCTGGCCCGACGCCGCCGCGCGGGTGGGCGAGAAGATCTCCGCGGGGGAGGTGCTGCTCGACGACGGCACCGCGGTCACCCCCGGGACACCGTTCCGCGCCGGGGTGTTCGTGCACCTGTACCGCGACCCCGCGCCCGAGGTCCCGGTGCCGTTCACGGTCGACGTGCTGCACCGCGACGAGCACCTGCTGGTCGTGGACAAGCCGCCCTTCCTGGCCACGACCCCGCGCGGGGTGCACGTGAGCGACACGGTGCTCACCCGGCTGCGCCGCGAGCTGGACCTGCCGGAGCTGAGCCCGGCCCACCGCCTGGACCGGCTCACCGCCGGGGTGCTCGTGCTCACCGTGCACCGGGCCGCCCGGGGGCCCTACCAGCGGCTGTTCGAGGCCCGGGCCGTCCGCAAGACGTACCTGGCCGGGGTGGTCGACGACGCCGACGTGGCCCTGCCGCGCACCGTGCGCAGCCGCATCGTGAAGGAGCGCGGGAGCCTGCAGGCCCGCGAGGTGCCCGGCGCGGTGAACGCGGAGACGCGCGTCGAGCGGACCGGGCCGGGCGCGCTGCGGCTGCACCCGAGCACCGGGCGCACCCACCAGCTGCGGGTGCACCTGGCCGCGCTGGGCCTGCCGATCCGGCACGACCCGCTCTACCCGGTGGTGCTCGCCGACCCCGAGGACTGGACGCGCCCGCTGCAGCTGCTGGCCGCGAGCCTGAGCCTCGACGACCCGTTCACCGGGCAACGGCGCACGTTCACCAGCCTTCGCGGACTGGGCGCCTGCTGAGCTGCGATCGAGGGGCGGACGGGGTCAGGGCTGCAGGCGCCACAGCGGGGAGACGGGTCCGTGCCCGCCGCCGAGGGGGTAGGCCGACGCGACGCAGCGGGTGGCCCAGTGCTTGCCCAGCCCGACGGCGTCGAGCACCGACCAGCCGTGGGCCAGGGCGCACGCCGCGGCCGCACCCAGGCAGTCGCCGGCACCGTGGTCGTCGGTGGTGGGCGTGCGCGGCGCGCTGAGCTCGGTGAACGTCACCCCGTCGTACAGCACGTCGGTGCTCACGGCGTCGGCGCGCCGGTGCCCACCCTTCACCAGCACCCAGCGCGGCCCCATCCCGTGCAGCACCCGGGCGGCCTCCCGCGCGCCGGCGTCGTCGACCACGTCGATCCCGGTGAACAGCCGCACCTCGTCCAGGTTCGGCGTCAGCAGCGTGGCCCGGGGGAACAGCAGCGCGCGCATGGTGTGCTGGGCGGTGCCGCTGAGGAGCGGATCACCCCCGACGGAGGCGGCGACCGGGTCGAGCACCAGGGGCACCGGCCCGTCCGCCCCGATCCCCAGCTCGGCGAACACCTCGGCCAGGGCGGTGATGATCGCCGTCGAGGCCAGCATCCCCGTCTTCACCGCGCCGACCCCGATGTCGGAGACCACCGCGCGCACCTGCGCGGCGACCAGCTCGGCGGGAACCTCGTGCACCGCCTGGACCCCGCGGGTGTTCTGCACCGTCACCGCGGTCACCGCGGCGCAGCCGTGGGCCCCGAGGAGGGCGATCGTGCGCAGGTCGGCCTGCATCCCGGCCCCGCCGCCGGAGTCGGAGCCGGCCACGGTGAGCACTCGCACCGGGGTCGCGCCCGGGTCGGGCAGGGGCAGCAGGTCGGTGGGGCCGGGCGCGGGCCCGGACGCGGGCACAGGGGGGGTCGGCGGCACGCGCACAGCATGCCCCCGGCGCCCGCGCACCCGGCGGACGCCGCCGCCGGGCCGGGTCCGGTGTCGGGTTCGCCGCCGCCGCCGTCATGATGGGTCCCGGCACCGCGTCGCCCGCCTCCCCCCGGAGCGCGGGGTGGCCCGGTGCCGGAGCCGCCGCGGCAGGTCGTCGGGGCGTCCGCCGCGACCCGCTCGGGTGTCGCGGCGCCCCGAGCCCGAGGAGCGGCCCGTGACCGACCAGCAGCAGGACGTGGCACGGGACGGGCGCCCCGACGGGCGGGAGGTCACCGAGGCGGTCGAGGTGTACCTCGCCCTCGGGCGGGTGAACCGGCTGCTGCGCCGCTCGGCCAGCCCGGGCGAGCTCAGCCCCGGCGCGGCGTCGGCGCTGGCCACCGTGGTCCGCGGTGGACGGATGCGCCAGGGCGACCTCGCCGCGCAGGAGCAGGTGGCCGCACCCACGATGTCGCGCATCGTGGCCGTCCTCGAGGAGCAGGGCTACGTCAGCCGGGTGCCCGACCCCGACGACGGACGGGCCGCGCTCGTCGCCGCCACCGCGACGGGGGACGAGCTCGTCACCGGGGTGACGTCGGTCCGCACCCAGGAGCTCGGTCGGGTGCTCGACGAGCTGAGCCCGAGCCAGCGCACCGGGCTCGTCAGCGGGCTGCTCGCGCTGGAGCAGGCGTTCCAGGCCTGATCGGGCTGCGGTGAGAGTTCGTGTCGCACTGTCCGTTTCGCTCCGAACGGTGGATGTGAGCGGCGTGTTCGCCGCTAGGGTCGAAGTGTGCGCCGACTGAAGACCGCTGCCCTGCTGCTCGGATCCTGCGTGCTGGCGGGTGCGCTCGTCGCGGGCGTGGCGTTCCCGGTGGTCGGTGGCGTCGGCCTGCTCTCCAACGAGGTCAACGACAGCGTCGACTCGACGTCGGCCTCGCTGGCGCAGGGCCGGGTGCCCCAGCTGTCGACGATGCTGGACGCGAGCGGCACCCCCATCGCCTACTTCTGGGGCGACCAGCGGCGCACCGTGGTGGCGAGCGACCAGATCTCGCCGGCGATGAAGTCGGCCCTGGTGTCGGTGGAGGACAAGCGGTTCTACGACAACAACGGTGTGGACTGGCGGGGCACCCTGCGCGCCGCGCTGACCAACGCGGCGTCCGGGCGGACCCAGCAGGGCGCGTCGACGATCACCCAGCAGTACGTGAAGAACTACGAGCTGCTCGTCCTCGCGCAGAACAAGGCGGAGCAGCGGGCCGCGACCGCCGACACCGCGGCGCGCAAGATCCGCGACATCCGGGTCGCGCTGAGCCTGGACCAGCAGCTGGGCAAGGACGAGATCCTCACCCGTTACCTGAACCTCGTGCCCTTCGGCAACGGCGCCTACGGCATCCAGGCGGCGGCGCAGACCTACTTCGGCGTGGACGCCAAGGACCTCACGCTGAGCCAGTCCGCGATGCTCGCCGGGATGGTGCGGTCGTCCTCGGCGCTGAACCCGTTCACCCACGCCTCGACGGTCCTCGCCCGGCGCAACGTCGTCCTGTCCACGATGGTCGCGACCGGGGCCGTGAGCCAGGCCGTCGCCACCGCCGCGGGCGCGCAGCCGCTGGGGGTGCTGGCCGCCCCGGCGGCGCCCACCGACGGCTGCATCGGTGCCGGGGACGACGGCTTCTTCTGCGACTACGCGCTGCAGTACCTCGCCTCCGCCGGGATCACCCGCGACGACGTGGACGCCGGTGGGCTGACGATCCGCACGACGCTGAACCCGACCGTGCAGGCCGCCACCCGAGCCGGTCTCCTCCGCCAGGCACCGGCGGACCTCGACGGCATCGCGAACGTGCTCGACGTGGTCGCACCCGGGGCGACCTCGCACCCGGTGCTGGCCATGGCGTCGAGCCGCACCTACGGCCTGGACGCCACCCGGCACCAGACGGTGCTCGGCCAGCCGTACACGACGGAGGGCTCGGGGGCGGGCTCGGTGTTCAAGGTGTTCACCGCCGCCGCCGCCCTGCAGCAGCACCTGGTGGGGATCAACAGCGTCCTGCCGACACCGCCGACCCTGCAGCTCACCGGGTTCGGCGACAGCCAGGGCGCCCACGGGTGCCCGCCCAAGACGTACTGCGTGAAGAACTACAGCAACGGCTACAAGAGCTCGTACACGCTCGCCGACGCGCTGGCCGAGTCGCCCAACACCGCCTTCGTCAAGCTCATCAGCGAGGCCGGGGTGGGCAGCGCCGTGGACATGGCCGTGAAGCTCGGCATGCGGTCCTACGCCGTCGCCCCGGCGGGCGGGCCGTCGATCCAGCAGCAGTTCACCCAGGGCAACCTGGCCTCGTTCACCCTCGGCGTGACCCCGGTCAACCCCGTCGAGCTGTCCAACGTCGGGGCCACGCTGGCCTCGGGCGGCACCTGGTGCCCGCCCACGCCGATCACCGGCGTCACCGACGCCACCGGGGCGGCGGTCCCCCTCGACACCCAGGCGTGCGAGCAGGTGGTCAGCCCCGGCCTGGCCTCGAGCCTGGCCGACGCGATGAGCCACGATGCGGTGACCGGCACGGCCTCGGCCGCGGCGAGGTCGGTCGGCTGGACCCTGCCCATCTCGAGCAAGACGGGCACCACGAACTCCGAGTACTCCGACGCCTTCCTCGGCTTCACCTCGACCCTGGCCGGCGCCGACATCATCTTCAACGACTCCACGACCCTGCAGAGCATGTGCACCACCCCGCTGCGGCACTGCACCGACGGCAACCTCACCGGCGGCGCGGAACCCGCCCGCAGCTTCTTCGACGCCGTCTCCCCGGTGATCGGCAGCTTCGGCACCCCCACCGCCCCCCAGCCGGCCGCGGACTACCTGGGCTGACGCCCTCGTGCGTGATTCCTCGACCTGGGCGGCGAGGTTTCGTTCACAGCCCGGGGCCGGGCAGCAGGTCGTAGCGGTAGCCGTGGTGGCGGGTGAACCCCGCGCCGGCGTAGAGCGCGAGCGCCCCGTCGTTGTCCGCGGCCACCTGCAGGTACACCCGCTGCGCCCCCTGCGCGGCCCCCCAGGCGGCTAGACCGGAGAGCAGCCGCACACCGAGGCCCCGGCGGCGGGCGGTGGGCGCGACCTCGAGCGCGGTGAGCCCCAGCCAGCGCACCCCGTCCGGCGCGGTGGTCACCGCACCCCGCCCGATGGCGAGCACCCCGCCGTCGCCGGAGATCCGAGCGAACCCGACCGTCCCGTCCACCACGGCGCGCAGCACGTCGGCGGCGTGCGGGGGCAGCGGAGTGCCTCGGTAGTGGTAGGCGGCGAGCCAGTCGTCGTCGAGGTCGCCGCGCACGTCCACCTCCGGACCGGCGAGCGACCCGACCTCCGTGGTGAGCACGTGCACGTCCTCACCGCGGACGGCACCCAGGGGCAGGGCGACGGCGAGGCGTTCGGGCTGGGCGAACCGGGCCGGCAGCCCCCGCGTGGCGTACCACCGCGCGACCTCGGCGACACCACCGGCGGGCGGTGCCCCTAGCGGCACGCACGAGCTGCCCCGTCCGGTGAAGCCCCCGCTCGCCCGCACGAGCCAGCCCCCGAGCCACGCCTGCTCGGTGCCCGGCCAGGCCAGGGCCGCGGCGTGCTCCAGGTCGCGGATCGCCGCGGTCCGCACGGGGGCGGCGGGCACCACCTTCAGCCGCAGCACGTCGGTCTCGGCGACGGTGACCTCGCGGCCGTCCCGGGCCCGCACCACCACCGGGTCGCGCCCGAGCAGGACCCCGACCACGTCGGTCAACGGCGGCACCGAGCCGGGCGGGCGACGGTGCCGCACCACCACCCTCGCCCCGAGGGGCGCGTCAGTGGCCAAAGGGGTCCGGGTCCTCGCCCGGCACCCAGCTCAGCCCGGGCACGCCCCAGCCGTTGCGCTTGACCGCCTTCTTGCCGGCGCGGGCGTGCCGACCCACGAGGCGGTCGAGGTAGGTGAGCCCGTCGAGGTGGCCCACCTCGTGCTGCAGGCAGCGGGCGAAGAAGTCGTGGCCCTCGACCACGACGGGGTTGCCGTCGGCGTCGGTGCCGGTGACCCGGGCCCAGCCGGCGCGGCCGGTGGGGAAGGCCTCGCCCGGCACGGAGAGGCAGCCCTCCTCGAGCTCGTCGACGTCGGGCATGCCCTCGGGCACCTCGGAGGTCTCCAGGACGGGGTTGACCACGACGCCCCGCCGGCGGGTGGGGGAGTCCGTCTCGTCGTCGTCGCTGTCGGGGCAGTCGTAGACGAACACGCGCAGGTCGACGCCCACCTGGTTCGCCGCCAGGCCGACACCGTGGGCGGCGTCCATGGTGTCGAACAGGTCGGTGACGAGCGCGCGCAACGCGTCGTCGTGGTCGGTGACGGGCCGGGTGGGGGTGTGCAGCACGGGGTCTCCGACGATGACGACAGGCAGAACCGGCACGGTGGACGAGCGTACCGGGCGCGTCGCCGGGGCCGACACCTCGGCGTGGTTGAATACGCTCCGAACGACACGCGTGTGATTCGCACCCCGGAGGGACCCATGGACTCGGCAGCAGCTCGCCCCGAGGCGTCTCCCGCGGTGGCCGCCGGGTCCGACGCGGCGGCCGACGGGCTCGACCGCCGCGAGCTCGAGATCCTCGCCTTCGAGCGCCAGTGGTGGAAGTACGCCGGGGCCAAGGAGGAGGCTGTCCGGGAGCTGTTCGGCCTCTCCGCGACCCGGTACTACCAGGTGCTGAACGCGCTGGTGGACACCCCCGAGGCCCTGGCTGCCGACCCGATGCTGGTCAAGCGCCTGCGCCGCCTGCGCGCGAGCCGCCAGAAGCAGCGGGCCGCGCGTCGGCTCGGCTTCACCGTCTGATGGGTCCGGGCTCGCGGCTGCGGCTCGGCGGGATCGCCCTGGTGGTGCTCGCGGCCGGTCTCGTGGTGGTGGGCGTGGTGAGCCTGGGCG